>DATNMH010000001.1:0-46550 GCA_035602395.1 Candidatus Acidiferrum sp.
CCCGCCGCATCGTCCGGCTGGCGCAGAAGCACTGGCCAACGGCCGAGGTCAGCGTGCACAAAGACCTCGCCGGACTCAACCGGGTGGTCCGCATCCAGACGTGACGGCGCGGTGGCCCGCCGACCCGTCGCACATCGCCCAGGCCGCGGAGCAGCTTCGCGCCGGCGCCGTGATTGCTTTCCCAACCGATACGCTGTATGCCGTCGCCGCGCGCGCCGGGGACCCGGTCGCGGTGGCTCGCCTCTACGAGGTCAAGGAACGCCCATCCGGCCAGCCGATGGTCTGGCTGGTGCTGGACCGGGCCCAGGTCGAACGATTCGCGGTCGTCACCGCCGCCGCGGCCGAGCTGATGGCTCGTTTCTGGCCGGGCCCGCTCACGCTCGTGCTGCCGGCTCGCGTCCCGACTGACGGACCGACCATTGCCGTGCGCGCACCGAATCACGACGTGGCGCTCACACTGCTGAGAGCGCTGGGCGAGCCGATCGCGAGCAGCAGTGCCAACCCGGCGGGGCAGCCGCCTCCGGTCGATGCCGACCAGGTCATGGCCAGCCTCGGTGACCGCCTTGACGTCCTGCTCGACGGAGGGCCATGTCGCATCGGTCAGCCCTCGACCATTCTCGACCTGGCCGGCGTGACCCCTCGCATCCTGCGCCAGGGCGCGATTCCGGCCATTGAACTGATTCGGGGATAATGGGCGGGATGTTGCAAGCCCGCACCGATCTGACCAGCCGAATCGACCTGGTCGATCCCGAGGTCGGTGCCGCGATCCGCGATGAGTTCGAACGTCAGCAGTACACGCTGGAGCTGATCCCGTCCGAGAACATCGCCAGCCCGGCCGTCCTCCAGGCACTCGGCTCGTTGCTCAACAACAAATATGCCGAGGGCTATCCGGGCAAGCGCTACTACGGCGGCTGCGAAAACGTCGACCGGATCGAGACGCTGGCGATCGAGCGCGCCAAGGCGCTCTTCGGCGCGGAGCACGCCAACGTGCAATCCCACTGCGGCACGACCGCCAACTACGCGGTCTACGCGGCCGTGCTGAGCGTCGGCGACACCGTCATGGGCATGGACCTCAGCCAGGGCGGGCACCTGAGCCACGGCAGCCCGGTCAACTTTTCCGGCAAGCTCTATCACTTCGTGCCCTACGGTGTCGATGCCACCACCGAGCGGATCGATTACGACCTCCTGGAGAGGCAGGCCAAAGAGGTCCGGCCGAAGATGCTGCTCGCCGGCTACAGCGCCTACCCGCGAATCCTGGACTTCGAGCGGATGGCGGCGATCGCGCGGGCAGTCGACGCCTATTTCTTCGTCGACATGGCGCATTTCGCGGGCCTGGTCGCGGGCGGCGCGCATCCCAGCCCGGTTCCACATGCGGACTTTGTCAGCTTCACCACCCACAAGACGATGCGCGGGCCCTGGGGCGCGATGATCCTCTGCAAGGCGAAATATGCCGCCGACATCGACAAGAGCGTCTTCCCGGGCAGCCAGGGCGGACCGCACAACCACGCGGTCGCCGGCAAGGCCGTGATGCTGGCGCAGTGGAAGACGCCGGAGTTCAAGTCCTACGCGCAGGCGGTGGTCAACAATGCGCGGATCCTCGCCGAGGGTCTGAGCCAGCGGAGGTTGCGGCTCGTCAGCGGCGGCACCGACAACCACCTGATGCTGATCGACCTTCGACCGTTGAATCTCACGGGGAAGAAAGTCCAGGAGACCTTCGACACGGTTGGCATCACGGTGAACCGCAACTCGATTCCCTTCGACACCGCGAGCAAGTTCAACCCGAGTGGCATTCGCCTCGGATCGCCGTCGGTGACGACGCGCGGCATGGGCCCTCAGGAGATGAGCCAGATCGCCGAGATGGTCGCCGAGTTGCTCTTCAACCTCGAGGACCGGACGGTGCATGAGCAGGTGCGCGCCCGCAGTCGGGCGCTGTGCGAACGATTTCCGCTGCCGTATTAGCGGGCGTCGGCGTCTTCAGCGACCCGACCTTCTGGTCTGATTTCTCACCGTCCCGATTCGGCCCGGCGGTCGTGCCGTTTCTCGCGGCGCTGGTCTGCACAGCGATTGCCGTGCTTCCCGCCCGCTGGTTGGCGTTCAGGCTCGGAGCCGTCGCTCAGCCGGGTGACCGTTTCATCCACCGGCAGCCTACGGCCCGACTTGGTGGACTGGCCATGTACCTCGGGTTCGGGCTTTCCGCCGCGCTCTTCTCCACGAGTTCCGCCACGCTGGGATTACTGCTGTCGGCGGCGGTGATCACGACCCTGATGGTCTTCGACGACATGCACGGGGTGCGGCCCCTATTCAAGCTCTTGTTCCAGGTGGCCGCGTCCTTGCTGGCCATCTTGGTGTTCAACATCTACATTCACTTCGTCAACCTGCCGGGAGGCCACATCATCAACTTCTCGCTGGTGGCCGCCGTCCCGCTGACGCTGCTCTGGTTCGTCAGCCTGGAAAACACCATCAACCTCATTGACGGCGTCGATGGCCTCGCGGCTGGCGTCGTGGCGATCGTGGCGGCAACCTTATTGTTGGCCGCCATCAACCGGGGCGAAACCGATATCGTCATCCTTGCCGGCGCCCTGATCGGCGCTTGCGTCGGCTTTCTGCTCTTCAACTGGCATCCGGCGCGGATCTTCATGGGCGACAGTGGGAGCAACTTCCTCGGGTTCACCCTCGCCGCGCTCTCGGTGCTGTCCGTCGCAAAAGGCACGGTCGTCCTGGCCTTGATCGTGCCGGTGGCGGCGCTTGCCATCCCGATCGGCGATACCGCCTGGGCGATCGTGCGGCGGCGGCTGCGCGGCAAATCGATTGCGACGCCGGACACCGAGCACCTGCACCATCGCCTCCTCGATTTCGGCCTGAGCCCACGCGAGACCGTGCTCGTCTTCTACTTCGGCACGGCCATCTTCGCCGCGGTCGGCCTGGCCATCTACGGGCACAAGAAGGTGCTGCTCGGGGCCATCCTCTTGATGCTGCTGGGGATTGCCATCATCGTGATCCGGCGGTTCCGGCGAAGCAGTCGGGGTTGAGCTCGGTTCGGGCCCGCGCCGGATGGCGCCGCGTATTCGGCCTGATAAGCTTGGTACGGTTGAGGCCTAATTCTGGGAGGCAGTGATGGCCCCGACGGAAAAGCGCAAGGACCCCAGCATGCTGGCGGCTTTGGGCCTCGCGTCCGGCATCGGCCTCCAGCTGGCAGCTTCGGTGTTGGTTGGGTTGGGCCTCGGCTACCTCGCCGACCGGGCATTTCACACGTCGCCCTGGTTCCTGTTGGTGGGGTTGCTCCTCGGAGTTCTAGCCGGGGGCTATAGCGTCGTGCGAATGGTGATGAAAGAGATGCGTGGAAGTGAGTGACCTGCGCCGGTTCGAGGTGACAGCGTCGCTGGTATTGGTCGCCTTCCTGTTGGTTGTCGCCGGCGGCCTGATCGCCGTCGGTCACCCCCGCGCCGTCGCCGGCCTGGTCGCGGGCGGGCTGCTCGGCCTCGCCAACATGGTCTGGATGGTGGGAACCGCCAAGCGTTTCGTCGGTTTCGCCCCGACCGCCCGAATGCTTCAGGTCGCGGCCGCCATCCGGTTTCTGACCATTGCCGTCCTGCTGGGTGTCGTGCTCATCGTCAGCCGCGTCGACCCGGTGGGCGCCGTGATTGGCTACGGGTGCTTCCCGATCGCAGCCGCGGTCGCGGGGTGGCGCATCATGCGCGCCCAGCCAGGGATGACTGCATGATCGCCTTGCCGCTGCTTCAAATCGACGTTACCCATCCGACGATCAACGTCGCCGGTCTCGATTTCAATACCGACACGATTCGCAACACCCTCATCGTCTGCGGGGTCCTACTGATCCTCGGGGTCATCCTGCGCAGCCAACTTCGAGTCGGCGTGCCCACCCAGCTGCAGAACGCCACGGAGGGCGTCGTCGAGTACATCAATAATTTGACCGAGGAGACGCTGCAGGGTCGAAACGTGACGCTCGGCCCGCTGGCGATCACGCTCATCACCTTCCTGCTGATCGCGAACTGGCTGGGGCTGGTGCCCGGGCTCAAGTCGCCGACCAACGACTGGAACACGACGCTCGGGCTTGCCTTGATGTCCTTCGTGCTGGTGCAGTACTACAGCATCCGCAGCCGGCACTTCGGCGGGTACCTCAAGCACCTGCTGCTGGTGCCCCCCTATTTTCCGCTCTCCGTCATCGATGAGCTCGCCAAGCCGATCACGCTCTCTTTCCGACTCTACTTCAATATTTTTGTCGGCGAGCTGTTGCTCACCCTGATCATCGTGCTGATCCCGACCTGGATCTCATGGCTTCCGGGGGTGGCCTGGACGCTGTTCAGCCTCTTCATCGGCGCGGTGCAGGCCTTTATCTTTACCGTTTTGACCGTCTCGTACGTCGCGATCGCGACCGAAGTCCAAGAAGAACATGGATAACCACTAAGGGAGGATTGGATTGGAACGCGCAATCGTTTTGGGTGCCACCGTCATTGCCTTCGGCCTGCTGCTGGGACTGAGCGCCCTGGGAGCGGGGATCGGTGATGGGTTGGTGTCGAGTCGCACGGTTGAAGGGACGGCTCGGCAGCCCGAGATGCAGGGACGCCTGTTCACCCTGATGGTCATCGGCATCGGGTTCATCGAGGCGCTGCCCATCATCGGATTGGGGCTCGGCCTGTTCTTGATCTTCGCCAACCCACTGCTGGCCCAGATCACCGGGAAATGACCCGTCTCGACGCCGGCCTGCTGACGATCAACGGGACGCTGATCGCCCAGCTGGTGATCTTTCTCCTCGTGTTGGGTGTCCTCTACCGGCTCGCCTGGGGACCGCTCCTGCGCATCCTGAACGAGCGCCGGGCGCGGATCGCACAGGGCGTCGAGGCCACGCAGAAGGCGGTGCAGGAGCTGGAAGCGGCCGAGCGCGAACGCGAGGCGAAGCTCGAGGAAGCACGCCGGGAGGCACAGGCGATCCTCGATCGGATTGCCAAGCAGGGGGAGGACCTGCGCAAGGAGCTCGAGGCCAAGGCGCGCGAGCAGGCCGAGGCGCTGATCGTCAAAGCCCGCGCCGAGATCCAGCAAGAGCGCCAGAAGGCGGTCCAGGATCTGCGCGAGCAGGTCGCCGACCTGGCGGTGATGGCCGCCGGCCGGATCATCGGCGAGAGCCTCGATGCCAAGAAGCATCGCGAGCTGATCGAGCGCGCCATCGAGGAGGCGGAGATTCGTGCCTGAGGCGAGCAATGTCGCGCGTCGCTATGCGTCCGGTATCTTCCAGCTAGCCCAGGAGGAGAAGACGATCGATACCTGGCGCGCCGAGCTGACCAAGCTGGACGAGTTGCTCCAGGACGACGTCCTGGTCGCCGCCTTTCAAAATCCAGCGGTCGGCGTCAAGCGACGGGTGGAGCTGGCGAAGCTGCTCGCTCCAGAACTGCGGCCCGAGACCGAAAACCTCCTTCGCTTGTTGGTCGAGCACCATCGCACCCGGTACATGCACGAAATCCGAGAGGCGTTCGAACGACTGGCCGACGAGGCATCGGGCATCGTGCATGCCAGCGTCACAACCGCGATTGACCTGGGCAAAGACGATCGCGAGCGCTACGAGCAGGCACTGGCGCGCAAGCTGGGCCGCAAGGTCAACGTGAGGTTCACGACCGATCCGGCCGTTGTCGGGGGCGCGACGATCCAGATCGGGGACCACCTTATCGACGGCACCGTACGAACGCAACTCGCGCGGTTGCGGCAGGAATTATTGAGCTAAAGGGTAAGGAACAGCATTGGGCATCAAGTCAGACGAGATCAGCAACCTCATCAAACAGCGCATCAAGGACTTCGACGTCCCCATCCTCTCGGCGGACGTCGGCATCGTCACCGAGATCGGTGACGGCATCGCACGGATCTATGGCCTGCGGAACGCCCAATCACTCGAGTTGCTCGAGTTCAAGGGCGGGGTCAAGGGCATGGCGCTCAACCTCGAGGAGGACTCGGTGGGCGCTGTCATCCTCGGGCCCTACGAGGAGATCCGCGAGGGCGACGAGGTGCGCACCACCGGCAGTGTCATCCAGGTGCCGGTCGGCGACGCGCTGATTGGCCGGGTCGTCAACGCACTCGGGGAGCCAATCGACGGCAAAGGTCCGATCCAGACAACCGAAACGGCTCCCGTCGAGAAGGTGGCTCCCGGTGTCATTACGCGGCAGCTCGTCGACACGCCGCTGCAAACCGGGATCAAGGCGGTGGATGCGATGACCCCCATCGGCCGGGGTCAGCGTGAGCTGATCATCGGCGACCGGCAAACGGGGAAAACCGCGATTGCGCTCGACACCATCATCAACCAGAAAGGGCAGGACGTCATCTGCATCTATGTGGCAATCGGCCAGCGCGCTGCCACCGTCGCCCAGGTGGCTGCCGTGCTCGAGGAGCGTGGCGCGCTCGAGTACACCATCATCGTTTCCGCGACCGCCAGTGAGCCGGCGCCGCTGTGGTACATCGCGCCCTACGCCGCGACCTCCATGGGCGAGTACTTCATGGACAAGGGGAAGGACGTACTGGTGGTCTACGACGACCTGTCGAAGCACGCCTGGGCCTACCGACAGATCTCGCTCTTGCTTCGACGTCCACCCGGGCGCGAGGCCTATCCCGGCGACGTCTTCTACCTCCACTCCCGCTTGCTCGAGCGATCGGCACGCATGAACAAGGAGAACGGAGGCGGCTCGCTCACGGCGCTGCCGATCATCGAGACCCTCGCCGGCGACATCTCGGCCTACATCCCCACCAACGTCATCTCGATCACCGATGGACAGATCTACCTCTTGACCGATCTTTTCTATGCGGGCATCCGGCCGGCGATCTCGACCGGCCTGTCCGTCTCCCGGGTTGGTGGCGCCGCCCAGATCAAGGCGATGCGGCAGGTCGCCGGCCGGCTCCGCCTCGACCTCTCGCAGTATCGGGAGCTGGCGGCCTTCGCGCAGTTTGCCTCCGACCTGGACAAGCGGACGCGGGACCAGCTGGAGCGTGGCAAGCGGATGGAGGAGCTGCTCAAGCAGGACCAGTACCAACCGATGAAGGTCGCCCAGCAGGTGATCGTCCTCTTCGCCGGCGGGAACGGCCTGCTCGACGACGTTCCGGTCGACAAGGTGCGACAGTTCGAAAATGAGCTGCTGCGGTTCTTGAGCAGTTCGCATCCGGGCGTCGAGCAGACCATCGCAAAAGAGAAGGCGCTCTCTCCTGACACGGAAAAGCTGCTCCGCGGGGCGATCGACGAGTTCAAGCAGTCGAGCCCACTGGTCCAGAAGGCGGAAGAGAAGCCGGCGGCAAAAAGCGAGGCGCCGCCGCCAGATGGAAAGGGACCATTGCAGGCTGCCCGGCGCGCGACCGAGCGCGAGACCGCCAAGGAACGCTAGCGGCACATGGCCACCCTCGCCGAAATCCGCCGCCGGATCGCCAGCGTGAAGAACACGCAGCAGATCACGCGCGCCATGCAGGCGGTCGCGGCCTCGAAGCTGCGCCGCGTGCAGGCTCGCGCGGAAGCGGCGCGACCTTACGCCGACCGAATGGCCGACGTCCTGGTCGAGGTGGCCAGCCGGGTGACCAGCTATCAGCACCCCTTCCTCACCGAGCGGCCGGTCAACAAACGGTTGCTGATCCTCGTTTCCTCCGACCGCGGCCTCGCCGGCGGCCTGAACGTTAACGCGTTTCGGGTGGCGCTTGGCTACATCCGGCAGGGCGACACCGTGCTCGACACCATTGGACGAAAAGGGCGCGACTATTTCCGCAGGTTGGGGGTGCCGATCCTGGCCGAGGTCTCGCAGGTCGGCGACCGGCCGCAGTTGAAGGACATCTTGCCGGTGATCACGGTGGCGCGGGATGAGTATTTGCAGGGCAATGTCGACGAAGTGGCGCTGCTCTATACCCACTTTGCATCGGTCAGCCGGTTGGAGCCGACCATCAAGGTCCTGATCCCGGTACGGGTCCCGGAGCGGAAAGGCGAGGGTCCGCGGATCGACTACATCTATGAGCCGGAAGCTGAAGAGGTTCTCTCGCAGCTGCTGCCGCGCTACGTCGAGGCCCAGGTCTACGCGGCGGTCCTGGACAACCTGGCCAGCTTCTACGCGGCCCAGATGGTAGCGATGCGGAACGCGACCGACAACGCCGGTGAGCTAATCGAAGACCTGACCCTGCTGCGCAACAAGGTGCGGCAGGCGACGATCACGAAAGAACTGAGCGAAATCGTGGGTGGCGCCGAAGCGCTCACCGCCGGCTAGGAGGCATCAATGGCAATCGCAGAGAAAGCAGAGAAAAAGCAAGAGAAACCAAAGAAGCAACGGACCGGGCGCGTCGACCAGATCATCGGTCCGGTCGTCGACGTCGTCTTCGAGGGACAGGATCTTCCCGAGATCTATCACGCGCTCGAGATCGATCGCGGTAAGCAAGGACGCCTGGTGCTGGAAGTCCAGCAACATCGCGGCAATGATGTGGTGCGAACCATTGCGATGGATTCGACCGACGGCTTGGTTCGTGGCACGGAGGTCAGGGACACGGGCGGCCCGATCACGGTGCCGGTGGGGAAGGGGACCCTCGGGCGGATGATGAATGTCATCGGCGATCCGATCGATGGCAAGGGCAAGATCGAGTCAGAGACCCGGCTCCCGATCCACCGTCTCGCGCCGCCGGTCAGCGAGCAGGCGACGGACACCGAGGTTCTGGAGACTGGGATCAAGGTCATCGACCTGGTGACCACCTTCGCCAAGGGCAGCAAGATCGGCCTCTTCGGTGGCGCCGGCGTTGGCAAGACCGTCATCGTCATGGAGCTGATCCGCAATATCGCCACCGAGCACAGCGGTTTCTCGGTGTTTGCCGGCGTCGGCGAGCGCACCCGTGAGGGCAACTCGCTTTGGCTGGAGATGAACGAATCAGGGGTCATCGACAAGACGGCCCTGGTCTTCGGCCAGATGAACGAACCGCCGGGGGCGCGCGCCCGAGTTGGGTTGACCGGCCTGACGCTGGCCGAGTATTTCCGCGACGAGTTCGGCCAGGACGTGCTGCTCTTCATCGACAACGTGTTTCGCTACATGCTGGCGGGCAGCGAAGTCTCGGCGCTGCTTGGTCGTCTGCCATCGGCGGTCGGGTACCAGCCGACGTTGGCCACCGAGATGGGTGACCTTGAGGAGCGGATCACCTCCACCAAGAAAGGATCGATCACTTCGGTGCAGGCGGTCTTCGTTCCCGCCGACGACTACACGGACCCGGCGATTGCGACGACCTTCGCCCACCTGGGCGCCACGGTGAGCCTGTCCCGCGCCATCGTCGAGCGCGGCATCTACCCCGCGGTCGATCCCCTCGATTCGTTCTCGCGATTCCTCACCCCCGAGATCGTAGGAGAGGAACACTATCGGGTGGCCCGCGGCGTGCAGCAGGTGCTGCAGCGCAACAAGGAGCTGCAGGACATCATCGCGATCCTCGGTCCGGACGAATTGTCCGAGGACGACAAGGTGCTGGTGGCGCGGGCCCGTAAGATCGAGCGCTTCCTCTCGCAGCCGTTCTTCGTGGCCGAGATCTTCACCAACCGCCCTGGCAAGTACGTGCCGCTGAAGGAAACCATCCGGGGCTTCAGTGAGATCCTCGAGGGCAAGCACGACGGCCTGCCGGAACAGGCGTTCTACATGGCGGGCACCATCGACGAGGTGGTGGCGGCTGCCAAGGGTGAGGCCGCCCCGAGCGACGAGGGCAAGCCGAAAGCCGAGCAGCCCAAAGACGAGAAGCCCAAGGACGAGAACGAGAAGCCCAAAGCGGCAGCCTCAGGAGATCGGACCAAGTCCCAGAAATAACGATGGCCGAGAAGAACAAGCTCCACGTCGACATCGTCACGGTCGAAGGGCGTCGCTTCAAAGGCGATGCCGACTTCGTCGTGGCGCCGGGGTCGGAGGGGGAGCTGGGCATCCTGCCGCGGCACATTCCCCTGTTGACGCCGCTCAAGCCCGGCGTGGTCAAGGTGCGCAATGACAACGAGGAGCAGTTTTTCTTCGTCTCCGGGGGATTCCTGGAAGTCCGGCCCGACGAGGTCACCGTCCTGGCCGATGCCGCCGAGCGCGCGGAGGACATCGACGAGTCTCGGGCTGAGGAAGCTCGCCGCCGAGCGGCGGAGCTGCTGCAGTCGAAGCTCTCCGATGCCGACCAGGCGGCTGCCTCGGTCGCCCTGGCGCGCGCTGAGGCCCGGCTGCGCCTGGCCGAGTTGCGCCGCCGCCGCCGGACCTAACGCCAGCAAGTCGAATCTGACGGTGCCGTTGCACCGGAGCATGGCCGCCGCTTACGAGCCGCCAGTCTCCGATGAACGCGGTCCGCTTATCGTTCGACCATCCTGGGGGGCTATTGACTGGTGGCAGCTGCCAATCTCCGAGATCCTGGGGCTCCTACTACTCGCCGGTAGCCTGAAGCTGTTCGGCAGGTCCGACAAAATGACAGCGGTCGCCGTCGCCTTTAGCCTTGGCGGCCTGTTCCTCGTCTTGTATCCGGCGTATCTCGCAGCGTACGGCTTGGGTACACGGATCATGGTCACGGCTGACGCAATCTTGATGACTCACTGGTTCTGGTCAACAAGTAGGGTTGCGGCAAGAGACATCGTCCGGGTCGTCCGCTGCTCGGTTCAACCCTTTCCAGCTGGCCGCGGCCCCCATCCTCCCGTCCCAACCGTGTTCGCTTTTTCTGGGAGTGGACGCTGCGTCTTGTCGCTATATGCAGAGCGATGGAGGCAGGCCGACTTAGACCGGATCTGGCGCCATCTGAGGGTCGTTCCTGACGGCTCATGGGATGACGTGATCCAGGACCGGGACCTCGATGCGACGTTCCCCGGAGCCTTTTGAGCCTCTCCCGAGGTTACCCTCAAGGGCTGCCCAGACTGATACCCTAGTCGGCTAGTGGCCCAACTCCTGATCGAGGGGGGAACTCGATTGGTCGGGCGGGTCCCGATCAGTGGCTCCAAGAATGCGGTCCTCCCGATCCTGGCTGCCTGCCTGCTGACCGACGAGGAATGCCGGCTCAAGAACGTGCCGCGCCTCGAGGACGTCACGACCATGAAGAAGCTGCTGGAAGGCATGGGGGTCCAGATCCGCTGGCTGGATCCACAGCAACTCCAGATCAACGCCGAGCGGCTGGCCCGGAGCGAAGTACTGGCGGGGATGGCCAACAAGATGCGAGCGTCGTTCCTGCTAATCGGTCCGCTGCTGGCCCGGCGAGGCGAGGCGAGGGTGCCGAAGCCAGGTGGGGATGACATCGGCATGCGCCGCGTCGAGCAGCACCTCCACGGTCTGCGTTTGATGGGCGCCCATGTCGAGCTTGTGGACGGCGAGTATGTCGCGCGGGCTGACCGTCTGAAAGGTGCAACTATCCATCTCGACATGCCGACTGTTACCGGCACTGAGAACCTGATGATGGCCGCCGCTACCGCCGACGGCTTTACCACCATCCACAACGCCGCCCGTGAGCCGCATGTCGTCGACCTGGCGATGTTCCTCGGCAAGATGGGCGCTCAGATCAACGGAATTGGCACCGATGTGCTGCAGATCGAGGGCGTGACCGAGCTCAGCGGTGCGACCCATCGCGTCATCCCCGACAACATCGAGGCGGGTACCTACGCGTTCGCGGTTGCGGCCACCGGCGGCGAGGCAGTCCTCGAAGACGTCGCGACCGCGGATCTCCGGGCCGTGATGCTGAAGCTGCGCGAGGCCGGCGTCGAGGTGGAGGATCAAACGCACAGTCTCTGGGTACAGGGCAACGGCCGGCTGCAGCCGGTCGACGTCACCACCTGGCCACACCCCGGATTCCCCACCGACCTGCAGGCGCCCTTCGTCAGCCTGATGACGCAGGCGCACGGGAAATGTGTCATCTCCGAGGCGGTCTTCGAGAACCGCTTCCAGCACGTATTGGAATTGCGCAAGCTCGGGGCCGACATTTACGTCGAGGGTCGCAGCGCCATGGTCGCGGGCCCCAGCCAGTTGCACGGCGCATCCGTCACCGTGCCCGACATTCGATCGGGGGCGGCGCTGGTGGTGGCGGCACTCTGCGCCACCGGTACAAGCACGCTCGACAACATCTATCATCTCGATCGCGGATACCAGGACATCGTGGCCAAGCTCGAGCGCCTGGGTGCGCACATCACCCGCGTCGGCGGCCACCCGGGCGACGTGGACCTTTCCAGGGTCGTGGGGGATTGAGGCCGAGTGCTCTCCAAGAAGATTGGCATCGACCTGGGGACCTCGACGGTCCTCGTCTATGTCAAAGGTGAAGGGGTCGTCGTCAACGAGCCGGCCTTGATGGCGACCGACGGCAAGGGCGGGCGAGTACTGGCGATCGGACGGGCCGCAACCCAACTCGTGGGCCGCGGCGGAAAGGCGCGCACCGTCCGACTGATTCGTGATGGCAACGGGGTCGACTACGGCGTGGCGGGCGCCATGCTCCAGCACCTGATCGGCCGCATCGTCGGGCGGCAGCGGATCTTCCGGCCGGACGTCATGCTCTCGGTGGGGCCGATGGTGACGGGCGTCGAGCGCCGGGCCGTCCTGGAAGCCACCATGCAGGCGGGCGCCAAGACGGCGTACCTGATCGACAAGCCGATGGCCGCCGCCATCGGGGCGAAGGTCGCGGTCTCCAGCACCGACGGCATCGTCGTGGTCAACCTCGGCGCCGGCTCGACCGAGATGGCCGTGATCGTGCTCGGCGAAATCGTTGCGATTCAATCGATCCCGACCGGCGGCGAGGCGCTTGACCGCGCCATCGAGGCGTCCATCGCGGAGACGCGCGGCGCCCAACTCAAGCCAGGCGACGCCGAGCGCCTCAAGCTCGAGATGGGTTCGGCCATCACCCCCGCCAACGAGACCTCGATCGAACTCAACGGCGATGGCGATCTGCGGCATGCCCCGCTACGCGTCTCGAGCCGCGAGGTGCAAGCCGCGATCCGAGCGCCGCTGGAGGCGATCGTTGCCGGCCTGCAACGCCTGCTGGCGCAGGTCCCGGAAGCGCGGCTTGCCGCGGTCAACCGCAACGGCCTCGTGCTCTCCGGGGGCGGCGCCCAGTTGCCGGGGATGGCCGAGTTTCTGGCGGCCCGCGTCGGCATCCCGGCCCGGGTGGCGCGTGATCCGCAGAGCTGTGTGGCCGTCGGGACGGGCATGGCGCTCGACAACATGCAGGTCGTCCGACGAGGACAGCACTACATCACATGAGTACCGAACGGCGCCCATCATCCAACGTCGCGATCCTGCTCGGTGGCGGAGTGCGGGAAGCGCTGATGGCGCAATCGGTGTTGCGCGCCTGCGAGGGCGCGACGGTGTTCGCGTCGGCGGACGCCATCGGGACCGTGCTCGAAATCCCATCGATCGGCCGCGCCTCCGTCTTCGATGATTCGCCACCGGAACTCTGGCGCGTCTTTCGGCGATTGCGCACGGGTCCGGTTGGGACCGTCGTCATTCCCTACCCGGCACGCTACCTTCACCTGGCGCTGGCCTACTTCGCCGCGGCGCCACGCCGTCTGGTGGCAGCTGGCAGCCACGATTGGCTGGCGACCGTGCGGGTGCGGACGACAAAGGATCTCCATCCGGTCGAGGCCAACTGGCGCCTGGCGGCGGTCGCCAGCCAGCGGCCGATGCTGGCGCCCGGCGATTCGCCAAATCTGCGGCCGCCAGAGGCGGTGCGGACGCAAGCGATGGCGCGCTGGCCGGCGTTCATCGGCAGCGGCCACCACCCGCTGATCCTGATTCCCGGTGGCGGCGGATGGTCATCGCAACGGCGGATGCCGACCTGGCCGGCGGAGCGTTTTGCCGTGGTGGCCAACCAATCGATGGCGGAACGCATCGTCATCGTGAGCGGTGCTGGCGATCAACAGGCCGTCCGGGAGACGCGGGCCGGCATCGCCAAGCCAACGCTTACGCTCAAGCTCGCCGAAATGACGGTCGACGAGGTGGCAGTTCTCAGCGAGCTCAGCCTTGGGGTCGTCGGACACGATGGCGATGCACTCCACGTCGCGGCAGCCGCCGGCGCCCTCGTGATCGCGACCGCACGCAAGCCCGACATACCGCCGATCGGCGATCGCGTCGTGACCCTGTGGGCCGATGACTTCGAACGGTTCCCTGCCCGGCGGGTGCTCGAGGTCCTCTCGAAGCAGGCGCGGATCGATACCTACGCCTGACCCCGTTGGCTCCGGCCGCACGCGACTCCGCGTTGGCATGGACACGGGGGCGCTGGGCGATGGCGACGCGACCGGCGTCGGCCGGTACATCCAGGCGCTGATCGGCGCATTCCGCGAGAGCCATAGCGTCGACCTCACCCTCTATCCGGACCGCGGGCCTCGTATGGTTGGGCCGCAGGTCGCGCTGCCGTTGCGCATGCGTGGCGACCGCGTGCAGCTCGTCCATGGTCCGGCGAATTCGCTCCCATTGTTCGGCTTCGGTCTGCCCGGTGTGGTGACGATTCACGATCTCGCCATCTACGATCACCCGGAATGGTTTCCCGCGGGACAGTGGTTCGCGACCAGGGTCGTCGTGCCGCAATCCGTCCACCGCGCCCGCGTGGTCATCTGCCCCTCAGCTGCGACCAGGCAGGCGGTGGTGCGTCACTTTCATGTCGACCCGCCGCGTTGCCGGGTGATCCCGCACGGGGTCGAGACCGAGTTCAGCCTTCCGGTATCGAGCGTGGTTCGAGCCGAGCTGACGGCGCGCTACGCACTCCCTAATCGCTACCTGCTGCAGGTCGGCACCGTGCAGCCGCGCAAGAACTACGTCACCAGCTTGCGCGCGCTGGCGCGCATCCCCGTGGAGCAGCGGATTCCATTGGTCGTGGTCGGTGGCTTTGGCTGGAAATACGACGACGTGGTCGACGGCGTGCGCCAGCTCGACCTGGACGAGTGGGTGCGATTCGTGGGCTACGCGGGGATACACGAGTTGCCGGGCCTTTATCAAATGGCGCAGGCTGTGCTTTTTCCCTCACTGGACGAGGGATTCGGCTTGCCCGTGCTGGAGGCGTTTGCCGCCGGAGCGCCGGTGGTCGCCTCGAATGCCGGCGCCATCCCCGAAGTCGCCGGCGATGCCGCCCTTCTCGGCGCGCCTGGCGACGACGAGCTGCTGGCGCGCAACCTCGTCCGCCTGCTCACGGACGGCGCGCTCCGCGCCCGTCAGGTCGCAGCGGGCCGGGCGCGTGCCGCGCTCTACACGTGGTCGGCGAGCGCCGCCGCGCACCGCGCCGTCTACGAGTCCGTCGTCAGCGGCTGACCCGCGCGCGCCACCGCGTCCAGCACCGCCCAGGTCTTGGCGGCGGCGGCCTCCCATGTGAACTCGGCGCTGCGGGCGGCGCCGGCGGCGATCAAGCGGCGCTGGAGGGCGGGGTCGTGCGCGAGCTCGAGCATCGCCTGGCTCCAGGCGCCCGCGTCGTCGGGGCTCAACAGGATGCCGGCGGTGCCAATGATTTCGGGCAACGCGCCGGCGGTCGATGCCATCACCGCTGTGCCGCATCGCATCGCCTCCAGCGCGGGAAAGCCGAAGCCTTCGAATCGGGAGGGCAGGGTCAGGGCGATGGCGCCGGCGTAGAGCGCCGGCAGGTCATCGGGCGGCACGTAGGGCAACATCCGGACCGCACCCGCCGATCCTTCCTCGTGGCCCGGTCCCGCGATGACGAGCTCTGCCGTAAGACCCCGGCGACGCGCCTCGTCGAAGGCGCGGCACAACATGCCCAGGTTCTTGCGTGGGTGGTTGCGGCCGACGTACAGAAAGTACGCACCGCCGATCCCCAGCCGCCCCAGCACCTCCTCCACTCTGGACGGGTCCTGCGGTCGCATCCGCGGGTCCACACCGGAATGCACCACGCTGACGCGCCCCCCAGGTACGTGGTAGAAGCGCGCCAGGTCATCGGCGGTCGATTGCGAAACGGCGATCAGGCGCTTGGCTCGGCGCGACGCATAGCGTGTCGTGGCTTCGAGGTACCAGCGCGCGGTGCGTGAGTAGGAGGTCGGCTCGCGACGGTGGCCGACATCGTGAATGGTGACCACGGATTTCAGGCCGAGCGCGAAGGGCAACACATGGCTCGGAATAAACGTCACGTCGGGCCGATCGTGACGGAGCGCCTGCCGCAATCGCCAGTGGGTCCACAGGCGTGGGAACGGGATGCCGCGCCACTCGACGCCGGCCGGCAGCCAGGGGGGCGCGTCGATCGCATTGGCGTAGACGCGCATGATGCGTGGCCCGCGCGATACGGCTAGCGATTCGATGATGTTCCGGGCGTAAATTTCGGTTCCCGTCGCGACGCGACGGATTGCGGGGGTACCGTCTATTCCGACTAGCACGGTTGGCCTGCGCTGGCGCGCAAGGTGAGTTGCGCGGTGACTTGAGCGCGCCGTTGTGCCGTCCAGCCGGCCCATCGCGCACTCGGGCAAAATTCCATTGCCCTCGTGTGCGCGTACAGGCCGGCATTCGGCACCGGCGCGTTACGCGCGAAAGCGCGACTCGGCCTGCGGCCTCGTTCTTCTGCTAACTTGCGCGAGTGGCTGGTGGCAATGTTGTGCCGGACGGTATAGCTATTGACCTTTTGTTCGCGGCGAAGCCATTCACGGGACTCGAGCATCACGCGCTCCACATCCTTCGCGGGCTGCACAGGGTGGGCGCGTCGGTCGATGTGCTCGTGTCGGCAGATGTGATCGCCGACCTCGGTGACGCCGCCGAAGGGCACCGCATCGTGCCCTTTCCGCACGTCCCCCGCGGGCTTCGGTTGGGCCGGGAACAATGGGCGCTCCCCTGGCGCTTCGGGGCCTCGCCACGCGCGCTCCACCTGCTGCACTCGGTGATGGGTGTGGCGCCGGTGCTCAGCGCCGTTCCGCTTGCGCTGACCGTGCCCGACCTCGCTTATCGGATCCGCCCTGAGGACATGCATCAGCGCGCGCGCTGGTACTTCGGGGCGCTCGGCCCGCGGAGTATTCGCAAGGCGCGGCGTGTCATGGTCTCATCGCAAGCCGTCAGCCGCGAGGTCATCGATCTGTACCATATCGCGCCGGAGCGGGTGGCCTACGTCCCGCTGGCTGCCGACTCGATCTTCATCCCACGGTCTTCGATCGAGGTGGCTGAAGTACGAAAACGGTTCGGGCTACCCGAGCACTACGTGCTCTACGTCGGAACCATCGATCCCCGCAAGGACCTGCGGCGGCTGCGGGCCGCATACGAGCTGCTGCCATCGGACCTCGCCGATGACTCGGCGCTCGTCTTTGTCGGCCGGACGAACCGCGGAGCCGAGCGGCTCGCCCGCGAGCTGCGCAAGGCGGGACCGCGCGGCCACGTCATCGGCCTTGACTACGTCCCGCGCGAGATGCTGCCGGCGATCTACAGCGGCGCCTCGATCTTCGTCTATCCGTCCCGCTATGAAGGCTTTGGCCTGCCGGTGCTGGAAGCGATGTCGTGCGGCGCGCCCGTGATCGTCTCCTCGGCCGGCGCGCTCGCCGAGCTGGTCGACGATGCGGGCGTGGTCCTGCGCACGGAGAGCGTGGAGGAGTTGACGCAAGCCATGGAGCGGCTGCTTCGCTTCGATGCGGAACAGCTGCGGCTGCGGAACGCCGGGCTTACGCGATCGAAAGCGTTCAGCGTCGAGCGGCTCGGCCGTGAGACCGCGGAGGTCTACCGGCAGGCGCTCGCCGCGTGACGCGCTTCACGCTGCTGGGGATCCCGGTCGACGCCCTGACAGAAGCGGAGGCCGTGGACTGGGTGGCGCGCGCCATCGCGGAGGGGCGTCCGCGCCTGGTGATCAGCGTCAACCCCGAGCGGATCATGCACGCGGGGCGCGACCCCGCCTTTGCGGCGGTGCTCCGCCGCGCCGACCTGGCGCTGGCGGACGGAGCGGGGGTGCTCTGGGCCGCGCGCCGGCTGGGACATCCGTTGCCCGGGCGGGTGGCGGGTGTCGACTTCGTCAGGGCACTCGCGGCGCGCGGCGCCACCGACGGCTGGCGGTTCTTCTTCCTGGGCGCCGCGCCGGGGGTGGCCGAGTCGGCGGGCCAGGTGCTGCGCGATGCCTACCCCGGGTTCTTCCTGGCGGGTGCGCAGGCGGGTTCGCCGGAGCCTGGGGCTGACGCCGCCACGACCGAAGCGATCCGCTCGAGCCGGGCCCAGGTCCTGCTCCTCGCCTTCGGCGCTGCGGCCGAGGAGGCCTGGCTGGCCCGTAACCTGGAGCGGTCGGGCGCGATCATCGGCCTTGGGGTGGGCGGCGCGTTCGACTTCATCTCGGGGCGGGCCCGGCGAGCACCCCGCTGGATGCGCGAGCGCGGGCTGGAGTGGCTCCATCGGCTTGGCCGCCAGCCCTGGCGATGGCGCCGCATGCTGGCGCTACCACGCTTCGTGCTCCGCGTGCTGGCCCAGCCCAGGGGCGACGGTCCGGCCGAAGGAAGTCCGTGACCGGACCGTTACTCTCCTGACCGTGATCGCCGCCTGGCTTCGCCGTGTGACCAGCACGGTCGTACTCCGCACGCTGCTCTTCGCGGCCGTGTTCAGCCTGGCCGCGGTGCCGCCTCTTGACCCCGATTTGTGGTGGCACCTCGCCAACGGACGGCTGATCGTGACCACCGGGTCGATTCCCCACGTCGACGTCTACTCGTTCAGCGCCGCCGGCCAACCCTGGGTGATGCACGAATGGCTCGCCGATCTCGGCATGTACCTGCTCTACCAGCTGGGGGGGGTGCCCGCGCTGGTCGCCATCTTCGCCGCGGTCGTCACGGGGGCAGCCGTTTGCCTATACCTTCTGCTGCGGCAGACCGGACTCGCGGCGAGCGCGGCTGCGGCCGTAACGTTGGTGGGCGTCCTCGCCGGCTCGACGGCCTGGGGGGCGCGGCCCCAGCTTCTCAACGTGCTTCTCTGCGGCCTGTTGCTCCTCGGCCTGATGCGCTACCGGGTGGGCCGGCTGCCCGCGTTCGTGTTGCCGCCTTTCATCTGGTTATGGGCGAACCTTCATTCCGCGTTCCTGGTGGGCATCATCATCAGCCTGCTCTTTCTTGGGGGTGAGATCGTCGATAGCTGGCGATCGCGAGCGGACGCGATGCCGCGGCGCCGCGTGGCCGCCCTGGGATGGGCGATCCTGGCCGGCGCCGGGCTGGCATTCGTCAATCCGTTCGGCATTCAAACCGTCCTCTTTTCGCTCGGCACGCTGACCTCGCCGTTGATCCAGAACAACATCCAGGAATGGGCATCGCCCGACTTTCATTCGTTGGCGGGGATGATGTTCGAGGGGCTGGTCTTCCTGCTGCTGGTTGGCCTCGCGACCGGCCGGGTCAAGGCTCGGACCAGTGAGTGGCTGATCGCCTTCGCGCTTCTCTATCTGGCGCTATCGTCCCAGCGACATGTACCGTTGTTCGTGCTCGGGGCCGCGCCATTGATGGGTCGGTGCGCCCAGGCGGTGCTGGGACAGCTGGCGGCCATGTTACCGCCGGTACACGACCGGCCTGCGGCTCAGGCCGCCTTCCGTTGGGCGCCGACGCGGCCGGGCAGCCCCGGACTCGCGTTGGGCGTCATCAACCTTGTCCTCCTGATCGTCGTCGGCGCCGGCATGGTGGGCTACCGCGCCCTCCCCAACCTCCAGTCCGGCCGCGACGCGCAGGCAATCAGTGCCGCCCTCCCGGTCGAGGCGACCGATGCTCTCCAGGCGCTCGGCCGGCCAGTGCGGGTGTTCAATTACTACGACTACGGCGGCTATCTGGTCTGGCGCCTCTTCCCGCACGGTGGGCGGGTCTTCATCGATGGCCGGGTCGAGGTCTACGGCTCGCAGATCTTCAGCCGCTATCTTCAGGTCAGTTACATGACGCCGGCCTGGCCCGACGTGATCGCGCAAGCCCATCCCGACGCGATCATCCTGCCCAACGCCCATCCCCTCACAGGGATCCTTCGGCAGGACGCAGCCTGGCAGGTCCTTCGCCAGGACGCGGTGGCCACAGTCTTCACGCGAGTAGGCTTCGCACCATGAGCCTGGCGTCATCCGTCGAGATCAGCGCCGTGATGCCCGCCTTCAACGAGGAGGCCAACCTGGAGCAATCGGTGGGGCGCACGGCCGCCGCGCTTGCCAGCCAGGCCCGGGCCTTCGAGGTTATCGTCGTCGACGACGGCAGCCGGGACGGAACGGCCGCGGTGCTCGAGCGGCTCAAGGCGATCCATCCGAGCCTGCGGGTCGTGCGCCATCCGGTGAACCGCGGCTACGGCGCGGCCCTGCGATCCGGCTTTGCCGCGGCTCGCTATCCGTGGGTCTTCCTGATGGATGCCGACAACCAGTTCGATCCATCCGACGTCGCTGCGCTGCTCGCCCGGGCGGCCGACGCCGACATCGTCGCCGGCTACCGCAAGCAGCGCCGGGACCCGCTGCCCCGGCGGCTCAACGCGTGGGCCTTCTTTACGCTGGTCACCATCTTGTTCGGCCGCCTGGCTCGCGATGTGAACTGTGCTTTCAAGCTGATGCGCCGCGACCTGCTGGAACGGATGGAGCTGCACTCCGAGGGAGCCCTGATCAATACCGAAGTCTTTGTCCTGGCGCGCCAACTCCACGCGCGGGTGGTGGAGGTGCCGATCCAGCATTATCCGCGGACCTCGGGCCGCCAGACCGGGGCCAATCTGCGCGTCGTCGTGCGCGCCTTCAGTGAGCTGCTCGCCTTCAAGGCCGAGATGCGGAAGGTGGAGAAGGCGGCGTGAACCCCGAGATCTCGATCATCATCCCGGCGTTCAACGAGGCGCAGCGACTCCCTGCCACCCTCGACCAGGTCGAGGCTTTCCTCAAGACCTCGGGCCTCAGTGCCGAGGTGATCGTGGTCGATGACGGCAGCCGGGATGCCACTGCCGAAGTGGTGCGGCAGCGCGCGGCGACCTGGCCGCAACTGCAACTGGCGGTGTCCGATCGAAACGCCGGCAAGGGCGCGGCGGTGCAGCGCGGGATGGCGCAGGCGCACGGTCGCTATCGGATTTTCAGCGACGCCGACCTGAGCGTCCCGATTGATGACCTGGAGAAGCTCTTGCGACCGCTGCGCAGCGGCGCGGGCGTCGCCATCGCGTCGCGGGGGCTGAGGGATTCACAGGTCGAGCTGCACCAGCCCTGGTACCGGGAGACGATGGGAAAGATCTTCAACCGCCTGGTCCGGGTCTTCGTGCTCGGCGGTGTTCACGACACGCAGTGCGGCTTCAAGGCCTTCACGGCGGAGGCCGCCGATCGGGTCTTCCCGGCGCTGCAGACCCGCGGCTTCGGCTTCGACGTCGAGGTGCTCTATCGCGCCCAGCGCGCCGGCTACCGGATCGTCGAGGTGCCGACCCGCTGGATCAACTCACCGCAGAGCCGGGTCCATCCGATCCGGCACTCGACGGTGATGTTCCTCGAGCTGCTCGCCATCCCGGGGCGCGTCCGCAAGCATCCGACTAAGGGCATCGATCGTCAGGATGCAAACCGGGCGTCAGCCTGAGGAGCTGATAGGGGCCGACCTGCGATCGCGCGATGGTGCGGGCGGCCAGCCACTGGTCGAGAAAGGGTGATCCGGGAACCGAGCTGAGGTTCCACGGCTCTCCGGTACTGGTGGGACCGAGCACGGCGAGGGCGACGCCGGCTCGTGCGAGCTGGCAGGCGATGGTGCGCTCGCCCGACTCGGTGTTGGTGAGGCCGGGCAAGGCCTCGTAGTAGACCGTGCCTGGATTGCGGGCACTGAGAAAGTACAGCGTCGTGTCGTTGAAGGTGACGAGGTCATTGCGCTGCAGCCCCACCCAGATCGGGCCGCCGTCCGGGGTCAGGGCATCGATGTCGCGAATCACCTCGGCCAGTTGCGAGGTCGGCATCCAGGCGCGCTCGCCGCTGAGGCCGCTGCGCGGAATGCCGGCGGCCGCGTGCGGCTGCGACAGATCGCGATACACCAGGCCGCCCGCCGCCACGCACAACATTAAGATGCCCACGACCGGCACCAGCGCCTGGACGGCCCGGCTCGGAGGGGTGGAACTGCGGCTCCGACGCTCGAGCAGGAGCGCCAGCAGGATGGCGGTCACCGGCCACGCGTCCATCGCGTGGATCCCATCGGCTCGGGTGCGCACCCAGGTAAAGAGGAGCACGCCGCTGACGAGGAGCGCCGTAAGGCGCGCCCGCTCGTCCGCGGACCATCGCTGGCGATACGCGCGAACGAGCGCCCACACCCAGATCGCCGCGAACGCCACGCCCAGCACGATCACGACGGCCGCCTCGTCGCCACTGCCGAACGGAATGCGGCGTGCCTGCGGGTACAGGCTGGTCGCATAGGTGACGAGGTCGAACCATACCGGCGTGATCCCGCCCATCAGTACGGTCGCGCCCCACAGCCCCGCTGCGATGCCGACCGCGCCGAGCGTATAGGTCAGCAGCCGGGCCCGACCGGCGCGGTCGTTCAGGCCCATCGCCGCGTAGCCGGAGAACAATCCCGGCCCGAGCGCGAGGGCGAATTCGGGGCGGGAGAACGAAGCCAGGCCCACCAGGGCACCGGTCAGCAGCGGCCATCGTCGTTGGTCGCGGTCGAGGCTGTACAGGAACGCCAGCACCGCCGTCACTCCAATCAGGTTGGCGAGAAAGGCGGAGTTGAATGCAGGGACCGAGATCGGCACCACGCTGATGAGTCCGGTGAGGAGAAGACGGATCCCGCCGCGCAGTCCGAGCCGGCCGGTCACGGCATAGGCGACGACGGCGAGCAGGGCGAGCACCACCACGCCGAGCGCACGTTCAACCATGACGTTGACCGCGACGGCCTTGAAGGCGGCCGCCAGGATGTAGGTGTCGAGGGGACCGTAGGTGATCCAGTAATCCCGAAAAGGAATCTGGCCGGCCGCGGTGAGCGCGGCCTTGGTAAGGGTGACGCCCTCGTCGTAGCGGTCGAGCGGCGCAACCATGAAGCGGACCGTCGCCAGAACAAAAAATAGGATGACCGCCATCGTGTGGACGATCACCGCCGGCGACGGCCTGTTGGGCAACGCCGGAATGCGCGAGGGGATCGACGCCGGCTGCGGCAATGCCATGCTTGGCTACCCCCCGGTCACGCGGTAGATGCTGACGGCGCCGTGTCGATAGACCGCGCGGAGATAGGCATGGTCATCCGGGTGGAAACCTGTCGCCACCTCATCGGGTCCCCAGTAGAGCAGCGTCAGACGATTGGTGGCGAGAAACGTTTGCACGGCGCTATCCGGCTGATCGGCGCTAAGGATGGCCGAGACGTTGCGGATCTTCTGGAAGTAGTCGAGGGTCTCGCTGTAATGGCCGACATAGACGGGGACACCGGCCCAGGCGGGGAGCAGCTGGCCGGCTGCGGGGGCCGACAGGGCGCGGTCGCCAGCCTGGTGATGCGACGAAAGCCACTGCATCGCCTGCCAGGCGTCGTCGTTGATGTAGGCCTCCGAGAAGGCTCCTGATGCAAATCGCAGAGCGATCGCCAGCACGATCGCGGAAGAGAAACAGCACACGGTGACGAGGATCACCTGGATGCGGCGCGCCCGAGCCCGGCGCAGACGAGCGGTCAGGGTCGTTAGTCCGACCGCTGCCAGGATACCGATCGGAACGAAGAGTGCGTCCAGCAACCGGCGCTGGATATTGGCCACGTTTGGTAGATAGAGCAGCGCCGTCACCAATGGCGGCCATACCATCATCAGCGCGAGGCCCCGGTCGCGGCGGCGCCAGGCGACCGTCATCCCAACCATGGCGAGCACCAGGGGCAGGCCGAGGCTAAGCGCCAGACTCACCGGACCCGGCGCCTGGTGTCGCCACTGCTGCGCCCATTGCGCGATCGTCGGATCGCGGAAGAGGATCCAGGCGTTGTAGGCCAGCAGCGGCAGCGTGGCGGCGAAGGCCGCCGTCTCGGCGGCGAGCGCCCGCCACGAGGGGCGCTGCCCCCAGAGGAGCAACACGGCGCGGTAGCCGACCCAGATGACCGCGAGTACCGGGATCATCTGCGGGTGAATGGCGGTGAGCGCGATCAACGACACCGCTGTCAGCGCCAGCGGTCGCCAGCCGGGCGCCTCCACGATCGTCAGTAAGCCGAGCAGCGCGGTAATGATCAGGGCCGTCGCCCAGGCGAAATGTGGAATGGCGAGGATCGAGTACCACCCGCTCAGTTCGGGGAGATGCAGGTCGAGCGCCTCGACGCGGCTGCCGAAAATCGCGGGATTGCCGGCGGCTTGCGCCAGGAAGCCGGCGCCGGAGCCGAGAACCACGAGCACGAGTCCGAGGTTTACGCGGTCGGGTGGCAGCAGCCGGCGGCAGAGGCGCTCCGCGGCGAGCACGAGGGCGATGGCGCCGCTGATCCCCGCCAGGTGATAGGCGGCGATCATCGGCACATGCAGCAACCCGGCCAGGTGGCCGAACAGCAGATAGAAGCCGAAGAGGAAGACGCCTCCGTGCGGCTCGCTGGTGTACGGGTCGTTCCAGAGCCAGGATCCGTCCGCGCCCTCGCGCATCTTGGCGAGGTAGGTCGTGGCGTCGTCGGCGATGAAGAAGAAGCCGGCGAAATGATGACCGGGCGGCGTCCACAGGTAGGCGAGCAGGTAGGGGAGGAGCGAGAGGGCGGCGATCACGGCCGCCAAGACCAGCGCGAACCGGATGCGCCGCGTGTGCGGCGCGGGCGCCGGCGCCGGCCGGGCTAGCGGGAGCGCAGCAGCCATGGCGCGCTGAGGAACAGGATCACGGTGGCGAAGAAGATCGTGTTGGCGGCGAGGAAGACCAGGGGGTCCATCGTCTGGGCCGCGCGGAAACCCGTCTGACCAAACGCTGGACCTACGGGCCACCGCGAAAAAACGCTGAAGAGCAAAAGGACACCAGACAGGGCGGCGGTCGGCATTGGCGGCCAGTCCCGCTCCGCGAGCGCGATCACCGCCAACCAGATCAACGGCAGCACGATCACCAGGTGGTGCGTCCACGTCACCGAGGACAGCAGTGGGATCAGGGGGATGAACGCGGCGCCCCGAGCCTGTGCCGTCTGCGGTCGCGTTTGCCACCACCACCAGCCGATCAAGATGGCGCCGGCGGCGATGACAAGGACGGAAACCCACGACAACGCGATCCAGGGCTGGGTGTAGGGATTCGAGCTCAGCGTCCGGTCGAGCACGCCGGCGACCGATTGGTTGGCATAGAAGGCCGTTCCGCCGGCGAGCGCCGGCAGTACCTGGCCGAAGTAGGCGAGCGTGTCATGGAATCGAAGCAGGAACCCGGCGCCGGTGAGGATCGTGAATCCGCCGAGCGTAAAGGCGGCGGCGCGAAAACGGCGGTCGAGCAGCAACCAGATGACCAGGATGACCGGGGTCAACTTCAACGCGGCGGCCACCCCGATGGCGGCGCCAAAGGCTGGTTGGCCGCGAAGGATACCGACGATCCCGACCGTGACCAGCAGCAGCACGAGCAGATTCGCCTGCCCTTGCGCCACGTCGACCCACAGCGGATAGAAGGTGAGCGTGGCGAACAGCAACGCCGCGACCGCCCAGCGGGTTGGCCGGAGCCAGCGTACGACGACGATGAGGGCGGCGGCGAGCGACGCCTGCTCGATCACGAGCCAGACCGCGGCGGCGACGCCGTCCGGGAGCAGGCCGAGGGGCGCGACGAGCAGCGCGAAGCTCGGCGGGTAAATGTAGGCCGGGCGAAGCGTCGCGTCGGGGAAGGGATGATGGAGAAAGGCGGCGTACAGGGGCTGGCCGTGGATGACATCGCGGGCTGCGGCCAGGTAGACGCCGAAGTCCTGATGGTGGAGGCCGCCCTGGCCCAGGATCATGACGTAGATGACGGCGGCGACCCCCACCAGCACCGCCTGGGCAACGACGGCGGGGCGAACGCGGCCAATGATGGGCGAGGCCGGGGCTGCCCGGGCCGCGGAGCGAGGGGTCGACACTGCCCACCTATAACGACCGGGAGAAGGGGTTCCTCACACTCGGCGTTACACCGTCGTCATGGCTGGCGATCTGCCGCCGGCCGGCAGACCAGGGGCCTCGCTGACCCGGGTCGCCGCCCGGTTGACCACCCCGTTTGCCTACCTCGCCGTGCTCGGGGGAATGCAGGTCCTGCTGCTGTGGACGCTGCGTGACCACGTCGGGGTGTGGGTGGCGGCCGCCAGCACGGCTGGCGTCCTGACGCTCCTGGGGTTGCTCGTTTTCGTCGACGGTCGGTGGCGGCTCAAGCTCGGTGCCGTCGTCGCCCTTGGGGCGATGACCGCCGTCGGACCCGCGCTCAACGCCGTGGTCGAGCGGACTCGGGTCGGCCTGACGATGGAGCACGATGGTTTGCTCCAGATCGAGTCTGCCGTCGACCGACTTTTGCGCGGCCAACCCATCTACGGGGTCGACTGGTCCAACACGCCGATGGCCAGGATTTCATGGGACGTGACCGCGGGCCCCAACCCAGCGCTGCACCACCTGGCGTATTTCCCTTTGACCGTGCTGGTCGGGGTGCCCTTCCGCATTCTCACGCGCGCGCTCGGGCTGCCGTTCGATTACCGCATCGTGCTGATCGGGTTCTCGCTGGTCGGTCTGCTCGCGATCCTCGCCTTGCCGATCGCCCCCGATCGGCGCTTCATGGTGATCACCGCCCTCTTTGTCAGTCCCCTGGTCACGCTTTACCTGTGGTCGGGACGCACCGATATCGAGTTCCTGTCCCTCGTCTTGCTGAGCCTGGCGCTGCTCTCGCGCGGACACCCCGTCGCGGCCGCCGTGGCGCTGGGCACTGCGGTCGCCCTCAAGCCGTTCGCCCTGCTGGCCGTTCCCTTCCTGTTGCTGGTGCTCCTCAACCGGTGGCGAGTCGGACGGTCACGTGCCGAGGTCGGATTCAGCCTCGCGGGGCTCGCGCTGGCGCCCGTCGTCACCATCCTGCCGTTCTTGATCGCCAACCCGCAGGCCTTCTGGACCGATGTCGTGCTCTACACCAGCGGGGGCGTTCGCGACGCCTATCCAATAGTGGGCTACGGCTTCGGTGAATTGCTGTACCGGCTGCACGTCGTCGCCCATCGCACGGATAGCGTGCCCTTCGGCGTCTTTCAGCTGATCGCCCTGCCGGCGGTGCTCTGGATCACCGGGCGCGCCTTCGTGCGCCGCCCGTCGCTCGGTCGCTGGATGGCGGGCTACGTGCTGTGCCTGCTGGCGGTCACGTTCTTCGCACGGTTCTTCAATGACAACTACGTGGCGGTCGTCATCGCCCTCCTTCTTTGCATCCGCCCGCTTGGAGACCGGCGGGTCGTTCCGGCGCTGGCGACGCAGGCTCTGCGCCTGGCTGCCTGATGGCCCTCGCCCGCCGGACCTGGGAGCCGGGATCGATACCGTCGCAGCCACGCTCGCACGCCATCGGCTGGCGCCGGCCGACGTTCGTCATCGCCATGGTGGCGCTGCTGACGGTGCCGCCGATCCTCGTCGCCGCCCTGGCCACGCCTTCGGGCAGCATCTTCAGCGGCTACCTCGTCATCGCCCGCGATGCGTACGTCTACCAGGCGATGTGGCGCGACGGCTGGCACGGCGCCTGGCTCTTCCATCCGGCCTTCACCTCGGAATCGTTGCCCGGGATCCTCCTGTACCCCTGGTATCTCTGGCCAGCCCACCTCGTGGGTTGGGCCGCCGGCCCGTGGCTCTATCACGCCGCCCGGGTGGCGGCCGCGGCCGCCCTGCTGGTCGCGGTCTGGCTGCTCGTCGCCGAGCTCTTCCGGCCGCAGGTTCTGCGCCGCTGGGCCTTCGTGCTCTGTGCCCTGGGCGGCGGTGTCGGTGCGCTGCTGCCGCGCGACGTTCACCTCGGGCCCTGGACCACGCACGCAACCGAGATGACCTCGCCCGGGACCAGCGTTGCGGATCTGATATCGATGGCGCCTCACCTGCCGTGGGCACTGGCGTTGGTGTGCTGGACGATGGTGGTCGCGTTGCGGCTGCGCCGCGGCGCCGGACTCTTGCTGCCGGGGAGTGGCGTGCTCGCGGTCGTCGGGCTGCAGCTGATCTATCCACAGCTGGCCCTGCTGACGGTCGCGGCCATCGGCGGGTGGTCGCTCCTGCGGCGGCACCGCCGCGCCGTCTGGTTTGCCGCGACGTCCGCGCTGGTCCAGCTGCCCTACCTGGCGTACCTGTTCTGGGTCTGGCAAACAGCGCCGGCCGCGCTGCGCGTGATCCGGCCCTCGCTCGACGTCGGCGATCCATTCGGCTTCCTCGTGCTATCGCACCTGGTGGCCAGCGGGCTGATCGTCATCGGCCTCTGGCGCGGGAAGCTGCGCGGCGACCTGCTGCTGCCCGCGCTCTGGATCGCGGGCATGACGATCTTCATGTTCGCGCCGGGCATCAGTGGAACCCTCGGCCGGAGCTTCATGGCTAGCTCGGTGCCCTTTGGCCTGTGTGCCACCCCCGGCCTGCTGGCATTAGTCCGGCTCGTCCGCCGGCCGCACTGGCGCCGTCGCGTCCTCACGGTCACCCTCGCGGCCTCGAGTCTCTTCGGCCTCTTCAGCCTGGCCCAGCCGTACTGGATCGCGGCCTTTCGGCTCGATCCCTATGCCGAGTATGAAAGCGTCGATGAAGCGGCCCTGCTCGCCAGGCTCGCCCCCACCGTTTCCCGACGGGACATCGTGCTCACGACCTATCTCGACGGCCTCTTCGTCCCGGCGCAGACCGACGCGCGCGCCTTCGACGGCCATCCGGACATGACGATCAACGCGGCCCGCAAGTCCGCCGAGGTGCTCGCGTTTTTCGGCAGCTCGAGCGCGACCGGGCGCGCGGAATTCCTGCGCGTCAACCACATCGACTACGTGCTGACCACAAGCGCGGTCTTCCGCGACCGGCTGCGTGATGACGCGCCGCTGCGCCTGCTCGACAGCCAGGGGTCCGCCGCGCTCTTCAAGGTCGTCCCATGAGGGCCCGCTGGCAGCGATTGACCGTGGCCGTGGTCGCTGCCTTCGTGATTGCCGGCTTGCTCGTGGTCGGCCATCAGTCGAGTCTCGCCCGGCGCAGTGCGGACTTCACCATCAACTATTCGGCGGCCCTGCTGATCCGCGAGGGTTATCCCGAGGCGATCTATCAGCGCGACCAGCTCGGGCCGCTGATGCTGCGTCTCTCCGACAACGCCATCGATCCCCGCCTGCCATTCGATGCGCCGCTGGCGCTGGCGCTGCCGTGGGTGCCGCTGACGTTTCTTCCCCTGGAGCTGGCCTTCCACGTCTGGCAGATCGTGACGCTGCTCGTGCTCGTGCTCGCGCTCTGGCTGTTAGCGCGCTGGCTACCCCTCGGTCGGCACTCGCTGCCGCTCGCGTTCGCGGCGCTGCTGGCATTCCCGGCGAGCTGGGCCTTGTTCAGTGAGGGCCAATCGAGTGCGCTGCTCTTGCTCGGGGCCGTCCTGCTGATCGGCGCCTGGCGACACGATCGATGGTGGATGGCGGCGGCCGGCGCGCTGCTGCTCGGGCTCAAGCCGCAGTACCTGCCCGCGTACCTCATCCTGCTCGGGGCCCAGCGGCAGTGGCGCACGCTGGCGGCTGCCCTGTTGGGTGCGCTCGCCGTGGGGCTGAGCCCGCTGCTCGCCGGTGGGGTCAACGGCATGGTCGCCATGGTGTGGAGCGCGCTCGAGGCAGGGCAAGGGGTGGCGCGCTACAACGACAGCCTGATCGGGACCGTTGCACCCTTGCTGCCGGGCCGACTTCCGACCTACCTGGGCTTCAGTCTTTGGGCGGTCGCGCTGGCGGCCCTGGCCGTTGTCGCTTCACGTCGACCACGCGCCCACGCGATCGCATTCGCCGCGCTGGCGACCACCGTCGCCATCCTCTTCTCCCCGCATGCGCTGCCCTATGACAGCATCCTGCTGGCGGTGCCGGCGTGGCTCAGCTTCGTCCTTTACCGAATGAAGGCGATTCCAACCCCGGCGCCCGTGTGGATGATCGTCGGCCTCGCTCTCGTCGTCGACCTCGGCAGCCCGTTTGTCAGCCTGGCGCCGGTCGCGCTGCTCGCCGGCCTCATCTGGTACGGCCGCATCTATCGTCGCCGGGCGCAGGACCCTCCGACCGCGATCGCGGCCTGAACCCTGGCCGTCAGGCGGCGGGCTGTTCCATCGCGCCGGTCGCCGGGCGCTCGGGGATGCGAACCGCCAAGCGTTGTTCGTATCGCAGCATCAGCAGCAGCAGCAGCCATAACAGAAGGAGGCCGGCCAGCTTGACCGAGGTGCCGGCGAGCACCAGGGCCGCCTGACCCGGCGAATGCACCTGGAGGTCAGCCGGTAAGGGGAAAGCGCGCCGGTCCATCCAGCACATGATGTAGGCGGCGGCCACCCCCCACGCGTAGTGCGCCCCAGGACGGCGGACGGTGATCCACGCGATCGCGGTCGCGATCGGCAGCAGCAGGGTCACCAGGTGATGCTGCCAGGTCACGCTGCTGACGACCAGGAGCGAAGTGATGAGGGCGGCGACGCCCAGGCGTAGGGTCCAGACCCGCGCGACGGACGTCTCAAACGCTCGCATCGCACTAAAGCGCGGCTCGCGTGGGGCGACGCCCCGGGCCCGCGCGAACCACAGCGTGATGCCGATGACGATGACGGCGGTGGCGACGATGGCGACCTTGGCCACCGTCTGGGTCGCATCCCCAAACAGACCCGGGGCGAGCTCAACGATGCGACTCACCAGTCCGTCGATCGATCCGTTGTCCCAGTTCGCGGTGCCCAGGCCGATGCGGGGCAGCACGACCGTGAAGAATTGCCAGCTCCCGGGGGCGGCCAGCATGCTCACCACCGTGACCGCGACCAGTGCGACCCCACCCAGCAGCGCCACCCGCCAGCGACCCAACCGGGCGAACAGCGGGATCAGGAAGATCGGCGAGACCTTGAGGGAGGCGGCGGCCGCGATGAAGATCCCGGCGAGACCGGCCCGGCGTCGCAGCACGGCCCAGAGCACGGCGGTCAGCAGCAACAGCCACACGGTCGCGACTTGCTGGAACTTCAGGTTGAGATACACCGGCATGAACGTGAAGCTTGCCAGCAGGAACAGGCGCCGGCCGCTGCGCGTGAGCTCGGGGTGGATCCGAAGGATCAGGGCGAGCGCGACCAGGAACGCGGCGTGCACCACCAGCAACCAGATGCGCGCCGCGGCCACCAGCCCGAGCGAGGTCAGCGGGGCCAGCAGCAGCGCGAAGAAGGGCGGATAGATGTAGGCGACAACCCAGGATTGCGTCCCCCAGGACTGCTTGAAATCGGCATAGATGTCGGTTCCGTGCGCCGCGGCCTGGGCGCCTCCGAAATAGTTCACGAAGTCGAAGCGAAGGGCGGCCGGGGTGAGGGTGACCCACTGCACGACCGACCAGATGACGTAGTAGAGGGCGGCGACGACGACCAGCATCAGCAGCACGCGCTCACGAAAGCGTGCCTCGTAGAGTCGCCGAATCCCATACCAGGTTCGAGGGTTCATGCCGCCCGGACCTGCGCCGGCACGGCCGGCCGCCGCCGCATCCGCTGATGCCAGGCGATGACGAGCAGCGAGAAGGGGATCACGGTGAAGCCGTTGAAGTAGCCGACGCGTGCGCCGAGGAAATAGAGGAGGGGGATCACGGCGAAGCCCCAGACGGTGAGCTCGACCAGCGGGTCCGCCCAGCCGTCGAGCCGCGGGCCGAGCAGCAGGGCCATGACCGGGAGCAAGAGAACGAGGTCGTAGGACTGGACGAACGGGAGGGCGAAGAGCCAGATGATCAGCAGCGTGAGGCCGCGGGCGTGCGAATCGGGGGCGCGCCGCATCGCCCAGACGCCGTAGGCGACGGCCGCAAGCAAGGTGACCAGCAGCGCCGCCGTCTTGACCCAGCCGTGGAGTCCTGGATAGTAAAAGCTCTCGACTGACGCGATGTCGGGCTGAAGACCCTGCACCGCCTGCCACATCCGCGGAACCTGAAGCGGCCACTCGAGAAAGCGCCAACCCATGATGGCCGCCATCAGGCCAAAGGCGCCGGCCGATGCCACGATGAAGCCCGAAATCGCGCGGCGAGCCACCGCGGGCTCGAGGAGCGCGAGCACCAACGCGAGCGGCAGGCCGATGTTCGGCTTGACCCAGACCAGCGCCAAGACGGCACCGGCCAAGAAAGGCCGTCTATTGTGAGCGAGCCACCAGGCGGCGATGAAAGCGCCGAAGACGACGACCGAGACCTGGCCCATGAAGAGGTTGATGAAGCCCACCGCGCACAGCAGCGTGCATCCCGCGCCGAGCGCGGCCCGTTGACGGGACCAGCCCAGCATGGTGAAGGTCAGCAACGATACCGCCAGCAGAATGAGACCGAGCAGCGAGGCGTAGATGGCGTAGGCGACCTGCCAGGGGAGGTTGGTCAAGGGGGCCAGCCCGTACGCCAGCCACGGTCCTTCGGGGAAGGCCAGGAATTCGTAGTAGGCCGGGTTGCCGGGCAAAAGCCCCTGCGGCGCGTCGTAGAGCTGGTACTCGGTGGCGGCCAGCGTCGGCCAGTTGTAGGGGTCACCGTGATGGGCGACGACGGTGGCGGCGGCGAAGAAGGCGCGGAAGTCCTGCCCGACCGTCGACGACGTCACCAGCTGGCGGCCGTAAGGGATGAGCATCGCCAGCAGGAAGATCACCAACAACCGCTGGCGGAATCGCCGGCGCGTCGCGGCGCGGGTCATCCCCGTGACGTCGCGGCGTAGGCTCGGTTGTCGGGCGTGTCGCGCATCATCACGGTCGCCTGGTCGAAGGTGCCGAGCTCAAACCAGCCGGTCTGCCCCGGCGAATTATGGATCTGCCGGAGCTCGGTGATGATCGGATCGTTCGAGTGGAAGATCACCCAATTGATCTGGTACTGCTCGAGCAGTTGCGCCTGGTCCTGACCCAGCGACTGCAAGTGGTCGTAGTCGCGCAACAGCTGATCGCCGTCGAGTGCCGCGTCCCCGAAGATGAACACCGGCTGCGGCGGGGACTGTCCCGCGAGACGGAAGATCAGGTAGCCACCCCAGCCGTAGACGTTGAGCATGTGGCCCGGCGGAGGATGCGCCACCAGGAAGTCCGCCGCCTTGATGGGAAAGTCGCGCGCCACCAGCTTGCCGTCGACGCGTTGCAGCAGGCTGGGCAAGCTGGCGACCGCCACGATCGCAAGGACGAGCACGATCATGACGACGTTCGCCGCGAACGTAAGCGGCGTGGTCTTCGGCACGCGCCGCGACCAGCGCAGCGAAAGGCGCTCGCGCGCTTGCTGCGCGTAGTCGGCCAGCGCCGGGACGGCGACCAGCATGAAGAACGAGAGATTACGGACCGAGTGCAGGGTGAGGCCCAGGCCAACAAGTACCAGCAGCAACTGCCGGGCCTCGATCCGCCGTGACAGCGCGAGCCCGACGATGATCAGGAAGATCATGGCCTCGAAGGCCCACATCTGGGACATCTGGAAGTTCGGTGAGAACCACTCGACGATCAACCGCTGCTGCTCCGGGCTGCCGCCCGTCTGGAATGGATAGAGATAGATGTCCCAGCCGTTCGGGTTGAGGATGGCAACCGCGATCGAGACAGCGAGGACGATGGCCATTGCCCGCAAGCGAGGGAGGGCCAGGGCCCCCGGACGCCGGATGATGTATCGAAAGGCCTCCACCAGCAGCGCCAGCCCGAGGATCCCGTAGCCGAGCACGAAGCCACCATGGAGGTTGACCCAGACCAGCATCACGACGGGGAGGAAATAAAGAGCGCGGCTTTGCCCCTCGCAAAAGCGCTTCACCCATAGATAGGTCAGCGCGCTCAGCGCGAAGGTGATCATCTGGATGCGCGGCCCCCAGATCGGATTGGCGGCCGCCACGCCGAGGGCGAGGGTCAGTCCGGCGATCACGAAGTTCACGCGGCGGTCGATCGAAAGGTAGACGAGAAGAAACCCTGCGGCGGTGACGGCACCGAAGACCAGGCTGACCAGCGGCAGCCGCCCGGCAGCGTAGAGCACCGCCACGATGACCTCGCTGAGCCACTCGTGGGTGATCCACCGGTGGTCCAACACGGTGAAGGCATAGAGTCCGTGCCGCGGCACATCGTGGTGGCTCAGGATCCAGTTGCCGGTCGGCAGGTGCCACCAGAAATCGGGATCGGTCACCGGCTGAATGGCGGCGATCAGCATCGTCAGGAAGATGGCGATGGTGAAGAAGTGGGGGAGGTCGAGCCAGCGCACGGCCCGCGCGAGAGGGCCTGGCTCGAGCGGAAGCGGGGCGGCGGAACGGGCCAGGCTTGCCAATTTAACAGGGGTGTAACGAAGCTGCTGGAAGCGCCTTGCAGGGCGCGGGCGGTCGCGGTCTTAGAAGACGAACGGAATCAGCCGGCGGGTGTGCGCCGCGTACGCCTCGTATTGCGGGTAAGTGGCGCGAAGAATCCGCTCCTCGAAGGTGGTGCGGACGATCTGGGCCCCAAGGAAGACCGCGAAGAGCAGGAGGTGCAAGCTGAACAGAGTTGGCAGCACCAGGCCGACGCCGGCGATGATTTCGCCCAGGTAGATGGGGTGACGGACCAGCTGGTAGGGTCCGCTCGTCACCAGCCCGCGCGCCTCGGGCACGATGCTGAACCGTTTGCCGAGATACGTCAGCGAGTAGAGCGCCAGGATCATGCCGACGGCGAGGCACAGATCGCTGCCGGCCAGCACCCAGACGTTGGTACTGCGACCCTGGCCAGGAATCAAGAAAAGCCCGTAGAGGACGAAGCTCCCGGTCAGCGCCGCCACGACGGCGACCGGGTTGTGGTCTTTGGCGATCGCCCGGCTCCGAATGGCGTAGATCGCGACAAGGAAGGCGAAGAAGGCGACCGTGAGGATCCGGTTCAAGAGGTACATGGTTCCGGCCCGGTCCAGGCCGCCGTGGGTCAGGGCCTGCTGGAGGCCGGCGAAGGCCAGCTGCCCCTGGACGGCCACCAGGAAGCCGAAGACGCCGAGGGGAAGCGCCCGTCCGAAGATGAAGGACGCCCGATTGCTCATCTGCTACGAGAATCAGCGTGAATTCGTCGATTTTCCTGCTATCATTGGGCCGCCAAACGGGGCTCCCGCCAGAAAGCGACGCCGTTTTCTTTAGTCCTAGTAGTCCTATATGAGTGCGATCCAGGCCACGGATGAGACCTTCGATCCATTCGTATTGATTCACCAGTCGGTCAGCGCCCGCCTGCAGGTCGTCGAGGCGGAACTGGAGATGGCCGAGACCAAATCGCGCGACCTGGAGGCCTCGCTGGAGCAGGTCCGAGAGCAGGCCGAGGAATCGCACGTGGTCGAGAAGCACCTGCTCAACAACCTCAAGCAGTTCTCTCCCGCCGAGGTGCAGGAGACGTTCGCGAACATCCGGGACACGCAGATGAGCGTGGAGCGGGTGCAGTTCGAGTACGAAGCCCTCGCCGCGCGCCGCGCCGAGCTCAAGGACCAGGGGCAGTTTCTGCGGTCCGCCAGCCAGATCCTGGCCGACCTGCAGCGGATGTACGGCGACAACGGCGGCAGGCCGGCGCCGGGCGACGGTGACAAGCAGTTCCGCGACGCATCACGCCAGGTGTTTCAGATCATCGAAGAGGAGCGGATGCGCATCGCTCGCGACATGCACGACGGACCCGCCCAGTCGATGGCCAACCTTGTGCTCCAGGCGGAGATCCTGGAGCGCCTGCTCGACCGCAATCCCAAGCAACTCGTGACGGAGCTGGGGGAGTTCAAGAACAGTGTCCGCAACGCCTTGGAGGAGATCCGCCAGCTGATCTTCGACCTCCGGCCGATGACCCTCGACGATCTCGGCCTGGTCCCAACGCTGCGCAAGTTCATCAAGGAATACGGCGATCGTTATGGGCTCGCCACCCGCTTCAATGTGGTCGGGCAGGAGCGCCGCCTACCGGGCAACACCGAGGGCGTGCTGTTCCGCATCATCCAGGAAGCGCTGACCAACGTGCACAAGCATGGCCGCGCCAAGATGGCGGAGGTCACGATGAACCTGCAGCCCTCCCGGGTCTCGGTCGTGATCAAGGATGATGGCCAGGGATTCGACGTCGCCCGCACCGAGGCCAACCTGCACAAGAACAAGAACCTCGGGCTGCTCAGCATGCGCGAGCGGGCAGAGCTGGAGAAAGGGACCCTCGAGATTCGGTCCCAACCGGGCCGCGGCACCGAGGTCAAGGTCGAGGTCCCGCTCGCCAAGCATTAATCGGCGGCGCACCTGAGTCTTATACACGCGCGTCTTTCCACACCGGGGCGCGCTTATTCGTCACCGCATTTGTAAGACAGTCGGCGACTGTTACAGGCTCGTCAAAACCTCTTGTGAGTTCTTCGTCCGCCTGCGCGTTGATTTGAGCGCAATCCAGTGTGACACTGGGTCCGTTCGATCCACGCGCAAAGGAGGTGAATTCGCATGTTAGCCAGCCTTTATCTGCGCCTCCGTGAGCTGCTCAACCGTGAGGAAGGGCAGGGCATGGTTGAGTACGCCCTTATTCTCGTCTTGATCGCGGTGGTCGTGATCGTCGTTCTGATCATCCTCGGCAACCAGGTCAAGAACGTCTTTTGCAACATCTCGGGCGGCCTCGGCCAGTAACCACCCGACGCTCTTGGGAGCAACACAAGGGAGCCTGCGCAAGCGGGCTCTCTTCTTTTTGCGCAAGGAAGAGCACTCAGCGGTAGATACATGACCCGAAGGAGCGTCACGCCGTTGGAGCGATGACGCCGATTATCAGGAGGTGAGTCGATTGGCGACTGAGGTAAAGCCGAAGAGCAACCGCATCCTCTTGATCTTCGGTGTTTTCCTCGCCATCGTGGCGTTCGGAGGGGCCTTGCTCGTTGGGCGTACCTCGGGTGGGACGACCTCGATCGGAGGAGGGACGAAGAATGTTCCGGCCGTGGTGGCCACCAAGGACATCGCGGCGTCGACCCAGATCACGGCGGATATGGTGGCCGTTCAGCAGTTCTCGCAGGACCAGGCGCCGCCCTACGCGTTCCGGGCCAAGGACCTGGTCGTCGGGAAGTACGCGGCGATCCCGATCCATCTCGGCTCGGCGATCATCGACTACGACATCGTGGCCGACCCGAGCGGGGTGCAGGCGACCAAGCAGGCGTTCCTGCCCATCCCGGCGGGCATGGTCGCCATGCAGATCCCGACCGGCGAGCTCGTTGGGGCCGGCGGCTTCGTCCAGCCGGACGACCGGATCGACATCATCGTGACGGCGTCGATCTACCCGAAGGGCACCAATCCGGCCGATGCAAGGCCGTACACCAAGACGACCTTCACCAACCTTCACGTCATCCGGGTTGGGCCGGCGGGCGCGGCGAACACCCGTGGGATTTCGTCGAGCTTGACCGTCATCGTGACCTTGAAGCAAGCTGAGGACCTCAAGTTCTTGCTCGACAACACCAACTACAAGTACGTCCTCAAGTCGGTCAAAGACTACGATGTGCCAGACGCCGATACGTCCGCGACCACCGATCAGAGCTTCATCCAGACCTTCCGCCTTCGCTAGACGCCTACAGGAAAAACGTTGACAGGTACCCCGCGAAATCGGAAGATTTCGCGGGGTGCCGTCTTTAGCCAGATGACCGCATGAGCGAGCAAATCAAAGTCCTGATCGTGGACGACATCTTGAGCACCCTGGACAACCTCCAGAAGCTGCTCTCCTTCGAGCCCGACATCCAGGTCGTCGGCACGGCGGCCAACGGCAAGGAAGGCGTCGAGCAAGCCAAGAAGCTGGCCCCGGACATCGTCCTGATGGACGTCAATATGCCGATCATGGACGGGATCCAGGCCACCGAGCAGCTGGCCCAGGAGGTCTCGGGCTCGCCCGTCATCATCATGTCCGTCCAGGGCGAGCGCGACTACCTGCGCCGGGCGATGCAATCGGGCGCCCGAGAGTTCTTGATCAAGCCCTTCAGCGGCGACGAACTGATCGCCAGCATCCGGCGCGTTTACCAGCTGGAGCAGAAGAAGGAATCATTCCTCGCCAAGACCACGGGGACAGCGGAAAAGGCGCCTGCCGCCCCACCGGACGGTGAGACAAGGCCACGGGCGGAACGGGGACAGGTCTTCTTCTTCTATTCGGGCAAGGGCGGCGTCGGGAAGTCGTTGATCGCCGCCAACCTCGCCGTGTCGATGGCCAACGAGACCAAGGGCAAGGTGGCGCTCGTCGATCTCGACCTGCAGTTCGGCGACATTGGGGTGCTCCTCAACCTGGACCACTCCCAGGGGATCACCGACCTGATCGAGAACATCGACCACATGGACCAGGAGTTCATCCGGGAAATCATGGTGGACGGCCCCTTTGGGATCAAGGTGTTGCTCGCGCCGATCAGCCCCGAATTGGCCGACCTGGTGACCGTCGACCACGTGCGGCGGATCTTCAGCGAGCTGCGCAAGATGTTCGACTACATCATCGTCGACAGCAGCGCCCACCTGGGCGAGATCAACCTCGAGGTGCTCGACCACGCCGACAAGGTGGTGGTGGTCACCTCGCTGAGCATCCCGGCGATCAAGAACACCAAGCTGGCGCTGAAGATCTTCGACTCGCTCTCGATCTCTCCGGACCGCGTCGTGCTGCTGCTCAACAAGTCGGACGCGCACTCCGAATTCAACAAGGAAAGCGTGGAGGCGAACCTCCGCTTCCCGATCGCCGGCCAGATCCCGAACGATCCCAAGCTGGTCATCAACTCGATCAACCGGGGGAATCCGTTCGTGACCACCCATCCCGAGTCCGAGATCAGCCAGCGGATCCGCGAGCTGGTGGCCAAGCTCCTGCCGACGCCGGCGGCGACGCCCGAACCCGAGAGCGCCGAGAAGAAACCCCGCAAGGGTCTGTTCGCCCGCCGTTAGGAAGGATGAGATGAATTCTCGGGCTACCGCCCGCCCTGTCTTGCTACGTTCCGTGACCGAAGCGCGTCCATTTGTGACGGACGAGCGGGGGGCCTGAACCCGGATGGGGCTTCTCGACCGCGTCCAGAAACAACAGGGTCCGGACCCGAACGCGGTTCCCGAGGGAGCCTTCGTCCCCCAGGCCGGAGCCGGCGCGGTGCGCCAGGCGATTGCCGCCGGGGCCCGCGCCCGGACGCCCTTCGAGCAGCAGGCGGAGCGAGTCAAGAACCGGCTTCAGGCGCGGCTGATCGAGAACATCGACGAGGGGGAGGACGAGGACCGCGCCCAGCGCGCGGAACGCATTACCGAGGCGCTCAACGCGGTGGTGGCCGAAATGGGACTGTCCCTGACCAAGCCCGAGAAGGCTCGCCTGCTCGACTCCGTGTTGAACGACTTCCTCGGGCTCGGCCCGATCGAGGCCTTGATCAGCGATCCAAGCATTACCGAGATCATGGTCAACGGGCCGGACCAGATCTTCGTCGAGCACAAGGGCAAGCTGACGCTCTCCACCGTGCAGTTCGAAAGTGAGGACCAGCTGCGGCGGGTCATCGACCGCATTGTCTCGACCATCGGGCGGCGCATCGATGAGGGGTCCCCGATGGTCGATGCCCGGCTCAAGGACGGATCGCGCGTCAACGTCATCATCCCGCCGCTCTCGCTCAACGGGCCGATCCTGACCATCCGAAAATTCTCGAAGACGCCCTACCAGGTCAGCGACCTGATCAAGTTCGGCAGCTTCACCGAGCCGATGGCCAAGTTCGTCCAAGCCTGCGTCCGGTCACGTCTCAACATGCTGGTGTCCGGCGGCACCGGTTCGGGCAAGACGACCACGCTCAACGTGCTCTCCAGCTTCATCCCCGAGGAGGAACGGGTGGTGACCGTCGAGGACGCCGCCGAGCTCCAGCTGAACCAGGAGCACGTTGTAACACTTGAGTCACGGCCGGCGACGGTCGAAGGTCGCGGCCGCATCGCGATCCGCGACCTAGTGGTCAACGCCCTCCGGATGCGCCCCGATCGGATCGTGGTCGGCGAGTGCCGCGGCGGCGAGGCGCTCGACATGCTCCAGGCGATGAATACGGGCCATGACGGATCGTTGACGACTATTCACGCGAACTCGCCACGCGACAGTTTGAACCGTCTAGAAACGTTGGTGTTGATGGCGGGCGCAGAATTGCCGTCCCGGGCGATCCGGGAGCAGATCTCATCCGCCATAAACGTCATCGTGCAGCAGAGCCGCTTGCGGGATGGGTCGCGAAAAATCATCGCCGTCAGCGAAGTGCTCGGACTGCACGGCGACCAGATAAAGGTGCAGGACATTTTCGTGTTCAAACAGACAGGCGTCAGCGAAGACGGCAAGGTGCATGGCTTCTTCACGGCCACCGGCATCATTCCGAAGTATTTCGACCATTTGCAGTCGTCGGGCGAAGGCGTGTCGAAGGACCTCTTCACCCCGGTGCCGGATCCAGAAGGAAAAGGAGGCAACTAAGTGTCGATCCAACTCCTCTTCGCGGCCATGGCAGCGATCGGCGCCCTGATCGTCGTGATGGCCCTGATGTCGAACCGGCAGGCGACCAGCGAGACCGACCTGCACATGGACTCCTACAACCCCGAGGGCGCCCCCAAGAAAAAGGGTGGCTTCTTCGAGAACTTCACCGAAGGCCTCAACAAGAGCATGACGCGGAACAAGGGCGGGCGCTCGTCGCGCTTGACCGAGGAATTGGCCAAAGCCGACCTCAAGCTCCGCGTCTCGGAGTACGTCATGCTGATCATCGGCCTGATCGTCCTCCTCTGCGCCGTCCTCTTCCTGCGCTTCCACAACCCGATCCTGGCGCTGGTCGGCATCCCGGCCGGGTATTTCCTTCCCGGTTTCTTCCTCAAGTTCCGCCAGCGCCGCCGGCTCAAAGCCTTCAACAACCAGCTGGGCGACACCATCGTCCTGCTGTCGAACGCACTCAAGGCCGGCTATTCGTTCGCCCAGGCGATGGCAACCATCGCCAAGAGCTCCTCGCCGCCGATGGCCGATGAGTTCAGCCGGGCGGTCCGCGAAATGAACCTGGGTGTCTCGGTCGACGACGCCCTGCAGCACATGGTCAAACGGATCGAATCCGAAGACTTCGACTTGATGGTCACCGCCGTGCAGATCCACCGCGTGGTCGGTGGCAACCTGGCCGAGATCCTGGACACCATCGCCTTCACCATCCGCGAGCGCATCCGGATCCAGGGCGAGATTCGCACCCTGACCGCGCAAGCGCGCGCCTCGGGCTACATCATCACCGGCCTGCCGTTCGCGCTGGCCCTGATCCTGACCTTCATTTCGCCCAGCTACATCACGCCCCTCTTCCACGAATGGCTCGGCTACGTCCTGATCGGGATGGGCCTGGTCTCGATCGCGATCGGCTACGGCATCATCTCGAAAATCACGAACATCCAGGTGTAGCGAATGAGCATATTTACCATCGTCTTCGCCTTCCTGGCCTTCAGCGGCATCATCATCGCGATGCAGGCCGTGACCGCCAAGCCCCGACAGGACCTGATCGCGGAACGGCTCTCGCAGTATCGCGACCATAACCTGACGCTCGACGAAATCGAGCTCTCGCTGCCATTCAGCGAGCGCTTCATCAAGCCGGCGCTGGAGCGGCTGGGCAGCTTCCTGACCGCCCGCATGGGGAAGAACCAGCAAATCGTCTTGCAGAACAAGATCAACCTTGCCGGCCGGCCTTACGGGCTGAGCGTCAACGGCTTCGAGGTCGTCAAGGTGATCGCCGGTATCATCATCGCGCTCGTCGTCCTCGCTTTCGTCGGGGTGCTCGGTGTCACCGCGTTACCGCTGAAGGGCGCTGCCCTGGGCGTCGGCTTCGTGCTCGGTCGCTTCCTTCCCGACGTCTGGCTCAACAACAAGATCAAGGGGCGCCAGAAAGAGCTGCGGCTCGCGCTCCCCAACGCGCTCGACCTGCTGACCATTTCGGTCGAGGCCGGCCTCGGGTTCGACGCGGCCATCGGCCGCCTGACGGAGAAGTTCAAGAACGCGCTCTCTGACGAATTCGCCCAGGTGCTCAACGAAATCCGGCTCGGCCGGCCGCGGCTGGAGGCGCTCGACGAAATGGGCCGCCGCTCCGGCGTCGAGGAGCTGCACACCTTCATCCAGGCGTTGATCCAGTCCGAACAGCTCGGCGTCGGTATCGCGAAGGTGCTGCGCATCCAGTCGGAAGAAATGCGCCGCCGCCGCCGTCAGCGCGCGGAGGAGCAGGCCGCGCAAGCGCCGCTGAAAATGCTCTTCCCGATGATCGGCTGCATCTTCCCGACCCTGTTCATCGTGCTGATGGGGCCGGCCGTCATCATCATCATCCACACCTTCCAGCACAAAGGCTAACTCGCGGTATAATACGGACTAAGAGTTTTGCGACTGACAAAACAAGACGGGACGATCGTGGCGCAGCCGCTGGAAGTCGCGAGTAATTTCATCGCTCGCGGCGTGGGGCTGATGGGCAGGTCGCGGCTGCCCGAGAACGGGGGACTGTTGATTCACGGCTGCAATGGCATCCACATGATGTTCATGCGCTTTCCGATCGATGCCGTCTTCGTGGACAAGAAGGGCATCGTGCTGAAGACCTACGAGCGCCTGCTGCCCTGGATCGGACTGGTGCCCCTCGTATGGGGTGCCGACAAGGTCGCCGAGCTGCCGGTCGGCACCATCCGCCGCCACGCGATCAAGGCCGGCGACCAGCTGTCCGCCGCCGCCTGACGTGCGTCTGCTCGACCTGATCTTTCCGCAGCGCTGCGGAGGGTGCGGCCGTCGCGGCCAGGACTTTTGTGCGTCATGCGCCGCTGCCCTCGAGCCGGTCCCCCTCAGCAGCCTGCATGGGATCCCGCTGGTCGCCGCGGGCCGCCTCACCGGTCCGCTGCAGGCCGCCATCCATGCCTATAAATACCGTCCGCGGCCGCAGTTGGCGGGTAGCCTCGCGCAACCGCTGGGCCAGGCCGTAATCGCCGCCGGCCTCAACCTGCCGGCGCTGACCTTCGTCCCGCTCCACGCGGGTCGCCAACGCGAGCGCGGCTTCAACCAGGCCGAGCGCCTAGCCGGCCGGGTGGCCGCCAGCCTGCGCGTACCGGTCGTCAGCGGGCTGTCCCGCCTTCGGCCGACGCCCGCCCAGGTGGGGCTGGGGCACGCGGAACGGCAGGTCAATGTGGCAGGCGCCTTCCGCTGGACGGCCCCGGAGCCGCCTCCGCAGGGCCTGGGGCTGGTGGACGACGTCTGCACCACCGGGGCTACGCTCAACGCTGTAGCCAGGGTGGTGGCCGAAGCGGGCGGGTCGATCGGGGCCTTCCTGGTGCTGGCGGTCGCGCAAACTTTGCCAGCGCCCCCCGTTACATGCCCCGGGACAGTCCGCCTGTCCGCGAATCTCTGATTTGGGGGATTGTGACTAGATGGTCAATGCGTCCGAGGTTTCGCAGGACGAGCTTGGTCGTTATTACGAGGCCCTGGGGCCGATCCGCGACCTGGTCCTCGATGACAGCCTGACCGAAGTCATGGTCAACGGCCATGAAAACATCTACGTCGAACGCAACGGGAAAATCCTCCTTACCGATCGCAAGTTCGACGATGAGAACCACCTGCTGCGTGTGATCGACTTCATCGTCTCCGCGGTCGGTCGCCGGATCGACTTCCGCACCCCGATGGTCGACGCGCGGCTGCTGGACGGCTCGCGCGTCAACGCGGTCATCTCGCCGATCGCGCTGGACGGGCCGATGCTGACCATCCGGAAGTTCTCCCGCGATCCCTACCAGGCGGAGGACCTCGTCAACTTCGGCACCATCACCAACGAGGCGGTCGGCTTCCTCAAGGCCTGCGTCATGGCGCGCGCCAACCTCATCATCTCGGGCGGGACCGGTACCGGGAAGACGACGCTCCTCAACGTGGCGTCCTCGTTCATCCCGCCCACTGAGCGCATCGTCACCATCGAAGACGCGGCCGAGCTCCAGCTCCACCAGGAGCATGTCTGCCGCATGGAGGCGCGGCCGCCCGACTTGAACGGCGAGAATCGGGTCGCGATCCACGACCTGGTCATCAACGCCCTCCGGATGCGTCCGGACCGCATCGTCGTCGGCGAGTGCCGTGCCGGAGAGGCGCTCGATATGCTGCAGGCGATGAACACCGGCCACGACGGGTCGCTGACGACGCTCCACGCCAACACCACGCGCGACGCCCTTTCCCGGCTGGAGACGATGGTGCTGATGGCGGGCATCGACTTGCCCATGAGGGCCATCCGCCAGCAGGTGGCCTCGGCCATCGACCTGGTGGTGCAGCTCTCCCGGATGCGCGACGGTCAGCGCAAGGTGACCAGCATCACCGAGATCACCGGCATGGAAGGCGACACCATCACCATGCAGGAAATCTTCCTCTACGAGTCACACGGCGCCGATAAAGAAGGCACGATGACCGGCGTCTTCCGTCCGACCGGCATCCGCCCGCACATCATGGACCGGCTGTTCGCGGCCGGGGTGCCGATCCCGCCGGAACTCGCGCGCGTCTTCCCCGATCGCCGGGCCAACGAACGCGGGCATTAGGTTACGCGCGGTTCCGCCGCGATAAGTCACCGTGTACCTGCGCCTTCGGCGGGTATACTCCTGTGCACAAAGATCTCGCCGGGAGGCAGTGAATGGAGATCTTGATCCAGGCCAAGAAGAACGCGGCCGACCCCCGCATAAAGGCCTACGCGCAGGCCAAGCTGGAAAAGCTGACGCGCCATTTCGACCACATCCTCGAAGCGCGCATGGAGCTCAGCACGGAGCGGAACAAGAGCCTCGAGGACGTGAAGGTCGCGGAGCTCACCGTGCACGTGACCGGGCGGACCGGCAACATCCTGAAAGCGGTGCAGTCGGCCGCGCACATGAACGAAGCGATCGACCTGGTGGTCGACAAGCTCGACCGGCAGATCCGCCAGCACAAGGAAAAGCTCAAAGACCACCGCCGCTCCAGGCCCGCCGCGGCCATCGGTGAGACCTCCGCCGAGGCGCCAAACAGCGCCGTGCGATCGAATGGGGTAGCCAAGATCAAGCGCTTCAAGCTCAAGCCGATCTCTGATGAGCAGGCGCGCGACCAGATGGACGAGCTGGGCCACGCCTTCTTCCTCTTCCTCAACGAGGACACCCAGGAGCTCAACCTGCTCTACCGGCGCAACGACGGGACCCTCGGCCTGGTCGAAGCCGACCTGAGTTGACGCCGAGCGCCCGTTTGGGTGGCGGGACGGCGGGTATGCTTACTGGTTGCAACCCAGCGTGTAATCAATGAGCGTTCTTACCAAAGTCTTAGGCGACCCCAACGCGCGCGAGGTCAAGCGGCACCTCGAACGGGTCGCCGAAATCACCGAGCTCGAGCCGCTGATCGAGAAGCTCGCCCCCGAGGAGCTCAAGGCCAAGACGGCGGAGTTCCGCGAACGGCTGGTGAACGGCGAGCAGCTCGACGACGTGCTGGTGGAGGCCTTCGCGGTCGTGCGGGAGGCCAGCCGGCGCACCATCGGGTTGCGGCCCTTCGATGTACAGCTGGTCGGCGGCATCGTGCTGCACCAGGGCACCATCGCCGAGATGAAGACCGGCGAGGGGAAGACGCTGGTCGCGGTGCTGCCGCTCTACCTCAATGCGTTGGAGAGCAAGGGCGCGCATCTGATCACGGTCAACGACTACCTGGCCCGGCGTGACGCCGGCTGGAATGCGCCGATTTACCAGGCGCTCGGAATGAGCGTGGCGGTCATCGGCCACGAGATGTCACTGGTGTACGACCCCGACTATCTGGATGAGACACACCCCGATCCTCGCCTGCAGCACCTGCGCCCGGTGACCCGTGCCGAGGCCTACCAGGCCGACATCACCTATGGCACCAACAGCGAGTTCGGCTTCGACTACCTGCGCGACAACATGGCGGTCGATCTCTCGCAGTGCGTGCAGCGCGGCCTGAACTTTGCGATCGTCGACGAGGTCGACAGCATCCTGATCGACGAGGCGCGCACCCCACTGATCATCTCCGGCCAGGGGCAGGAGTCGACCGAGAAGTATTACCAGTACGCCAAGCTGATCCCGCGACTCGCGACCGAGGATTACACCGTCGACGAAAAGACGAAGTCGGCGGCCCTCACCGAGGAGGGCATCGCCAAGATTGAACGCTGGACCGGCATCAAGAACGTCTACGAGTTGGAGCACGTCGACGAGGCGCACCAGATCAACCAGGCGCTCAAGGCGTACACGCTCTACAAGCGAGACCGTGATTACCTGGTCAAGGACGGCGAGGTGATCATCGTCGACGAGTTCACCGGCCGCCAGCAACCCGGCCGGCGCTGGGCCGACGGGCTGCACCAGGCGGTCGAAGCCAAAGAGGGCGTCAAGGTCCAGCAGGAGACCCAGACGCTCGCTACCATCACCTACCAGAACTATTTCCGGCTCTACACCAAGCTCGCCGGCATGACGGGAACCGCGGTCACCGAGGCGGAGGAGTTCGACAAGATCTACAAGCTCCAGGTGGTCGTCATCCCAACCCACAAACCGATGATCCGCGACGATCGGCCTGATCTCATCTACAAGACCGAGGAGGCCAAGTTCAACGCCGTCGCTGACGAGATCCAGGAGACGGCCAGCCTGGGCCGCCCCGTCCTGGTCGGAACGGTGTCGGTTGAGAAGTCCGAGCGGTTGGCGCGCCTGCTGGAAAAGCGAGGCGTCCGCCACGAGGTGCTCAATGCCAAGCAGCACGAACGGGAGGCGCTGATCGTCGCCAATGCCGGTCAGCCCGGTGCGGTGACGATCGCGACCAACATGGCCGGCCGTGGCACCGA
>DATNMH010000002.1:0-7909 GCA_035602395.1 Candidatus Acidiferrum sp.
CGCCCACGCCCTCGCCTTCGCCGACGCCCACGCCGACGCCCACGCCTTCGCCGACGCCCACGCCGACGCCGACGCCCACGCCGACGCCCACGCCCTCGCCTTCGCCGACGCCCACGCCGAGGTTTGCGATCACCTGGGCGAACGAGCAGGTGACCAAATCGAAGAACGGCAATGGAAATAATGTCGGCCACTGCCCGCAGGTCACGATCGTGGCCAGCGGCAGCTTCACGACCAACGGCGTCGGCGGGTCAGTTTCCTACGAGTGGGTGCGCATCGATGGCCAGGGCTCGCCGACCGTAATTCCCGAGGCACCGATCCAGGTCGCCCCCGGCGACCGGAGCGTGCATGCCGTCGCGAGTGACAGCTTTACGCCGGCCCACAGCGGCTCAGATCAGCTCGTCTTCCTCAGCCCCGCCTACTCTGTACCAGCCCAGAGTTGGAACTGTGTTGGCTAGGCCGCGCGTTCGCACCCGTTTGACGATGCCTTCGCTCAAGATCCGCACCCAGATCATCCTGCCCTTCCTGCTGCTGATGCTGATCCTGGGGGTGATCGGCAGCTACCTGACGACCAGCCTGGTCGCCACCTCCCTGGAGAACAGGATCGCCGACCAGCTGGTCCACTCAGAGGACGCCGCCCTCGACGCGGCCGTCAAGCTCCAGGGCCGCCAGGTGGCGGCCATCCGTCTGATTGCCAACACCGAGGGGATCGACCAGGCGGTTCGGGCCGGCGACGCGGCCGCCCTTCGGCGATTGATCGTGCCCCTCGAAGTCAACAACCGGCTGGGGACAGTGATGGTCTTTGACCCCCTCGGAAAAACCATCCTGGAAATCAGCCAGCCGGATGCGACCAACCCCGGCGGGCTCGTGTTCGGAAGCGGGACCGATCTGTCGAGCGAACCGGTTGTTCAGCCGGTGCTTCGAGGTGACTACGACTCGCTTGGGGACAAATACATCGGCTACATCGGCTCGCCACCCACCGCGCTGGCCGCGGCCGGTCCGGTCTTGCTCGGCGATCGGGTTGTCGGTGGCGTGCTGGTGGAGACACCAATGGCGGGCGTCCTCAACGAGATGCAAAGCAAGGCGCAGGCCGAGGTCGCCCTGCTCGACGCCGGCGGCCGGCTGCTCGGCAGCACCATCCCTGGAATCAAGGGGGACCTGATCGACCCTCAGCTCCGCTCCTATCTGGCCCTCGCGTCTCCTGGTCGGGCGGCGACGCGCAGCTTTACCGTCAGTGGCCAGGAGTATGAGTTTCAGTTCACGAACTTCTACCTGCGGCAGCAAGTCGCGGGCTACCTCGCCGTCGCGGTCTCGCGCAAGAGCGTGATCCAAGCGGGGCTGCAGTCGGCAATCCAGATGACGGCGCTGTTCGCCGGCGTGGTGCTGGTCCTGTTGCTGATCGGCTATTTGCTGGCGTTGCGGCTGACCCGGCCGATCGAGGCCCTGGTTGCAGGGACGCAGGCGATTGCGCATGGCGACCTCACCAAGCGACTGGACACCAGGCGCCGTGACGAGCTGGGCGAACTGGCGAGTGCCTTCAATGTCATGACCGCGGACCTGCAGGAGCGAACCCGATCGCTGAACGAGCAGATGCGCCGTCTGGCGGCGCTCTCGCAGACCAGCCAGGGCCTGGGCAAAGATAGCGAACCCGGGGCGATGGCGGAGGCGATCCTCGGGGTCAGCCTGAAGGCCCTGGGGCTCGAAACCGCCCTCTTGCTCGCTCGCAATGATGCCAACGGGCTCGAAATCCGCGCCATGGTTGGCGGGGTCGGCAAGGCCGCCGGACAGCTCACCCGGCTCAGTCCGCTCAAGCTGGCGGAAGGATTTTCGAGCGAGGCCTCGGCGGGCGTCGAAATCGCCGAGACACTCCCGACCGATCGCCGGCGTGGCTTGCGGCTCTTCGCGGAGCTCGCGGGCGTGCAGCGGGCCCTGGTCGTCCCCCTGATTCGCGGCGACCGGAACGCGGGATATCTCGTCACCGGCCTGGCCGCGGGGTACACGCTGCCCAAGCAGGATGTCGAGCTGCTGCAGACGATCGCCACGGAGATGGCGTTGATGATCGAAAACGCGGACCTGCGCAAGAAGACCGAGCTCCAGTCCCACCGACTGGACCAGGCCATCATTGCGCTAGAGAAAATCTCTCAAGCCCTGACCGCGGTCACGGTGGGAACCGACAACCTGCTGCGGGCGGTCGCGCACGCGACGTCGGAGATTCTCGACGTCCCCTATGCCTCGCTACACCTGCGCAAGCCAGCCTGGCGCCAGCAGTTCTCCGACGTCATCGTGGGCGCCACCACTCGGCGCGAGCTGGCGGCCGTTCGCCAGAGTGGGGACATGGCTGCTCAGCGGGTGGCGCGGCCGGAACAGGTCCTCGAGCTCAACCTCGTCGACGCGCACGGCGACCCACTGCCGGTGGCGCGGCGAATCGGGCTACAGCGGACCGTCGCCGTCCCGATGTGCCTGGCGGGAGAGATCGTTGGTGTGCTCGCCGTCCACATGAAGGAGCCGCGGCCGCTGGAACGCAGCGAAATCCGGGTGCTGCAGACGCTGGCCAACCAGGCCGTGATCGCGATCGAGAATGCCGCGGCGTACGAGCGCACCAAGCAGCTCGCGACCACCGACGCCATGACCGGCGTGGCGAACCACCGCGAGCTGGAGACCTACCTCGAACGGGAGCTGGCACGGGTGAAGAAGACGCGGGAGCCGCTCGCGATCATCATGGCCGACGTCGACCACTTCAAAGCGATCAACGACACCGTCGGCCACCCCGCGGGCGACAAGGTGCTCCAGCACCTGACACGACAAATCCTGCTTCCGTCGGTGCGGCCGAAGGACCTGGTGGCACGCTATGGAGGCGACGAGTTCGTCCTGGTGCTGCGCGGCACGGATAGCCGCGCCGCGGTAGCGGTGGCCGAGCGGATTCGGCGAACCGTCAGCAGCCAGGCGGTCCTGCTAGACGGCAAGGCGGTGTCCAACCTTTCGCTCAGTCTCGGCATTGCCGTCTTTCCTCGGGACGGCGAAACTCGCGAGGCCCTGATCCAGGCGGCCGACCAGGCCCTCTACGTGGCCAAGCGGACCGGACGCAACCGGGTCGTCCGCAGCGACGCCGGGTCCAGCGACGCGCTGCTCGCGAGCTAGCGTTGCGTCGGGTCTGCGCAAAGCCATTCGCTAAGCTTCGACACCATGGCTCCCATCGCGCAGCGCGCGCGCGGCACCCAGGATCTCTTGCCGGCGGACCAGCCTTACTGGGAAACGATGGAGGGGGCGGCGAAAGACCAAGCGGGGCGGTTTGGGTACCAGCGCATCGAAACACCGACGTTTGAGGCGACCGAACTCTTCCAGCGCGGCGCGGGCGAGAGCAGTGACATCGTCGCCAAGGAGATGTACACCTTCACCGATCGCGGCAATCGATCGTTGACCTTGCGGCCTGAGGGGACCGCCCCCATCGTGCGGGCCTATTTCGACGCGGGTTTGGACCAGGAACCGCAGCCGGTTCGGCTCTTCTACATGGGGCCGTATTTCCGCTACGACCGGCCCCAGGCCGGACGCTTTCGCGAATTCCGTCAATTCGGCATCGAAGCCATCGGTGACGGCAGCCCGGTGATCGACGTGGAGGCCATCGTGCTCGGCTGGAACTGGTTTGCGGCACTGGACGTTGGCGGGGTGAGCCTACACCTGAACAGCATTGGCGATGAGGTCTGCCGGCCCGCATACCGCGAGCTGCTGCGCGAGTACTATCGACCGCATCTTTCCAAGCTGAGCGAGGAAAGCCGGGCGCGCTTCGAGAAGAACCCGCTTCGCCTCTTCGACTCCAAGGACCCGCAGGACGAGGCGCTCAAGCGCGACGCGCCGCATATTGTCGATCACCTCTGCGCGCCGTGCGCCGAGGCGTTCCGCGTGGTCAAGGAGGGGCTGGCGTCGGAGGAGATCCCGTTCGAGCTCAATCCCGAGCTGGTCCGTGGTCTCGACTATTACACGCGGACCGTCTTCGAGTATCAGCACGCGAGCCTGGGCGGCGCGCAGAACGCGCTGGGTGGTGGCGGTCGCTACGACGGGCTGGCGGCCGCCCTGGGCTATCGCTCGACGCCCGGGGTGGGTTTCGCGATGGGGATGGACCGTACCGCCATCGCCCTGAAGGAGCGCCAACCAGCCACCCCGGTGGTGCCGGATGTCTACGCGGTCGCCCTGGACGCGGCGGATGAGCTGTACGTCTTTCACCTGGCATCGAGCGTGCGCGCGCGCGGATATCGCGTCGTCTTCGACCCGGGCCCGGCACGCCTCGATGCGAAGCTGCGCAAGGCGGCGAGGCGCGGCGCGCGAGTGGCGCTGCTCGTCGGCCCCGAGGAACGTGAGAAGAAGCAGATCGTGATCCGCGACATGCGCGCCAAGACGCAGACGAGCGTCGCCGAGCGAGAGCTGTTGGCGACCGTCGCCCAGATGTTGGGCGCCAGGTGAGCCTGACCGAACGCACGCCCGCCGGCGCGGTGCGATCCAACCAGGTCGGCCGCGAGGTGGACCTGTACGGGTGGGTGCATCGCCGCCGCGACCTCGGTGGCCTGATCTTCATCGATCTCCGGGATCGCAGCGGCATCGTCCAGGTCAAGTTCGACCCGGTGAACGCCCAGGCTCATGCGACCGGCGGCGAGCTGCGACCAGAGTCTGTGATCCATGTCCACGGTCCGGTGCAGCGCCGCCCGCCTGGGACCGAAAACAAGGAACTGGCAACCGGCGAGGTGGAGGTGGAGGCGCGCAGCGTCGCTATCCTGAACCGCGCTCAGCCACCGCCGTTCGCGGTCAACGAGGACAACCCGGTGGATGAACAGCTGCGGCTCCGTTACCGCTACCTCGACCTGCGCCGCGGCCGGATGGCGCGCAATCTCCAGCTGCGGCACCGGATCGCGAAGGCAATCCGCGATTTCCTCGACGACGAGGGCTTCCTCGAGATCGAGACGCCAGTGCTGATCCGAAGCACCCCCGAAGGTGCTCGCGACTACCTGGTGCCGAGCCGGCTGAAGCCCAGCTACGTCTACGCGCTCGCCCAGTCGCCGCAGCTGTACAAGCAACTGCTGATGGTTGCCGGCATCGATCGCTACTTCCAGATCGTCCGCTGCTACCGCGACGAAGACCTGCGCGCGGATCGCCAACCGGAGTTCACCCAACTCGATCTCGAGATGTCATTTGTGGGTGAGGACGATGTGCTGGATGTGGTCGAACGCTGTTTCGCGCACGTCTGGCAAAAGGTTCTCGGCAAACCGATCTCGACCCCGATCCGACGCATCACGCACGCCGAAGCGATGCTCCGCTACGGCGTCGACAAGCCCGACCTGCGCTACGGCCTGGAGATTGAGGAGCTCTCTTCGATCTTTCCAAAGACCGAGTTCAAGATCTTCCGCCAGGCGCTCGATGGCGGCGGCGTCGTCCGTGGACTACGCATTCCGCGCACGGTCGGCGCGAAAGAGATCGAGGCGCTCACCGAGGTCGCTCGCGGGGAGGGAGCGAAGGGGTTGGCCTTCTGGCATCGGGAGGCTGACGGCTGGCGTTCACCGATCACCAAGTTCTTCAGCGAGCGCGAGCTGGCCGACCTGCAGCAGGCAACGAAGGCCGAGCCCGGCGACCTGGTGATCGCGGTTGCCGACCGGGTCGAGGTGGCGGCCCCAGCGCTCGGCGCGGTCCGCAAAGCAGCGGCGCGGATGCTGGGGCTGGTCAAAGAAGGCGGCTTCGAATTCGTCTGGGTCATCGAGTTTCCGCTCTTCGAGCGCAGCAAGGAAACGGGGGAGATCACGGCCGCCCATCATCCCTTCACGTCGCCCCGGCCCGAGGACATCGGACTCCTGGACGAGCAGCCGCTCAAGGTGCGGGCGCGGGCATACGACCTGGTGCTCAACGGGACGGAACTGGGCTCGGGCAGCATCCGGATCCACGACCCCGAGATGCAGCAGCGGGTCTTTCAAGGCCTTGGTATTTCGCGCGAGGACGCCGAGCGCCGCTTTGGATTTCTGCTCACGGCATTCCGATACGGCGCCCCGCCGCATGGCGGGTTCGCCTACGGTCTCGATCGCGTCGTCATGCTGGCCGCCGGCGAGGAAACGGTTCGCGAGGTGATCGCGTTTCCTAAGAACCAGCAGGCGGAGGAGCCGATGACCGACGCGCCCGCACCGGCCGATCCCAAGCAGTTGCGCGAGCTCGGGCTCCAACTGTTACGGCCGCCCAGCCCGCCGGCGCCGTAACGATCATTCGGTCCCGTCACGGGCGCTGCAGCGCCCCGTTACGAATCGCATAACACCGCGCCACGAGCTACGTAAGGTACGCAACTTACCGTAGTCGTATGGACGCCAGTACTCTCGCCAAATCCGCGAAAGCCCTTATCCTCGCCTCCGGTTTGATTGCCGCCTCGACTGTTATCGGCGCTGCCCAGGATGCCCCGGTACCGCTGGGCACCACGGCAACTGTCGCGCTCAATAGCTGGTACATCACGCCGCCGTCCGGCCAGGCGCTCCTGGGTGGACACACGTTCGACCTGACCAGCGGAAACCTGATCCTGCTCGCCAACGGCCAGAGCGTCAGCTTTACGGGCTCGTTTGCGGGCGTGAAAGGCGCCTACCTGCTGCTCAACTCTTCGAACACGTACTTGTACTACGACGGCAGCCCTGTGGGCCAGGTCGTCCTGACCTTCAGCGACGGCACCACCTTGTCAACGGACCTGATCGAGGGCACCAATATCCGCGAGTGGCGGACTGCCGCCGGCGCCACGGTCAGCACCGTGACGGCAGGCGCTGGCTCCACCCAGGTCTGGACTGGAACCGCGCAGCCTGGCATGGGTGGCGGAGCGGCCGTCATCGACATGTTGAGCATCCCGGTGACGACCGCCGGCAAGACCCTCACGACGGTGACACTGCATGACACGAACACCTTTGGAGCGCTGCACATCCAGCTGGCCGGCCTGACGGTCGACTGGACAGCGCCGACCCCGCCGCCGACCCCGACCCCGACCCCGACGCCGACGTGCACCATGAACGACCACGCTGGCAAGGTGTCGGCGACCAAGGCCCAGAACGTGCCGCACTGCATCGCCAAGGGTAAAGACGCGACCGAAATCGCCGACACCGAGAAGGCGCCACAGAGCAACGACTGACGACGACTGATTCAGACTGCTGGCAAAGGCCCGGGTTTTCCGGGCCTTTTGCTTGTTAATGCGCCCGGTAAGGATTCCAACCGAAACCCGTCACCCGAGTTTTTCGATCCCGTTACGAACTCCAATTCGGCGCCACCTAGCGCGTAAGGTACGCAACTTACTGTATGCAACATGAACTCGGCAATCTTCACAAAGTCCGCTAAAGGTCTCATTCTCGCGTCCGGTTTGATCGCCGCCTCGAGCGTCGTGGGCTATGCCCAAGACGCAACGGTGGCCCTCGGTGCGCAGGCCACTGTCCCGCTCAGCTCGCTCTACGCGTCGGCGCCCACGGGCTCCGCGAGCCTCGGTGGGCACACGTTCGACCTCAGTGGCGGCAACCTGGTCTCGCTCGCGAGCGGCCAGTCCGTCACCTACGCCGGCTCATGGACCAACGCGCAGAGCGTCTACCTGCTGCTGAACACCATGAACACCTACCTCTGGTTCGACCAGACGGTGGTCGGTAACGTCACGCTGACATTCAGCGATGGCACGACCCAGAGCACGGACCTGATGGTTGGCGGCAACATCCGCGAGTGGCGGACCGGTGCCGGCAACACCGTCAACTGGACCAGCGACCCGGCGACGTCGTACGTCTGGAGCGGTAGCGCCACCGATGGCTCGAGCGCGACGATCGACATGCTGACCATCAGCTTGACGGGCAGCACCAAGACGATCAGCAGCGTCACGATCAACAACACCAACGGCTGGGGCTCGCTGCACATCGACCTCGCCGGCCTGACC
>DATNMH010000003.1:0-45615 GCA_035602395.1 Candidatus Acidiferrum sp.
CCGGCACGTTCGCGGTTGCGATTCTGGTAATCGGGGCCTCGTTGCTGAGCATCCTCTCGCTCAGCACCATCGGCCGGTGGCAGATCCTTTTCGGACTGGTGTGCGGCCCGGCGTGCGTGGTCATGTTCCTCGTCATGGTGCGCGGCCTCGACATGTACACGGGACGGGCGGGCCATCAGGCGCACGCCTGAGACTTCCCCGAACCTGGATTAGCCCAGCCCGGCGGCGAGCAGCTGGCGTGCCTGCTCGCTGGTCAGGTCGGGCGCCGATACCCGTAGCCGAACGATTGAAACGGCGCTCAGGACTTTGCTCCCCATCGAGACAGTCGCCAGCCCAATTCGATCACGGCACCGGCGAGCGCCACGATGCCGATGGCCGCGAGGGTGACGATCGTCGGGGGGACATTCAGGGCAAAGAAATGCTTAACGGCAGGGATGGCGAGGATGAGGACGAAGGCGGCTCCCATGCCCACGATGAGCGCCCGTCGCCCCAGAGCGCGGTCCCAAGCAGCTGCATCCGTGTTTACGTCTGACCGATCAGTCAGCCGGTCTTGGCCGGAGCCTGCCGCCGCGGCGGGACCAGAAGGGCGAACTCGGCGGTGAAGTGGCGCAGGACCGGGGCTTCGTAGGTGATCCGGACGCCGCGAACCTTCAGGGGTTCGGCCGCGATCCCCTGAAAAGCCGTGGCGACGTAGTCCAGGTGACAGTCCGTGTAGACGCGGCGGGGCAGGGCGAGGCGGACCAGGTCGAGTTCGGGGAGCCGTTCCTCGTGGCTATTTGGATCACGGCCGGCCAGCACCGTCCCCACTTCCACGGTCCGGATTCCCGCCTCCAGGTAGAGCGCGATGGTCAGCGCCTGTCCGGGATAGACCTGCCGCGCCAGGTGGGGTAAGAACCGGGCTGCGTCGATATAGACCGCGTGGCCCCCGAAGGGGAGCATGACCGGCACGCCGGCGCGAACGAGTCGCTCGCCCAGGTAGGCGACCTGGCCGATGCGGTGCTCGAGGTAGCTCTCCTCCAGGGCCTCGCGCAGGCCCTGGGCCATGGCGCCCAGGTCACGTCCCGCCAGGCCTCCATAGGTGGGAAAGCCTTCGAACAGAATGGCCTGGGTGCTGACTTTGCGGTAGAGCTCGGGGTTGCGCAGGGCGACGAAGCCGCCAATGTTCGCCAGGGCGTCCTTCTTCCCGCTCATGGTGCAGCCGTCGGCTTCCTCGAACATTGCCTTGACGATCCGCTCGATGCTCCACCTCCGGCATTCGGTCTCTCGCTGCTGGATGAAGTAGGCGTTTTCCGCGAACCGGGCAGCGTCGATGAAGAAGGGGACGCCATGGCGACGGGCAATCGCGGCCGCCCCGCGGATGTTGGCGAGCGACACCGGCTGGCCGCCAAAGGTGTTGTCGGTGACGGTGAGCATCACCATGGCCACGCTTGCTGCCGACCGGGTGAGAAAGGACTCGAGCGCGTTGAGGTCGATGTCTCCCTTGAATGGGTCGGGGCGGTCGAAGTTCTCGTGCCCGGTGCCGCCCAGGTCGGTGGCCACCGCGCCCCGCGCTTCGACGTGCGCGCGCGTAGTGTCGAAGTGATGGTTGTTCAGCACGATCTGCCCGGGCTCGAGCGCGGCCATGAAAAGGATGTGCTCAGCGCCGCGCCCCTGGTGCGCGGGCACCACGTACTCGAATCCCATGATCTCCCGCACGGTCGCGCGCAGCTGATCGAAGCTCGCGCTCCCCGCATAGGCCTCGTCGCCGCCCATCAAGGCCGACCACTGCTTGACGCTCATGGCGCCGGTGCCGCTATCAGTCAGGAGATCGATGTACACGTCGCGGGAGGCCAGTCGGAAAAGGTTGTACCGAGAGGCGCGCAGTGCCTGTGCACGCACCGGCCGCGGCCGGAGGTGGATCGGCTCGACGACCTTAATCTTGTACGGCTCGAGCGGCATGTTTGGTCGACCTCCAAGTCAGGAATTGATCAGTGGGCCTCTGGCGGCGACGAGCTCTGGATTTGGACATCGAGTCCGTCAGCAAGCCGCTCCACGAAATCCTTCACCGTGGCCTGCGCGAGGCCCCGAAGGAGAGTCCGGTCGACGAGCCTCCCCAGCCCTCAAGTGGCGGCGCGTAGTTCGCTTTCAGGCTTAGCGTCGTTTGCTCAGCACTGGCTCCTTCAACCTCGATATGGCCCTCGAGAACGGGGAAAAGCGGCGGTCCCCCCGAGGTATGCCAACTGACCGACATCAGCATCCGATTGGAGCCGATTCTCACCGGCGGTTGACCGAGATCAAGCTTCACGTGCTTGTACACGGGCACGCCGGCGACCTTCACTCCGACCCGAGCCAGCAGCTCAGCGCCGCCTGCTCCGTCCAGCCCGGCCGTCCAGGGATGCCGGGGGTCCGACAAGACACGCTCGACGTACCGAAGCTGTACGGAAGAAGAACCACATGTTGGGCAAACATCCTTACTCTCTCGCAGGCCGCAGAGCCCTATCTGCAAATGATGCATCGGACGATATCACTGGCCTCAGTGGCGTTGGTCCCTGTGCTCTCAGGACCTTTCGTCTAGGCGAGCGTCGCCTGCGCCTGCTACGCTTGTCGGCCAGCGTGCGGCGGTTCCTCACGGCGGCACTGCTGGCGGGTGGCGCCACACTGGCGCTCGGCATCGGTGCCGACGCCCATTCCCTGGTGCGCGTGTCGGACCCACCCGACGGAGCCAGGCTGGCGCACGCGCCGAGCGTGGTCATCATCACCTTCACCGAGGCGCCGGATCCGAAGCTCTCGCAGGTCCAGATCCTCGACACCTCCGGTCGCCAGGTGGCCGGTGGACCGGCGTCAGCGGTGCCGGGCACCCCGGCGACCGTCGCCATCACGCTCCCTCCCCTTGGCGATGGGGTGTACACGGTGAGCTGGCGCACCGTTTCCGCGATCGACGGTCATGTCGCGACCGGCGCGTTCGCCTTCGCGGTGGGCGCCCAGCCGGTGCCACCGATTCCCCTGGCCGTCCCATCGCCCGCGGCCCCGCCGTCACCGCTCGGGGTCATCGGTCGATGGGGTCTGGACGCCGGCTATGGGCTTCTCTTGGGCGGCGCCTGGGTCGATCTGCTGGCGCTCCAGGATTTTTCCCTCGCGGTGTTGCTCGTGGTCGGTGTGGGCGACGTGCTTGCCCTGATCGGGGCGATCATGATTGCCGACGCGGCCCGTGAGAATGCGGGCGTCGACTGGTCGTTCTTCCTTGGCACGTCGCTGGCACATGGCATGGAACTCGTGGTCCTGCCGATCGTCGCGGCCGGACTGGCGGTCCTCGCCGCCTGGAGGCTGCAGGGAACCCCGCGGCGGGTGGCGCTCGGAATCTGTGCCGGACTCAGCGCCGTCGCCATGCTGGCCAATGCGATCGCGAGCCACGCCGCCTCTAGTCCGCTCGCCTGGCTCATGATCCCGGCCCACTGGTTGCATGTGTTGAGCTACGCGGTGTGGATCGGCGGGCTGGCGGCCGTGCTGGTCGGGATCCGCGGCTTGCCGACCATCGAGAAGGCCCGCGCGGTGGGGCGCTTCTCCCTGGTCGCCGGCTTCGCCTTTGCCGCCATGATTCTGACCGGGCTGGTTCGCGGGATCGACGAGGTCGGTAGCTGGTCGAACCTGTTCACGACAACCTTCGGCTGGTTGCTGCTGGCGAAGACGGCCCTCTTCTTTACCATCGCGCCGCTGGCGGCGACGAACCGCTGGCGCTACGTGCGACGGGGCGTGGCCGGTATCCCGCGGCTGCGCTGGGTGTCTCGCGGAGAACTCGTGCTGGCGGCGGCGATCATGGTTGCCGCCGCGTTCCTCACGACGTTGCCTCCACCAAGCTTCGTGCGAACGGTGGCCGCCCAGAATTTTCCGCATGTCGTCGTGGAAGGCGTCGACTACGGCGCGGCCGTCCGGGTGAAGCTTGAGGTCGCCCCCGGCTACCCTGGCCTGAACCGGTTCACGGTGACGGTCCGTGAGTACAAGACGGTCAGGCCGGTCAGCGGGGCCCGCCTGTTCTTGCTGTTCGATCTCCCTGCCCGCCCGGAGCTCGGCGAATCCGTCCTCGAGCTGCGAGGCCTCGGTGACGGGATCTACAGCGCGGAGGGCACCAGGCTCTCGCTGGCCGGGAGCTGGACCGTGACAGTGGTCGTCGAGACGGCCAGCACCTCCTACGACGCCGTGCTGCCGATCAAGACCGCCGTGGCACCCTAGGGAGGCAGGCGCGGCACCGGGGGCGGGACCTTCGGCCTACATTGGTCGGGACCAGCGGCCCCCTCACCAGATGGACAGCAACCGGGATACTCGTCTGAATTACGATCTGAGGAGCCTTCGCATGAATATTCGGTCAGACGCCCGCCGCCGCGCCCCGGCCCTAGCATTGCTGGGCGCGGTCGCTATCCTCGCTGCATGTAGTGTGGGGTCGAGGGACACGAGTGGCGGCACGGCGGGCCTGCCGAGCACGGCAACGGTCACGATCCCACAGGCCGATCGCTTCGAGCCATTCCTCCTCGAGATCGCGGCGGGCGGGACGGTAACGTTCACCAACAAAGATACCGATGCCCATACCGTCGTTTCCATGCCGACCGATCCAGTGGACTTCAAGCTCCTTGTCGAGTCGGGCAAGTCGGTCAAACTGACGTTCAGCCAGCCCGGGATCTATGGCTACTACTGTGACGCGCACTCCGATTACGATCGGGTGACCGGGTTGGTCAAGGCCAAGAAGGGAGCCAGCGCCTATCCCATCTCGATGTACGGGATCATCCTTGTGGCAGGTGGCAGCCTGCCACTCTCCGCCGGGAAGGCGAAGATCGTGATGCCGTCCGCCGACCGCTTCGAGCCGCTCGCCATCGCCGTCAAGCAGGGCACCCAGGTCACCTGGACCAACCTTGACAGCGATGCCCATACGGTCCTGACCGACCCCGTCGAGAGCGTCCAGTTCAAGTTCGTCGTCCCGGCCAACGGCCACGCATCCTATACCTTCGATAAGGCCGGCATGTATCCGTACTTCTGCGACGCGCACGCGACCTGGAACAGTGAGCTCAAGCGTGTGCAAGCCAGACCGGGGAGCTCGGAGTATCCGGCGGCCATGGAAGGCGTCGTCTTCGTACTTCCCTGACCCTGGACGGTCGAGGTCGACGGACGTCGTAGCTGAAGACCACCCTGGAGTCACGCCCATGGCACCCTTGCCACCCGCCGACTGCCCGCCCTAGAGCCGCATCGAGGTAAACAAACGCGTAGCAGAACTCGGCACCGAGACATTCGACCGGGAGCTGGAGCTGACCACCCTGACCATTACCGAAGCCGAGCTGAAGGACATCGACGATGCGTTGCGGCGGCTCGACGCCGGCACCTACGGCATCTGCGAAGCCTGCGGCAAGCCGATCGAGGAGGAGCGATTAGAGGCCAAGCCGTGGGCGCGCTTCTGTATCGTCGATCAGGCCCGCGAAGAGCTGGCCCTCAGCCGCCGCTAAGTCGCCTGGATGGGGGCATCGCGGCGGAGGAAACCTTCGACGGCACGTTTCCCTTTACGCCGCACTTCACGACCGCGCCGGGCTTCGGCATGCACTACGTCGATGAGGGGTCGGGCGAGCCGATCGTCCCGATCCACGGCGAGCCGACCTGGTCTTACCTGCCGCGTCTCAAGCCAGCTCGCCTAGCTCGGCCTTGGCGGCGTTCTCCCCGGAGGTTGCCTTGTCTTCGTTGCCTACGCTCTCCCCTACCCTCTCCAGCTACCCGCCCGAAGTCCGCGAAGTCCTTGAGATCTGCGCCCGCGTCGAGCTGCGGAGGCTCGGCGCTGAGCCTGCTGAGCGGGAGACTCATCTCGGGCAGCGCCGTGAGGTTTCATGTGGGTCGGATCAGATGCTGCTCTCAGTTCGGCACGCGACTACTCTGGCGACCGATCAGGAAGTAGGTCGTCATCGGTCCCTTCCCTTTGATGTCGATCTGACCTCGGCACTCGAACCGGCGCCAGGCCTTGCGGATTCGACGCTAGACGGTCACGCGGTTGACCACCCGCCGTCCGCCGCCATTGTCGCGCCGTTGACGTTGGATGCCTCATCGCTGGCGAGCCACGAGATTGCGGCGGCAATCTCATCGGGCTGCGCGGGCGCGGGCATCGTCGCCATCGACAGCTGTGCGCGCTCCATGGCCCACGGCACCCTTGGGGCGGCGGTCGTGCCGATGTTGGTGATCACCGCTCCGGGCAGCACGGCGTTCGACCGGATACCACGCGGTCCGTAGAAGTACGCGATGCTCTTCACGAGCCCAATCACGCCGTGCTTCGACGTGGTGTAGGCGACCCCGGCCGCTCCCGCGCCGAGCGACGCCTCCGACGCCACGGTGACGATGGAGCCCTTCCCAGCCGAGAGCATCATAGGAAGCACCGCGCGTGACAGGCGCATGACGCCCGTCAGGTTGACGTCAAGCACCCTGTCCCACGTCGCATCATCGACGTCTCCCAGCGGGAGGAAGTGGTCCATGATGCCGGCGACGTTGGCGAGGATGTCGATGTGCGGTCCGGCCGCGACCGAGATCTTCTCGACATCCTGCTGCCTGGTGACATCGGCGGTCACGAAGCCGGCCTTGAAACCGGCTTTCTCGATCGCTGACTTTGTTTCAGCCAGACCGGCTTCGACGACGTCGCAGCCGATCACTCGAGCGCCCTCACGGCTCAGGCGAATAGCGGTAGCTCGTCCGATTCCACTTCCCGCGCCGGTGACGATTGCGGTCTTTCCTGCGTGACGTGCGCTGTCCATATCTTTCACCTCCATAACTCGACTGGAACCACCGCGCGGGCAACTTCCGGGTTCCGCATACCCATCAAAGGAACACCGATATCGTAGGTGACGAAGCGAACCTCGGGGACAAGTTCGATCAGCCCGCGCGCGCGGCGCCTCGCAGGTTGACCTCGATCACCCGCCACCACTCCGCGAGGGCGGCCTCCCAGAGCTTTCCGCCGGCACAGATGCCAGCATTGTTGCATCACGATCACAGCGGCATCCCAAAGCGTTTCACGACCCTGCAGAGGGCAAGCGCTAGCCATTCGGGCAAATGCCTATCTCTGCCACGCAACAGGTGGAGATCAAATAGACCGTCGGGCCGCTGGCGATCCGCCAGCCACCGGAGCGCCCGCTGAACGTTGGCATCCTCAACCGGCCAGCCGATTCGGCTCAACGAATCCAGGGTTGAGATGAGATCGGTAAACCAGAATGGGAAGCTGAACCCGGTCCAGAAGTCTGGACTGGCTCGGTCCGGGTAGACGTCTGCCTGGAACAAGCGTCCGGCGAGGAGGCCGGCGGCGTGGCGAGCTGCGGACGTACGGCGCTGGCGAGGGTGGGCGGCAAAGGCGCGCAGGACAACCCCGGTGACCAGGTGCGAGAAAGGCCTGGCGCGATCAGGAGGAACGGTCGGGCCGTCCAGGCGCTGGAGGTTCATGTTCCGGGTACGAAAGGGAATCGCCCAGCCCCCGTCGGACTGCCGGATCTTCAGGAGCCAGGTGAAGCTGCGGGCGACGCGGGCGTCGTTGCTATAGCCGGCTTTGATCAACAGCTCGACGATCGCAGCCGTGTAGTTCGGCGAATATTGGGCACCATAGATGCCGCGGAGGTCGCCGTCCTTCGACTGGCTCCGTAACGTGTAGTCCGCCGCCTTTCGCAGCGCCGGGTGCCTCCGGTTCACACCGAATTTCTCGACCAGCTCTCCCAGCATCCGATAGGTCTCGAGAAGGTCGTACTGCATCGCGGTGCGGACATGCGCCCGTCCCGTCGGGTATGCCCATGATCCGTCTCGGCGCTGCCGCCGCAGCAGAGCGGTAGCCTGCGGGCTCTGCCAGACCTCCCGCAGCGCGCCCCCGCGATCATCGAGCAGATCACGCCTCGCCCAGTAGCGGATCACGGGATGGAACGATTCGGCAAGCGGCGGAACAGGATCGTACCGAAAGAACCCTTTACGCACCTCGGCCGCCCCGCGCCCCTGCCGAACCTATGGAGTCGTGACGTCCACGACCAGGCGGGCCGGGGAGGTCAGCGTGAAGACGCGCACCGCCACGACACCGGCAATCCCGAGTCCCCATTGCTGGACACCCTCGAAGTTCTGGATGAGGCGAGCCTCGCGAAGGTAGGTGAACTCGGGGCGCAGCGAGGTCGGGCCAGCATAGGCGGTCCAATTGATGTGATGGACCGTGATCAAGACACCGTTGGTTCCCTCGAGCGTGACCGTCCCGCCTTTGGGTGCGGGCGTGAAACGCGAAGCTGATTGCGGCGTAACCGTGTAGCTCGGTACCGGCCCGCTGAACTCGATGACCAAGCGGTCATATCCGGGATGCGCCCCCTCGCGCACCGCCGTGACGTTGACGATCGTGGCCGACGACCCGCCGGAGACCCCACCGGTCGTGAAACCGACCGGCGGCCACGCCGGGCTCGCCGAAGTGGTTGGGCTGGGCGATGGCGACGGTGTGAGGCTCGGCTGCGGCGTGGGTGTCGGAGTCTGGCTGACTAACGCCGTGGCGGTCGGAGTCGGTGACGTCGAGCCAGGCCCGCTCGCCTGCTGCCCGCAGGCGGCCAATAACACGACGGTCGCGAGCGCCAGCATCGAGAACAGGCCCTTCATGGCTCCATTAACGCTCATCCTCGTGCGCAGACAAGGGCTGCTCGGCTAGCCAGAGCGGGACTAAGGTCCCGTCACCAGCGCCAGCGATATCTTCTACTCGAGACGATGGCCACAGAAACCCGCGGCATCGCTCGGATCGTCGTCGGAGTGGACGGCTCGGAACATTCAGGCTTCGCGCTCAAGTGGGCAATTCGGATGGCTCGGGGCATGCACTCGGAGGTGGTGGCCGTCTATGCCATCGATATGCGGGTCTGGTACGCCTCCGCCGGCGGCGCCGTGCCGCCGCCCCAATTCGATCCGGAATGGCGCGCCGAAATGCAGAGCGAGTTCGAAGATCGCTGGTGCAACCACTGAAAGTCCTCCTCGGCAGCGTCAGCCATGAACTATGGCTGCATTGCAACCGGGCCGGTGCTGCTGATCTCCGAAGTTCCGATGGCCCCAAGCCTGGCGATCGCCGGTGCCACGACCACCGGGGCCCGATAGTCACGAGTAAGCAGGGCCATGGGACCCTGTAAGCAATCGTCGAACCCACCTAGGGTGAACCCGTACGTCCACTTCACTCTCAGGAGGTTTAACCATGGCTGTAGCCACCATCAAACCCGATGGCGCCGTCGAGACCAAGCCCAAGTCGAGGGCGTTCGTTCCACCCGGACAGCCGGGAAGTATCGTCAGTGTCAAGCCCCGCTACGACAACTTCATCGGCGGGAAGTGGGTGCCGCCGACCTCGGGAAAGTATTCGGTCAATGTGACCCCTGTCACGGGCAAGGCGTTCACCGAGGTCGCTGCCTCGACGCCCGCGGACGTCGAACTCGCCCTTGATGCCGCACACAAGGCCAAGGTCGCATGGGGCCAGACGTCACTGGCCGGCCGCGCCGCCGTGCTCAACAAGATCGCCGACGTCATGGAAGCCAACCTCGAGATGCTCGCGGTGGCCGAGAGCTGGGAGAATGGCAAGCCGGTCCGCGAGACCCTGGCGGCTGACCTACCGCTGGCCATCGACCACTTCCGCTACTTCGCCGGTGCGACTCGCTCTCTGCAGAGCACCCTTACCGAGATCGACAAGGATACGATCGCCTACCACTTCCACGAGCCGCTGGGTGTGGTCGGACAGATCATCCCCTTCAACTTCCCACTGCTGATGGCGGCCTGGAAGATGGCTCCTGCGCTTGCCGCCGGGAACTGTGTCGTCCTCAAGCCGGCTTCTCCGACGCCGTGGTCGATTCTGAAGTTCGCCGAGCTGGTCCAGGACATTGTGCCCGCCGGCGTGATCAACATCGTCAACGGGCCGGGAGCGGAGATCGGCAAGGCGCTCGCCTCCAACAAGCGGATCGCGAAGATCGCGTTCACGGGCGAGACCGTCACCGGGCGGCTGATCATGCAGTACGCCGCGCAGAATCTGATCCCGGTCACCCTGGAACTCGGCGGGAAGTCGCCGAACATCTTCTTTGCCGATGTCTTCGACAAGGACGATGAGTTTCTGGACAAGGCGATCGAGGGCCTCGTGCTCTACGCCTTCAACAAAGGCGAAGTCTGCACCGCCCCCTCTCGGGCGCTGATCCAGGAGTCGATCTACGACAAGTTCATGGCGCGCTGCCTGGCGCGGATCAAGCAGATCAAGCAGGGCAACTCGCTGGATCCTGAGACCATGCTCGGTCCGCAGGTCTCCGCGCAGCAATTGCAGAAGGTCACGTCCTACGTCGAGATCGGTCTGCAAGAAGGCGCCCAGCTTCTGACGGGTGGCCATCGGGCCGGCGTCAACGGCGAGTTCAAGGATGGCTACTACTTCGAGCCGACCGTGCTCAAGGGCAACAACAAGATGCGCGTCTTCCAGGAGGAGATCTTCGGGCCGGTGCTCGCAGTGACGACCTTCAAGGACGAGGCTGAAGCCCTGGCGATCGCCAACGACACCCTGTACGGCCTCGGTGCCGGTGTCTGGACGCGTGATGGCAGCCGGGCGTATCGGATGGGCCGCGCCATTCAGGCCGGTCGTGTCTGGACCAACTGCTACCACCTGTATCCGGCCGGCGCGGCGTTCGGCGGCTACAAGATCTCGGGCATCGGACGGGAGACGCATCAGATGATGCTCGAGCACTACTCGCAGACCAAGAACCTGCTGGTGAGCTACAGCCCGAAGGCGCTGGGGTTCTTCTAACAGGAGTATCGATGAGCAAGTCAACCTCGGTTGCGCGCATCTCGGCCACGGAGGCCGCTCTCCTGGCGATCGCGCGGATGCAAGCCGAGCGCGGCCCGCTCATGTTCGTCCAGTCGGGAGGCTGCTGCGATGGCAGCCTCCCACTGTGTTTTCAGGCCGGCGAGCTGATCGTCGGCGATAACGATCTCCTGCTCGGCACCGTAGGCGGCTCTGCCTTTTACGTCGACGCCCAGCAGGATGCGGCCTGGGGACACCCGGAATTCATCCTCGACGTCGCCCCTGGCCTGCCGGAAGGCTTTTCACTCCCCGCCGGCGACGCGGGGCACTTCATCACCCGGTCCCTGGTTTGTGCGGCTTCACTTAGCCCGACGTCCTGACGAACCGGGTTCAAATACCCCGGTGGCGCTTCGGCGTAGGTGTGCCAGCTGCGCAACCGGTGCTCATGCGCCCGCCGAGTGGAAGAGGCGGCCCACGAAGAATCCGATCGCCGCCGCGCCCAGCCCGATCACAACCATGTTCAGCCCATTCCTTCGCCAGTCGCCGATGAGTGTCAGCGATGAGTACACGCCAACCCCGAACAGAACCAGGCCGCTCAGAACAATGGCAACAATCAGCGCCGGCGTCCGAGATAACGCCAGGAAGGGAAGCAGCGGCAGCAGATGGCCAACGAGCGTCGCGACTGTGATCACCACGGCGCTGCGCAAAATGGCTGGCGTCTCGACAGGTTGAAGGTGTAGCTCCTCGTTCATCATGGTCTGCAGCCAGCGATCGCGATTCGCCGTTATGGTCTCGACGACGCGTTCGAGCAATTCTCCCGTGAAGCCCTTCCCCGCGTAGATCTCCCGGATCTCCTGACGCTCGACTTCGGGAACAGCGTCGATCTCTTTCGCTTCGCGCGCCCGTTCCGCCGTGTAGTAATCCCGCTCGGAAACGGTTGAGGTGTAGCCGACCGCTCCCATTGAAATCGACTCGGTGATTGCGGCGGCAAAGCCGGTTACCAGCAGGACCGTGGTCGAGCCACCCGCAGCTATCACACCGAGGATGATCCCGAGGATATTGACCAGGCCGTCCTGGCCACCAAGGATGACGTCCCGCAACCAGTTGGTCCGGCGATGTTGCTCCGGAGGCCTGGGGGGTGACATCGCAACGGCCGTCTCGGCGGTGGCCCGTACAGCCCGACCCAATCGTGTCGTTGCCGCACGGCGGTCCACGTCATCCTTCATCGTTACCTCCCCGTTCGTGATTCAGGATAGGTTGAAGCCATACCTATATCTATACGGATCGAAGCGGCGCATCCTCTTTGTGACTCACCGCTTCGCGCTCCCTGACGCGGTTGCGGCCACGGAGGAACTGGCCGGAGTAACCGCCCGCTAGCTCCCCGTCCGCCAGATTCAAACGGTCGCCAGATACTGCTGCGACACTTGAGCGCCGATTTCGGCCGCCCACGCCTGCGCCCGCTGTTCCTCACCCGCAACCAGCCGCGGCTCCTTCATGCCCTCCACCAGGAAGCTCTCGGCCGGCGCAACGAGCTCGTAGCCCGCTCGGCGAAGCTGCGCAGCAATCGCCTTCGCGGCAGAGCCCCACAGCAAACCCGGGCCCTTCAACCGGGTATCGAATGTAACCGCACGGATTCCGGCCGGGGCGCGGGCGATGAGCGCCTCCACGTACACGCGCATACCGGGACTCATGCTATGCGCCTGCGTCGGTCCGCCGATCATCAGCAGGTCAACCGCGTCCAGTTGCAATGCGTAGGGATCGTCGATCTCAAGAATGCGCGCGAGACCGTGCGAGCCCAGCACCTTCGAGGTGACTTCTGCCAGCTTCTGCGTATTTCCGAATTTCGACTCATAGACGACAAGGCTATTCATCTGTCTTCCTCCCTAACGCTTACGACTGGTCGATCCAGGCGGCCGGGCAGCGGCCGGGCACCATCTCGTCGACCGTGAAGGAGGTGCCGTCGTGAGTGGTGCCACGGGTGGCGGTCAGGCGCAGCCCCTGGCAAACATAAGGAGGCTGATCCGCGTGCGGGCACCGCCCGTCCGCTGCTGCGCCCGAGCACACCCAGAGAACCTGGTCGGTCACCGGGTCCGCCATGACAAACGTTCGCTTCGTTTCCATGATCACAGCATCCTCGGCGTCCGCTTCCCAGGCAGGGGCCAAAGGTCCCGAAGAGCACCGGCCCTCTGGCTTGCGCTCACGCTGGTATCAGCTGCACCGATTGCAACTGGTGCGCTACCGTCCGCACCGCGGTTTCGAACACGAGATCAGCGCGCTTGCGGCTCATGAGATTGACACCCATCGCGGCCAGGTCTTCGGGGCCCGGCTCGATCAGCACAACCGGCGTGCCCGAGGCGCGCAAGGCTACGGCCTCCGCGATCAAGCTCCGGTGTGCCGCGTGCTCCGCAGCAGCCTGCAAGCGAGCGGCAAGGTTCCTCGGTCCAGGCGCCACGCTCGGCGACGACATCGGGTTGAGGCAGATCGCCACGTCGAGGCCAAGCCCGATCAACAGGTCGAGGTTCGTGGCCGAACACAGACCGCCGTCGACATACCGCCGGCCGCCAATCTCGACCGGCCGGTATACACCAGGGATCGCGCAAGACGCCGCGACGGCGGCGGCGAGGTCCGCTGCCGGTGCGCGTGCCCGCCCGAACACGACGCGCTCACCGGCGCGGTAATCCGTGGCGGTGATCCAGAGCCGCCGGTGAGCGGGCCAGCCTCCAGGAATCCGGTGCTTGACGCTCTCCTGGATGGGCTGCGTGGAGAGCGGGCCGCGCGGAAGCAGGCCGGCAACCGTCATGATCCAATTGCGGCGCCCGCGTGCCTTCGCGCCGCTGAATCCAAGATCCAACGAACCCGGGATCGGCCAGGGGAATGCGGCCATGTGATGCGCCGCAGCTTCGACGAGGTCCATATTGGGCAGGACCCCGGCGGCAAGCAGGGCCGCCATCAACGAACCGACTGAGGTCCCGACGAAGCAGTCGGCGTCGCGTGGGTCCCACCCTGTCTGAAGCTTCAGCGCCTGCAGGGCACCGGCCTGCCAGGCACCGCCCAGCACGCCGCCAGCGCCCAGGACCAACCCGACTCTGGAATGGCTCTGAATCATGACGCCGCCACCGCCAAAGGCAGCTCCACTTTCAGTGTCACCCAGTCGCTCAGCATTCCCTGAATCACGGTGTCCAGATCGGGTACGAGATCGGCGTCTGCCACCGCCGTGATCGCGAGGCATCCGTTGTAGGAGAGTGCGGCAAAGCTCAGCGTGCAGTTGCCGGCGATCGGCGTGATCGGGATGACGTCGAGCAGCCGGGCGCCAAGGACGTCCACCGGCATAGGCGGCCCCGCGACATTGGTGACGAACAGGTTCACGAAGCGCTGGCGGCGGCTGAGCATTCGGATCAGCCCGGTCCGCGCGAGGAGCGACCACACCATCGTTCCTGTGGCCGCACTCTGCAACCGCTTGGCCATCGCCGCCGCACGCATAACGGCATCGAGCCGGGCGTTCGCGTCCGGGACGGCGATCGCAAGCGGCACGATGATCGCGCCCACCTCGTTACCCATTCTCGAGTCATGTCGCAGCGACACGGGAACCGACGCCAGGAGCTCGACGCCGTCGGTCGGCTCGCCACGTTTCACGAGCACGGAGCGCAGGCCGCCCGCGACCAGAGCCAGCACCAGGTCATTGACCTTGCCGCCATGAGCGTGCGCCACGGCCTTCGCCGCGTCGAGGGAGATCCTGACGACGCCCAGCCGGCGTCGCGCTCCGATCGGCTGGTTGATCGAGCTCCGTGGTGCCCCTGTCGCCTGCCTCATCGCGGAACGGAACGTGCCGGCCGCCGTCACGACGGCATGCCATGCGGCCACCGGCCTGGAAAGGCCGACGAGTGCTCGCCCAAGTTGACGCACTTTGGTCGCCCCGTTGTCCCGTATCAAGTCCCATCGTTCTGGGGCGGTTGTCGGCTGCCATGGTCCAACCGCATCCTCCCCGTCGCCGTCGGTGTTGAAGTCGAAGAGCGATCCCATCAGTTGCACGGCTGCCAGGCCGTCGGCCATCACATGGTGCAGCTTCACGACGAGCACGATGCGGCCATTCGGTACGCCGGTGAGGAGCCACATCTCCCAGGGCGCATGGGACCGGTCCAGCCGCTGCTCATCGATCCGTGCCACAACCTCGAGCAGCTCGCCCTCGCCGCCCGGCGCGGGGATGGATCCGGTTCGCAAGTGCCGGTCGAGATCGAATCCGACCTCGTCGATCCAGACGGGAGGGCCAGTCAGCAAGCTCCCGATTCGGACGACCTGCCGTAGTCGCGGAGCTCTGTCCAAACGGCGAACGACCCGACGGCGGATCTCGTCGAGCCTGAGCTGCCCGCTGTCGTCGACGAGCGGGTCCGGCTCCAGTTGCAGCACCGCGATGATGTGCATGGGACTGTCCGTGCCGTCCGCCCAGAGGTTATTGATGTCCTGCGTCGAGAGCCTGTCATAGTGCGTGGCCACCTTGCTAGGTCCTGGCGCGGTCAGAGGTGCTCGCGTCTCCCGCTGGTCGTCTGGTTATCGGTGGGTAGACTTTCACGATCGCGACACTGCGGGCAGCCGATCGGAGCCCGGCCACATCTTCGACGTCCCGGATTCCAACTGCGCGAGCACCTTGCCGGTTCTTCGCGACGTAGTTGCGCAGGGCGAAGGTAAATGATCGCGCGTCGCGCTCGAACGTTAGCGCCTCCGCTCTGGTGAAGATGGTGCGTCCCCTGAGGACGATCTGAACCGGCGCGCCTCCCTCGAGGTTCCGCCACCAGGCCTTCACCTGGCGATTGGCCACCAGAACATCGAGCGCGCCATTCTGGCGGACGTAGCCGACGGGGACAGTGTGCCACGTGCCGGTTCGCCGGCCACGAACGGTGAGCAGCATGAGGTTGCGGCTCAGCAATTGATGCAGCGGCGAGCGAAGGATAGCCGTCACGATCGGATTCCCTACGGAACGCTGAAGCCTCCCAACGAGCGTGAGACTGGTCACGTGGCCAGCATCCGTCCATCCAGCCTGCCCCCATAGGGCCCTAGGGCCCGGAAGAGGGGCGACCTCTGGCCCCGGCGGCTGACCCGAGTCCGAGGTCCAATAAGGGAGCAAGGAGGTTACCCATGACATCACAGACGCAAGAGCAGACCCGGACCGAGCAGGCAATAGCATGACTGCAGAGACTTCGGAAATTACCGCGATGCCGGCGACGCCAGAGGAGCGGCGAGCGCTCGCGATCAAGCGGATCAAGGCCAAGGATGAGTTCAAGGTCCACCTGGTCGTCTACGTCTGCGTCAACGGCATGCTGACCCTGATCTGGGCCTTCACATCGATCGGAAAGCCGTTTTTCTCCGGCTTCTTCTGGCCCATCATCCCGATGGCCGGCTGGGGCATGGGGCTGTTGATCCACGGCTACACGGCCTATCGGCCGAACGTCTACACGGAAGAACAGATCCAGCGCGAGATGAAGCAACTGCCGCAATAGCGGTTCAGCGAGAAGGTGAGCAGTCATGACTGACAACGAGGAGATCTGGCGAGCGATTTCAAAGGCATCGTTTGCGGTGATCAGCTATGTCACACCGAGCGGTGAGCCGAGGTCGACCGGTGTGGTGTATGCCACCGCCGGGCGGCATCTCTACCTGGCGGTTGCGCCCGACAGTTGGAAGGAGAAGCACATCGCGGCCAACGGGCACGTGGCGCTGACCGTGCTGGTGCGGCGTGGCGGCCTGATGTCGCTGCTATTCCCCATCCCGCCTGCCACGATCAGTTTTCATGGCATGGCGACCGTCCACCCGACCGGCTGGCTCCAGCAGTCGCCGGTTGCCCAACAGTTGCGCGGGCTGATTCCGCCGGAACGTCGGGAATCCGCAGGCATCATCGAAGTCATCCCACAGGACGCCTTCCTGACCTATGGTGTCGGCGTGTCGCTCACCGGAATGCTCCATCCGGAGACCGCTCTTGCCCGAGTGCCGGTGAGCTGAGGCAAGGCACGATCGGGAGGCAGCGCTCAATGTGCGAACTGCCTCCCCGCGAGCGAGTGATGGGAGGTCGAGAACCATGCGTGTAGAAGGCGACATCACTATTGGGCGCTCCGCGGAAGACGTGTTCGACTTCGTTGCCGATGAGCGCAACGAGCCTCAATACAACCCTCAAATGACTCGTGCCGAGAAAGTATCACCCGGACCGATCGGGGTCGGTACTCAGTTCAGATCGGTGATGACGGGCATCGGCCCGGTGGCTGAGATGACCATCGAGTACACAGCCTACGATCGACCGAAGCGACTCGCGTCCACCACTCACCTGTCGAACCTGGAGATCAAGGGAGTCCTTCTGTTCGAGCCCATTCCTGCGGGCACGCGGATGAAGTGGATCTGGGAGATAGAGCCACGTGGCTTCTACAAGCTCATCGGGCCGTTGGTGCGGCGCATGGGTGAACGCCAGGAACGAGCCATCTGGACGGGCCTGAAGCATCTTTTGGAAGCGCAGCCGCATCCGTCCGGAGCGGGCGCCTCGTAAGGAGGTGAATCGTGGCAACGCGAACGGTACGGCCAACGGTGACACCCACGAGTGAACCGGATTCGACCAGTGGGAGCGCGATTCGGCTTGGCTTCTGGGCAGCCGCGCTGACCACCGTCGTCGCTACCGTCTTCGCGGTCGCTGCCGTCGCGACTCCTGCAAGGAGCGGACCCTTCTGCGGCGCTGCTTGCGTTCCGCCTCCTTACGTCGATGTCGCCCGATTCATTCCGGGCGATTACCTGTGGCTGATTCCCGGAATCCTGTTGGCGCCAGTCTTCGTCGTGCTCGTAGCGTGCATCCACGGCTACTCCGCGGAAACCAAGAAGACGTTCAGTCGCATCGCCTTGTCCTTCGCCGTGAGCTATGCGGTCGTGATCCTTGTCAACTATTTCGTCCAATTCACCGTTGTCATTCCCAGTCTTCAGAGTGGGGAGACTCAGAGTCTCTCCCTCTTCACGCAGTACGACCCGCATGGCTTCTTCATCGCGCTGGAGGTGCTTGCTTACTTGATGATGAGCGTGGCCTTTTGGGCCGCCGCGCCCGTGTTCACCGGCGGGCGAGCTGAGCGGACCATCCGCCGGCTTTTCGCGCTCAACTTCCCCCTGGCCCTGGCCGCCTTCGTCGGCTTCTGGCTGCTGAGGCATGACCTGGTCGCCGTCGAAGTGACCGTCCTCATGATCAACTGGCTGGTGCTGATCGTTGCCGGCACGCTGGTCAGCCTCGTGTTCCGGCGGGCTGGGCGCAGATGGATGAAGTGAGCCGTCCTGTAGCTGCCGATTCCTCACCAACGGACAGCGTGGCTGGTGCGGCGAGGGATCCACGATCCAACACCCTGTTTCGTATCGGTGGGATAGCAGCCCTGCTGGTTGTCGCGGTTTTGATCGCTGGGCTGCTGAGCCCGGTGGTCTCGCTGCCGGGCCTCGGGCTTCGCAGCTGGCTCGTCGTTCTGTTTGAGATCAACGCAGGATCCGGCCAACTGCCACCAGACGTCCTGCGCGTCTTCAATCCGCTCGACGTCGCCGTCCTCGTTCTCGTCGGAGTAGCGTTTGTCAGCCTTTGGCCCGTGCTTAGAAGGGTTAGTAGGATCCTGACCGTCATTGCTGCGGGACTCCCGTTCATCGGGATCGCGCTCCTTCTCATCACGAGTCAGGTGGGCCGCTCGTCAGTGATGGGCGCAGGCCTGGTGGTCGCGTTTCTGATATTCAAGAGCCAATGGCTCGGAAGGGCGGTCGTCTACCTCGGCATGCTGGCAAACGCGCTGCTCCTCGTGGGTGATTTCGCGACGGGCTCGTCGGCCAAACCCCTCATCGCAGTATTGCTGGCCGTCGGCTACATGTTGCTGGCCGTATGGTTCGGGCTGGTCGGCCTGAAGCTGCTGAGGTCAGACCCGGCACTTGCTGACCACCAGCGAGGGGGTTGATGCGACGCGCTGCGAGGTAGATTAGGCCTCGGTTTTCTGTAGCCAATTCTGTAGCCAACCCGATGGACTTAACAGCACTCAATGGACGCGTTACGAATACATGGAAAGCGAAAAATCGCTGCTGAATTCAATTGCCGCCTGATTTGTAAACAGCGGGTCGTCGGTTCGAATCCGACCGTCGGCTGACCCTTTTTGTAGTAGTTCGGCTGAGGTGTCCCATTGGGCCTTCGGCTGATGCGTCCCACGCATTCGGGTGATGCTTCACAGCGAAGGTCTTCGCTACCGTGAAGCCCATGACCCGAGCGCCCGGGCCGGTTGAGGCCCTCGAGAGGATCGCTTATCTGCTGGAGCGGGGGCGAGCGGAGTCCTACAAAGTACGCACGTTCCGCCGGGCGGCTCGGGCGGTGGCGGCGCTCGAACCTGTGCAGTTGAGAGCGCTACATGAATCAGGAAGGTTGGCTCAGATCCCAGGGGTCGGTGCGACCACCGCCAAGATCATCTCGGAAGCACTCTCCGGAGAGACCCCTGGGTACCTGCTGGAGCTCGAGCGCCGAGGCGGGCCGGCTCTGAGCCAGGCGGCCACCGAGCTGCGCTCCGCCGTCAAGGGGGATTGCCACAGCCACTCCGACTGGTCCGACGGCGGCAGCCCGGTGAGGGTGATGGCGGAAGCGGCCGCATCGCTCGGGCATGCCTACTTGGCGATGACCGACCACAGCCCCCGCCTGACTATCGCCAACGGGCTGGACGCCGAGCGGCTCCGCCGGCAGCTCGACCTGGTCGACCAGCTCAATGCCGAGCTCGCTCCTTTCCGGATCCTGACCGGGATCGAAGTCGACATTCTCGAAGACGGCACGCTGGACCAGGAAGAGCATCTGCTCAAGCGCCTGGACGTGGTGGTCGCCAGCGTCCACTCCAAGCTGCGAATGGAGTCTGCGGAGATGACCCCGCGGATGGTGCGGGCCATCGAGAACCCCCATAGCGACATCCTCGGGCACTGCACCGGCCGGATCGTCGTCGGACGGGGTCGCAAGCCCTCGACGTTCGATTCGGAGAAGGTTTTCGCGGCGTGCGCGAGGACCGGAACGGCGGTCGAGATCAACTCCCGCCCCGAGCGGCGCGACCCTCCCCCCGACTTGCTCCGCCTGGCGGTCGGTGCAGGCTGTTACGTAAGCATCGACACCGACGCCCACGCTCCGGGCCAGCTGGAATGGATCGGGCTCGGGTGCGAGCAGGCGGCAGAAGCCGGAGTGGATCCCGCCAAAGTCGTGACCGCCTGGGACGCCGACCGCCTCCTCGCCTGGACCGCATCCCACAATACCTAAACATCGCGTCGCGTCATGGTGATCCAAACCAGGTAGTCAGCGCGTCGCGCAATCCGGCATCGGTGCCGTCCCCCACCCAGGCGACGTATCCATCGGGTCTGATGAGCGCCGCAGCGGGGGCCGCTACGTGGCCCAGGACAGGAACCTCCCAATTGCCGGCATATTTAGCGTCGATCGCCAACACTCGGTGTGCCCACGGGGAGGTGTCGAAACCCCAGGGCTTGCCGAGGTTGAGAAACACCGCATGGGCGTTGTGGAGGAGGGTGAATACTCGCACCGTGCCACCGGCGGTGACCAGGTCGAGATCGGGCATGCGGCGCCCGAGCAGCGGGTGTCCCTTACCGAGGTCGTAATGAATGCCCAGGCCGGACATCATCCCGGCGAGCAGCTTGCGAGGCTCGTCCATTCTCAGCAGCTCGGACATGGTGTCGCGCAGCGCCTGGTGACGGTCGCCGGGGCTGGTCAGTGCGACTTGGGCCATGGTGTTCTGCAGCACTCGGGCGCCGACCGGATGCCGTTCGTCGTGGTAGGTGTCCAGCAGGCTCTGGGGTGATGTCTTCTTGACCACCTGGGCCAGCTTCCACCCCAGGTTCACGGCATCCTGGACACCGGTGTTGAGACCTTGACCACCGAGCGGGGGATGCACGTGTGCCGCATCGCCCGCCAGAAGGATGCGCCCCTTGCGATACGAAGCCGCCTGCCGGGTGTTGTCCGTAAAACGGGAAGCCGAGCTCAGGCTGTGCACGCCGTAGTCCGTCCCGTCGGCGGCGATGAGTGCCTCGCTGACATCCTGCAGGGTGGGCTCGCTGGTGTGCTCGACCTGGGATTCGGTCAGGACGACCCGAATCCGATCTCCGCCCTCGACCGGGCCGATCCCACCGCCCGGACGCAGGCCGAACTGCGGCTTCTCGACCATCTCGACCTCGGCCATGAGCCAGCTCGTCGACGGATCCCACCCGGCGAACTCGATACCGGCCGCCTTTCGGATCACACTGCGGCCCCCGTCGCACCCGACCAGATAGTCCGCCCGGAGCGACGTGCCGTCGGACAGCACGACGTCGACGCCGGTGTCGTCCTGGGCGAACCCTGTCACCTCACGTTCGCGCGTGGTCGGCACCCCGAGCTCATTGACCCAGGTGGCCAGTAGGCGCTCGGTCTGAATCTGCGGGAGGGCGAGCCCGTAGTTGTGGCGGGAGGGGAAATCACTGATGTCCAAGGGGATTCGACCGAACCCCTGGATCTGCATCGCCTTCCCCTCCTGGAGAAACCGGTCGGCGACGCCGCGCTGATCGAGCACCTCGATGGTGCGCGCGTGCAGACCGCCGGCGCGCGAGCGGTCGGGATCCGGAGTGGCGCGTCGTTCAACGATGACGACATCAACCTCAGCCAGGGCCAGCTCGGCCGCCAGCATCATTCCTGTCGGGCCTCCGCCGGCGATCACCACCGCATGCTCAGTCATAACCACACTCCGGCCGGATACGTCGACAACAGCGCACGCATTTCGCTCCTCCCGTTTCCGTAGGTTCTGGCTTGCGACCCGTGATTATGCGGCACGACCCGGGGCTTGCGGCAAGCCCCCAGTGCGGTATAAATTGGAGTGGAGAGGAGCGGATTACGTCCTTTCCCTGGTCGTCCGCTATGGACGGACAACCTCCTCGCCAAGCGGTGGCCGCATTTACGGTAACTGAGTCGCCGTCGCCGCATCGACCTCGTGGTCACTCACGCCGATCGTCCGCTCTGAGGTCCTGGCCTTCTACTGCCTCGGCCCTTGGGCGGCCACATGACCGCCCAGGCGTTCTGCGATAAAGGCCGCGTACCACTCAGGCCAATCGTCATCGCGATGTCCGAGTGACGTCTCGTATTCCCCGTGGGCCCGCTCCGCCTCACGAAGCAGCGCCGCCAGACGCTGCTTCAGATCGCTCTTTCCTTCCATCCTGCCCTCGCCTGCCGGTCATTATGCGCGCCCATCGCGCCCGGGCATCGTGTAAGGTCGGAGCAGCGTGGCAGCTTCCGGCCAGTCGGCCGAGCGCGGATTGGCGCTACAGGTTGAAGGTCTCCGCGTCAGCTACGGTCCGAAATTGGCCGTCGACGGTGTGTCCCTCGACATCAACGAAGGCGAGATCTTTGGTCTTCTGGGGCCGAACGGAGCCGGGAAGACCAGCACGCTGAGCGCGATTGAGGGCCTTTTGAAGCCCGACGCCGGCTCGATCCGGATCGGCGATGTCGACGCTCGAGCAAATCCGTCCGCGGCGAAAGCACGAATGGGTGTGCAACTCCAGTCGACGAGCTTCCAGGCCAGCCTCACGGTTCGCGAGATCGTCAGGCTCTACGCGGGGCTGTACGGCGTGCAGATCACCCGGGCCGGAATCGACGATCTGCTGGCCGGCGTTCACCTGGGGGAAGAGGCGTCAAAACGCTTCAGCCAGCTTTCCGGGGGACAGCAGAAACGCGTCTCCTTGTTGATTGCCACGATTCACAGCCCGCCACTCGTGCTCCTCGATGAGCCCACGGCCGGCCTGGACCCGCAAGCTCGCCGGCAGTTGTGGGATCGCATCGAACGGCTGCGCGACCTTGGCCGCAGCATCCTCCTGACGACACACTCCATGGAAGAGGCGCAAGCGGTGTGTCACCGGGTGGCCATCATCGACAATGGCAAGCTGATCACGGTCGATACGCCGACTGGGCTCATCGAGAAGCACAAAGATGATCCGCGGGTGCTCAAGGTGGCCCACGGCCAGGTCACCCTCGAAGATGTCTTCATCGGATTAACCGGAAGTGACCTTCGCGATTGAGATGAGCAGCCAACCAAGCGCGCCACCTGTTCAACCTCCGACGTTGTCAGGGATCCTCAGATCTCTGCTTCAGGCGGACGTCACCATTCAGTTGCGAAATGGGCGCGCCCTCCTGCTGACGTTCTTTCCGCCGCTCGCCGTCCTCTACGGCCTGTCCGCTGCCAAACGCAGCGCTCAACTCGGCGGCCCGATCGTCAGCGTGGCGTTGGCTCTTACGCTCGGCATCGCGTTGATTGCCATCCTTGGCTACACCGCGTCCGTCGCCAGGGACCGCGAGCTGGGCGTCTTGCAGCGCCTCCGGGTCACGCCGGCTCCGACCTGGACCATCATGGTCAGCCAGCTGGCCGTTCAGATCGTTTCAATGCTGGCAATGAGCCTGGTGGTCCTCGTGGCGGCCGCTGTCGTCGAGAACGTCTCTCTGGATCCGGCCGCGTACCTCCTGACCCTCGTCGCGGTGATTTTCAGCTCGGCCGTCTTCCTGGGCGTGGGACAGGCCCTGGTCGGGCTCATCAAATCGGCAGAGACGGTCAACGCCGTCGGACGGTTAAGCTTTCTGCCGCTGGTCGCTCTCGGCCTGTTTGCTCATTCCGCAATCTTTGGCACCACCTTTGAGACCATCGCGCGCTGGTCACCCGGCGGGGCAGTGGCGACGTTGCTCGCGGGCGCGATGCACCCGGCGGCGTGGAACGGGGACACGTGGTTGGCCTTTCTCACGAGCGTGGTTTATGCCGTCGTGTTCGCGGGGATCGGCATCCGCTGGTTTCAATGGAGCACGCGCTAACCCCGGAGCCGAGTGCGGACCCGCAGCGACTCAGGCCCCTCGCACCCAACCATTAACTGAGATCGACCCAACCCTTAACGGAAATTTCGGCCTCCCTTCACGCGCTGTGATTAGCCTTCGGCCCAGGGAACGGTCCGCCGTCCGGTGGCGGCTGGAGAAGCAACCACGGCGACACATGGAGGAGGAAGCTGATGCAACGACCTGCTGCTCGCGCCCTCGCGCTTACGGTAGCGATGGGGCTGGCTGCCCTTGGATCGGTGGCGGCCGCCGGGCCGGCTTCCGCTGACGACAACAACGGCGCGTCCGGATTGAGTGCGCATGTGTTCGCCAGCGGGGGATCGACGCTGAGCGCCCCAGACGATATCACCAGCATGGGAGGCTCGATCTTCGTCGCCTGGCAAAACGGGGTTGGCCCCAAGGGTGAGCCCGCCGCGAACGGAAACACGCAAAGCACCGTGGTCGAGTACTCGAGGAGCGGCCGCAACCTTCACAGCTGGCAGCTGACCGGCAGAGTCGACGGAATGACGGCCGACGCGGCACATGACCGGATCATTGCCACAGTCAACGAAGACGGGGATACGAGTCTTTACACGATCCGGGCCGAGGCCCCAGATGGATCGCAGCTGGTTCACTACAGCTACAGCCCCAACCCACCCGTCCACGGCGGCGGGACCGACGCTCCCCACATTTACCGGGGTCAGATCCTGATCAGCGCCTCCAACCCGAGTGACACCACGCAGCCCGCCGTCTATCGCGCCGTGCTTTCAGGGACGACCGCGACCTTGACACCGGTCTTCTTCGACAATGTCAGCGCCACGGTGGCCAACACCGACAGCCCGCAGAACGGGCAGCAAGTGAGCCTGGCACTGAGCGACCCGGACTCCAACGCCGTCGTGCCAGGGTCGTCGCCACGATTCGGTCGTGATTTCATGCTCGATAGCCAGGGCGAGCTGCAGCAGGTCTACGTCCGCAACGCGGGCAGGGCGAACCAGAAATTCTTCGTCCTGAACCTGACGCAGTCAGTCGACGACACAGCGTGGGCGACGGCTTCACGCGGAGGCCTTTATGCGACCGACGGCAAGAACCACGTGTACGCCGTCCGCGGCCATTTCCATGTCGGCACGGCGTTTTCGGCCGTCACGCCGGGGAACGCCAACAATGCACCGCCCAACCCGGGCCCGAACCACCTGGCGACGCTCAACCTGAATACTGGCGCACTGACGCCGGTTCCTGGAATCACCTTCACGGCGAAGGGCCTCGTCTTTGTCGCCGGCAGGGCGGATGATAACAGCGAGGGCGACTAGCAACGACTAAGGCGAGCTGACAGCCAGTTGCTCCAAAGGAACCGGCACCGAGGCCTACGTATTCACCTTCGTGATAAATGACATAGTCCAGGAAGCGCCCCTGTCGCCGCGCGATAAAGTCGCTTGTACGCATGGGAACGAAGGAGGCGCAGCGATGACCAAGTGGACAAGCGACGAACTCACCAAGATCGGAAAAGCAGAAGAGCTTCAGATCGCCTCGCTTCGGCGCGACGGCACGCTCCGAAATCCGGTGACCATCTGGGTGGTACCCCACAACGGCGGCCTCTATGTCCGATCCGTTCGAGGAAGCACCGCCGCCTGGTTCCGTGGCACACAGGAGAGGCACGAAGGTCGGATCCGGGCCGGCAGCGCCGAGAAAGACGTGACCTTCGTGGACGCTGGCCACGACATCGACGCCGAAGTTGATGCCGCGTACCGGGCCAAATACCGCCGATACGCCGGAAACATCCTCAACAGCGTGCTGACCCCTGAGGCGCGATCCACGACCATCAAACTCGAGCCGCGCGCTTGAGTACACTCCAGAACCGGCCGAACACCGCACTGCTCGTGATCGACGTACAGAATGGCGTCGTCAAGGGAGCGCACGAGCGTGACGCCGTCGTCGCGAACGTCGGCCGCCTGGTCGAGAAGGCGCGGCGGGAACGGGTCCCCGTCGTCTGGGTCCAGCACTCCGACAACGGGCTTGCGAGGGGAAGCGACGACTGGCGCATCGTCCCCGAGTTGACTCCGGGCGAGGCCGAGCCGCTCGTCGAGAAGAATTACGGCGACTCCTTCGAGGCCACCACCCTTGAGACCGTGCTGTCGGACCTCGCTGTCGGCCGGCTCGTGGTCGTCGGCGCACAGACCGACGCCTGCGTCCGCTCGACGCTCCACGGCGCCTTCGTGAGGGGATACGACGCGACCCTTGTCAGCGACGCCCACACGACGGAGGACCAGACAGCCTGGGGGGCGCCGCCGCCGGACGCGGTCATCGCCCACACGAACCTCTATTGGAGCTATCAGACGGCGCCGGGGCGGACGGCCGGGACGGTCGAGACCAAGGACGTCGACTTCAGGGTCACGTCCTGAGTCTCGCTCGCTTTACGAAGCGCGCCGCCGCTCCGCGTCGAGTACCCGGTACGCCTCCTCCAACTCGATGGTTCGGCTCACACCGACCCGCTGCCTCTCCGTCCACTACTACATAACTGTCTCCGTGGTTACTACTCGACACCTATATATGTAGGTTGCCGTGGCCCTTGTTAGCCGAAAAGCGCGGTTGCGAGGGCTCGATTTAAGGTTTAGACGGGATGACTGATCGCGTAATCCGGTACCTGTACGGCCCAAAGAACATCGTCGGGTCCCTACTGGCCCTCGTCGGGCTGGTCCTGGTCTTCACCGGTATTCTCGGTGCCCTCTGGCCGGTGATCGTGGTCGGGCTCTACCTGATCGGGGTGCTTCTCACGCCGGGTATCAAGGACATCAACCTGACCACCGGCTTCGACCCCAACAACGTCAAGCTTGCGCTGGACACCCAGGTGCGAGTCATCACTGGCAAGGTTCCGCCGGAAGTGATGGCAAAGGTACTGAAGATCCGCCAAACCATTCTCGGGATTCTCCCGCGTTCCGGAAATCTCGCCCCGGGATCGCCCGAGCTGTTCGTCATCGAGCGCACTGCCACCAACTACCTTCCCACCTCGCTCGAGGCCTACCTCAATCTGCCGAAGGCTTATGCCGCGAGGCATCAGGTGCAGGATGGCAAGACGCCCAAAGAGATCCTGTTGGATCAGCTGACGCTGCTCGAGAACAAGATGAACGAGGTCGTCGACGACGTTCACCGGAACGACTCGGACCGCCTGCTGGCACATGGGCGATTCCTGGAGGAGCGGTTCGGCCGGTCGCCGCTCTCGCTGAAACCGCCCGCCTCGAGCGGAGAGTAGGCAAGCGAAGGCCGGGCCCGCGATCGGGCCCGGCCCCTGTCAGTTAGCGATCGGACGCCGGCGTCTCGGTCGCGGCCACTGCCTCAGTCTCGGTGTGCACCGCACCGTTCGCGCGCTTGCCGTTTTTCCCGGCCAGCAGCTCGCGGACGAGATCCAGACCCGTGGCTCCCTGGCTGAGGGCTTGCGCCAGCGTCTCCGACAGCCCCTTCGCGCCGTTGAGCACGATCAGCTGGTCGATTCCGCCAAACGGCTTGGCCGCCGCTTCGACGATCTCGGGCCAGCGCTCCGCGAGCTGCTGCCCGATCACCGCGTCCTGGTTCTCGGCGAGCGCGTCGGCGCGGGCCTTGATGGCCTCGCCCTCGGCCATTCCCCGCGCTTTCACGGCGTCGCCCTCGGCCAGTCCCTTTGCGCGCGTGGCATCCGCTTCCGCCAGTCCGACCATCCTGGTCTGTTCTGAATGGGCGGTCGCTTCCAGCCGGACGCGCTCCGCATCCGCCGCGGCGATGGTCTTCGTCTTGCCGGCCTCGGCGGCCGCGCCAAGCTCGACCTCCCGCGCGCGGGCTTCCGCCGCCGCGATCGCGGCATCCCGTTCAGCCTTGGCAAGCGTTACCTCCTGGTATGCCTTGGCATCGGCCGGCTTGCGGACTTCCACGTAAAGCCGCTGCTCGGCACGCTGGGCCTCCAGCTCGGCGACCTTGGTTTCTTCGACCACGACCTTCTGCCGGTTGGTGGCTTCCGAGAGGGGTCCGGCCTGCTTGGCCAAAGCCGTCGCCTGATCGATCTCAGCCTGGTATCCGGCTTGCTTGATCTGGCTGTCGCGGCGAGCCTGCGCCTTGAGCGCCTCGGCCTCCTGCTCCTTCTGAGTCGCTTCGCGATCGGCCCCGGCCTGCGCGATCCGGGCCTCTCGTTCGATGGCGACGGCATGCGGGCGCGCCATGTTCTTGATGTACCCGGTCGGGTCGTCGATCTCCTGGACTTGCAGGGAATCGATGATCAGGCCGAGCTTCTCCATTTCCGTTCCCGCGTGTTCACGGGTAAGTTGCGTTAGTTTCTCGCGGTCGCGGATCATCTCCTCGACCGTCATGTTGCCGACGATCGCCCGCAGGTGGCCGGCGAACACGTTGTGCACGCGCTGGTCCATCTGGTTCTGCTGATCGAGGAATCGGCGTGCGGCATTGGCGATGGATGCGTAATCGTCGCCGACCTTGTAGATGACGACCGCTCGGATTTTGAGCGGAATGCCCTGCTGGCTGACACAATCGACCTGCAGGTCGGTCTCACGCAGGTCGAGGGAGAGCCGGCGCACCATCTGGACGCCTGGGAGCACGAGCGTGCCCTTGCCGGTCACAATTTTGAAACCGAGAGTCTCTCCCACACCATTCGGTGCCCCCTGATGGAGGCCCGAAATGACCAGGGCTTCGTTCGGTTCGGCGACCCGCCACATCATTCGCCAAAGCACAAAGAGCGCGACGAGTACGGCAACGACGATGCCAACCATCACCGCGACGCTGGTGAGAAGAGGATCGCCCATCGCACCTACCTCCTGAGAATGCCGGCCGTCAGGCCAGGCTAACGACAACTGTGCGCGGCGGAAAATACTCCACGACGAAGACACGGGTACCCTTCGGAATCGCCTCCTTTGGATCCATGGCGTAGGCGTGGAACGCCTCGCTACCACCGCGAATGGCCACCTTCACCTCCCCCAGCCGACCCGGAGCTATTGGCGCAGTGATCAGACCCACGCGCCCAACGACCTCCTGGTCATCCACGGCTGTAATTCAGTTATTCCGTGGTTTTCGGGCCCTTAAACGGTGCTTTTAGACCGGTTGAGTCGAGCCCCGTTAGGCGCTTGCGTTCTCTGCGGTACCCGCCCAGACGAACCACTGCTGGATGAGGCTACGAAGACCGTCGGCATCGAAGGCAACGGCATTGTCCAGGTCGGGCAGGCGATAGCAGAGGCGGACGTGCCCAGGATCGGGGGCGACGGCGACAAACACCGTGTCCCCTTGCCGGGTCAGCGCCCCCAGAATACGTCTCTCCCCAGCAGTGAACTCGGCCAGGTCAGTCGTCCCCTTCAGGTAGAGAAAGCGTCCATTCAGCTGGAAGACCCGGAGCGAGGAAACGTCAAGATCCTCCGCCCCATCCTGGTCGGGTAACTTATCTTGCGGCAGCCCATCGAGGGAGCCTGATTGCTCATCGTGAGTGTTAACCATCTCTACATTAATAACGACGCCCGCCGTTGGGCTCCTTCGAGCGTGAAACGGCCGCAGCTCTCCATCCGGATAAGCTGGCGCGGCTAACCGCGAAGCTAAGAGTGGCCTTTGTTCTGCAGAATAGAGCCTTATGGGACTTGACAAACTATTGTCTATACGCAACAATTCATTGGGGATGGCAAGACCCCAGCGTGACACCGAGCAGCCCCCGGCAGGCGTCTACAATCGCCTCTCCGTCCACCGGGCTGACCGCGGTCTGTCGCGCCAGCAGCTGGCGGACGCGCTCGACATCAACTACCAGACGATCGGTTTTCTGGAGCGCGGCGATTACGCCCCCAGCCTCGAGCTGGCCATGCGGATCAGCGAGCTCTTTCGCGTCCCGGTGGAAGCGATCTTCTCGCTGCGACCCTTCAAGCCCTTGAGCGAAGAACTGTACGGTCGTAACCCACAGGAGGCGACTAGACCATGAGTTCAATCTCGCCGACCCATCCCCTGTCATCAAGCGCGGAGCAAGCAAAGAGTCGACGCTGGCGACGGCGGCAGATCATCGTCACCTATGCGGCCTACGCCGTAACGGTGATTCTGGTCAGCGTTCGCTCCCACGCGACCCTGGGCTCATCCGCGCGTGCGATGCTGTTGGCGGTATTTGGCCTGGCGGTTGCCACCTTCATCTTGAGCCTGGTGTGGCTCATCGCTCCAAGCGTTCGATACGGTCTCAGCTCTCGAGCCTATCGTCAGCCAGCCCGCGGCGAGTTGAAAACCCTCAGCGACCAGGGAGTTTCAGCGAAAGAGGCCCATGCAATGTTCACCCGGCCGGCCGACGAACGCCAGCGCGCGATCCGCGAACACGCCCAGGCCGTTTCCTATCGCATCCTCGGTCCGGTGATCGTCGTGCCCGCCTTGTACATCATTTTCGTGACGCCGGTCTTGGCTCACGCCTGGCTGCCATCAACCCAGTCCGAACAGGTCGCGCTCTTGGCCGGGTTCGCCCTTCTCCTCGGCACCCTTCCGGCGGCCGTCATCGCCTGGAGCGAACCGGATCCAGTTCCCGACGATCTGACCTAACCCCGTTTCCTTGCCGGTGGCTTGTCCGGAGGCTTTGCCTCGTTCGCTTTGGCGCGTGCCCTGACGATTTTCTTCACCAGGGTGATCGGTAGCCTCGATCCGATCGGAAATTGAAGCGTGGCCTTGTCCACTAGATAGGGCTTCAGCTCTTTGGCGTACAGGTCCTTTTCGCGTCCGATGATCGGATACATCCCGACGTGGTTCTTGTGAGCCGCGAAGTAAATCAGACGTCCGTGGTACGCGTAAAAAGGCATGCGATAGCTGATCTTTTCTTCAGCCTTCGGCGCCGCGCTCCTGATTGCTTGCCGAAGTTCTCGGAGCATCGGCTGCACCGTTTTTGGGGCCGCCGCTATATACGCGTCAACCCCTCGCTCTCCCGCCCTGGCCATGCTTGACAGCATACGGCTGAACTGCGGGCCGGCAGCAGCGCCGGCCCGCACCCGTGGTTCGTCTAGCGCGGCGCCATCTTGAGGAGCCCGAACGCTGCGCCCTGCGGGTCGCTGAGGATCGCGAAGCGCCCGCCCGGGAAGTCCATCGGCGCGACCATCTCTTTCGCGCCGGCTTGCGTTGCGGTCTTGAACGACTTGTCGACGTCGCTAACGGCGAAATAGACCAGCCAGTAGCTGGGCACCTGTGCCGGAACCATGGCCTGCATCTCCTGCCCGCCGGCGATGCTCTCGCCGCCGAGCTGGAACTCTGTATACGCGGGTTGGTCCGGACCCATCGGAGTGGTCTTGGTGCTCCAGCCGAAAACCTTCTGATAGAACGTGATCGCCTTGTCGACGCCGCGTGAGCTGAGCTCGGCCCAACCGAACGTGTTGGCTTCGCCCGTCGGTAAGGGGGCGTTCATGGCGCGAGGCTGCCACGTCGAGATGAACGCTCCGGTCGGATCCTGGAAGACGGCCATACGGCCCTGATCGCCGACGTCGAACGGGGGCGCGACGATCTTCCCGTCCGCGGCCTGAACCTTCTTGGCCAGGTCGTCGGCATCGTCGGTACCGATATAGACCGACCATGCGGTCGGGGCTTCGGGTGACTGCTTGGGTCCAATCCCCGCAACCTGCTTACCGGCGACATTCGCCATCCCGTATCCGCCGTATTGCGGATCGGGATTGACCTCGATCTTCCAGCCAAACACCTTCGAGTAAAAGTCGCGGGCCGCCGCGGCATCGGACGTCGCCAGGTCGACCCACGCCGGCTTGTTGGCGACTGCAGTTTTGGCTTCCGCCATAGCTTGCCTCCTCGTGCTTGTGGACAAAGACTACGACCGCCATCCTCCCGGCGGTCCGTCGTGCCGGGTCAAGCCTATTCTGCACCCGTCAACGAAAAGCGTCAGCCGTGAGTTGGGGATGTCATGCGCAAGCAGCGGACTAAGCGGCTAGCAGTGCTGGTGGCACCCAGTTATCGAGCCAGCGTGCAAGATGCTCGGCGGGAAGCGGCCGGCTGATGAGATATCCCTGCGCCTGGTCGCAGCCCATCTCCTCGAGCAGATGGAGGGTGGTCGTGTCTTCGACGCCTTCGGCCACGACCCGCTTCCCGAACTTGTGGGCAAGGTCGATGCTCGCCCGCACGATCGTACGATCCCCTTCGTTGGTGCTCATTTTCAGGACGAAGGAACGGTCGATTTTGATTTCATCGACGGGTAAACGGCCCAGATATGCAAGCGAGGAATAACCCGTGCCGAAGTCGTCGATAGCGAGCTGAAACCCCATCGCGCTGAGCCGCTCGAGAATGCCCATCGTTCGGTCGGGCTTCGCCATCACGACCGACTCGGTCAGCTCCAGCGCAATCCCAGCGGGAGAGACGCAGCCGGCCTCGAGTGCCGCGCACAGTTCGACCGGAAAGTCGTTGTCATCGAGGATCGACGCCGTGAGATTGATCGCCATGGGCAGGGTCAAGCCCCGGTCATCCCACTCCCGAAACTGTCGCAGCGCCAGGTCGAGGACCGCAAACGTCAGTGGTTTCATGATGCCCGCGCGCTCCGCCACGCCGATGAAGGCGTCCGGGAACACCAGCTCCTTGCCTGGCGGCGACCAACGAACCAGGGCCTCCACCCCCACGACGCGCCGTGTCCGTAAATCAAACTTGGGCTGGTAATGAAGGACGAGCTCCCGCTGATGAATGGCTCGTCGAAGGCGATTGGCGGCTTGGGTTTCATCGGGCCCCTCCTCAAGTGGGTACCGGCGGACGTCCATGGACCAGGCGGTCAACTCGCCGGCCCCGATGATGAGCATGAACAGGGCGCCAACGGCCGCGGCCCCAGCGCCTCCAAGAACGAGCTCGATCCCAATCCCGAAGGCACACGCGATACCGAGCACCGCCCAGCTTCGGTAGAGAGCGACGGAGGCGGTCATGACCGCCAGGTACGCGAATTGCTGGGGTCCGCTCGACGCATAGGCCGCAACCCCCGCGCACGTCATCAAGCCGACCGATACAACGGTGGCACGGAGCAATCGGGTGCCGCCGATGAATGTCCCGAGCACCGCCAGAGCGACGACCAGTGCCACCAGGCGGAGACTCCTCAGGTCCTGACGGTGGAGCAAGACGAGGACACCGACCGGCGGGACATTCGCCCAGAGGACCAACCGCAGGATCTGGTGACGGTGCGACCACAGTCGCGGCGGAAGCACGGGCGGGCTCGCCCATCGGCGAGCCGTATCCGACGCCCTCGCCACCGCCTGACGCCAGCGGGGCGGCCGAGACGAAGCATCCACATGAATACATCGGCTGCCGGCTCAGGATCGTGGCTCCTTCAATTGAGGTAGGGCGGCCAGCCAACGACAATCAGCGTTCCTTGATCGCCGCCAGCACCGCTGCCCCGTATCGCTCGAGCTTGGTAGGACCGACGCCGGGAACCGCCCCAAGGTCGGCCATCGATGCCGGTCGGGTGCGTGCGATCTCCGCCAACGTCTTGTCGTGAAAGATCACGTAGGGTGGGAGCTTGGCGCACCTGGCGGTATCGAGGCGCCACTGACGGAGCGCGTCGAAGCGAAGCAACGCCCCATCGGTCAGCTCACCGGCGGTGTGACCCTTCGATGCGCCGCGTCGCTTATCGGCGGGTCGAGATTGGCTTACCTCGAGCTCCACCATCAGCGACTGCTCACCGGCCAGAGCCGCCAGGCCGGTCTTTGTGACGGACAGCGTCGGCTTCTCGCCGTGCCCGCGGACGAACACTCCAAGCTCCACGAGGGTCGAGACCAGGTCTCGGATCCGCTCCAGGTCCCACTCCCTGAGTGCCCCGAAAAAGGCAAGGTCTTTGACCCACGGTTTCGAGGTCGTCCACGCGTCGAGCTGTCCGCGCAGGAGCAACGCGATGCGTGCCGCGCCCAGGTGACCCTTGAAGCGGGCGACCGACGCGATCGCCGCTTCCACATCGGTCGGACCGACGGTGATCGTCTCGATGCTCCGTGGGTCGAGACAGTTGTCGCAGGAGTTGCAGGTCCGGGGTACTCCCTCCTCGCCGAAGTAGTCGGCGATCCGGGCATGGCGACAGCCACGGGAACTCGCGTAATCCATGATCTGGTTCACGCGTGCATAGGCATGTTCCTTGAGCTGCGCCTGCTCATCGAAATCGACCGGCGCGCCCGTCAGCTTGCGGATGGCGCCATCGGGCGCGACGACGCCGCTGCGCGCCAGTAAACCAACCGCGGCGCGGATGGCGCCATCATCGACCGCGGGCAACCGCGACGGCCAGTCGTCGATCCAGCCGCTGCCGGCGCGAAGCATCTCTCGGTAAACAGCCCGCACCGTGTCGCGATCGGGATACGCCTGCTCGATGAAGAACTCCTGGAGCTGACGATCCTGGGCGCTGTAGAGCAGGATGCATTCCGACGGTAGGCCGTCGCGGCCTGCGCGGCCCGCCTGCTGGTAGTACTCCTCGAGGCTGCCGGGGAAGTCGTAGTGGATGACCTGGCGGATGTCGGGAAAATCGACGCCCATGCCGAACGCCGAAGTCGCGACGATGACCTTGAGGCGGCCGGCGGCGAACTCGCTGTACACATCCTGCCGCTCATCGCCATCCAGCGCGCCGTGGTACGAGCCAGTCGCGATGCCCGCGTCCGAGAGCTCAGCCGCGAGCTCGGTCGCGGTCCTGCGGGCGCCGCAGTAGACCAGCGAACGGCCGTCGCCGGGGCGGATGCGCCGCAGCAGACTGTCACGCTTATCCGCCTTGCCCCGGCAGCGCACCACCGACATCATCAGGTTCTCGCGGACGAAACCGGTAACTTTCCCAACCGGGTTGCGCAGGCCCAGGCTGGCAACAATGTCGAGGCGCACACGAGGCGTCGCGGTCGCGGTAAACGCGCCGACCGGCGGCCGGCCGCAGGCAGCGATGGCATCGCCGAGGCGGCGATAGTCGGGTCGAAAGTCGTGTCCCCAGCTGGAGATGCAATGGGCCTCATCGACGACAACGCGCGCGACCTTGAGCTGCCCGAGCGCCTCGAGAAAGCCGCTCGCACCGATCCGCTCCGGCGCCAGGTAAAGGAAGCGCAGCTTGCCGGCCGCCGCCCGCATCATCGCCTCACGACGTTCTTCGGCCGTCATCTGGCTGTGGATGCAGGCCGCGGGGATGCCCAGCAGCGTCAGCCGCGCCACCTGGTCGACCATGAGGGCGATCAGCGGCGAAACCACAATGGTCAGATCGCCGGCGACGATGCCCGGCACCCAGTAGGCAATGCTCTTTCCGGATCCGGTCGGGGCGACAAAAAGGACGTCGGCGCCGGACTCGCCCGCGGCCACCACATCGCCCTGCCCGGGCCGGAAATCGGGCAGGCCGAAGACCTCCCGCAGGACCGTCCTCGCCGCCGCCGATGGCTCGCGAAGCGGGACCGGAGTCAGGAGCACGGGCACCCGTCGACGCTAGCACACGGTTATGACGAGTTTCCCTCGCGCATGGCCTTTTGCGAGATACCGGATCGCCTCGGGGACCTCTCTCAGCGAGTAGGTTCGATCGATGACCGGTATGACCTTTCCGGCCTCAATGAGTTCCCGCAGAGCAACCAGGTTCTGCTGCTTCGACGAGGCGATGAACGTCAGCGCGTTCTGGCTCCCGAACGCAAACGACAGCTTCGCCCCGATGAGGCGACCCCCGCTTGCGACCCACCGATGCTCGAACCCCCCGCCGTTCGGCACGAGCGTCCCCTTCGGGGTGAGCGCGCGCCGGAGGTCGGACAATGAACGGTTCGCCACGTTGTCGAGAATGAAGTCGTAACGCTGGCCCGTGCGCGTGAAGTCCACTTTCGTGTAGTCGACGACGTGGTCTGCGCCGATCGATCGGACCAGGTCCACGTTTTTCGTGCTGGTCACGGCGGTCACGTCCGCTCCGAGCGACTTCGCAATCTGCACCGCGAAGGTCCCGATGCCTCCCGAGGCGCCGTTGACGAGGACCTTCTGCCCGGCCTGGACTTTTCCGTGATCGCGAAGCGCCAGAAGGGCGACGGTCGCGGCCATGGGAACTGCCGCCGCCTGCTCGAACGTGAGCTGGCCCGGCTTGGACACCAGCGCGTCTTCGGAGACAGCCGCGTACTCGGCAAAGGCGCCACCCAGATGCCCGCTCCATCCGAAGACCTCGTCACCCGGCCGAAACTGCGTCACGCTGGCGCCGACGGCCTCAACCACTCCTGCCACATCGGTGCCCCGAACGCGATTCGTTGGCTTGCCCAGGCCGTACATCGGGCGGGCAATATACGGCAGGCCGCTCATGATGGCCCAGTCGGCAACGTTGACACCGGCCGCACGAACTCGAATCAGCACCTCGCTGTCGCCCATCGTGGGCGTGTCGATGTCCCTCACCTTCAGGACATCTGCCGAGCCGTAGACGTCCTGGACGATCGCCTTCATCGTGGTCACTCGGGGCGTACTTGCGCGAATCTCCGTCGAAATCATTGCTTCCACTTCCTTCTTGGGCTTACACCGTAAGCTTGTGAGCCTGATCCTAACACATACAGCGTAAGTGTGCAAGGGCTTACGGTGTATGCTAGATGGCGAGGTACGTAACCCGAATGGCCACACGACCGAAACGAGCCGCAAAGCGCCGCCCGGCCCTGACCCGGGACAGAGTATTGCGAACTGCCATCAGCCTCGCCGACCGAGACGGTATCGATTTACTCAGCATGCGGCACCTCGGCGGCAAACTCGGGGTCGAAGCGATGTCTCTCTACAACCACGTGCGCAACAAGGACGACATGCTGGACGGCATGATCGATGTCGTGTTCAGCGAGATCGACCTGCCGCCCACCGGAGCGGACTGGCGGACCGCCATGCGTCAGCGGGCGATCTCAGCCCACCATGTTCTCCTGCGCCACCCGTGGGCCATCGCCCTGATGGAGTCGCGGGCCACACCAGGTCCCGCGAACCTGCGACATCACGACGCGGTGCTTGGAAGTTTGCGGGCGGCAGGATTCTCGGTCGATATGACGGCTCACGCCTACTCAATCCTCGACGGCTATATCTACGGGTTCACCATGACAGAGTCGAGGCTGCCGTTCAGCAGCCCGCAAGAGGTTAAAGAGGTAGCTGGAAGCATCCTCGAAGGATTCCGCCCCGGCGAGTATCCCCACCTCGCCGAGATGGCCGTTGATCGCGCCATGAAACCCGGCTTTCGCTATGGGAGCGAGTTCGAATACGGGCTCGATCTCATCCTCGACGGCATCGAGCGAGCTCAGGCATAGACTCGGGGCTGGCGGAAAAGGGTATGGACTCTGATTTCACGCTGGACGCGGTCGGGGTGGGTGCCGGTCCTTTCAACCTCAGCCTCGCGGCGCTGCTCGCGCCGACAGGCTTCAAGTCCCGTTTCTTCGACAAGAACGCGGACTTCGAATGGCACCCGGGCCTGCTGCTTCCCGAAGCGGTCATCCAGGTCTCGTACCTGAAAGACCTCGTGACCCTGGTCGACCCGACGAGTCAGTACTCTTTTCTTGCATTCCTCCGGGCCCACAAGCGGCTCTACCGCTTTATCAACCACTCCCAGCCTGTTAGTCGCTTGGAATTCAATCAATACCTGCACTGGGTGGCCGGCCGCTTGCCGAACGTTGAATTTGGCGCGGAGGTACGCCAGGTCGTCATCGACGAGCAGAGCTTTTCGGTCCAGGTCGATAGCCGGGCGCTCCATACCAAGAACATCGTGCTCGGCACCGGACTCGTACCGAATATTCCGTCCTGGGCTCGCTCAAACGTCGGCGACCGCGTGTTCCATTCGAACGACTACCTTCTTCATCCCGTCGACGTGACCAACCGGGTGGTCGCCGTGGTGGGAGGTGGTCAGAGTGGCGCCGAGCTTGTCTGGCATCTCTTGCTGGATCTCCAGCATCTGCCGGCGACGTTGGTATGGATCTCGCATCGACCAAACTTCCTCCCTTTGGACGAGTCACCCTTCACCAACGAACTCTTCAACCCGGTCTACAGCGATTATTTCTTCACGCTGACTCCGGAACAGCGTGACACCCTCCTTGCCGAGCAGAAGCTGGCCAGTGACGGCATATCACAGGGCCTGTTGCAGCGCATTTACGACCGGCTCTACGACCTCGAGTTCCTGGAACCGGCGGGTCGGCGCGTGAGCTTGCTGCCCGGCCACGAGGTCGTCTCCATGCAGCACACGGAGCGTGGTTGCGATCTCGCGCTCCGCGATCGATGGGGCGCTAGCCGCACCGTTCGCGCCGACGTGACCGTGCTCGGAACCGGTTCCAGCTACGCCTTGCCCGAGGCGATGCAGCCACTCGCGAACCGGATCAGCTGGAACCGCGACGGCGTCCCGGTCCGTGCCGATTTCTCGGTCGAGTGGGACGGCCCACCCGGGCTGCGGATCTATGCGCAGGATGCCGCCCGGCAGATGCGCGGCGTGGCGGATCCCAACCTCAGCCTGATGGCCTGGCGCAGCGCCATCATCGCGAATAGCTTGCTCGGGCGGCCAGTCTACGACGTGAGCGGCGAGAGCTCGGTTTTCGACCTGTAGCCTCTGTCATCCTTACCGAGTGAGTTTGATCCGAGGGAGCGGGCACCGCTTCAATGAGTTTGCTGGCACCAACCTGGACCGCCTGGCCGGAATCTCGGATGGGATCTTCGCGGTCGGCATGACGCTGCTCGTGCTGGGCCTGGCGGTCCCAACCTTGAGCGCTCGGAGTGAGGGAGATCTCTGGCAGGAGCTGGTGCGACTCGCGCCGAATGGGCTCGTGTATGCGATGAGTTTCATGACACTCGGCATCTTCTGGGTTGGCCAGGGCACCCAGCTCAACTTGCTGGCGCGAAGCAATCGCAACTACACGTGGCTGCAGCTCGCCTTTCTTCTCTCCGTTACCCTGGTGCCCTTTTCGACGGGGTTGCTCGCGCGCTTTCCAACCCTGCGGGTGGCGCTCGTCGAGTACTGGCTGAATATCGTCCTCCTGGGCATGACGCTGCTGGTGGGACTCCAATATGGGCTTGGAGTGGGGCTGTTCAAAGTGTCGGAGACGCCCGAGGTCGCGCCACTGATGCGTGGCCGTATCCTCATCGCCCAGTCCCTGTATGCGATTGCAACCGCAACCTGCATCGTCTTCCCGACCTGGGTGAGCATCAGCCTGATCTTCCTCGTGCAGCTCAATTACGTCATCGCCCCGCGCATCCCCTTTCTCCACCGCTTCTGAGTCCTTAACTCGCGCGGATCCTTTCGTTTTACGGGAATGACCTGACGGCCCTCAGCAGACTGCTCCAAACGGTCTCCAGCATGTTGAAGCGGCCGAACCGCCCGGGCTGGCTTAGGCTCAACGCGGTGCCACGCATCCTCTTTGGACTGGTCGAGGTCGTGATGCTGATCCTGTTTGTGCTGTCCGCGCGATTTGCCTATCGCTCCGGAGGCCGCCAGCGTCTCGTCGAGCTGCTCAGCGCCGTCCCCTTCGGGTTGCTTCTCGAGCAGGGCGACATCACGATTTTCGGTTCGTACGCCTATAACCAGGGATTCTTCATCAAGCTGGGGTCGGTCCCCGTGGCGATCGCGCTCGCCTGGGCGATGATCATCACCTCCTCGATGTTCATGTCGGACCGGCTCGGCATCCCGCCACGGCTGGCACCCTTCGCCGATGCCGTGTTCGCGATCCTGCTCGATCTCTCGCTCGACGCGATCGCCATCCGGCAGGGGCTCTGGCACTGGAACATCCCGCTGCACGCGGGCTTCTTCGGCGTACCGGCCGGCAACTACTACGGTTGGCTGTTTGTCGCCTTCGGCTTCAGCGCGTGGACTCGATGGGTTCGTGCTCACGGCCGCCCGGGGTCTGCCTGGCCCTGGCTGCAATGGCTCGTTCCCGTCCCCGCGTACCTGACGCTGCTGGTCGCGCTCGTTCCATTCATCGTCCTGCAGCAGCGATTCTTCGGAGGACCGACCGGCGGCTTTCCCACCTTCCTATTCACGTTGGCGCTCTTCGTAGTCCTGACCGGATACGCGATCCGAACCACTGAGGGCCAGCTGCCGCGTCCGTGGCTTATGCCCCTCCTTCCCCGCCTCATGATCCACGGGTACTTCCTAGGCGCCGGGCTCCTGCTCGGCATCTTCCAGCAGCTTCCGGTCTTGCTGGCGATGTCGGTGGGCATGGTGGCGATCGAGCTCTCACTCGCCCCAAACACCCAGCGACTGTAACCCCGACCGTATTCGACCTTGTCCCCGGCACCCTCGCGCAGCTTGGGAATAACTAATTAGCGAGCGAGAGCAAGAATCTCCGCGTCGAACGGATTGCAACCCGGTGCTCGGGCCGACGATCAGGAGGGTATACGCTTCCGGCAATGAGCGGAGAGAGGGATCGCCGACAAGGGTTCCGAGCTGGCTGCGGGGGATGCGGGGCCGGCTGCGCGTCGGTTCTGGTGGTCCTCACTGTCGGCGTCCTCCTAAGCCTGTTCAACGCGGCGATCGGCATCGGCGCGTCCATACGGGTTCCATTCACCGACAGCAATCTGACCGTGGCTGGATCGGTAGGTCAGAAGGAAAAGGCCGTCGGGAGCCTGCCTGGGTACACGCAGGGAAAGCTCGGCGGCAACCAGAATTTCATCAACCAATCGACAACCCTGACGATTGGCCCCGCTGAAGGGACCGGACTGATCGTGCTGGGGAAGCAGCCCGGGGCGCCGATCATCGACCTGCACCTCGTCGCGCGCTGACGCCGTCCGCTCGCCTTCGTCAGGAAGCGGTCAGGCGGCGGCGCGTGCAGGGCGTGGCGGGGCAGACAGCCACGCCGTCACTTCGGCCGCCGGCACCGGTCGCGATAAGTAGTAGCCCTGGCCGTAGTCGATGTTGTCGGCGCGGGCGCGCTGCCAGGTGGCCGCGTCCTCGATTCCCTCGGCGACCACGGCCAGCTTGAGTTTGTGTCCCAGGTCGACTGCGGCGCGGACGATCGCGCCGCTGATCTCATCGCTGATCAGACCACGGATGAACGACTGGTCGATCTTCATCTCATGGACCGGCAGCCGATGTAGGTACGCCAGCGACGAATAGCCGGTGCCGAAGTCGTCGATAGAGAGGCGCACATCGAGCGCTCGCAGCTTCCGCAAGGTTTCCAGCGTCCGCTGCGACTCCGCCATGATGCTGCTCTCGGTGATCTCGAGGGTCAGCCATTCGGGCCTCGCCCCGGTTTCGCGCAGGATCTGGGCTACGTTATTCGGGAGCTGCGGATCGAGCAGGTTGCGCATCGAGATGTTGACGGCCACACCGACCGGCTGCCCCCCACGGTTCCATTCGCCACACTGAGCGAGCGCGGCTTGTAGCACCCATTGGGTGAGCGGCTGGATCAACCCGGTCTGTTCGGCAAAGGCGATGAAGTCGCCGGGCGGGACGAGACCATGGCCCGGCCGCTGCCAGCGGACCAGGGCCTCGAGACGCTCGACCCGTCCGTCGCGTAGCCGGGCGATGGGTTGGTAGTGGAGCGTCAGCGCTCCGTCGTTGATCGCCTGCCGCAGCTGCGCCATGAGCGCGAGGCGGCTGTCTCCGGGCTCGTCGTGGTCCCGGGTGTAGATCGCATGCGTGCGGCGCGATCGCTTGGCGACATACATGGCAATGTCCCCTCGGCGAAGCATGCTGTCCGCCGAATCGGCATGGTCGGGATAGACCGCGATTCCGATGCTGGCCCCCACATCGAGGGCCTGGCCTTCGACGATGAAGGGGCGCTCGAGGGCGGCGAGCAGCTTGACCGCGACCTTGCCGGCGGCGTCGGCGTCGGCGGCAAGCAGTACGATGGCGAACTCGTCACCGCCGAGCCTGGCCACCGTGTCGGTCTCGCGGAGCTCAGCCATGAATCGCTCACCCACCTGGCGCAGTAACTGGTCACCCGCCTGGTGGCCGAAGGTGTCGTTGACCTCTTTGAAGTGGTCGAGATCGATGATCAGCAGGGCTACCCGCGTTTGCTGCCGGCGCGCGAGCAGAATCGCCTGGTCGAGCCGGTCGCGGGCCAGCACACGGTTGGGGAGACCGGTGAGCGCGTCGTGCAGCGCCTGGTGTTCGAGGGCTTGCTGCGCTTGCTTACGATCGGAGACGTTCTGCACCTGGTCGATGACGTAGCGAGCCCGGCCAGAGTCGTCGGGCACCCGGGCGACGCTGACCTGCCCCCAGAGCAGGGACCCATCTTTCCGAAGGTAGCGTCGCTCCATTTGCATCGCGTTGAGTTCACCCGACCAGAGCCGCTCGAAGGAGGCAAAGATGCCCGCCTGGTCATCGGGAGGTGTGATCGCGTCCCAGCCATTCTGGAGAATTTCAGCCTCCGTGTAGCCTGTCATCTCGCAGAAGGCGCGGTTGACTGCCACGATCTTCCGGTCCGAGGAGGAGAGGATCTGGCCTGCCGGCGACTCGCTGAACAGGCTGCGAAAGAGCCGCTCGCTGGCACGCAGATTCTCCTCCGCCTTCACCCGGGCCGTGATGTCGGTGACCATCGCCAGGACGCCTTCCAGCCGTTCGCCCTCGCCGAGGATAGGCGTCGTCGCCACCACCGCCCAGAGGGGTTCCCCATCGCGACGACGGTACACCACCTCACGGCTCTCTTTGATGCCCTCGAGAGAGCGTTTGCGGTGCTCGTCGCGCTCCTGGCGCCCGGCCTCGGAGAAATAGAACTCGCTGGGCGAGCGCCCGAGGATCTCCTCGACGGTGTAGCCGAGGAGGTCCGCCATGCGCTGATTGACGAACGTCGCCCGGTCCTCAGCGTCAACCATCCAGATGCCTTCGTGGGCGGTTTCCACCAGCTTCTGGTAGCTCGTTTCCTTGGCGCGTAGGGCCTCCTCCTGGCGCTTGCGCTCGCTCAGGTCGCGAAAGATGGCCACAAACGCGACCACCTCTCCGGTGGTATCGGCGAGGGGCGCAACCGATATCCGCACATCCACGAGCGACCCGTCGCTTCGAACAAAGCTGGACTCGACCTCGCGAACTTTTTGCCCGGTGCGGACGTACTGGAAGAATGCCCGCAGCGCTTCCTCGCGTCCCGGTCGCAGCATGATGGAGACGTCACGCCCGACGGCGTGCTCCACGGTGTGGCCTAGCAGGGCGACCGCGCCCGGATTCCAGCTCTGGATCAGGCCGTCGACGCCCGCGACGAAGATGGCGTCGTCGGACAACTCAACGAGGGCGGCGGCCAGCGCATCGAGTTTGTAGGAACGACTGGGCTCGGTCACGTGTGAAAGCCCACCACTTGATCAACCCAAGACCTCGGGGTGTCTTGGGCCTGTAACAGGACCGTGACAGGCGTAGGCAACCGCACGAGGGCGACACTTCCGACATCCCGTAGGCTAGGGCTGGTACCGAGAGATGTCGACTGAAATGCCGCCACCCGGTAAAGACCCTGCGGCAGCTGCCAAGCTGCAAATTCTGGCCACCGAGCACTGGAGTCTGCTGGCGACCCGCACCCTGACCTACAGCGAATCGCTCAGCCGGGTCACCATCTTCCTATCCGTCCTGTCGGGCGCCGTGATTGCGCTGGCGCTGGTCGCGCAGGTCTCACGCTTCGGCCCCGCGTTCATCGCGATCGCCATTCCGCTGCTCTCCGTTGTTGTGTTCACCGGTATCTCGACCATCGGCCGGCTGATGCAGCTCAACGGCGATGACTTTCGCTGGGTGATCGGGATGAACCGGCTCCGGCGCGCGTACCTGGATTTGCAACCCGAACTGGAGCCCTACTTCACCACCGGTGGATACGACGACTTGCCCGGCGCCCTCCAGACCATTGGCTACACCCTAAGTACCGGACGACGGGTGGGCTCGGTGCTTCACACGCTTCAAACCCTTCCCGGGATGCTATCCGTGATCGTCGCATCGGTTGTGGGCACGATCGGAGCCCTGGCCGCGCTCGCCATTGGACTTCCGTCGCTCGGCGTGGTCCTCGTCGCGGCCGGGACCTTCGTAATCGGCATGGTCTCGCTCACGTTTTGGGGTCGGCGCGGGCTCCGTCGCTCCGACCCGAGCCTCGAGCCCCGATTCCCCTCGCCGCTCGCGAAGAATTCCCGCTGATCCGATCGACGCCAGCCTAGACCGCGAGTACGGGAGGATTCACTGATGGATTCAGACCAAAGGCCACCGCAGACATTCATGACAGCCCTTACGACGGAGCACTTCGTTCTTCAGGGAGCTCGCAGCACGCTCACGGCGGAGAGTGCGAGCCGCGCTGCCCTGTACCTGGCATCGCTCACGGGTTCCCTCATCGCCTTAGGATTCGTGACGCGCGGCGCCACAGTGCTCGGACCGTTCGCGGTGGCTATATTGCCGGCACTCCTGATTCTCGGTGAGTTCACCTACTGGCGCCTGGTGAATGCTGGCGTCGAGGACTTCCACTATCGCGCGGAAATCCAGCGTATTCGCGCCTACTACCGTGGGCTCGTGCCGCCCGGTTTGATGTTTTTTGCCGACGCCGCGGTTCAGGATTCGGCAGCTCCGGTGAGGCAGTTCATGGGCGTACGCGCCCGCGATCTCAACGTGCTCTTGACGGTCGCCAGCATGGTGGCCGCGATCAACAGCATCCTCGTGGGTGCGTCGGTCGCGCTCGCCATTCACGCCATCGCGAACCTATCCGCAGGTTGGGCGGTCGGCCTGGCTTCGCTCATCGCGGTTGTGCTGTACATCGCTCACATGAGAATCGCCGTCCACCAGTACAGAGTGGGACTGGCCGATCTTTCTTGACTTATTGGATCGGATCAGTCAACCTAACCCTCCTAGTCGCTCGAGTATCGTCGGGACGGCAAATGGAACGTGATTAGGAGGTACAGATGAGCGCAATAGATGAAGCTCTGCAAAAGAACGAGGCATACGCCAGAGGATTCGATAAGGGTCAGCTGCCACTTCCACCGGCCAAGAAGCTGGCAGTCGTGGCCTGCATGGATGCCCGCCTCCACGTCTCGAAGATCCTTGGCCTCAACGAGGGAGACGCTCACGTCTTCCGCAACGCCGGCGGCGCGGTCACGGACGATGCCATCCGGTCACTGGCCATCTCGCAACGGCTACTCGGCACTGAAGAAGTGATCCTCATCCACCACACGGACTGCGGAATGCTGACCTTCAGCGACGACGCGGTCAAGGCCCAGATTCAGAAGGACACCGGCATCCGGCCGCCGTTTGCCCTCGAGGCGTTTTCCAACCTCGAAGACGACGTCAGGCAGTCGATCGCCCGGATAAAGGCCAGCCCCTTCATCCCCAAGAAGGATCGGGTACGCGGATTCGTCTACGACGTCACGACCGGGCGCTTGAACGAAGTCCAGGAGCGCGTGCCGGCGGCCGTCACCTCGTAGCCTGTCGCTCAGGCAGGTTGTTTGCGCTCGCGCTGCTGACGGAAGAGCGACGCGATCTCTTTCACCGTCGTCGCGTCCTCCGGCCGCTTGTCCGCGCCCCGAAAGGAGACCACCCGCGGAAACCGCAGCGCAAACCCGGGCTCGTCGCCGGCCATGCCGGCCGTATGCCTGGGGCTGGGCGTGATCTCGTCCGCCATCACCTCGACCACCACCTCGGGCTCCAGCCACACATCGGGCGTAAGGATCGACTCCACTCGCGCCGGCCGGTGGTCGACCTGGAGCTTGTCCGCGCGCTCGTGGATCTGCCGCCATTCGGCATCGGACAAGCCGGTGCCCAGCTTGGTGATGGTGGCAAACCGGTCGTTCTCCGAGTCGTAGACGCCGGCGAGCAGCGCCCCCACACCGAACTCCGCGCGCTTGCCCTTGCCAAAGTAGTAGCCGAGCAAGACGAGGTCGACCGTGTCGTTGAGCTGCCCGCTGGTGTGGCGCTTCAGCTTAACCCAGTTGAAGTTGCGCGCACCAGCCTGGTATTTCGAGTCGGGCCGCTTGACCACCACCCCCTCCAGTCCCTGGCTGATGTTGTCCAGCAGCGTTTTAGTGAGCACCTCGACCGAGTCGGTCTTGATGATTGGCGCCGGCAACAGCACGGTGGAACCGGCGATCACCTCGTCGACCAGCGCGAGGCGCTCCTCGTAGGGCAGCTCGGTGAGGTCATTGCCGTTGCGGTAGAGGATGTCGAAGACGAAGGCCACCAACGGCAGGTCCCGCGCAGCCTGCTCGATGCCGTGCTGCCGAC
>DATNMH010000004.1:0-4282 GCA_035602395.1 Candidatus Acidiferrum sp.
GTCGGCGTCGGTGTAGGGGTGGCGGTTGGGGCCGGCGTGGGCGCGGGTGTTGGGGTCGGGGCCGGTGTTGGGGTCGGCGCGATTCCGGGGTCCGGCGTCGGGACGGGGGCCGGTACCGGCGTCGGGGTCGGTGCGATTCCGGGGTCCGGCGTCGGCGCGGGCGCCGCGTTTGGATCGGGCGTGGTCACCGGCCGTGCCGTCGGCGACAGATTGAGCGCGACCGTGGGCGGCTGAGGCGCGCCCGCCAGGGCCGGAGCGAGGGCGAGCCCGCCCGCGGTGGCGCCATCGAGGGCCTGGTCCTGGAGCACGGCGGCCACGACGCTTTCCTTCAGCGGTTTGGTTTGGAGACCGCTGTCGACCCGCAGGTCCGCGGCAAGATCGGGGACCTTCACCCAGGTCAGGCCGTCCCGCGGCTGAAGCGCGACCAGCGCCACCAGCGCGAACAGCACGGCGACGCCAAAGGCGACGCCAAAGAAGGCCGCAAGCGTGCGCCAGCCAGTCGACGGGGCACCCATCGGAAATCGATGCTAAGCAGGCCGGGTTACGGCAACCATTTCCCAGCCGAGCGGGAGCGTCAGCGTGACAAAGTGGTAACGATCTCGGCGTCTAGCTTGGAGCCAGGTTGCCTTCTCGGGCCACGGTGTGCACGTCCTTGACCGTCTCCAGCCGTTCCATGAGCCGGCTCAGCTGGGTCAGGCTGCTGATCTCGACCGTGGTCGAGATCACCGCCGTCTTGTCGTCGTAGACCTGGACTTCGGCACCCGTGAGGTTGATCTTGCTCTCGGCAATGACGGTGGCGATATCCCGCAGCAGGCCGGTTCGGTCCCAGGCCTCGATCTTGATGCCGACAGGGTAGAGCTGCCGCCCACCGGTGTCCCAGTCGACCTCCACCACCCGGTCCTGGTTGCTGACGTTGACGACGTTCTTGCAGCTGCTCCGATGCACCGTGATGCCTTTGCCCCGCGTGATGTAGCCGCTGATGGGGTCACCCGGCACCGGCTTGCAGCACTGGGCGATCTGCGTCAGCACGCCGCGTTCGCCCTTGACCCGGATCTCGCCGGTGGGCTTGAACTGCGGAACGAGCGGGATCAGCGGGAATTCACCGTTGCCGTCGACGTCGGGCTGCCCCGCCACCATGTACTTCAATAACACCGAGTGGGGGCTGACATCGCCATAGCCGATCGCCGCGTAGAAGTCGTTGAGATCGGTGAAGCGGAACTCCTTGGCGAGCTCGAGCACGCGCTCTTCCCCGATCGAGGCCAGCGCGCGCTGTTGCATGCGACGGAACTCCTTGTCGAGCAGTTCCTTCCCCTTGGTCACGTTCTCCTCGCGCCGCTCTTTCTTGAACCAGACCCGGATCTTCTGCGCGGCGCCCGCGGTTTTCACGAAGCTCAGCCAGTCGCGGCTGGGTCCGTGCGGCCCCTTCGACGTCAGCACTTCGACGATGTCGCCGTTTTGCAGCGGGTAATCCAGGGGCACCATCCGCCCGTTCGCCTTTGCGCCGATGCAGCGATGGCCCACCTCGGTGTGAATGCGGTAGGCAAAGTCGACGGCCGTTGCCCCGCTCGGGAGCGCCAGCACGTCACCTTTCGGCGTGAAGACGAAGACTTCATCGCGGAAGACGTCGATCTTGACGGCGTCGACGAACTTCTCGGCATCCAGCACTTCTTTCTGCCAATCCATGAGCTGGCGCAGCCATGCGAACCGCTGGTCCATCTTGCGGTCTTCCTTGCCGCCCTCTTTGTAGGTCCAGTGCGCCGCCACGCCCCACTCGGCGATGCGGTGCATCTCCTGGGTGCGGATCTGGATTTCCATCGGCTCCCCGCTATGGCTGACCACGGTGGTGTGCAGCGACTGGTAGCCGTTGGACTTCGGCATGGCGATGTAGTCCTTGAAGCGGCCGGGGATCGGCTTCCAGAGCGAGTGGATCACACCCAGCGCGCCGTAGCAGTCCTTGATCGAGTCGGTCAACACCCGGATCGCGGAAAGGTCATAGATCTCGTCGAAGTCTTTGCCCATGGCGAGCTTGGCGGCGATGCTGTAGACGTGCTTTGGACGGCCAGTGGTATCGGCCTTGATCCCGACCGCCGTCAGCTCGCGTTCCAGGATCTCCTTGACGTCGTTGACGTAGGTCTCCCGCTCTTTGCGCTTGCGGGCGATCTTCTTGACGATCTCCTGGTACTCCTCCGGATGCAGCTGCGCAAAGGAGAGGTCTTCGAGTTCCCACTTGATGTTCCAGATCCCCAACCGGTGCGCGAGCGGGGCATAGATGTCGAGTGTCTCCTGTGCCATCGCGCGGCGCCGGACCTCCGGTAGAAAATTGACGGTCCGCATGTTGTGAAGGCGATCGGCGAGCTTCATCAGCACGACGCGAACGTCCTCCGCCATGGCGACCAGCATTTTGCGGACGTTTTCGGCCTGGGCTTGCTCCTGGCTGCGAAACGAGATCTTCTCCAGCTTGGTGACGCCGGCGACCAGCTTGCCGACGTCGTGGCCGAAGCTCTGCTCCAGGTCCGCGATGGTGAGGTGCGTGTCCTCGACGGTGTCGTGCAGGATGGCGGCCGCCAGCGTGTCGCGATCGAGCTGGAGATCCGCCAGGATGACGGCGACGCTCAACGGGTGCTCGATGAATTTCTCGCCGGACAAGCGGTTCTGGTCATGGTGGGCGCTGGCCGCGGCGTCGTAGGCGCGCGAGAGCACCTCGACATCGTTCGGCGGCAGGTAGTTGACCCTGCTCAGAAGATCGGCAAACTGCATGACCAGGTTCCTAGCTCGTTGATGGCGAAATTATCCCCGAACTTCCGAAAGCCCAATCAGCGGGCCTGCCGGCCCACGCGAGTGGCGCTTTAGTGCCATACGAGCGTTTGAGGCGTTCGCTCAGTAGGCCTTTCCCCAGGCGACCTCGACCGTAGCCGGCTGGCCGCAGATGGCACAGGGCCGGGCGGTCGCGCCGGCGGGTCCCATGATCACCCGCGTGGTCGCGGTGGTCCGCTCCTTGACGGTGCGCTCGTCCTCCGCTCGCCCACACCAGGGGGTGACGACAAAGCCGATCGAGGTGTCGAAGAACTTGACAATCGCCTCGAGCGAGTCGAGCCGGACGGTGTGGGCCTCGCGGAAGTCGCGAGCCCGGTTGAACAGCGCCTCCTGGACCTCCTCGAGCATCGAAGGGATGGTGACCCCCAGGTCGCCCAACGGGACGGTCTGCTTGGCACGGTTCAAACGCCGGACCACGGTGGCCTCGCCCTTGGCCAGGTCGCGCGGACCGACCTCGATCCGAAGCGGAACCCCCTTCAGCTCCCACTCGTTGAACTTAAAGCCTGGCCGCTCGTCGCGCCAGTCAACCTTGACCCGGATGTCCTCCAGGTCGGTGAGGACCTGCTGCAGTGCGGTCTCGATCTCGCTGCGTTCGGCATCGCCGCGGAAGATCGGGACGATGATGACCTGCACCGGCGCGATCCGAGGCGGCAGCTGCAGGCCGAAGTCATCGCCGTGCGCCATCACGACTGCCCCCACCATGCGCGTGGACATGCCCCAGCTCGTCGAGTACGGATGTTGGCGCTCGTTGGTGCGTCCGGTGAAGGTGAGGCCGTAGGCGCGAGCGAAGTTTTCGCCAAAGTAGTGCGAGGTACCCATTTGGAGCGCCTTGCCGTCCATCATCATGCCCTCGATCGCGGTGGAGTACATGGCACCGGCAAACTTTTCGCTGTCAGACTTGCGGCCGGTGAGGACTGGGATGGCGCACCACTCCTCGGCAATCCGGCGATAGCAGTCGAGCATCTTCGCCACTTCGTCCTCGGCCTCCGTGGCCGTTTCGTGGAAGGTATGGCCCTCTTGCCAGAGAAATTCGCGGGTACGCAGGAAGAATCGGGTGCGCAGCTCCCAACGAAAAACATTGTTCCATTGGTTGGTGAGCACCGGCAGGTCGCGGTAGGACTGGATGTAGTCCTTCAGCACGGTCGCGATCATCGTCTCCGAGGTCGGACGGAGGACGAGCGGTTCCTCGAGGTCCTTGCCACCACCTTTCGTTACAAGTTGAAATTCCGGTTCGAAGCCCGCGACATGGTCCTTCTCTTTTTGCAGGAAGCTCAGCGGAATCAACGCCGGAAAGTACCAGTTCTCGTGCCCGGTTTCCTTGATGAGGCCGTCGAGCGGATCGCGAATGTTCTCCCACAGCGCGTAGCCGTATGGGCGAATGATCATGGTTCCGGCGACCGGCGAGTTGTCCGCTAACTGCGCCTTGCGGACGACATCGTTGTACCAGCCGGGAAAATCCACAGACTGT
>DATNMH010000005.1:0-135264 GCA_035602395.1 Candidatus Acidiferrum sp.
TGCTTCGAGAAGTACCGCCATGGCTGGCGATAGCCGGCGGCATACTCTGCTTGGCCGGTGTCTCTCTGGCTCGCCGACTGAATCGCCCAACGCGGCGCGCACCCGGCTTGCTCGCGAACCCGACAAGTTCTGCTCGATTTAGAAGCTGACCGCCTCTTCGCCGCACCGGTTTGGCGTCGCACCCACTCGCTCGGGTACCATGGCCGGCGGAGGGTCGCACCGGCGGTGCTGGGGGACACCAGCTGCGGGCGGGCTATAGCGAAAAGTGGCGCGAGCAAGATGTCTCTGAAGGGACGCGTAGCCGTCGTTACTGGCGCGAGCCGCGGTGTAGGCAAAGGTGTGGCTTTAGGGCTTGGAGAAGCCGGTGCCACGATTTACGTGACTGGCAGAAGCCTGGGGCCGGCGGATGACCCACGCGGATCGTTGAACCAGACGGTTGCGGAGATCGCGGCGCTGGGTGGGTCGGGCATCGCTGTCCGTTGCGATCACGCAGACGACGCGCAAGTGGCGGCTGTGTTCGACCGCGTGCGCGCAGAGCAGGGTCGGCTCGACATTCTGGTCAACAACGTCATGTCGACCCCGCAACGGAGCAGCCTTCCGCCGGGCAAACGGTCGCAGTGGGACCTACATCCTTTCTGGGAGGTCCCGGTCACCATTTGGGATGCTTTTCACACAGTTGGCCTGCGTTCGCACTACGTAGCCAGCGCCTTTGCCGCGCCGCTGATAATCGCGACCGGAGGCGGGCTGATCGTCTTCATCTCGGCCCCGGGGGCGATTCGCTATGTGGGGAATATCCCATACGGCGTCGGCAAAGCTGGGATCGAGAAGCTCGTCCTGGATATGGCTGAGGAGCTGCGGCCCTACCAGGTTGCTGCTGTATCCCTTTGGCCCGGTTTCATCCGAACTGAGGACGTACTCGCGCAGCCGGACGTCTACCCCGATCTCAGCGCCACCAGGTCACCGCGCTTCACTGGTCGTGCCGTCGCTGCGCTGGCGATGGATCCGCGGCTAGTGGAGAGGACCGGGCAGCGGCTCAAGTCAAGCGATCTCGCCGCGGAGTACGGCTTCACCGATGTGGAGGCGTCCGCCGACCGTTAGCCCTGGCCTCAGCAGAACACGGCCTCACCTGGCCAGGGTCGGCGAACGTCCAGCGGACGCTTGGCGTGTACGCCGGTGTTTGGTCGCGAGCTCGGCGGCCGCTAGTCGGCGCCAACGACCTTGAAGTCCTGGTTGACGAAGATGTGGTGCGGCCAGTTGACGCCGATGTTGTGGACCTCGTACTCGCCGTTGCTCAGCTTCACCACACGGTCGACGACGCCTCCCGGGTAGGCAGCCAGCGCAGCTTCCGTCGCGTTGTTCGCTGTCGTTCCGCTGACGATCGTCCCCGACCCCTGACTGTAGTTCGGCGGGATCTGACCGACCTGCTTTGACGATGTCGGTGCTCCGCGCTGGAAGGGGACCACCCCTGTCGAGGATGTCGCAGATCCCCCGCCGCCAGTTGGTTGCACGATGACCTGCGTGGCCGTGATGGTCACTCCGCTGGTCGTCCCAAGTACGAGGACGGGTTCGCCTGTTGTAATGGCATTCGCCGAGGCCGAGCTCGTCCCCTTCTGGTATGTCGTCGAGGACGCCTCGTTAACGGTCACCTTTACACCCGCTGATGTCGACATTGTGAAGCTCGACGTGGACACGCTGCCGACCGTGCCCGATGCTCCCCCTGAGGCCGGTCCAGACCGAGCGTTGGATCCCCCGCCGCCGGATCCTGAAGGCTGAGTTGTCGTCGAGCTTGAAGAAGTGGAACTTGAGGAGGAAGCGGCTGCTGTTCCACAGGCCGCTAGGATTGCAGTTGCTGCAAGTAAGAGAAAAGACATTTTTAGTGACAGTGAAGTTCCGTTCGACATTTTCTTCAGATCCTTTTCGTCGTTGTTAGTGACCTAATCATCAGCCCGCGAAGCTTGCGGTATCGTGACATGGTTCTAAAAAACTCATGAGAGTTTGATGGATCAGGGCCTGACCGATCAAGCTGGCGGCTCGACCGGCCGCACCTCGTACTTGCGACGAGCTCAGCGAAATCGGGACGCGCTTACTTATCGGGCATCGAGGATGCGGGTGAGGTCAGGGCCGGGATTCGGGCGAGGTATTCGGTCAGGCCATACGTTCGACGCTTCGGGCCGGTCGGCACTTAACCTTTTGTCGCTATGCCCCGAATCTCTTCGTTCTATGGCATCGCCATCTACATGTACTGGAACGAAGCAGATCATTCGGTGGCGCATGTACACGCCCATCGAGCGGGCCAGCGGGCATCGATTTCAGTCGACGGGGCGCTATTAGCTGGTGCTCTGGAGCCACGGCCTCTTGGCCTGGTTGGGGAATGGATCGACCTCCATACGGCGGTCTACTCAGAAAGACGCCCAGCGCTATTGCGGCCAATAGGCTGAACATCGCGGCCGACCAGGCCGGGTGGGTTCCTTAAAGACTCGGCCATGTAACGTACTTAATCGAAAGGGGCCCCTATGCAGCAGCGCAGGGGCTTCTGAGAGGAGAAGCATGATCACACTCGCAAAGCGACTCACCGTTTTGATTCCACTCGTCACGCTTTTCTGTGCTACACCCGCATTAGCAACGACCATCGTGTCTACGGCACCGTGTGCGTCACCATTGGCGGGCACTCTAGCTGGTGTGACGAAAGCGCCTGGTTCTTACTGTCTGAGTGCAGAGGCGAAGACGGGAATACTCACGCTTGACGCACAAGGCGATACGAACGCGGTCTGGAATTTTCAAATCGACGGCGGTCTCACTGGCACCAACTTCCATGTGGTGATGGCTGGGGGCGGGCAGCCGTGTAACGTCAATTGGCTCGCCACAGCCGCGACAATGACGGACTCGGACTTGAAAGGGATCATTCAGGCCGATAGCACTATCACGCTCACTCGTGGAACACTCGTTGGACAAGCTCTTGCGCCGCACGTTACGAACACAGGCACTAAAGTCACTGACTGCAAAGCGAGCTCTTCTGTGACTGCTGCTGCCAGCGCTGCCAGTGCTGCCCCTGCTGCCGCTGCCGCCGGCTCAGCTAACAGTGGTGGTAGCACTCTTTGGCCTTGGCTGATCGGACTACTCGTTGCCGTCGTTGCCGCCATTCTGATCGGCTACGCGATCAGGCGACGTCGTGCTCCTAAAACGCCGTAGGGTCGACCGAGAACGACTGAAGGTGGTCGAGTTGTCCTGAGTGGCGACCCCAACCGGACGAGTTTCGAACTCCAACTGAATTCAGAAACGGCAATCTGGCTCCTTAGCGCGTCGTCAGCGAACGTGTAGCGGACGGTCGGCGGACGCTTAACGGACGCTCAGCGGACGCCTGGCAGACGGTCGTGCCGTCGCGACCCCGAGCTAAACTGTGCACGCCAACCCGGCTCGCAGGTAAACAGGCAATAACAATCAAGCGATCACGCGTCGGTGGAGATTCGGCTAAAAACGTGCCGAGAAGGCCGCCGGTTAGTGTGCTTTCACCGGCCGAGCTTGCGACAGCACAGCGATGCGCCGAGGACATCGCACCATCAGACCCAGGGCAGCTCACAAGGATATACACGGACACCGCAAAGTAGATAACCGGTAAACCGGGCCGTGAGACCGGGCGGCGGCCCGGCCCCACATAAAGCCTTTCTAAATTCCGGCTAAGGAGACGTCGCCTTCAGCGCCTGGACCAAGCCATGGACGTCGGGAGTGCCCAGCCCCGTGGCCGGGTCCCATCCGGCCGTGGCGCTGTAGCCGGTGACGCCGGAAGCCGAGTTGTCGCCGACGGTGATGTCATGGAACGCCGTGCTGTACGAGCCGTTCCGGTAAATCTGGTACAGGCGCGGATTGAGGAAGCCGAGAGCACCGTCGGCCTGGTTGGCGATCGCGTCCACCGCCGCCCACTGCGGGGCGGCCGCGCTCGTGCCCGCGAGCCCGACCCAGCCGGCGCCGAAGATGGGATCGAAGCTCTCGTACACGAGGACCTGGCTGACAACCGCCGAGTTATAGGCGACATCCGGAACACCCCGGGCGGAGGCCGGATCCGGAATCCCGGCGGCTGCCTGGTACGCGGGCTCGCCGAAGACCGCACTGTAGCCGCCTCCGGTGCCGAGGAAACCAAACTCATTCCAGACGGCCTCGGGGTTGTATGACGTCAGCGCCGGTTGGGGCACGGGAATCATCGTTCCGCCCACCGAAACGACGTCAGGACTGCTCGTCGGAAAGATGACGGTTGGGAATGGGAACAACCGTCCCTGCTTGTCAGTGTTGGTGACCCCGAAGTCGCCCGAGGCGAAGAAGGCACTCACGCCCTGTTGGCGCGCTGCGTGATAGAAGCCGTTCAGCTGTTGGATGGAGTTCGCCGTATGGAAGGCTTGCTCCGTCGTGCCCCAACTGTTTGACCAGATCGTCCCCAGGTGGTTTTGGAGGGCAAAGCTTTGAGCATTCTCCATGTTGGGCACGCCCTGCACGCCCTGTGTCTCCGCCACCGGGATGACGACGAGGGCGATGTTCGCACCGGGCGCCATAGCATGCGCATACTCGACGTCGAGCGACGTCTCATAGGCCCACCCAACTTCATTCGTGACGTTTTTGTTGTGGAAGTTCACCGGGCTGGGCAGGTTGTCGTAATTCAGGACCACGTTGCCTTCGGGCTCATAGATCTTGAATGAGGGTGGGGCCGGAAGGCCAAAATCGCTGTCAAAAGTCGCCAGGTCCTGCCTCATCGTCGGACTGCCGAAGGAGTCAAAGATCACGATCGTCTGACCGGAGCCGTCGTGGCCTGCCGCGTACTCGGGTGTGAAGTCGTACTGACGAGCCATGTCCGATGGGCCGTAGCAGCTTAAGGTGCCTCCGGTGGCAGCGATGCAGTCGGCCCCCGTGGGCGGCTGCCGCTTCGAATGCGAAAACATTTGGCCGACGACGATGTTCGGGGTGATGTCGATGGTCGAGGTCGCCAGTGTCGTGGTTGTCGCTCCAGCCGACACCGGAAGCGCGGCGGACGCGATTGCTCCGAGCGCGAAGGCGTTTCTCAGTCGAGCTGACAGGTTCATGCTCCCTCCCTTTGCTGTGGCTGCGACGCGTCTATTGTGCCACCCCGAGACCCTGTTTGTGGCAGCCGTGTAACGTCAATTGGCTCGCCACAGCCGCGACAATGACGGACTCGGACTTGAAAGGGATCATTCACGCCGATAGCCCTATCACGTTCACTCGTGGGACACTCGTTGGACAAGCTCTTGCGCCGCACGTAACGAACCCAGGCACTAAAGTCACTGACTGCAAAGCTAGTTCTTCTGTGACTGCTGCTGCCAGCGCGGCCAGCGCTGCGTATGCCGCCGCTGGCTCAGCTAACAGTGACGGTAGCAATCTTTGGCCTTGGCTGATCGGACTACTCGTTGCCGTCGTTGCCGCCATTCTGATCGGGTACGCGATCAGGCGCCGTGGTGCTCCTAAAACGCCATAGGGTCGACCGAGAACGACTGAGGTGTCGAGTTGTACTGAGTGGCGACCCCGAGCGGACTCGGGGGCGCAAATACCACCAGTCCTTCTCAAATACGTTTGAGATAGCGGGAGACCAAGAAAGTGCGACAGTCGACGCTGCATCGCGACGTGTTCTCATTGCAACTGGCCACCGAACGACGACCTCTTTCAGGAGCACCGCGGAGGCAATCGGGCCGAATCTCGGGGCCGGTTGCGGATCTCGTGGTGCTCGCGGCTTTGCCTTGCCAAGATGACCCCTTGTTCAAAGCGGCACAATCTCGTCTTGTTGGCGAGGCGAGGTTCGGCGCGACGGCCCGCAGCTGGTCGTGGTGCTCGGCCATTTGCGCTTGCCCAAGAGATTAACGGCCGGTGGTTGCATGCTACTTTGAGAGATCAATAATCGTACTGGCGCCGTCGCCGGGCTGAATCTCGGAGGCACCGTGCACCCAATATGTCACGACGATGCTTAACCGCGTTTTGGGCAAGCGATCGAGGGGGACGGCAATCAGCGAGTAGTCAGAGGCTGTGCCGAACATCGGGCAAGAGGCGAAAGGAAATCCCGTTCGACGGCTGGACTCGATCACCCGGAGGACTTGGCCGGACAGTTGTGCACCGACAAGGCTCGTTGTAGTACATCCATTTTCGGGGCCGATGGCCACCGCTAGGAACAGCCTGCTCGCTCCGCCTTTCTGCCGAGGCCAACAGTAGTCATGCGCAGCGTCGCACCGAGCCGCCGTCACGCGAGGCCGGGTCGCGTCTAGTATGCCCACCAGCGCCGGGATGGAGGTGGCGGCGAGCGGCACCCCGTTATCGCTCGGCTGCGGCTCGGGCCCCTGCGCACTCAGAACCGTGATAGGTACGCCGTTTAACAAAACATCGGGACCAAGTGGCCCGATCCACCAGAGACCGATAAGCACCAGAATCAAGGCGCCTACGACGCCAAGGGCAACGCGACGCGTAGTCACCCGAGCCTCACGATTCGGTGGGCGGAAGGAGAAGCGCCACCACACCAAGGACAAATGCGACCGCAAGGGCACTCACTAGCCAACGCCAACTAATTGGAGAGGGCCGCATGGCCCATACGACGGAACGAGCCGCAAAACCTGACGGGCGGAGTACGTTGGCCCACGCGCAAACCTTCGTGATTGAGCGCCCGACAGGCTTATAGCGATACGCTATTAAGAACTGATACAACGACCCCGAGCGGGTTCGGGGGCGCAAATACCACTGGTGCTCCGCAAATACGGGTGAAGTCGCGGAAGCCACGAAATCTACGCGTTTGGAGGCCATGAAGCCTCGACGCGGGCGGTTAGAGTGGAGGGGCCGACAGAATCCTCCCGGCCGTTGACATCGGGGACCATAGGCTTACGAGTGGAACTTTTACAGCAGCATTCCCGTCTTGATAACGTTCGACTATTCCAAGCGAGAGCCTGGCAGGTGGCAGAGTCTCGGTGATAACTCAGTTGCCGCCGATCCGTACGGTAGAGAAGGCTCGGGCTCTCGTACTGGCCATCTCTCTGCTTTCAGCTGCGGGCTGTGGCGCACTTCAGTCCAGCCACGGTCACCAGGTGACGCTCAGCCTTTCGTGTAGATTGCCCGTCGGCAGCCTTCCGGCCGGTGTGGGCGGCTTCATCGACTTTCCGGGCGGTAAGTTCTTGCGCGATCCGCAGAGCGCCTCTAGCTATGACTCGGCGAGCGGGCGCTGGCTGGCGGTGCCTCGGGCTATGATCTCCCCGGACGGAGCGTCTTACGCCACGTCGGAGTTCAATAAAGTCCCGCCTTACGGTACCTCGATCCGCATTGTCGAGATGGCGAGCGACAGTGAGCGTGCGGTCTGGACTGTGGAAGGGACTGCAGCGGTTGTTGGCTGGACACCAGGCGGCATCTACTTAATTCGTTACGCCTCCCATGACGCCAACTTCGTAGGGCCACAACTCTGGGTGCTCGACCCGACCACGGGGGAGCGACGGCTCGTCATTCCACAGCCGAAGTTAGGCACCGGGCTTCCCCTGTTCAAGGCCTGGACCGCGATGGGCGGCGACGCAGTCTGGTCGAAGACCGTCCCGGACGCGCCACCGTCAACCGACATCCTGGAGCGTGTCGATCTAAGCAATGGGCACTCCGTCACGTGGTTAAAGGCCGCTCAGGGTGAGCTCGATGTCCTCGGATGGGATGAACAGGGACATCCATTCGTTGTGATTAGAGATGAGGGATCCGTCCGGCTGGTTCGCTTGCTTGGCCCCAACCAAACCGTTCCTATCGGGTCCGACGGCTTCACACCGCCAGGAACCATGCCTCCGTCCGAATTAACCGATGAGCACGGAGCCTGGTTCGCGGCCGACGATGGCTCGATCTGGCTCCTTCGCCCAGGCAGCCAGGCGGCGCTCACTCGAGTTGGCGCAGTACCGCTGCCCCCGGCAGCGTCTCCTCAATCGGATGTCGGATTCGTCCTGACGCAGGTGCTAATCGCGGGGCCGTGTAAGTGAGGCGGGGCCGCTCTGTGTTGTTCGGTACTTTCGCGCCGACACGCTGACATCGGGTATGGACTTTCGGGTTCGCCCAGTAACGTTTCAAATTTCCGGCACCTACTTGCCACAGCAATAGCCGTGGCGGACACCAGAATGTGCGCTCGAAAGGTGCTGCGAGTGGGTTCGGGGGCGCAAATACCATCAGCGCTTTGCAAATACGTTTGAACGCCGCTCACCGGCGGAGAAGCGGCTGCCAATGACATTGACTCTTTAGTCCTTCGGTGCTCATGCGGCCGATTGGTTCAGCCGCCAAATCGCAATGTTGAGGAAGCCGGCGAAGGTAACCCAGAGCAAGTAAGGCACAAGCAGCAATCCTGCATACCGGTTGACCGTCCAGAAGCCTACCGTGGTGGCGAGGACGGCCAACCAGAGGCTCGCGATTTCGACCGCGGCGAGTCCAAGTCTGCGTCTGCCGAAGAAGATGAGCGTCCAGGCGGCGTTGAGCGCCAGCTGGACAAGGAAGATGGCAATCCAGACCGAGAAGCCGGAGTCACGCCAGGCCAGCCAGCCGGCGAACGCCATCAGCAGGTAGAGACCCGTCCAGACGGGACCGAATAGCCAGTTGGGCGGGGTCCATGCCGGTTTTCGAAGCGTCGGATACCAAGTTCGCAGGGACTCCAAGGTTGGGACGGTCCCGATGGCGGCGGCCGCGAAGCAGATGCCTAGAAACACGAGCAGCGCAACGACGGACCCGAGGTTCACAGGCACACCCGGCCAAGAGACTTATCTGACGGCCGGACGCGGATGCTCAAGTGCATCACGTCGCTTTGACTGGCCTGAGTGAATGGGCGATGGCGATGAATGTCTCCCGATCCAGCATCGATTCGATTGGTACCCTCATTCAACGACTAGAGCACAGCAGAACCGGTGTATCGAGGAAAGGCTCGTAAAGCTGCTACAAAAACGAATTAGATCTTATAGTGCTGGTATCTGGCGACCCCGAGCGGGTTTGGGGGCGCAAATACCACCAGCGCTCAGCAAGTACGTTTATGCCACCGCGGTGCGGTGAAAGACGCTGACCTACCGTGCCTCGGTCAGCCGCTCAATGGACAGGTCGGCCCCCTCCGCGTGAGCCGCGGCGAAGGTCTCCTCGCCGAGCTCTGAGCGGGCGGCACCCTGTGCCTGGTCGTACTCGGGCTTGTCCGCAGGATCGATCACGAGCCCGGTTGCCGAGTAGATTGCGTCGGCGCGGCCGAGAAGGCGCGCCGCCTGGCGCGCCCTGCGGGCGCTCACCGCAACCGCGGCGAGTGCGACGAGGCTCGCAGCCAGGATGTAGCTGTTGTTGATCTCGCGCGAGATTTGAATCGCCTGATTCAGGTTTGCCTCCGCTTGTTGAAGCTTGCCTTCCTTTTTCTCGACCATGGACAGGTTCGCGAGTTCAACGGCTTCCATTAGGCGGTTGCCCCACGCCCGGTTTCGGGCCAGGCTCTCTTCGTACAGCCTTCGTGCCAGCCCGTAGTCGCCGCCGATGCGCGCACCTTCAGCCAAGTGATGGATGGCGCTCAGCTCGCGTGCCTCGTCGCCGATTTTGAGTGCGAGCTCCCGCGCCTCTCCGGCGAAGCGGCGCACGGCTTCGACATTCCCCTCACGAAGACCAACGCGTGCAAGCGCCAATCCCGCGTCGATTTGCAGCTCGCGTGCCGCGAACTCCTTTGCAAGCGCGAGTGCTTCGGAGGCGTAGCGTCGTGTCGCGTCGGTGTCGCCCTGCCGGAAGGCCAGCGCGGCTGCAGCGAACAGTCCCTGCGCCCGATCGACCGTCGGACTTTCACCCGCAGACGAGAGCAGCCGCTCGACCCATTTACGGCCGCGCTCTAGGCGACCTCGGGCGAACCAGAAGCGTTGGAGCAACAGCGTTGCGCGCAAGCCCAGCGCGGGGTCATCCCGGCATGCCCCCTCGAGAGCCACCTCAAGCTCGGACTCCTCTCTCTCGAGACGGTCGTACCAGGTCTCTGGGCTAGGACCTTCGAAGGCGCTTCTTGCCTCGAGCACCTTTTCCAGGTATGCCGTTGTCACCAACTACGATCCTATCGAAGAAGGAAAACTGAGTCTTCCAGCAGGATCGCGGTCACCGACGACCGCGTCACGGACGTCGACGTATACCCGGTCTACGCCGAGGGTTTCAGGTGGGACTGGCGACCCCGAGCGGCTTCGAGGGCGCAAATACCACCAGCTCTTAGCAAATACGTCTGATACGTCGTCGTCGTTCGTCCTGTGTGACCCCGACGCCGCCCGTGCTAGGGACCTCCGCTAAGAGCGTACGGAAGGTAGCTATCGGCGCCAGTCTGGACCCAAACGCCCATGGTGCAGATGTTTGTGTGGAATGTCTGTACACTGCGGTCATACTCGTTTACGAGGCAGGGTTGATCGACGGCAGATGAGCTGGGGCAACGTCAGTTTGCGAACCGCCTGGATCTTCCTGGCGGCGTGCTTGCTGTTCGAGGCCGTATCCGTGACTGTTTTGTTGGCGGCCGATGTCTCCGCATCGATGAGTCTCGATCCCTATCGCCTAATCGGCACGGGCGCGCGAGGCGCCGACCTCCAACGGATGGGCTCTTTGCTCGATATGTTTGGGTACCTCGCGGCGATACCCGTCGTCCTTTATTTAGGGTCTCGATTTCGCGGGGAGCCCGGCATCGATTTCTTCACCCTGTCGGGGATCTTGTTCTTGGTCATGGGCGCGCTGGCGGCGATCATCTTCGCCTTTGCAGTCGCGCCGCTGATCCGTGAGTACGCGACCAACCCCACAGCCAGGGACGCCATCGAGCCGACATTCGTCGCGCTTTACCGCATCGCCGTCTTCGGTATCTGGCAGACGCTCAACGGGATCCTGGCGGGGATCTGGGCGATCGGCGTCGGACGGCTGGCGTGGCAGCATCGCGCCCGGGTGCTCGCGAGCGTTCTGTTTGCTATTGGGCTGATCTACGCCGGCGGCGCCGCGGCGCACATTTCAGGGATCTTCCCGGGCTCGTAAGACCTAGGTACGCTACGCAATCCGATGGCGGTTCGACCGAAGAACGTCGCATCGTGACCGTGCTTTTCGCCGATACTGGCTGGGCACTCTTTGGTTCCGCTAGCCCGTGGATTCGCGGCGATGGAAGCTCACCACAAACACACTAATTAGTTGTTATAGCGCTGGTATCTGGCGACCCCGAGCGGATTCGAACCGCCGATCTCCTCCGTGACAGGGAGGCATGTTAGACCGCTACACCACGGGGCCGCGGAAGCCCAAGTATATATAAGGTTGCGGGGACCTAATCCGTGGTGCTGGGCGCCTCTTTCCCGAGCACAAAGCGCTCGATGACCTGCGCCGCGCCCGCCTCGTCGACGGTCCCTGTGACGTACTTGGCGATGCCCTTAAGAGGTGACGGGGCGTTGCCCATGGCCACGCCGAACCCTGCCCAGAGGACCATGTCTGTGTCGTTGGTGTTGTCGCCGATGGCGCAGACCTCGGCCTGGGCGATGCCAAGCCGGTCCGCGACCATGGCGAGGGCACGCGCCTTGGAGACTTCCGGGTTGACCACTTCGACAAACCAATCCAGCGAGCGCGTCACGCTTGCGACGTCCCCCATCCAGGCGGTCAGCTCGGTGATGCGGGCGGGCACATTTTCGGGGTTAAGGTCGACCAGCACCATCTTGGTGGAGTTCTGGCGCACCCATTTGGACAGCGGCCCCACGACCTCGTAAGGAACCATGCCGATCCTGGCGTAGAGGTCCGCTTCGGGCCGGGCGCGCGCTGTATAGACACGCTCGTCCACGTAGACGTTGACATGCCAGTCCTTCGGCTCGGCGAGCGCGAGCACCCGTTGCTGCATGGGCAGGGTGAGCTCGCACCGATACCACACCTCGCCGCTCGCAATCTCGCGCACGATGGCGCCCTGGTAGTTGATGATCGGCCCCTTGAGGCCGAGGGGCTCGGCAAATCGAAGCGAGGATTTGAACATGCGGCCGGTGGCGAGCACCACCGTCACCCCCGCCGCAGACGCGGCCTTGACCGCGGCCACGTCGCGCGGGTTCATCACGAGATCGTGATTGACCAGCGTGCCATCGAGGTCGATGGCCAGGAGCCGGATCGTCACCTAGCGACGGACGGCGAGCGCTTCCGGGTTGACCAGGTTGGGCGGGTTCTGGCCGTCGACTCCGGCGATCAGGTTCTTCGCCGCCGTCTCCGCCATGGCGGCGCGGGCCGTTACCGTGGCGCTGCCCAGGTGCGGCAACAACACGGCGTTCCAGCAATCGGTGAGACCGGGGTCCGTCTGCGGTTCGTGCTCGTAGACATCGAGACCCGCGCCCTTGATCCAGCCTTCCTTGAGCGCCCGGACCAGGGCTTTCTCATCCACGATCGGCCCACGCGCCGCGTTGATCAGGTAGTGCTCCGGCCCCATCAACTTCAGCTCGCGCTCGCTGATCATGTGCCGGGTCTGCTCGTTCAAGTCGGCGTGAATCGTCACGTAGTCGGCCTTGCGGAGCAGCTCGTCGAGGGGCACGTATTGGGCGCGCAGCTCCGACTCCACCTCGGGACTCGCCCGGCGCGCATCCGAATAGAGGATCGACATGTTGAAGCCGAGGCCCCGCCGCGCCACCGCCTGGCCGATGCGGCCGAAACCGATGATGCCGAGTACCTGGCCATAGACATCCCTACCCAGTAAGAGGTCTGCCTTCCAGCCCTTGAATTTTCCTTCTCGGAGGAACCGATCGGACTCGACGACTCGACGGGCGACGGAAAGGATGAGGGCGAATGCCAGGTCGGCGGTGGCGTCGGTCAGGACGCCGGGGGTGTTCGTAACCAGGACGCCGCGACGAGTGGCCGATGCGACATCGACGTTGTTGTACCCGACGGCGTAATTCGCCACCACGCGCAAGTGCGGCGCCGCCGCCATGATCTCGTCAGTGATCGGCACATTGACCATCCCAATGATCCCGACCGGGTCCGCTTCGGCGATGTGTTTCTTCAGCACCGCGGCCGGCATTCCCTCCGCCTCCATCATGGTGACCTCAAACCGCTCCTTCAGCATGTCAATGCCCGGCGGCGGCAGCGGCAGCGTGACGAAGACGCGGCTCATCTGGGACGCCGGATGCGCAGGTCGAGCAGCATGACTTCCATGGCGAGCCGAGGATTCACATTCTGATCGATCAGGATCTGGGTCCGCTGCGCGGCGGCCAGCGCTGCACGAACATGGTCAGCCGGGACCCGCGCGATCCACGACTCCAGCGAGGACTGCCTGGCCGGGGGCATCGGTCGCAGGAGGCCGGCGCGCAGGAGCATCGCGTCGCGTAGAAACGCGGTGAAGCCGCGAAGCGCGTCCGAGGCGACCCCGCGTATCTCGGCTTGCAGTCCCTGCCCGAAGCGGGCAGCGTAGCTAAGTACCCCATCAGCATCCTCGAACGCCAGCGCCGACATCTCGTCCGCCCAGCGGTCCAGTCGCAATGCCCAATCCCGATCCGTCAGCGCCCGCACGGCCCACCCCGGGCGGCCGTCCGCCAGGCCGGCGAGGGCTTCAGCTTCCGCTTCGTTGTCGTGGCGCGCCTTGATGAACTCCGCGAGAGCGGGCCGGCCGACCGCTGATAACGCGATCACCTGACAGCGCGATAGGCAGGTGGAGAGCAGATGATCCGGGTAAGCAGTCGTCAACACCAGCACCGTGTTGGGGGGCGGTTCCTCGAGGGTTTTCAGGAGGCAATTCTGGGCAGCCTCGGTCATTCGCTCGGCGTTGGCCAGCAGCGCGACGCGAAGCGGGGCAACGAACGGTTTCAGGCTCAAGAACTGCTGCAATGACTGGTCGTGCGCGGGCGCGCCGCGTTCGGGATGAAAGCGGATCTCGTCGATGCTGATCGCCTCCGGCCGATCATCACACCAGAAGTCGGGATGCACCTCGAGGCGCGATGGCTGTCCCTCGCCCAGCAGGAGCTCTTCCGCCAGAGCACGGGCTACGGCAGTTTTACCTACCCCTTCCTCACCGATGAGGCAGTACGCGTGTGCCAGCCGGCCAGCCGCCTGATGTGCCCGCAGGATCGTGATCGCCCGTTGATGACCGGCGATGGCGGCGAATCCGCGCACGATGGTGGTCGGCCCTCGACGCGTTCGTGCTGCTGGCATTGCCTAGCCACCTTAACAAGTCTTTCCTTGACCCGGGTCATAAGCCACTCCTATGCTGTGGGCGTTTCCGACAGCGAGGCTGTCAAGCTTGGAGACACCGTCGTCCGTCGTCAGTCGCGTCGAAGCTCACGTCACAGCAGCACACTGATGGATGCGGAAGACACCCAGAAGCAGAACAAGATCCGGGAACTACAGGCAGTGGTCGCGAAAGGCCTGAAAGGCATCAACGAATGCCGCTTCCAGACCGATTGCGAGTTTGCCCACGAATGTCCCGGTACCTGCTGACCCACTAGCGCCTGCGTCGCGCGCCGACGCGCGAAGACTCATTGCTGCAGCACGCGCGCCGCCTCCATTTGCAGGAATCAGGGCGTGCTATAATCCATAAAGAATCCTTTATATGACCTCACCAACCCTGCTCACCAATCCCTCCCTGCGCGAGTTTCGGGCCCATTACCAGGCGCTCGCCAGCGTCACGCGCCTGCGCATCCTCCAGTTCCTGGCCGGGATCCCGGAGATCACGGTGCTCGAGCTCGCGGACGCGATTGGCATCAGCCAGCCACGACTGAGCTGGCATCTGCGGATGCTGCGCCGAGGCCAGCTGGTGCGCGCCCGCCGCGTGGGACGCGCTGTCTACTACTCACTCAACCGGGAAGGCCTGAGTGCCTTCCATCGAGAACTGACGACTCTGATCGCGCCCCGACCGCGGGTTCGGGCGCTGCAACATGAATGGAGCGAGGTGTAGTAAGCGATGGCAAGCAAGAACGGTAACGGTAGTCGACACAATGGAAAGGCAGCGGCGACGACGACCCAGAAGGCCAGTTCGCGGTCCCGGCGCAAGGTGCGGGTCGCGATCCTGGGCGTGGGCAACTGCGCCTCGTCGCTGGTCCAGGGGGTTGAGTATTACAAGGATGCGAAGCCCGGCGCCTCGATTCCAGGGCTGATGCACGTCGAGCTGGGCGGCTATCACATCCGCGACATCGAGTTCTCGGCCGCCTTCGACATCGACAAGGAAAAAGTCGGCAAGGACCTGGCCGACGCCATCTTCGCCGGCCACAACAACACGGTGAAGTTCTCCGAGGTACCCCACCTGGGGGTCAAGGTCGAACGGGGCATGACCCACGACGGGTTGGGCAAATACCTGTCCGAGATCATCACCAAAGCGCCCGGTCCGACCGCCGACATCGTCGGCATCCTCAAAGCCACCAAGACCGACGTCGTGGTGAACTACCTGCCGGTGGGCAGCGAGGAAGCGGTGAAGTGGTACGCGGAGCAGGTGCTCGAGGCCGGCTGTGCCTTCGTCAACTGCATGCCGGTGTTCCTGGCGCGCGAACCGTACTGGCGCGGACGCTTCGAGAAGCGGGGCATCCCCATCATCGGCGACGACATCAAGTCGCAGGTGGGTGCGACCATCGTCCATCGCATCCTGACGCGGCTGTTCGAGGATCGAGGCGTCAAGCTGGAGCGGACGTATCAGCTGAACTTTGGCGGCAACACCGACTTCCTCAACATGCTGGAGCGGGAACGCCTCGTCTCCAAGAAGATCTCCAAGACGAACAGCGTCAAGTCGCAAATGAAGACCGATATCGGCGCCGACAACATCCACATCGGCCCGTCGGATTACGTGCCCTGGCTTGGCGATCGCAAGTGGGCCTACATCCGGCTGGAGGGTCGCTCCTTTGGCGATGTGCCGCTCAACGTCGAACTCAAGCTCGAGGTCTGGGACTCGCCCAACTCGGCCGGGGTGGTGATCGACGCCATCCGCTGCTGCAAGCTCGGCCTCGACCGGAAGCTGGGCGGGGCGCTCGAAGGGCCTTCGTCATACTTCATGAAGTCGCCGCCGGCGCAGTACACGGATGGAGTTGCCCATCAATTGACCGAAGCCTTCATCGCCGACACCAGCGTCAACGGGGAAACCGCGACCGAGGTCCAGGCAGTGTCGGCGCCCGAAGGGTCCGCCCGCCGATAATGTTCCTTCCTCGCCTCTTCAGGCTGGGGAACTGGGTCATGCGGGCGCTGCCGCCGCGGGTACGGTACCCGCTGGCGGCGGTCACCGGCCGCTGCGCCTTCTACTTGATGCCGCGGCGCCGCCGGGTTGCCTTCGACAACTTTGCCCAGGTGCTGGGACTGCCCTGGAATGACCCCCTGGTAAAGCGCACCGCCCATCATGCCTTTGGCAACTACTTCAAGATGTTCGCCGATTTCATGCTGATGGACACGCTGAAGCCCGAGGAGATTCGCCGCATGGTCCGACCCCATGGTGTCGAGCAGATCGATCGGGTCCTCGCGCAAGGCAAGGGCGCCATCGTCGTGACGGCGCACGTCTCCAACTGGGACATCCTGGCCGCCGCGGCGGCGGTCTACGGGTATCCCATCAGCGCCGTGACGAGCGATCTCCCGAGCGGCGGCATCAACGAGCTGATGATCGCGTCGCGCGAGCGGATCGGAATGAAAATGATCCCCCTGGGTCCTGGTAGCCCCCGGCAGATCCTCAAGGCGCTGGCTCGCAACGAGCTAGTGGCTCTGGCGAGCGACCTGTACAGTGGTGAACGTGGCGTCCGGGTGCCCTTCTTCAACCGGCCGGCGCTCTTCCCGTCGGGGCCGGCGGCCATCGCGTTGAAGACCGGCGCGCCGATTCTGCCGGTCTGGTGCCGGCGCCAGACCGATAATGTCTACGTCGCCGAGATCGAGGCGCCCATCGAGGTCAGCCGGACGGGCGACACGCCGCGTGACATCCAGGTGACCACCGAGCGGATCGTGCAATTCTTCGAGCGCATCATCCGCCGCGAACCCGACCAATGGCTGGTCTTCCTCCCCGTCTGGCGCCTCGAGCCAGCGCCGCAGCCCCCCGGCTCGCCCATGGAACCGGTGCTCGACCCGTCGTGATCACCTACCTCGGCTTTCGGCTGATCGAGGGTGTGATTGCCCGGCTGCCGCGCCGGCTTGCCTACGCCATCGGAGTCATCACCAGCACGATCGCATTTCCGCTCCTCGCCCGTCAGCGGAAGGCTCTCGAATCGAATCTGCACCACGTGTTTCCAGAAATGCCCGGCCCCCAGCTTCGCAAGCTGGCCTGGCGCAACTGGCTGAACTACACCAAGGCCTGGATCGACTTCTTCAAGATTCCCCGGATGGACCGCCGGCGGCTCGGCGGGCTTTTGACCCCATATGGGTTGGACAACCTCGACGCGGCGATGGCGCGTGGCCTGGGCGTGATCGTGGTCGCGCCGCACATGGGATCGTGGGAGCTGGCCGCCGCCAGCTGGGCCGCCACCTTCGGCGAGATCGGGGTCATGGTCGAGCAGATCGAACCGCGCCGGCTCTTCGATCACGTCTCGCGGGTCCGCTCGAAAATGAACCTCCGGATCATCCCGCTGAGCCGGACCGGGGCTCGCGACATCATGAGGATGCTCAAAGATCACCGGATGGTCGTGCTCGCGATGGATCGGGACATCCTGAACACCGGCCAGCGATTCAAGTTCTTCGGCCGCCTCACGTCCTTTCCGACCGGGCCGGTCGAGATCGCGCTAAAGACCGGCGCCCCCATCCTGCCGGCCTACTGCATCCGCGACGAGAACGACGCCTACATCGCCATCGGCGACACACCCATGTTTCTCACCCCAAGTGAAGATCACGCCGCCGACGTCCGAAGTGCCATGGAACAGATCCTGGCGACGTTTGAACGGTATATAAAGAAGTATCCCGACCAGTGGCACGTCCTCGAGCCCATCTGGCCGGAGGAGCCCGTCGTCCCGGTCGTCACCATTCCGTCACCGCCGGCACAAGCCGCTGTGGGCGATTAAGGAGGAGTTCGTGGGCAAAGCGGATTTCCATATGCATACGTCCCTCAACGACGGGACGGCCACCGTCCGGGAGGTGCTGAACTACGTTCGCGATCGCACCGACCTGGACGTGATCTCTATCACCGACCATGATCGGCTCACCGGGAGCTACCAGGCGATGGAGCTGGCCAACGAGTACAAGTTCGAGATCCTCCCCGGCTGCGAGATCACAACGCTCCACGGTCACCTGCTGGGCCTGTTCATCGATAAGCCGATCCCGATGTGGCGGCCGCTCGATTGGACCATCGCCAAGATCCACGAGCAGGGCGGGCTGGCGATTGCTGTCCATCCGTTCTCCATGCTGACCCGCAGCATCGGCTTTCGCTCCTTCGATGGCATCATGAAGAACGCATCCCCCGAGATCTACTTCGACGCGGTCGAGACCTTCAACCCCTCGGTCGCGGGACGAACCTGCGCCGCCAAGATCGACCGGCTCAACCGGACGAAGTTCCACCTGCCGGAGGTCGGCTGCTCCGACAGCCACCACCTGGAGGGAATCGGCACCGGGTTCACCGCCTTTCCCGGTAAGACCGCGCAGGACATGCGCAAGGCCATCCTTAGCAGCCAGACCAAGGCCTTCGGCGAGTACTGGGATTTCATCACGCATCGCCGGATCGCGCAGCTCAAGTTCCGGCGGATCGGCCGCAACTGGGCTCGCATGGGACGGTCCGCTGTTCGCGCCTTCGCCAGAGGCTGATTCGATGAAGGGAAGCGAATCGAAGCGATGAAGATCGCCCTCGTGTCCGCCTACGACTACGCACACCCCGGTGGTGTCACCGAGCATGTCCGTCACCTGGCCGCGGGGCTGCGGCGGCGCGGGCACGATGTCACGGTGTTCGCGCCGTGCTCGGACCGTGAATTAGCGGATCGCGACAGCGACTTCATCCGGGTTGGCCGCCCCTTCCCTATCCCGATGCACGGCTCGGTCGCCCGGATCACGGTCAGCCTGCACCTCACCAACCGCATCAAGCATTACGTCCGTGACAGTGGCTTCGACGTGATCCACTACCACGAGCCGCTGATGCCGGTCCTACCGGTGACAGCCCTGCGCTACTCCAAGACCATCAACGTCGGCACCTTCCACGCCTTCGCCCGCTCCAACGTCGGCTACTACTACGGCAAGCCGCTGCTCAAGCGATACGTGCGCCGGCTGCATATGCGGATCGCCGTCTCGAACCCGGCGCGCGAGTTCGTCCGGCACTATTTCCCGGGCGATTACCGGGTCATTCCGAACGGCATCGACGTCAGCCGCTTCCAGAATCAGCCGCCCTACCCGGAGCTACGCGACGGCATGGTCAACCTGCTGTTCGTCGGCCGGCTCGAGTACCGCAAGGGGCTCGGCTACCTGCTGCGCGCCTTTGCCCAGCTGAAACCGCAGTATCCGAAGCTGCGGCTGATCATTGTCGGCGATGGGCCGCTGCGACGCTGGTATGGCAACTTCCTGGCGCGCAAACAGCTGGACGACGTGGTGATGGCCGGCTACGTCTCGCCGGAAGAGCTGCCTCGGTATTACGCCAGTTGCGACATCTTCTGCAGCCCGGCGACCGGGGACGAGAGCTTTGGCATCGTCCTGCTGGAGGCGATGGCCTCCGGGAAGCCAATCGTCGCCACCAGCATCGACGGCTTCCGCGAAGTCGTCACCCACGGCCGCGAAGGCCTGCTCGTCGAACGCAAGAGCCGCCGCCAGCTGGAGTACGCGCTGCAGACTTTGATCAACAACGCCGCGCTGCGCCAGGAGATGGGGCAGGCCGGGATCCTCACCGCCGGCCGCTACGACTGGGAACGCGTCATCGACGAGGTCACCGACGTCTACAAGCAGGCAAAAGACCAGGCGCAGCCGGCGCCCTCGGTTCGGCTCGAGCCGAGCCTGAGCCCGCGCTGATGTTTACCCAGAAATTCCAGGCCTGGGTGCGCCGCTGGGCGGAGCGCGGCCTCGGCATCTTCCGCGAATCCCCGATCACGCCCAACATGCTGACGCTTTTCGGCCTGCTGATCACCGGCGTCGGCGCCGGCCTGGTCGCCGTCAACCAGCTGCTCATCGGCGGCCTGGTGTTGATGGTCGCCGGCTTCTTCGACATCTTCGACGGGGCGCTCGCCCGCGCTTCGGGCAAGGTCTACCGTTACGGGGCCTTTCTCGACTCGACGGTCGACCGCTACTCGGAGGGCGTCGTCTACCTCGGCATCCTCATCTATTTCCTCCAGCAGCACGACGGATTCAGGCCCATTCTCGTCTTGATCGCAATGGCCGGATCGTTCCTGGTGAGCTACGTGCGGGCCCGCGCCCAGAGCCTCGGCTTCACCTGCGACGTGGGCATCCTCGCGCGGCCCGAGCGGGTCGTGATCATCGTCGCCGGCCTGCTGCTCGAATCGATCGGCATCAGGGTCGGGTCCTGGTCGCCCTTGACGGTGGCGCTGCTGATCCTAGCCGTCGGCACCAACTTCACCGCCGTGCAGCGCGTCTGGGTCGTCTGGCAGCAAAACCGGGCCGAGCTGCGGACCCTGCGCGGCGAGGATGCGGTCGCCAGCAGCCTCGACCATCCGGGCGAGCCCCAACCGGTTCGGGCGGCGATGCGGCGCTTTTTCGAAAACCTCGGCAAGACCTAGCCGCTCAAACGTCGATGTCTAGGGTTGCGGGATTTCCCGCATGTATCATGTGGGCGTGCAGGTCGCCATCTACGCCGACAACGATCCGGGCGGCAAGAAGTTCATCGCCACCCTGAAGCGGCGCCTGAAGAATGAAGAGATCCGCGCCTGGCAGATCCAGAAGTTAGCGCCCTTCACCCTGATCCATGCCGGCGATCGCTACACCAAGATCAAAGTGACGTTCGTCCCGGCCGGCACCCCGAGCTTCACCCGTGCCGCCCGCGCCGGCCTGCTCGGCGCCTTCAAGACTCCCGAGCCGACGCTGCTCGCCACCATCTCGGACGGCCCGTCGGCCGATCGCGTGCTCGGCTTCGTGGTCGGCATGCTCACGCGCCACGCCGAGCCGCTGGGTGTGGCCGGCGTCGGCATCCCATTGACCGGGTCCGCCTCGCGCCGCTAACTCGTTTCGGTTTCCGTGGCGATCCCGCCGCGGAGGCCAAAGAGGTGCTTCTGCCAGGCGAGGTAGATCACAATCGCCACGTTGATCAACAGGATGCTGATGCGGACCGGCGTCTGGCGGTTGAGCACTTCGGAGACTTCGAACGGGATACCGATGCACCCGGCGATCACCGTGAGGTACTCGGCCCATCGCCGGCGGCGTGCCAGTCCGATCGCTTCCGTCAGTTCCAGCATTCCGAAGAGCAGCGCGCCGATCCCGATCAGCACGACGGTTCGCGTTGAAAATTGGCCGACGGGGCGAAGCACCGTGCCCAGGATCCGTGGAATCAGCCGGCGCTCGGGGTTGACGTCGAGCTCGGCTACCCACTGGCGGACCAGCGACACCACACTGCGGCTCCGCGTCAGCAAGGCGACGCCGAGAATGAACACCAGGCTGCCACGGATGGCGCGCTCCAGGATGATCAAGCGCACGATCGTGTCGACCGGTTGGGTTTCTCGGCCGAGCTCGCGCTTGACCTTTTGCCAGCGGGTCACTGCGGCAGTGCCTCGAGGAGGCGGTCGAGGTCCTCGTCGCTGTTGTAGTAATGGGGCGAGGCCCGCAAGAAGTCACTGCGCAGTGAGATGATGACGCCCGCCTCGCGCAGGCGGGTATGCAATTCGGCCGGCACCATCCGTGGATGACGAAAGGACACGATGCCGGAACGTTCGGATGGCACCGTGGGTTTCGCTACCAGCTCGTAGCCGCGACTGGGCAGCTCGTCACGCAGCCGGTCGGCGAGTCGCAGCACGACGTCTTCGACCACGGGCGCTCCGCACCGCAGCAGGAGATTGACGGCGGCTCCCATGCCCAGGATGCCCGGATAATTCGGCGCGGCCTCCTCGAAGCGGCGGGCGCCGGGCTTGAACGTGAGATCGTAATCGACGTATTCCCGCTCGCGGACCACGCTCTCCGGTCCGATGGTCACCGGGTTCAGTCGGTCGAGCATCCGCGGTCCGACGTAGGCAAAGCCCGCACCCATGGGACCGAGCAACCACTTGTGCGCGCCGGCCGCCAGGAAATCGACGGGTGTCCGCGACAGGTCCAGCTGGAGGCCGCCGACCGCTTGCACCGCGTCGACCACGAGCATGGTGTCGCGCCCTCGAAGCGCCGTCCCCAGGGCGCCAAGGTCGGTTCGAAACCCGCTCCAGAACTGGACGGCGCTGATCGCCAGCACGCGCGTGCGCCGATCGCAGAGCCGGACCACGGCCTTGACATCGATCCGACCTTGTTCTGGCTGGTAGAGCCGGAGCTCGACGCCCTTTCGCTTGAGTCCCATCCATGGATAGATGTTGGAGGGGAACTCGCGATGGACGCCGACGATATTGTCGCCGGCCTCCCAATCGAGGCCGGCGGCGACCAGGCCCAGACCCGCCGTTGTGTTCTTGGTAAAGGTGATCGATTCCGGACCAACGGATAGCAACTCCGCGATGCGCGTGCGCACCTGGCTGCGCAGCCGTTCCCAGTGCGCCAGGTCGAACGGCTCCTCCGTCATGCGGGCGAGGTAGACCTCCATCGTGGAGCGCACCGGCGTCGCCAGTGGTGCATTCGCCGCGTGATCGAGGTAGGCATACCGCGTGGCGATCGGATACAGCGCTCGCATCTCCTGCGGCGTGAGCGGCATACGTTGGGCACACTACACTAGGCAATGTTGGGCGAGGCAGCCACCATTGACCTCTCGGACTTCGAGCGCGTCGACATGCGCGTCGGCCGTGTCCTCGAAGCCGAACCTTTTCCCGAAGCCCGTAAGCCCGCCTACAAGCTGCGCATCGATTTCGGACCGCTTGGAATCCGCCGCTCGAGCGCGCAGCTGACGGTTCATTACCGCCCCGACGAGTTGCGCGGGCGGCTGGTGATCGCGGTGTTCAACTTTCCACCACGGCAAATCGGTCCGGTGCGCTCGGAGGTGCTGGTCCTGGGCGTCCCCGATCCCGACGGCGCCGTCGTGCTGCTCGAGCCAAGCGTCGAGGTGCCATTGGGAGGTCGGGTCTTTTGACCTCGGCGCGGAACGCGCCCTATCTCGTCAGCGACTGGCACGACCCGGAAACGGGCGCCCGCGGATGGTTCGTCATCGATCGGCTGATCGGCGGCATGTGCTCGGGCGGCATTCGCATGCGTCCCGGGGTCACCGTGGATGAGGTCACCGACCTAGCCCGCACCATGTCGCACAAGATGGCCGTCCTCGACATCCCCTATGGGGGCGCGAAATCAGGGATCGACTTCGACTCATCCTCGCCGCAAGCGCCGGCGGTGCTGCGCGGCTTCATCGAGGCCATTCGCCCCTTCATCGCCGAGCGCTACGCCACCGGGGCCGACCTCGGCACCCGCGAGGACGACATCATCGCCGCCTGCCAGCTGGTCGGCTTGACCCATCCGCTGCAGGCGGGCTTCAAGACGGAGGGCGGCGCCGGCCTCAACCGGGTCCGGCAGGCGCTCGCGCTGACCACCGAGGGGATCCCCATCACCGAGCTGATCGCCGGCTATGGCGTGGCGGAATGCACGGTCGAAGCCGCCGGCGTGCTCGGCTTGCCGTTGCGCGGTGCCACCGTCGCGCTGCAGGGATTCGGCAATGTCGGTGGCGCGGCCGCGCGCTACCTCGATCGAGAGGGCGTCCGGTTGGTGGCGGTCGCGGACATCGAGGGCGCGATCGTCGACGAGAACGGGCTCGATGTTCCATACCTCCTCTCCATCCGCGATCGCTACGGCCGCATCGATCGGTCCCGCCTGCCGGCGCGCGCCCGCCGCGAGCCGGAGCCGGCGTGGCTGGAACAATCGGTGGACATCCTGATCCCCGCCGCCATCGGCCATGCCATCCGGTCGGACAACCAGGGGAGCATCCGGTGCCGCCTGCTGGTCGAGGCGGCCAACAACCCGCTGACTCGGGACGCGGAGATGGAACTCGAGCGGCGCGGCACGACGATCCTGCCGGACTTCGTCGCCAACGCGGCGGCGGCCTTTCTTTTCTGCGGCCTCTTGGAGAAACGGCTTGAGCCTACCCTCGACTCCATCTTCGGCGTCACCAGCCGGCAGCTCCGAACCACCACGCGAGAGCTGCTCGACCGAGCCCGCCGCGAACGGGTCTCGAACCGTCGCGCCGCCGAGGAGATCGCCGAGCACCGTTTGCGCGAGCGGGCCTAGAACCCGCCGGCGTGGCGGCGCATCATGCAGTCGTCCATGACGACGTCGAGTCCGGCCGTCCTCGCGCGCTCGGCCGCCGCTTCATCCACGACGCCATCCTGGAGCCAGACCGCGGCAGCCCCGATGGCGATCGCCTCGTCGACGATGGCACCCGCGAACTCGGACCGGCGAAAGACTTCGACGACGTCGACCGGTCCTGGTAACTCCGATAACGAGGCGTAGGCTCGCTCCCCGAGAACCTCTGAGACGTTGGGGTTCACCGGAATGATGCGGTAGCCGGCGCGTTGCAGGTAGCGCGCGACACCATAACTCGGCCGGCGCGGGTTGGCACTCAGGCCCACGACCGCGATCGTCCGCGCCGACCTCAGGATCTTGTCAGCCGGATCGGCTGTCTGTTCACGCATATCCCCAAATCTACAATGGCCCGGTGACACCATCGACCCGGCTATCTCCAATTCCTGCCGAAATCGTCGATGCCTTTCGCGCGGTCGCGCCCGCCATCGAAGCCTTTGCCCAGGAGCAAGGCCTGCTGATCGAGCGATACCGTCGCGGCAAGCCCGCCTGGGAACTGCGCTTCGCGCGGCGGCTCGGCGGTGAGGCCGTGATTGCCATCAGCTATCGGGAGCGGACCGGCCACGTGCTCGACGTCAGCGCGGTCTGGTGGGTGGACGACCCGGCGACGCAGACGCGGCGCTTACGATCGGAGAAGATCGCGGTCTACGACCGCCGAGCGGTGCCGGCGGCGCTGGCGCAGCAGCTCGAGGAGGCGCTCACCATGGTGGATCGATGGACGCTCGACGACCTGGGCCCGCCACACGGCCCGTTCAAGCCTGCGCCCGAAGAGGCGGCCGGCCGCGAGTTGAGGCAGCGATGAGCGGGAACCCCGGGCCTGCGTCGGACGAGGATGAGCTGCGGCTGGCGTTCGGCCGGGCTATCGGATTTACAGTGGCCGCGGTTGCGCTGCTACTGGGCGGCGGCGTGGTCGTGATCCTGGTGGCGGCGATCTTCTTCCGCTTTATGTTCGGCGGCTAGCGAAGGCGTCGAGCGGCGGTCGACGGTGGCGAGTCGATCACCGAGGGATGGAGGATGCCGGCGAGGATCTCGACGCTGTCCACCAGCCGCGGTCCCGGCCGACTGAAGAAGGCGTTGCCATCGACCACCCAGGTCTCGCCGGCGAGCCCGCTTGATTGGCTCAGCGTCGCGTCAGCCTCGGCCAGGCTGCGCTCGAGGGAGAGCCCGCAGGCGGAGACGACGAGCACGGCGGGGTGCGCATCGATCACGGCTTTCCATTCGATGGGGTGCGCTGGTCGACCTGCGATCCCGAGCAGGTCGCGGCCGCCCGCTATCTGGACCAGCCCCGGCGTCCAGTGGCCAGCGTTGAACGGCGGATCGATCCACTCCAGGATCACAACCGGCCGCACCGGCTCCTTGCGGACACGTTCGTGCACCTCGCGAATCCGGTCTTCGAGCGCGGCAACCACCAGCTCCGCCTCCGCTTGACAGTCCGCGAGGCGGCCAACCAGCCGGATGTGCTCGAAGACATCAGAAAGCTGCTGGGGCTCGAGCGAGACCAGCTGCATCGGGGTCGAGCTGCGCCGGGCAGCCTGCTCCACGACGGGATAGGACACGGCGCACACTTCGCAGAGCTCCTGGGTGAGGATGACATCGGGGTGCAGCGTTGCCAGGCGGTCGGCATCCAGCGTGTAGATGCTGCTTCCCTGGTGGACCAGCTCGCGGATGTGCCGGTCGATGTGCCCGCTGTTGCCCTTCCCATCGAGCACGCTGTGGGTAACGACGGGCTTGGTCCTGACCGACTCCGGGAAATCGCACTCGTGTGTGACGGCCACCAGGCTCTCCTCGAGTCCCAAGGCGCAGACGATCTCCGTCGCGCTGGGCAAGAGCGACGCGATCCTCACCGTCAGGCGCCCGGAACGAACGGGTTGAGCAGCTTCTCCTCCTCGATCGTGGTGGCGGGCCCGTGGCCCGGGTACACCACGGTCTTAGGCGGTAAGGCGTAGAGCACGTTTTGGATCGAGAAGACGATCTTGCGCGTGTCACCACCCGGAAGATCGGTCCGGCCGATGCCGCGCTGGAACAGGGTGTCCCCCGCAAAGCAGTCGAGGCCAAAGAGAAAGCAGACGGACCCCTGCGTATGCCCGGGCGTGTGGAGGACGCGCAGGCTGAGGTCCTGGAAGGCGAGTGTCGTCCCGTGGGTCAGCGTCGTGTCGATCGAGAACGCCGTAAAGCCCCGCGGCACGAACGGGTACTGCGCAATCGTCTCCCAGTCGAGGATGGCGAGGTCGTCGGTGTGCATCGCGATCGGGGCACCGGTCTGCGCGTGCAGCGCCGGGACGCCGGCGACGTGATCGATATGGCCATGCGTCACGAGGATGTACTCGAGGGTCAGCCCTTCCGACTCGATGTGCTGCCACACCTGATCCAGCTGCAGTCCCGGATCGACGGCGAGTGCGGCCACCGTGTCGCGCCGCCGGATCACGTAGCAGTTCTCGCCGAACAGGTCGTCCTCGAAAACGGAGACTTCGAGCTTTTCGCGCAACGCCTCAGCGGGCGTCATTCGATGCCGATCTCATAAGAGGCCGACGTCAGGACCTCAGGCGCCGTCTCGGTGATCAGCACCATTTCCTCCAGACGAACGCCACCCCAGCCCGGGATGTAGATGCCAGGCTCGTTGGTGATGACCATGCCGGCCCGCAGCGCGGTGTGGTCGGTGGGTGACAGGAAGGGCCGCTCGTGCACCTGCAACCCGATCCCGTGCCCCAGGCCGTGGCCGAAGGCGTGTTCCTCGCCGGCGAGCGCCTCGCGCGCCCGCCGGTCGATTTCGTCCGCGGTCACTCCAGGTTTCATCAGCGCAATCGAAGTCAGCTGCGCCTGGCGCACCGCCTCGATCACGCGGGCCTGCTCCGGGGTCGGCTCACCAATCACGATCGTTCGGGTGGCATCGCTGTGGTAGCCGGCGGCGATGGCGCCGAAGTCAACCACCACCATGTCCCCCCGCAACAGGACCCGATCGGACGCGCGGCCGTGCGGCAGGGCACCTCGCTCCCCGGCGGCCACGATGGTTTCGAAGGCTGGACCGTCGGCTCCGAGCTCGCGGAAGGTCTGCTCCAGTAGGAAGGCGACATCGCGCTCGCGGAGCCCCGGCCGGATGGCGGAACGGACGCGATCGAAGGCGCGACCGGCGATTGAGGCCACCGCGCGCAGCAGCTCGACCTCCTCGGCTTCCTTCACGATTCGCAGCTCCTCGACCAGACCTGAGGTAGCTACCAGGGTTGGCTCGGGTGGAAGAGCGGCGGAGAGTCGCTGGTGCTGATCGAACGTCAGGTGAAAAGATTCGAAGCCGACCCGCCGCAGCCCCAGGGCTTTGAGCCGCTCCGCGATCAGCGCCCAGAGGCCGTGCGACGGCCCCGAGGGCATCAGCCTGAAGGCCGGTGCCTCGGCTTCCATCTGGAGCCAGTAGCGGCTGTCCCCCAGGATTTCGGCGGCGTCCTTGCCGATGATCAAGTAACCGAGACTGCCGGTGAATCCGGAAAGGTAGCGGATGTTCTCAGGTGAGGTCACGACCAGGGCGTCGAGCTCGAGATCGAGCAGCCGCTGGCGCAGCGCCGCCAGACGACGCCTCGATTGTTCAGCGCGCATTCGCGCTCATGATACGGACGCCCGGGACGAAAGCCGGTTATACGATGCCTTCAGGACGGCTGGATCCCATCGAGCTAAGGGGTTCAGTCGCCAGCTCGGCAAGCTCGCCGAGCAGGTCGATCGACCCCAACACTGGATCCGCGCGATAGACCGCGACCGCCCCCCAGATGGTGCCGCGTTGGGCCATTGGCGTGGCGGCAACCGCGCCGGCCGGCGGCTCCGCCCCCTGGAGGAGGTGCCGGGCCCAACGACTGCGCTGAAGGTCGTCGATGGCCGCGGGTTTCTCAGAGTAGAGGGTCCATTCGAGGAGGGCTTCGAGCACCGGCGCCAGCTCTTCCAGCCGGTCGGGCCGCCCGGCCAGGGTGAACGCGTCTTTTTGCCACCGCCCCTCGGCATCCCAGAAGACGACCATGCCGCCCGCGGCGTCGAGTGCCTGCAGCGCCCGCCCCAACAGCAGGTTGGCCGCCATCTCGCGGACATGGGTCGTTTGAGCTGTCAACGCTCCCTCCCTGCGCCAACACTAACGCGGCGAGGCCGGCGGGTCCAGTCCAGCAGCAGGGCGAGCAAGAAAAGCACGACCCCGAGGCGGATCGCCGCGTCGGCGAGGTTGAAGTCGGTTGGCCAGTAACGAACCTCGATGAAGTCGGTCACGCCGCCCAGCCGGGCTCGGTCGACCAGGTTGCCGACGGCCCCACCGGCGATCGCGCCGAGCGCCGCGAGCCCGAGGACGCCGCCGACGTTCCCGCGCAGCGCGAGCACCACGATCGCCACGACGATGATCAACGCCAGCGCCGCGAACAGCTCATTGTGGCCGCTGCCCAGCCCCAGCGTGGCGCCCGTGTTGCTGGCGAGCCGGAACCAGAGCCATCCGGCGAAGACGGTAACCTGGCGTCCCGGCGTCAATCCGCCGCGGGCCCAAGCCTTGGTGGCCTGGTCGAGGACCAGGACCAGGAGGGCGATTGCCGTAACGATCACGAGGGCTCGAAGGCGCGGCATCCCGGCCATGCTACCGGGGCGAGTCGAGCGGGTTGCGGCTAGTGCTTCGGTGTCGGGTGGGGCGAGTTGCTCGGGCCCTTACCGTTGCCGGGGGAGGCGCTCGGTTTGCCGCTGGATGTCTGCAGGGCTTGGGCGGCGCGGTCCCGGGCCTGCGTGATCGCAGCGACGGCCGTCGGGTTGGTCACCTGGCCCTGCAGGCCGGCGAGCTGCTGGTCGTGCGTGGCAATCGCCTGGACGAGGCGGTTCTCCAGGCTGGCCGCCAGTGCGGGATCGCTCTGCTGTTCCGACTGGACCACGAGTGCGGCTTCGTTGAGCTGGTCATTCATGCCGCTCAGCGCCTGCCCGGCGAGGTCGAGGCGGTGACGGGCGATCATGGCCTCCGCCTCGGTGAGGCGGGTCCGCGCGAGGTCGAGATGGTAGGCGAGCTTGTCCGAGGGGCTGAAGGCGAGCGCTCCGCGCACGTTCTCCACCACGCCCTTCAGCGGATAGAGCGCCGAGTCCGGGAGGCTGTCGGCCGACGCGGCGACGGCGCCGGCCACCAGCAGCACCGCGGCGGCCACGGCCGCGAGCACCAGCCGGCGGACCGGATGGGTACGCTTGCGGGCGGTCGCCGATTGCTCGACCGCGGCGAGCACCAGGTTCCAACCGCGAATCTTGGCGCCGGGCGATGGCATCACCGGGTCAACCGCGCGTAGCCGCTCGGCCAGTCGCTCCAGCCGCTCCATTTCAGACATCAATTGGTTGTCCTCCCGTGCAGGGCGCGCTCGAGCGAGCCCAGCGCCCGGTGCTGCAGTGCCTGCACCGCACCTACGGATTTCCCCATGATCTGGGCCGCTTGGGCTGCCGTCAGGTCCTGGAAGAACCGGAGAATCAGCACCTGCTGTTGCTCGTCGGTCAACGCCCGCAAGGCTTCGTGCAGGTCCTCGTTGGACAGCTGCTCGACGGCAAGCTCGGACGGGTCCGCCGACACCGGCATCGTCGCGGACTCCAGCGGGACCAGCGTGGCCTTGCCCTGGCGGCGGTAATGGTCGATGGTCGCGTTGTGCGCGATCCGGTAGACCCAGGAGGAGAAGGCAACGCCCTGGTCCTGGAAGAGATCCAGCCGGGTGAGGCTGCGGGTCATGGTATCGATGGCGAGATCCTCCGCGTCCTCCGCCCTCCCGAGGCGAGCGTAGACATAGTTGTAGATCCGGTCGAAATAGCGTTCGAAGAGGATTCGGGCCGCGTCCTGGTCGCCTCGGCGAACCCGCTCGATGAGAGGGCGGTCGTCGTCGGACGCCGCCTTACCGAGTGGCTGCACAGGGTGACATTATGGGGGCTCCCAAAGACAGGCGCGGACATATTCAGCTTCTAATACGTACGATCGGGGCCCGAGCGTATGTTGCCCTGAACCTGACGTTGCATGGCCGCGGCAACTCGTTGCGGTATCGTCACCGGCCGCAGCGGCCTCAGACGACCATGATCGAGCCCGCGTCCCCCTCCGTCAGCTGGCCGACGACGGCGCCGGTCACCCTTTTCCGCGTCAGCGCACTAAGCAAGCGCTCCACCTCGGTCTCAGGGACTGCCAGCAGCAGCCCGCCGGAGGTCTGGGCATCGCAGAGCAGGGTCTGGCGCGCCGCCGACAGGTGCGCCGGCCAGCGGACCCGCGAGGCCAGAAAGCGCTCGTTCGATCGGGTGCCGCCCGGGACTTCCCCGGCCTCTGCCAGCATCTCGGCGCCCGGAAGGAGTGGGACCGAGGCCGCCTCGATGAGCGCCGCGACCCCCGAGGCGCGCGCCATGGAATGGAGGTGCCCCAGCAGGCCGAAGCCGGTGACGTCGGTGGCGGCGTGCACGTCGACCGTCGCCATCGCGTCGGCGGCGTCGCGGTTGAGCCGGAGCATGCCCTCGATGGCCGCCGCGGCCGATTCCGGCGGCGCCACCTGATGCTTGATGGCAGTGGTGATGACGCCAGTGCCCAGCGGCTTGGTCAGCACCAGCCGGTCGCCCGGCCGGCCGCCGCGATTGCGACGCACCCGGTCGGGGTGAACGGTGCCGGTCACGGCAAGCCCGTATTTCGGTTCGTGATCGTCGATGCTGTGGCCGCCCAGGATATCGATGCCCGCCTCGCGGACCTTGTCCAGGCCGCCGCGCAGAATGTCGGCCAGCAGCGCCGGCCCCAGCTCTTTGATGGGGAAGGCGACGAGGTTGACCGCCAGCAACGGCTGCGCACCCATCGCGTAGATGTCGCTCAGCGCGTTGGCGGCCGCGATCGCCCCGAAGGTGTAGGCGTCGTCGACGATGGGCGTGAAGAAGTCGGTGGTCACGACCAGGGCAAGGTCCGGCCGCAGCCGGTAGACGGCGGCATCGTCGCCCGTCTCCTGCCCGACCAGGACGTCGGGGTTGTCAAGCCGATTCGGCAAGTGGCTCAAGACCTGAGCCAGGTCCTCAGGACCGATCTTGCAGGCTCAACCCGCTCCGTGCGACCAACTCGTCAGTCGCACTTTCTCCACCGCGCTCATGATTTGCACTGTACTCGACATTTGTTACCGTCACGTCAGTGGAGGTCACCTTCCTTGGGACCGGTTCGGCCTTCTCCCCCCACGCGTACAACGCCAGCATCCTGCTCGACCGGACCATCCTGCTGGATGCCGGTGCCCCGCTGACCGTCCACCTACCAAAGGCCGGCGTCTCGCTCGATGAGCCGAAGGCGGTAGTGCTGAGCCACTTTCATGCCGACCATACCTTCGGGCTCGCCTGGCTGATCCTGGGCCGCGTGCTGCTCCACAACCCATCATCGCCACTCACCATCTTCGGTCCCGTCGGGACCACCGCCTACATCGAGCAGCTGCTCGACTTTGCCTGGGGCGAAAAGATGCGCCGTCTGAGCTGGGAGCGGCTGCAGCTGACCGTGCACGAACTCGCCGGTGGGGACGCCTTCGAGGTCGACGGAAGCCGCGCCCGTGCGTTTCGCATGCAGCACGTCGATGAGCTCAATTGCCTGGGCTTCACTATCGAGCGCGACGGCGTGCGCCTCGGGTACAGCGGGGACGCAGAAATGTCAGCGGAGCTCGAGGCGCTGGTCGCGGCCTCCGATCATGTGATCGCCGAGATGACCTACCCCGACGACGAGGGTGGCGAGCTCCACCTCGGACGCAAGGAAGTCGAGGACCTGATGGAGCGGCACCCATCGACCCGCTTCATCATCACCCACTTGAGCGCGGACGGGTCGGTCAACGGCGCCGTGATGGCTCGGGATTTTCTGACGCTGCACCTTCCTCTGCGCTGACCACCCGGCCGCGACGCAGCGCGTCACGCCAGGCGCCGACCACCAGGCCGGTATAGCTGCCGCGGATGCGGTGCCACGCGTGGCGCGCTTCAGCGAGCTCATCCGCTGAAAGGCCCTCGCGGCGGAAGCTGGCCCGGGTGTAGAGGTTGGCAAGGCGCCGCACGTCTTCGTCGAGCGGTGGCACGTAGGTCGCCAGCCGACCGGCGAATTCCTGCGGGGTATCGCCGCGGTGGCGCGGGACTTTGAGCCGGTCGCCCAGGAAGAGCAGGCGGCGCCAGATGCGAGGGACGTCTTTGACCGCCAACAGCCAGCGCGCCGCCAGCAGGATGCCAATGATCAGGAGAACAAGGACCGCGGCTCCGACTAGCAGTGCCTGGCGCCAGATATTGGGGAAGGCACCGTTCGATGTCGATCCACCAGTGTCCACCACCGGCTCCGTTGGGATCGGCCGCGGACGGGCGGTCGCCTCGGTCGACGGCGGGCTCGGGGCATTGAGCAACGCACGGGTCAAAGGCCGGCTGATCGGAGCATTGACGTTGTCGGGAGTCGGCTCGAACGGGATCCAGCCGTAGCCAGGGAAGAAAACCTCGACCCAACTGTGGGCGTCGACCGCGTTGACGATGTACTGGTGGCTCTTGTCATCGAGGATCCCCTGCCCGAAGCCGCTCATCTGGCGGCTGGGGATCCCGAGGGTGCGCAGCATGACGTTCATGGCCGTCGAGAAGTCCTGGCAGAAGCCCTTCTGGCTGGTGAAGAGGAAGTAGTCGAGCGGCCGCACGCCGGTCGGCGCCTGCGGCGTGAGCAATGTATAGGTGAAGCGTCCCTTTTCCTGGAACCAGGACTCGATCGCCCTGGCCTGGTCGTAGGGGGTGGTCGCCTTCGCAGCGTGCACGATCGATTGGGCCAGGGCGGCGATGTCCGCATCGCGACCGGTGGAGTACCCTTTGGCGCTCACGCCGCCCGCATACAGGCTGATGTATGGGGCGGTCCAGGCCGGATAGTCTGTGCCCGCGCTCTGGAGCTCGTCCACCGCCGCGTTCGGAACAGCTTCCGTGACGCTGAAGGTGTATGGCGCGCGCACCCGATTAGCGAAGTGGATCTGGTCGACGGTATCGAAGGTACTGGGGTTGACGTTGTCGCCGGTGACATTGACCAGCGCGGGAACGGAGCCTGGAAGCCCCGCTTCCGACGTCATGATGCCGCGCACTTTGCTGGGTTGGTTGACGGAAATGATCTCGCCGCTACTGAAAACGGTGGCGAGCGTCTGCTCCGGCGGAACGATCACCTGGAACGTGTCGTGCTGGATCTGGATGCGTTGCGGGTCCGACGGCAGGTCATCCCGAGGGATCGGTGCCCCGGCGGCAACCAGCGGTTGCTGGCGCACCGGAACTTCCGGGGTACTGGGAAGCGAGTACCACTGGATCCCATCCCAGCCAGCCAGGGCAATGCCGCGCCAGTACGGGTAGTAGGTCGGGGCGTCGCCGCTGACCCGCATCACGGTCTGCGGCTTCGCTTTCAGCTGCGTACCCGGCCGAACCGTTTCGCTGTAGCCGACCGATCCGATGCCCCCTCCCGGACCTGACCCGCTTCCGATGCCGAAGGGATGAAATGGATCGGCGTGCACCACACCGGGGATGAGCGCGCCACTGATGTCGCTACTGCTGAGCGGCGGCAGGATGAGGAAGGCGATGGCAAGAATGCCCACGGTCGCCTCGACGCCAACCTCGCCGAAGGTCCAGCCAGTATCGGCTGCGTGCGGCAGGCGTCGCGACCGCCAGTTTTCTTTGAGGGCGACGAAATTTAGCCGAAGCAGGACGGAAGCCGCCGCCGCCAGCCAGACGACGACAAAGAAACCCAGGCCGGGACTGGTGTCGTTGATGATCTCGACTGCCAGGATGGTGCCAGTCGGCAGGAGGGCGACCAGCCCGTTGTGGCGGCGGAAGATCCACCAGCTCGTCCAAACGCCGGCAAGGGTGAACATCAAGATCAGACCCATCAACAGCAGGAGGTTGGTTTGCGCAGGCAGGTCGAGCGACCATTTGCGCAATGCCGGGACCGACAGCCCGGCGGTCGTTAGCGGCGAAGGCGTCAACAGCGCGAGCGACACCAGCGCCGCCACCATCGAGGCGATGACGTAGGCGAGGCGACGAAGGCCAGCACAGACGAAGAACCAGCCGAGTACGCTCGTCAGTGCCAGCGCCGGAACCAGCCGGCCGTCGGTATCGAAGCCCGGCACCCACGCCGACCGCTCGACCGCGGCCGCGACCGCCCAACCCATCAGCAGCGCGAGCGCGAGCAACAGCCAGGTGTCGCGCACATTGAGTGTGAGAACCACCCGACCCGCCCGAGTGACCCGCAGGGTGGCGCGGCCCTCCTCGTAATGCCCCCGAACCAAGCCGGCTGCCCAGGCAGCGCCGAGGAACGCCACGACGAGCAGCGTGATGGTTGCGGGGTTAACTTGCGGCAAGCGGTCGCTCCCCCGTGGTGTCGAGGTCATCGGCGCCGCGGACGATCCACCAGTTCAACGCCTGGCGCCAGCGGCCGGCGCTCGCCAGCGCCGGCTGGGTCCCGCCGAACCCGCGCGGATCGATATAGACGATCAGGCTCCGCTGGCCTCGCACGCCCAGGTCCAGCAGCGCGGCCGGCCACCGTTCGTCTGCCGAGGGGGTGATCACGATCAGGCCCCCGCGGTGCCGCCATTGGTGCCGCTGCGACGTCAGTAAGGTGGCGAGCGGCACCGTGCCGTCGGCCTGGGCGAGCGTGAAGTGTTCGAAGAGCTTGTTGCGCTGCTGGTCGCCGCGCGCGGCCTCGATCACACTGAGGCGGCTGTCATTGCTCACCAGACCGATGGCGCCACCGCGCCGAAGCCCGGCGTCCGCAATCGACGCGGCCAGGCTCATCGCATATTCGAGCGTGGACTCGGGCGCCTCCCCGGCGTGGACCGAGGCCTGCAGGTCGAGGACGATCCAGGCGTCTCCCCCCTCGCGTGTCTCGAAGCTGCGGCTCATCAGCCGGCCGAGTCGGGCGGACGACGCCCAGTGGATCCGCTTGACGCTGTCGGTCGGGACGTACTCGCGAATGGTGGTGGCATTCGGCGGAATGTCGAGCACGCGACCGCGCAGCTGCTCGTTGCCGGCCGTGCTGGGGGCCAGCGCATCGAGCGCGCCGACCGGGCGCACCACGGGGTAGACGACCACCGACCGGCTGCCGGCGACGCGCAGGGTCCGCGCGAAAAGCCCGAACGGATCGCCATAGCGCAGCTCGACCGGGCCAAAGGTAAACAGGCCCCGCTGTTTGAATTGACCCCGCGACGTCCACCGGCGCGTTCGACGCCCCTTGAGGCTGAACACCCGCCCCGGGTTGTAGCCGGGCAGGTTGGAGAAATCCGTCAGCTCGATGAGCGGCACCGGGATCCAGGAGCGGTTCTCGATCGTGAAGTGCTCTTCGAAGTGGTCACCCACCTGGTACTGCCCCTCGGGGCTGGTCCGTTCCACCAGCAGGTTATCGGCGGCCAGCCGGCTCCACAGGTAGCTCACGAGAAAAAGAAGAATGAGCGCGTAGAGCAGGCTGTAGGCGAGCCGGATCCCGGTGATGTACGCGAAAAAGAAGAGAAGGGCCAGCGCCGTAATCAGGGGAAGACGCGGCAGCCGCATCCGCTTGCCCGGCTAGCTCGCCACCCGGCGCCCGAAGCGCGAGACCACGCTCGGCGGCGGTACCGGCTCCGTTTCCAGAATCTGGGCCAGGACTTTCGCCGACGTGAGGCCACGCAGCTCTGCGTTGGCTTTGAGGATCAGACGGTGGGCGAGCACCGGTTGCACCAGCGCCTTCACGTCATCCGGGGTGACGAAGTCACGACCCTCGAGGGCTGCCCGCGCCTGCGCCCCGCGGAAGAGGCCTAGCGACCCGCGCGAGCTGGCGCCCAGGCCGATGTCGGCGTGCGACCGGGTGCGATGCGTCACGCGAGCGATGTACTCCTTCAGCTGGTCGTCGACGTAGATCTCCTGGACCGCGCTCTGCCCACCGAGCACCTCGTCCGCCGAAGCCACCGCCTCCAGCTGCTCGATCGGCGACCCCCGCTGAAAACGGTCGAGCACCTGCACCTCGTGCGCCACGTCGAGGTAGCCGAGATTGACGCGCATCAAGAAGCGGTCGACCTGCGCCTCGGGGAGCGGGAAGGTGCCCGCGAACTCGACCGGGTTTTGCGTTGCCAGCACCATGAAGGGCAGCGGCAGCGGGTAGGTGGTCCCGTCGACCGTCACCTGCTTCTCCTCCATCGCCTCCAGCAGCGCCGACTGCGTCTTGGGCGTGGCCCGGTTGATCTCGTCGGCGAGCAGCACCTGGGTGAAGATCGGACCCTGGCGGAATTCGAACTGCTGCGTCGAGGGACTGTAGATGTTGACGCCGGTGACGTCGGAGGGAAGCAGGTCCGGCGTGAACTGAAGGCGCTCGAAGGAGCACCCAAGGGAGCGCGCCAGCGACTTGGCCAGCATGGTTTTTCCGACGCCGGGCACGTCTTCGATCAGGATGTGGCCACGGCTCAGCAGCGCAATGGCGCAGAGCTCGATCTCCGCACTCTTGCCGACGAGCACCCGACCGACGTTCTCGACGATCCGGGCACCGAGGGCTTCGACCGATCCGTTCTCCATCTGCATCCTTCTTACTTCCTTTTCAGTGATCCGGTTCCCGTTCCGGCTGACGTCAATGTGCTTATCGAACGCGATGACTCGGCGAATCGTTACCCGACCCGGTGCGCTCGCGCCGAGCGACGCTGGCGATGACGCCGCCGATTGTGCCGCCGCTCAAGACCAGGACGTCGTCGACGACGAGCCCGAGCGTGTCCAGGCCCGCCGAACCAATCGGGCCGATGGGGCCAACGGCGCCCGCCAGCTCTTCCACGATGATGAAGCCGACCGCGACGATGACCCCGTTCCAGACGGCGCCGCCGGCCGGCCCGATGAAGCCGGCGAGCGTTCCCCCAGCCAGCAGCGCCGCGAACGTGAGCAAGCCCTGCGAGACGAGCTGACCCCGATGACTGCCAAAGAGCAGGGTGCCCCCGACCAGTTGAATGACCACCGCGAGCACCATGCCAAGCCCGGCGGCGAACCAATCGACCCTCCGCCCAGCCTGAGACCTCGCCATGGGACTCGCCTTAGTTTGCCAGATGTGAGGCAAGGCAAGGGCCTCAGTCAATCCATATCTCGCCGCCGCGCCACTGCCGGACCAGGCGGCCACGGCGGAGCCACAGAGCGCCGACCAGCGCCAGGGTAGCGACGACGAGGATGATCGCCGCTCCCGCAATTGGCGCCGTCGCCGACCGGGTCGATAGGACACCAGCCGCAGATATGCCGTGCGGATCATAGAGTTCCGCGCTCGCCCATGGTATTGATCGGTTGCCGAACCCTCCGGCCACGAGAACCTGACCGTCATCGAGTACGGTTGCGGTGGCGCTTGCCCGAATCGTCGTCAGGGCACCGGCGCTTGACCACCCATTCCGACGCCAGTCGAACACCTGGGCGTTCGTTTGGCCGATTCCGCCGGCGACCAGAACGGTCCCGTCCCGAAGCTCGACCGCGATATGCTCGGCACGGCCGACGGCTGGATCGGGAATCGGCAGCCACTGGCCGCTTATAGGATCGAAGATTTCGGCTGTGCGCTCATTGACGCCGTCATCTCCGACGACGAGGACACGGCCGTCCGGGAGCGGCGTGCTGGTCGCGTTGATGCGCGCGTAGCTCATGCTGGCCGCCGGCGACCAGGACTGCGTAGCAGGATCGTAGAGTTCCGCCGTCCGGAAGTAACCGGAGAATGCGAAATAATCGGCGTTTGTGCCACCAATGACGAGCACACGGTGGTCGGCGAGCAGGATCGCAGTATGTTTCGCCCGGGCCACCGACATTGGCATCCCTACCGTCCAAGAATTCGCGACAGGGTCATACAGCTCCGTACTCGCGAGCACTCTTCCTGTGACATCATTAGTAGCCTCGATTCCACCGACAACCAGTACGCGGCCGTCGGTCAGCAGCGTCGCGGTGTGGTACGAGCGCGGAGTGTGCATGCTCGCCGCCAGGGCCCAGCTGTTGGTCTGGGGGTCGTAGAGTTCGGCCGTCGCGAGGGACCCAAGATACATCGGCTGTATCGGTGAGCCGCCAACGACCAGCACCTTTCCGCTGTTGAGCAACGTGGCGGTATGGAGCGACCGAGCCATCCTCAGTGTGCCTGCCGGACTCCACGTCCGGGTCCGGGGATCGTAGAGTTCCGCACTCGCAAGGATGTGGTTCGACTGGCTTCCGGCGACGACAAGAACTTTGCCGTTCGGAAGCAAGGTCGCCGTATGGTAGCCGCGCCCGAAACCCATGGCCGGGACAGACGACCAGGTTCCGATCACCTGCCCAGCTGGGGACTGCGCGGTGCGGATCCAGGCGACCCCGACGCCGAGGAGGAGCATCGCGGCGACCGCCGCCGCAACCCGCAAGAAGGCGAACCGGTGACGGCCAGGAGAAGGCCGACTGACCTCGACCGCATGGAGAATTCGAGATGCGATCACCGGAGGCACAGGAATCTGTGACCGCTCGGCCTCGACGTAGCCTCGGACGCGCTCTTCAATCGTTGCCGGTCTCATGATTCAGTCACTCCATTTCCGGAAGATGGATCGAGCTGGCGCCGCAGCTTGGCCAGCGCCCGATGGACAAGGACCCGCGCCGTGCCGGTTCGCACGCCGATGATCCGTCCCACCTCGTCGAAAGGGGCGTCCTCGAAAAAGCGGATGTACACGGCCTCCTGCTCGCGCCGGCTCAGGCCCCGAATGGCGCTTCCCAGCACAGCATCCGCCTCGCGGCCCTCCGCCACATCCATCGGGTCCGCGGATGCCGCCCGGCCGAAACGAAGACGGGCCCACCGGCTCTGCTGGCGCTGATGATCGTGGGCCAGGTTGACCACCGTCTTGTAAAGCCAGGGGCGAAACGCGTTGATTTCGCGCGGTGTTCGAGGGGAGAGCCAGACGCGCACAAACGCCTCCTGAACGATATCTTGAGCCACGGTGTAATCACGGACGAGCAAGGTCGCCAGTTGAATCGTGGGGCGGTACAGGGCAAGCACCAACGGCTCGATCCATGACGACTCCGCCGGCTGTAGCACGAATCCCTCTCCCCAATAACTGCTACGCGCGAGTCAAGCCGATGTTACATCGCGCGCAAAAGAGGTCCTCCAGGCGATGGTCTCAGGAGAGGAGCCCGAAGGCGTGCAGGATGCCGGCGAGGAGCGGCGCCACCACCAGCGCCGGGAGGAAGTTTGCGACCTTGATCACCTTCAACTCCAGCAGGCCCAGCGCAATGGCGAGGACGGTGATGCCGCCGGTGGCGGTCAGTTCTGCGGTCTGCAAGTCGGAGAGTCGGGCGTGCACCAGAAAGGCTATCAAGGTCAGGCTGCCCTGCACCACCAGCACACTGACCGCCGAGAGCAGCACGCCCCAGCCGAGCGTGGCGGCAAAGACGATGGAGCTGACGCCGTCCAGGGTGGACTTGACCGCCAGCGTCGTGATGTCGCCCCTGGTGCCGTCGAGGAAGCTGCCGAGGATGGTGAGCGGTCCTACGCAAAACAACAAACTGGTGGTAACGAACGCCAGGCTGACGCGGCCCGGCTCTCCACCGCGATGGGTGCGGCGCTCGGCCCAGCGACCGATGGCCTGGACGTGGTCGTCGAGCCGCAGCGTCTCGCCGATCACCACGCCGACCAGCACGCTGATCAACAGGATCAGCGGGTTGTGCGTCTTGAGGGTCAGCTGGATCCCGTAGACCGCGACGAAAAGGGCGATGGCGATACGGATGGTCTGCTGCAGGCCTGCGGGAATGACCCGTCCCAGCGTGAGGCCGATCGTGGCGCCGACGAGGACGGTGCCGGTGTTGAGGGCGGTCCCGAGCCCCGGGATCACGTCTTCAGACCGACGAGGTTGAAGGCGGTCACGGCCCGGCTAAAGCCTTTTAGCGTCAGCTCGCGGAGCGGCTGGACCTCGACCAGCTCTTCAACCGCCGCGTGGAGCCGCTGACTGATCAGGATCTCGCCGCCTTTGGCTTCCCCGCTCAGCCGTGACGCAAGGTTGACGACGCTGCCGATGGCGTTGTACTGGTAGTGGCCCTCATAGCCAACGCGGCCCAAGGTGGCATAACCGAGCGCTGCCCCAATCCCCAAGTCGAGCTGGTAACCGCGGCGGCGCCAGCCTTGAGCCAGCTGTCCAAAGCGACCGCGCATCGCGAGCGCGCAGCGAACGGTCTGGATTTCGAATCCAGGCCTGGGAATCGGATCGTTGAAGAAGACCATGATGCCGTCGCCGGCCAGGTGCTCTAGCGTGCCGCCATATTCGGCGATTAGCTGACCCATTCCTGCCTGATAGTCGCGAAGCACGCTGAAAACCTCTTCGGGCTCCGCCGTCTCTGAGAAGGCGCTAAACCCGCGCAGGTCGCAGAACATGGCGGCGATCAAGCGCCGATGGCCAGCAAGGAGCTGCTCCCCTTCCTCGCTGGAAAGCAAGGAGGCCACCTGCGGGGTGACGTATCGCGAGAGCTCCTCGGTCTGGCGTTGCAGTGCCCGCACCAACCTGACGTTCTCGATCGCCACCACGGCCTGCTCGGCGAAGCCTGTAAGGATGCGTATCTCGCGGGCCGAGAATGCGCGCAGCTCGCGTCGCCAAACGGAAATGACGCCGATTGGAAACCCGTCGCGCAAAAGCGGAACGCCCAGGATGGAGCGGAAGCCGGCGGCACGTTGCGATTCGAGAAACCTGTACTCAGGATCCGCCAGGACGTCGTCGATTTGAACCGGAGCTCGCTCGAGGAGGGTCCGCTCGACCAGCGTATGCCGGCTCGGTTTGTAAACATGCTGTTTGATGATTTGCTTGTATTCTTCGCTGCCCAGTCCGTAATGGGCCGTCTCGAGATACTCCAACGTCTGCGGATCGAATCGGATGATGTCGCCGTGGTCGGCACCGCAGAGTTTGACGGCGCGTGTGATGAGTGGCAGGAAAACCGCTTCCAGGTCTGACGGCGACTGGTTGATAATGCGCAGTACCTCGCCGGCCGCCGTTTGCTGCTCGAGCGCATCGGCGAGCTCATGGGCACGGCGCGCCTGGTCGATGGCGATGGTCGCCTGGTCGGCAAAGAGGGTCACGAGCTCGATGTCCCCGTTGGTGAACGGCTCGACCCGTGTGCGCCACAGAGTAAGGACGCCCAGCAGCACGTCCCCTCGCACCAGTGGCACGCCGAGAATGGTGCGGAACTGGCCAAGCCGCTGGGCTTCCCAGTAGTTGTAGTCCGGGTCGGCCAGCACGTCGGGAATCTGGATGGTCCTCCGCTCCATCCCGACGCGGGCTGTCAGCGTCCCGCGATTCCCCACGGTGATCGGATGAGACTCGGTGAACGCGCGAAATTCGTCGGTAACGTTGAGCGCGACGTCCATGCGATAGCGGTCGCTATCGAGGCGGTAGATGAAGCCCGACTGCGCACGACACAGCCGCTTGGCGCGCTCGACGACCGCCTCCAGGACGGACTGCAGCTCGAATGAGGTGCTGGTCATGATCTGCAGCACCTCAGCCATCGCACTGAGCCGGGCTTGCGGCTCTTCCATCAGATCCCTGACCGGCGTCTACAACTTCTCGAAGCGATCCACGTTCATGATGAAGACGGTCGCGCCGCCGACCTGCACCTCGACCGGATAAGGCACGAAGAAGTCACCGGGCTCGACCAGCGGCGGCATGGGGTTCATGAACTCACTGCGGGTTCGGCAGTTCTCCTTGATCAGGCCGAGGACCTCCTCGACTCGATCGTCGTCGATGCCAGACATGAGCGTCACGTTCTTGTGCTGCAGGAAGCCGCCGGAGCTGACAAACCGGGTCACGGAGATCCCCCGGTCGTTGAGCGCGTCCATGGTCGCGGAGGCGTCTTCGCTGTGCACGACTGCGATCACCAACTTCATGCGGATCGCCGCTCCGCCGGGCGGACGCCGGCCGTGCGCAGCGCCTCGACCGCCAGCTCCAGGATGCGTGACGCCACCTCGTCGGGATCGCGCGAGGCGTCGACCTGGCGCCAGCGATCCGGCTCCCGGGCCGCCATCTCGCGGTACCCGGCGTACACCCGCTCGTGGAAGGCGATCGTTTCACGGTCCAGCCTATCCTTCGCGTTGCGCGGAATGCGGGCCAATCCGGCCTCGACCGGGAGATCGAGCAGGAGCGTGAGGTCTGGGGACAGCCCGCCGGTCGCCTTCGACTGGAGCCGCCGCAAGGTCTCGAGATCGATGCCGCGGCCATACCCCTGGTAGGCGAGGGTCGAATCACTGTATCGGTCGCAGAGCACGAGCTCGCCACGATGCAGGCGCGGTCGGATCACCTCTTCCGCCAGCTGGGCACGGGCGGCGGTAAAGAGCAAAGCCTCCGACCAGGGCGAAAGCGGGCCTGCCTTCGGGCCGAGGAGGATGGGCCGGATCGTCTCGCCGGCGCGCGTACCGCCCGGCTCACGTGTGGTCCAGACGGCGTGGCCCTGCTCGGCAAGAGCCTCGGCGAGGCGATGGATCTGCGTCGACTTCCCGCTTCCCTCGGGCCCCTCGAAACTGATGAAGAACCCGCCTCGTTTCCCCGCGGTTTCCACTCCGCGCTGAACTATACGAGGTCAGTCCGCACTGGTGTAGATGCGTAACCGGCGGTTCGGCTCTTTGCCGGTGCTGCGCGCCGTCAGCTCGTGACGCTCCACCAATTGGTGCTGCAGCCGGCGGACGTAGGCGTTCTGCGGCGAGAGTTCCACCATTGAGTTCGTCGACTTCGCGCGGCTGATGCCCTCGAGCGTTTCCTGCAGCGCGGACTCCGTCGGATCGGGCGTGTCCAGCTGGTACACCCGGCTCAGCGCGTTCTTGATCTGCGTGATCGTGTTGCTCTTCAGCACCTGGATCGGAATGCCGTCCGCCTCCGCCTCCTTCAGGGGTGAGTCCTTGCGGCGGTAGTAGTTCTTGAGGGTCACGATCAGGTCCGCTTCCTCGATATGGTTCTGGACCCGGATCGGGACCTTGAGCTCGGTGATCGCCTGTTCCAGGTAGTTGCGGCTGACGCCATAGGGAAACACCGACACGGTCTCATGCAGGCCACGCGACCGCGGGGCCTCGAGCGGCTCACGGACGGCAGCCGTCCGCATCGGCGCCGTCTCCGCGATCCGGGCGACGATGGCGCCGTCGGACCCTCGAATCCGCATCTGCGGCGGCTTGAGGGTGCCGCGAAGCGCGGCGTCGACCACCTCGGCCAACGGCTGGTGGATGGCGAGCCGATCCCGGTCGTGAATCTCGACCAGCACGTCGAAGGTCGGCGGCGACTTGCGCTCGAGCACCGACTTCTGCGTGCCGCGCCGGCGCGCCTCCTCGTCGGACAGCGTGACCGTCTGGATGCCGCCCAGCAGGTCGTTGAGCGTGGGATTGACGAGCAGGTTTTCCAGCGAGTTGCCATGCGCGGTCGCCACCAGCTGCACGCCGCGCTCGGCGATGGTGCGCGCAGCGCCCGCCTCCAGCTCGGTGCCGATCTCGTCGATGACGATCACCTGGGGCATGTGGTTCTCGACCGCCTCGATCATCACGGCGTGCTGCAGGGCGGGTGTGCGGACCTGCATCCGGCGCGAGCGACCGATCCCCGGATGCGGGATGTCGCCGTCACCACCAATCTCGTTCGAGGTGTCGACGATGATCACTCGCTTCTTCATTTCGTCGGCCAGCACCCGGGCACACTCGCGCAGCATCGTCGTCTTGCCGATGCCCGGGCGGCCCAGGAGCAGGATGCTTTTCCCGCCGATGACCATGTCCTTGATGATGTCGATGGTCCCCGTGATCGCGCGGCCGACACGGCAGGTGACGCCGACGATCTGCCCGCCGCGATTGCGGATCACCGAGATGCGGTGCAGCGTGCGCTCGATGCCCGCCCGGTTGTCGTCGCCGAATAACCCGACCCGGCTGGAGACGAACTCGAGGTCTTCCGAGGTGACCGGGGTCTCGTCGAGGATCACCTCGTGGTCAGGGAAGCGTGCCTCGGGCTCGCGGCCCAGGTCGAGCACGACCTCGAGCAGCAAGCCCTGGTGATCGAGGCGCTTGACCGCTCGGTTGATGTGCGGGGGCAGCGCCTGGAAGAGCAGGTCGAGCTCAGCCGGGTCGGCATCGGTCAGGCCGTTGTGCGATCGCTTTAGTTCTTGCATTGCTTTAGCCATACTGGGGTACCAGCCGCTTGTCCTTGATTCTTACCCGCATTCGGGCTCGAACTTTCAAGGGCAGCTCACGGACCATCAACGCCTGTGAGGCGATGACTTCGAAGCCTTCGCGCTGGAGCAGCTGGATGCCGACCTCATCGTAGTGCCGGAGGCTGCACCAGACGGGCCCTGGCTGGTGCTGCGCGACGTAGGCCAGCGATCGCTGGACCAGGCTGGGCCACAGCTCCGCCGGCTGGGCCGCCGCCATCAGGCCGAGCGAATGGGGCCGGCCGCCGCCACCTGGCACCAGGCTCATCCATCCCACCACCTGCATCCGCTCGATGACAAAGCGGGGCTGTCCCGCGCGGCGCGGGATCCGGGCGCTCCAGGAGCCGGGCTGGAAGCTCCGGCGCCACTCGGCGAAATTCGACGCCTCGACCGCCGCCACGCTCTTGGGCGTGGTCGCGACATATAGAAGGTAGAGGCCGAGCTCATCGTCGCGCCGCATCGGCCGCCATCCCGCGACCGCCGGAGCCGGTCGCGCGGCCACCGACTCCGTCAGCAGCGCATGTTCGGTGGCGTAGGCCGTGAAGCCACGGGCGCGAAACAGATCGACGACGGGGTCGTCGACTGGAACCCGGACGATGAATTTCGTCACGCCGTGGTTCAAGCCCTCGTTGAAGAGGTGGTCGAGCAGCGCGGTGCCGTCCTGGACCCGATCGAGATCGGGACTCAGGCACAGATTGAGAATCTGCCAGACGCCCGGTCCGAGCGCGGCCGTTTCAGCCTGCACAAAGCCGTCGATCCTGCGCCGCTTGGCGTCTTCCATCACGTAGACATGGTCGGCCGCCGACGTGATGGGGATGATGCTGGCGAAGGCGCTGTTGAGCAAGAACCACAGCCGGGTCGACGCGAACTGCCGTTTGAGCGGCGAACTCTCGGCCTCCCGGACCTGTTGCCGGTAGAGCGCCTCGATCGCCCCGAGGTCTTTGAGCTGGGCGGGCCGGACCTGGAGCGTCATCGCGCCTCACCATCGAGCGAGAGAAAGTACTGGTGCCATCGCCGGTCGGGCGTCAGCTCGGGATGGAAGGCGAGCGCCAGCCGGTTGCCTTGTTTGACCGCCACCGCTTGATCGCCGTGACGGGCCAGCTCCTCCACTCCCGGGCCGCGCTCAGTCAGTTGCGGGGCGCGGATGAAGACCGCGGGCCCCGCGCCGCCGATGGCCGCCGAGTCCACCTCGGCCTCGAAGCTGTCGATCTGCCGGCCGTAAGCGTTGCGCCGGACCCCGATGTCCATTAGTTTCAGCGGCTCCTGGTCCACGCGGCCGTCCTGGACGTCGCGCGCCATCAGGATCATCCCGGCGCAGGTCCCGAGCACCGGCATGCCGGCAGCGGCCCGCCGCTGGATCGAGTCGCGCAACGCCGGCTCCATCAACCGCGCCATGGTCGTACTTTCGCCCCCCGGCAAGATCAGCGCGTCGACGTTGTCGAGATCGGTGGCGAGCCGAACCGGCACGCCCTCAACCTCGCAGGCACGAAGCGCCGCCAGGTGTTCTCGAAAATCCCCCTGCAGCGCGAGGACGCCGACGCGGCGTCGCGTACTCACCAGCCTCTGCCGGCGAGCAGCTCCTCCTGCGGAATCGTCCCGATCTCCAGCCCGCGCATCGCTTTGCCGAGGCTCTTGGATGCGTCGGCCAGGATGTCCGGCCGGTCGAAGTACGTGGTCGCCGCCACGATGGCCTTGGCGCGGGCGGAAGGATTCTCGGCCTTGAAGATGCCCGAGCCGACAAAAATCCCGTCACACCCGAGCTGCATCATCAGCGCCGCGTCGGCGGGCGTCGCGATCCCACCGGCGGCGAAGTTGACGACCGGCAGCCGGCCCAGGCGGGCCGTCTCCTCGAGCAGGTCGGAAGGCGCGCCGATGCGCTTGGCTTCCACGACAAGCTCTTCGGGCCCCATGCCGTACAGGGCGCGGATGCCACCGGTCACGGCGCGCATATGGCGCACGGCCTCGACCACGTTGCCGGTGCCGGCCTCACCCTTGGTGCGGATCATGGCCGCCCCTTCGGTGATCCGGCGCAGCGCTTCGCCAAGGTCGCGGCAGCCGCAGACGAATGGGACCTTGAAGGGATGCTTATTGATGTGGTGCTCTTCATCGGCGGGGGTCAGCACCTCGCTCTCGTCGATGTAGTCCACGCCGAGCGACTCAAGGATCTGGGCCTCGACAAAGTGCCCGATCCGGCACTTGGCCATCACCGGGATGGTGACGGCCTCGATGATGGCGGTGATCAACCCCGGGTCGCTCATCCTGGCCACGCCGCCTTCCCGTCGGATGTCAGCCGGCACGCGCTCGAGCGCCATCACGGCCACCGCGCCGGCGTCCTCGGCGATCTTGGCCTGCTCGGCGGTGACGACGTCCATAATGACGCCGCCTTTGAGCATCTCGGCCAGCCCGGCTTTGACCTGCCAGGTGCCGCGCCGGTCGTTCAACTGGGGTGATCCCTCGGCCACGAACTCATTTTACTGCGCCTTCCAGGCAATTCGGTCCCAATTCGTGGACGGCCTGTCGCGAACCCGTCCCGACTGCCCGTCGACAGCCCGGCCCGCCGATAGAATGCATCCCGCAATGCGGGCCCCCCGGCGCACCCGACGGCAGTCGGTGGTGGCCGTGGTCGTCGCGGTCGCGCTGGGCCTGCCGGCCCTACTCGGAATTGCCGTCGCCGTCGGTTTCGTCATCACGCCCTCGGTCGACGATATGCCCCGCCGGGTCGATGCCATTCTCGCTAACCATGGCGGCACGCGGGTGGCCCTCAACGACGTCCCCGACGTGTTGAGCGAGGCCTTGATCTCGATCGAAGACGAGCGCTTCTATCAGCATCGCGGCATCGACACACAAGGACTGGTCCGCGCGGTGCTCACCGACCTCTACCACCACCGGGCGCTGGAAGGCGGCAGCACCCTATCGCAGCAGCTGATCAAGGTGCTGTACATGAACAACAACGACGACGGGTGGCGCAAGCCGGAGAACCTGGTGCTCGCCCTGAAGATGGAATCAAAGTTCGACAAGCACACCATCCTGGAGAACTATTTGAACGCCGTCTACTACGGGCACGGCGCCTATGGCATCGGGCAGGCGTCGGCGACTTATTTCCACCGGACACCGGCTCAGCTCGACCTGGCGCGCGCCTCGATGCTGGCGGGCCTGCCCCAGTCGCCCTCCTACTACGACCTCTACCGCAACCCCTGTTCCGCCCGGGCCCGCCAGTTCAACGTCCTGGCCCAAATGGTTCACGTGGGGTACATCAGGGAGGAGCAGGCCGCCACCGCCTACTCGGAGCCGATCGGCTTCCCCTGCTGATCCCCTGACGGCGCCGGGGCGCATCATGAAGCCGTGGGGTTGGATCTCGTCCTGCTCGGGCCGCCCGGATCCGGAAAGGGTACACAGGCGGCCATGCTCTCGCAGAAGTACCGGATCCCGGCCATCTCGACCGGCGACGTCCTGCGGGCGCAGGTGGAGGCGGGACTGGGGCAGCGGGTCAAGGCCTACCTCGACCGCGGCGAGCTGGTGCCCGACAGCCTGGTGGTCGATCTCATCCGGCACCGCCTCTCGGATCCTGACACGCAACAGGGCTTCATCCTCGACGGCTTCCCCCGGACCGTTCCCCAGGCACAGGCGCTCGACAGCATGCTGGCCGCGCTCGACCGGCCGCTGGATGCCGTCCTCTATTTGCAGGTGGGCCCGCAGGCCGTTCGGGAGCGCCTGGGCCAGCGCCACCGCGGCGACGACCAGCAGGGGGTCATCGACCACCGCCTCGACGTCTTCCTGCAGCAGACGGCGCCCCTGATCAGCTACTACCAGGCTCAAGGCAAGCTCAAGCTGATCGATGGCGCCCAGCCGCCGGAGGTGGTGGCGGCCAGCATCGATCAGGCCATCCGGCCGCTCGCCGTGCCCTCGTTTGGCGAGGCCAGTTTTGGGCATAAACCTAACGTCTCGCAGGTTGTCCCTGACGAGAACACTAAGGAGAATGGAAGCAATGCCTGAACTTAAAACTGAATTTATCCCGCTGCTGCCGCTGAACAACGCGGTGGTGCTGCCCGGCATGATCGTCACCATCCCGGTCGAGCGCGAGGAGGCCGGGGCCGCCATCGCCGCTGCGCGCGAGGGCGATCGTCTCGTCTTGCTCGTCCCACGCGTCGAAGGTAAGTACGCCAGCATCGGAACCGTCGCCAAAATCGAGGATTCCCGGAAACTGCCGAACGGCGTCGACGTCGCCATTCTGCAGGGCCTGCATCGTGCCTCTGTCGGGAGCGCAGCCGCGGGCACCGGCCCGGCGCTGCGGGTGTTTGCCCAGCACGCCGAGGACGTCAACCCGCTAACGGAGACCGCGCACGTCCTCGCCCGCGAGTACAAGGCGCTGATCGAAAACCTGCTGGAGCTGCGCGACCAGAGCGAGGTGTTCCAGATGGTCCGGAACATCGACCGCCCGGCGCAGCTATCTGACCTGGCGGGCTACTCGCCCGATCTCTCCCTCGAGAAGAAGGTGGAGATCCTCGAAACCCTCGACGTCGAGCAGCGTCTCAAGAAGCTGATCGCCTGGACGCGCGATACGCTCGCCGACGCATCGTTGAAGAACAAGATTCGCAGCGATGTCGCGGAGGGGATGGAGAAGCGCCAGCGCGAGTTCCTCCTGCGTCAGCAGATGGATGCGATCAAGAAGGAGCTCGGCGAGGGCGATTCGGACATCGCCGCCGACTACCGGAAGAAGATCGAGGAGGCCGGCATGCCGGAGGCCGTCCGCAAAGAGGTCGAGCGCGAGCTCGGACGCCTGGAGCGGACCAGCGACCAGAACCCGGAGGCCGGATGGATCCGGAACTACCTGGACTGGATGCTCGACATGCCCTGGAACAAGCGCACCCCCGACCAGTTCGACGTCGCCGAGGCACGGCGCGTCCTCGATGAGGACCACACCGGGCTGGATGACGTCAAGGATCGCATCATCGAGTTCCTCGCCGTTCGCAAGCGGCGTGATTCCCGCGGGCTGGCGCTCGCCGGCGGACGCGGCTCGGGCGCGATCATCACCCTGGTGGGACCGCCCGGCGTCGGCAAGACCTCGCTCGGCGAGTCGGTCGCACGGGCCCTGGGTCGGAAGTTCACCCGCATCTCGCTCGGCGGCATCCACGACGAGGCCGAGATCCGCGGACATCGCCGCACCTATGTCGGCGCGCTGCCCGGACGGATCGCCCGCGCCCTGAAAGAGGCGGGCACGAAAAACCCGGTGATCATGCTCGACGAGATCGACAAGGTCGGCAGCGACTATCGAGGCGACCCCTCGTCGGCGCTGCTCGAGGTGCTCGACCCGGCGCAGAACCACTCGTTCCGCGACCACTACCTCGAGGTCGACCTCGACCTTTCTGAAGTGTTGTTCATCCCGACGGCCAACGTCGCGGACACCATCCCCGGGCCGCTGCTCGACCGGATGGAAATCATCCGGCTCGACGGCTACACGGAAGAGGAGAAGCTCGCCATCGGGCGCGACCACCTGCTCAAGCGCCAGCTGGAACGCAATGGGCTCACCGCCGAAGAAGTGGTGGTGAATGACGACGCCATCCGGCGGATCATCGTCGACCACACGCGGGAGGCGGGCGTCCGCAACCTGGAGCGCGAGCTCGGACGGTTGCTCCGCAAAGTCGCGACCCAGATCGAGGCGGGCAAGGCGCAAGCCCCGATCCAGGTGACCGGGGACGACGTCAAGACCTACCTCGGTCGGGCGAAGTTCCACGAGGAAGTCGCCGAGCGGACCTCCGTTCCAGGCGTTGCAACCGGCCTGGCCGTGACTGGCATCGGTGGCGAAGTGCTGTTCATCGAAGCCGCCGCCATGGATGGCCAGAAGGGGCTCACCCTGACCGGCCAGCTGGGCGATGTTATGAAGGAGTCGGCGCAGATCGGACTGTCGTACGTGCGCTCGCACGCGACCGAGCTCGGCATCGCGGCCGGCTTTGAAGAGAAGGCGATCCACGTCCACGTGCCGGCCGGCGCCGTGCCGAAGGACGGGCCGTCCGCGGGCGTCACTATGGTGACGGCGCTGGTCAGCCTGTTCAGCGGGCGACCGGTGCGACCGACGGTGGGCATGACCGGCGAGGTCACGCTGCAGGGCAAGGTGCTGCCGATTGGCGGCGTCAAGCAGAAGCTGCTGGCCGCGCACCGCGCCGGGCTGACCGAAGTCATCCTGCCGTACCGCAACGAGGCGGACCTCGACGATCTGCCACAGAGCGTGCGGGACGCCATGACGATCCACCTCGCGAAGGATGTACGCCAGGTGCTCGACTGGGCCCTGGAGCCGAAGAGCGAGACGCTGACGCAGGCCGCATAACGAGGCTCGCATGAGCCGGGCTTTTGTCAAAGAAGGCGATTCGACGACGAGCGGATCCCTGGTAGATCGGTTCTACCAGGGATTACTCGATCTCAGTGATCCGGCCAGGGCCCTGGTCGGCAAACGCCAGGAGCAGGCCTGGCTCACGTCGCAGCCCAAGGTTGAGGCAGCCCGCCGCCAGGCACTCGATGCGCTCGGCGCTGATTCCTATCGCGAGATCTTCGATGCCGCCGCGGAGCGCGCCGGGGATCCGCCACAAACTCCGACCTGGTGGGCCGCCGGCGATGCGGCCACGGGCCTCGCCGCCCGCCGGCATCTCGACCCGGACGAGTTTGCACTCCTGGTCGGGCCGCTCGGGGTCGCCCTGCCCTGGTTGAAGGACGCCGCGAACCAGTCCTGAATCGGACCCAGCCACTCAGCCGGCACACATGATGAGCTGACCGCCGCAGCTCGGGCATAGTTCCATATCGCACCCGAAATGATGAACCCCGCCTTGTTTGACGCCACACTCTTCGCAGCGCTCCAACGCGTCAGCAGAATGTCGAACGCGGTCGAACCGTTTGTCTCCGACTGTCACGACAAAGGTCGTCACGCAGCTGGGCGCCAGGCGCATTTCGCGGTGACAATCCGGGCAGGCGGCCATGTGATCGACGCTAGCAGCCCCTTTTGACAGCTGTCTGTCGCGTGCGGCAGAGCTGCCGCCTCGGCATTCGGCACCGATTTGGCCCGTGACTGAGCGCGAAGCGAGTACATCTTTGGGTTATTGACACGCAGCTGTCAAAGCCGGGCTTCATCATCGACGCATGGCCGCATCAGGCAGCGTCATCGCGCTGAGGCAAAGCGAAGCGAAGGCCGCGGGCGAGCAGCTGAAGGCTGCCGTGAAACGAGTGTCGGCTACGGCTCAGGAAGCCGATGGCGCTGAGCTCGGCGAGCTGCTCATCTTGATCCGCGAGGCTGGAATCGACCCGCTGGAAGCGGCCTTCGCAACCGGCGTGCGACGGTTCGACAAATCGGGTGAATACGCCGCCGATGGCGCGTTGAACGTCACCGCCTGGCTGAAGTGGAAGTGCAAGCTGTCGGGAGGCGCCGCCGCGGAGCGGGTTGAAATCGGCAAGCAGCTGGAACGTCTGCCAAAGACGGAAGAGGCCTTCGCTCGTGGACAGCTCGGCTACCAGCATGTCGCGCTGATGGCGCGAACCGCTGAGAGCGTTGGCGCGGCCGCGGTGCGCGGCGAAGAAGGCAACCTGCTGAAATCCGCGCAGGCAATGGACCCGGGACAGTTCCTGACCGTGGTCAAGAACTTTGAACACCGTGTCGATTCCGCGGCCGCTCTCGCCGAGACGAACCGTGCCTATCAGCGCCGCTATCTCCACATAGGCGAGCCGGTAGCCGGCGCCGTACGCATCGACGGGTTGCTTGATGCCGAAGGCGGAGCAACGGTGCGGGCGGCGCTGGCCGGACTGATGAAGCCGACCAACGATGACCAGCGGAGCCACGGGCAGCGCTGTGCCGATGCCCTGGTGGAGTTCTGCCGTCGGGGACCCGGCAGCCAGCGCAAGAGCTCGGGCCCGCGACCCCAGATGATCATCCGTGCCAGCCTTGAAACCCTGGCGGGTATCGCCGGCGCTCCTGCCGGCGAGCTAGAAGGCGGTGGCACGGTGCCTGCGGAAACCGTGCAGCGTTACGCGTGCGATTCGGCGATTGTCCGGATGACCGGACGTACCGAGCTCGAGCATGAGCTCAACCACGCGACCCGCACGTTGCCGGCATCGACCCGGCGCTCGCTCGAGGCACGAGACCGCCGTTGCGTCTGGCCCGGATGCGGCCGGCCCGCAGACTGGTGCGATGGACATCACCTGGTCTGGTGGACAAGAGGGGGTGAAACGGCACTACCGAATCTCGCCCTCATTTGCCGACCCCATCACCGACTGGTTCACGAGGGAGGCTGGTCCCTCCAACGGAAGGCGAATGTGTGGCATGCTGCGCCGCCGGACAAGATCCCGGCCAGACGCTTTGCTCGCCGCGAATGAGCCAGGTTAGCTCAGGTCGTGCTCTGAGCCGCTCTGGCGAAGCCCTGGAACAGACGACGCACCCATGGAATTTCATCGATCTCTTCGGGGTGCCACTGGACCGCGATCAGAAACCGGCGATCCGCTGATTCGAGCGCTTCGATCACGCCGTCATCGGCAGTCCCGGTGACCCGCAGCGGCTTGGCGACCGTCTTCACTGCCTGGTGATGCATACTGTTGACCTCGATGCTGGTCTCGTCGATCAGCTGCGCCAGCCGCGACCCGGGATCGAGGCGTACCCGATGAAGCAGGGCGTTCCGCGCCCGGCCATCCGCGTCCGAATGATCGATGGTCGTGACTCCCTGGTATCGAAGATCCTGGTAGAGGCTGCCTCCTAACGCCACGTTGAGCACTTGCTGACCGCGGCAGATGCCTAGCGTGGGCAGGTCGTCGGCAAACGCCCAGCGCGCAAGGCGTAACTCCATCCGGTCGCGATCTGCCTGCACGACTACATTCGCGCCGTCGATTAGCTCCTCGCCAAATTCCTTGGGTGCCACATCGGCACCACCAGGAAAGACAATCCCATCCAAACGCTCGTAGATCGATCTCAAACGATCGTCGTCTGCGAGAAGGGGAATCAATATGGGCGCGCATCCGGCGGCACTTAGTGCTCTTACGTAGCTCTGATTTATCCCGAAGCGCGGGGGCGGCTTCCGGTCTCCCGATATAGCCAGTGTGGGTAAGCCAACCAGCGGGAAGCGGCTCAACTCGTGAACGTAAAAGCCTTCAGGTGAACGGCCGGCACCCGGGAGGCGCCAATGAACTCGCCGATCTGCAGCTTGGTCGTCTTGCCGACCGCCAGCGTTCCATCGAGCGCTTCCAACATGCTCTGCGTGAAGCGGAGATCTTTTACCGGGCGCGTGACCTTGCCGTTTTCGATGAGGAACGTGCCGTCGCGGGTCATGCCGGTGATGATCGACAGCTTGGGATGGACGATCCGCACGTACCAGAACCGGGTGACCCAGATGCCGCGCTTGATGCCCGAGATGAGATCCGGCTTGGCGACCGATCCCGGCTGCATGAAGAGGTTGACGGCGTACGGGCCTTCGGTGTTCGGTGCAGGCAGGCCGTGGCCCGTCGACTGGCGGCCTTCCTGGGTCGCCGTCATCATGTCGTAGACCACACCGCTCGCGACCCCTTTCTTGATCAAGTCGACACGTTGCTTGGGCACGCCTTCGAAATCGAAGGGCGCTGGAAGGCCTGAGGCGTCGAGACCATCGTCCCAGATGGTGATCGCATCCCCGGTGATGCGCTCGCCCAACCGCATGAAGCTGCGATCTTCCTCGACCGCGAGGGCGCTGAACCCGGTGTAGCTCATGAACTCGAGCATCTCTGCCACGGCGTACTCTTCGAGTACGACCTCATAGACACCGGGCTCGATGGGCTGCGCATTCTGGTTTCGCTGCGCCTTGTCGATCACGTCGTCGGCCACCTCGTTCTTGTCGAGGTCCTGCACGTTAATCGCCCCGCGATCGGCATAGCCCGAGCCTGCCTCGCCCATGACAACGGAATTTATCGTCGCCTCGGTCGAGCGATGGTGGTGATAGACACCGAGCGAGTTGGCGATGGCGAACTGCTCGGATCCGGTACTGAACGCGCCGAAGGCCTTGAGTCCGGCGCGCCTCGCCCTGGCGCAGATTGCCTCGACGAAGTCCGCGCGCTCTTCGGGCGTCGCCGCCGCGGTCGCGTCCGACCATGCCTCGACTGGCTGGCTCTTCGCCGGCCCAGGCATGGGCACCACCTCGCCCTTTGATTGCAGATCGGCAATGGCGATGGCTCGCTTGAGGACGTCGACGGCGGCCGACTCGTTTATCTGGTTGATCGAGGCCACCCCCGTCTTGCCGTCCTTGACCACGCGGACGCGTACGCTCACGTCGCGTTCGGCGACGTTCTGATGGATGCCGTTGTTGGCGAACCGGGTAAGCGCACTGTCCCACTCGGTGACCATGACCTCGGTTTGGGCCGCCGGCGAAGCCTGCAGCAGCTTGTCGATGAAGCGCTTGACCTCACCCCGGTCGGTGAGCCGCGCGGCTTCCATGCTTTTCACTTGAGGATGCCGACCTTGACGTGCTGGAAGCGTGCCGGCGCGGCACCGTGCGCGACATGGGCCGTCTGCGGCGGCTGGCCTTTGCCGCAGTTGGCCAGCCCCCAGACGGACCATTCATTGCGACCGGCGACTGCGTCGCAGGAGTTCCAGAACTCGGGAGTGATGCCAGCGTAGGTCGCGTTCTTCAGCAGACGCCCCCGCTTACCGTTGACGATCTCGTAAGCGAGCTGCGTGCCGAACTGGAAGTTGAGCCGCTTGTCGTCGATGCTCCAACTCCTGTTTGTCTCCATATACACGCCATCTTTGGTTTCGGCGATCATCTGATCGAGCGAGGAGTCGCCCGGCTGCAGGTTGACGTTCGTCATCCGGATCAATGGAATGCGGTTCCAGCCATCCGCCCGCATGGTGCCGTTGCTCGGCTGGCCGAGGACACTCGCGGTCTCCCGTGAAGTCAGGTAGCCGACGAAGAGGCCCTCTTTGATCAGGAACGATTGCTGGGCAGGCACGCCCTCATCGTCCCAGCCGAAGGTGCCGAGGCCGCTCGGGGTCAGGGCATCGGCAGTGATCGTCACCTGCGGCGAGCCGTACTGGAGGTGGTTCAGTTTCTCGGGCGTCATGAAACTTGTGCCTGCGTAGGCCGCCTCCATGCCAAACACTCGGTCCAGTTCCGTCGGATGGCCGCAGGACTCGTGGATCTGCAGTGCCGTCTGGCTGGCGTCGAGGATCAACGTCTTGACCCCGCTCGGGCATTGTGGCGCGGTCAGCAGCGCGACCGCCTCCTCACCGATACGCTGGCCGTGTCGATCGAGCTGCATCGCGGTGATGTACTCGTAGCCTCCGGAGCCCTGGTGCCTCCCGAAGGAATTCGGGTAGGAGCGGTTCTGCACCTCGTCCGGTGAGGTGGCGGTCGCCTCGATGCCCGCGCCGCTTTCGTACAGCTCCTGTTCGGTGAACGCGCCTTCGGTCGAGGCGAACACCTTCCGCTGGCGGAGGAACTCCATCGAGCCCTCGCGGATGCTGACGCCCTTGACCGCGCCCATCGCCGCATCGGCGCGCAGCAGCAGGTCGACCTTTTCGCTGAGTGGCACGCTAAACGGGTCACGTTCGAGCGGCGTCCGGTAGCGACCCCGCGACGTGACCGCCGGCCCCAGATCGACCGGGGCGGAACGGACGCGCGCACTAGCCCGAGCGATCCGAATGGCGCGATCGACGACCTCCTCGACCTCCGCCCGCTCGAGCCGGGCGCTGCCAGCGAAGCCCCAGGCGCCGTCGACGAGGACGCGAACGCCAAACCCCTCGCTGGCATCGTCGGACACAGCGGCCAGCTGCCCGTTCTTGACGATGATGTCCTGCTGAACGTGTTCGTCGAGGCGGACGTCGGCATAGCCGGCGCCTTTCACCTGGGCCGCGTTGAGCGCGGCTTCAGCCAGATCTTTCATTGGACAAGACTAGCGATTGGAATAGTTACACGGTGACTTGAGCGCGCCGGTTGCGCCGTCCAGCGCCGGCGCGTTAGGCGCGAAAGCGCGGCTCGCCCTGCGGGCTCGCTCAAGGGGACTCGTTACTGGCTGACGTACCAATCGGCGGATTGGTTCATCCACCAGAATTCGTTGCCCTTGTAGCCGCCCAGCTTCTTGGTGTAGGCCTCGACGTCGACCGCCTGGTAGAGCGGAATCTCGGGGACGACGTCGGCCAGCCGCTTCTGGGCCACGATGTACTTGTCCTTCCGGTCCGACAGCCTGACCGACAGCCGGGCCTGGTCGAGCGCCTGGTCGAGCTGCGGGTCGCTGATAAAGGTCGTGTTCTGCCCGGCGCACCCGTTGGCGTCGGTTGGGATCTGGGAGCTGTGGTAGGCGGTGTACGCCAGTGAATCGGGCTCCGCCGGGTAGCTGTAGTTGTTGGTGTACATCGCGAGATCGAAGTTGTGGCTGTAGATGATCCCGCCGCTGGTGCAAGAGCCGAACATCCGGCTCGCCGGGACGTTGGCGAACGGCTTGATGATCTGGATCCCGATCCCCGCGAGATCGGAGGCGATCACGACCTCCTGCTCCTCGCGCAGCGGCAAGGTGGTCGTGATCAGGTGCAGCTGCACGCAACGTCCCTGCGGATCGGTGCGAAATCCCTTGCAGGGTCCGGAGGTCTGGAGCGTGTATCCCGCGTTGTTCAACAGGTCGTTGGCCGCCTTCTGATCGGTCGGCGTGTGTTTGGCGTTCGGATCCAGGCACCAGGCGCCGGTCTGGATGCACATCCAGGCGTCCGGAGGCACCACCGTCCGGCCGAGCAGCAACGTGTCCACGATCCGCTGCCGGTCGATCGCCATCAGGATCGCCTTTCGCAGGGCGACGTCCTTGAGGAAGGTGTTGTGCAGGTTGATGTCGAGGTGCTCAGCGGCACTGTCCAGGATCGTCACCGTGGTGACATCGCTCTGCCTGGAGAGCGATGGCAGCAACGACGGCCGCAGGTCCAGCGCCATGTCCACGGTGTTGGTGCGCAGATCGTTGAGCTCCGTGTTCGCGTCGGCATCGAATTTCACCCGGATCTCGTTGAGGTAGGGGCGACCACCACCACCCCACCAGTGGGGATTTCTCACCAGCGTCAGGTGGTCCCCGGTCACCCACTCCTTGAACATGAAGGGACCCGTGCCGACCATGACCTTGTCGAGCGTGTCCGAGCCGCTGTAGCCACCTGGAATGCTGACCGTGACCTTATCGTGCGTGATATCCCCCGTCTGGGCCCAGACCTGCTGCAGCAAGTGCTCGGGGAGGACGCCGTACGGCCCGGTTCCCAGCGTCAGGTAGGCGGCGTAGACGATGTTGAAATGGATGATGGCGGTGAAGTCGTCCGGCAGATCGACGCTACCCACCTGGTCCCAGCCGCTGGTCGATATCAGTGGCGTCGGGTTCTTGTCGCGGTACTTGAGCCACCAGAAGTCGAAGGTCGCCTTGACATCCTTGGAGGTGAAGGCCACGCCGTCGTGCCACTTGACCCCGTGTCGCAATTTCCAGGTCACGTCCATCTTGTTGCCGCTGACTTTCACGTCTCCGTTTTCCAGCGTGGGGACCTCCGTGGCCAGTTCCGGAACCCAGTAATCGGACAGCTTCGGATTGGTGGGTAGCGGGTCCTGGTTGGCCTTGACGGTCAGCAGCCCTTCCATCGCCGGGTTGATGTAGGCACACGCGTGCGATGCGGCGGCTGTGATGTTGCAGGCTAGCAAGCTGTCCTGCTCCTGCCACGAGGCAACGGTGAGCTTCCCACCCGCCTTGGGCGACGATGTTGTCGTGCTGGTCGTCGGCGCGCACGCACCCAGGACCACCGTGCCCGCGGCTGCGACCACAAGCAGGCGCAACCAGCGCGGGCAGGTTCCTGTCATAGACCCTCCGATATTGGGCGCATTCTACGGGCGCCCTCCCGACAGGGTCAACGAAACTCCCGCTTTTCTAAGGTTCCCTAACAAAACGGATCAGTCCATCCACCAGTCGGCCGCGTTCCAAAGCGTGGTATCCGGCGCGGGGTTAGGCAACAGATTGTGCACATGTGGGCTCGCGACCACGACGAGCACCCGCTCGAAGAGCGGCAGCTCATAGCCAAGCTGCGCATAGGCGCGTTCGAAGGCCGCGTAGGCTTTGGCCCGGTCGATCATCACGAGCGTGCCGCGACCGCGATCGAGGTAACGATCGAGATCGGGATTGCTGAAGCGGCCGAAGTTCGAGCCCGACCCCTGGTTCTGATCGGTTGGGATCTGCGATGAATGTTCGAGCGGATAAACGCCGTCAGGGTCGGGACCGATGCTCCAGGTCCACAACCCGGCCTCGAACTGGCCGCGCTCCAGCAGCCCACCCTCCGCATAGCCACTGAATAGATCGCTGGGGTGAGCGTCGGTTGGGATCACCTCGGCTCCGAGTTTGCGCCAGTCGGCGATCATCTGATCGCGGATGGCGTTGCGAAGAGGGCTGCCGAGCGCTGTCACCAGGTGAAAACTCAGACGCCGTCCCGCTTTGCTGCGAATGCCATCCGGACCGACCGCCCACCCATCGCCGTCGAGCAGTCGGGTGGCGGCGCCCAGGTCAAAGACGATCGAGACATTGGGATCGTGAAACGACGTCAGCGCGCTGGGGATCGGCGATTCGGCGAGCTGCGCCTGACCGCGGAAGAAATTCTTGAGCATGGCGGGCCGGTCGACCGCCATGCGCAGCGCCTGGAGCAGCGCCGGATCGCCCTTCCAGGGCGGCGGCTGGCCGGTCACCGGATTCGGATCGGCCTGGTTGAAGGTGACCTGCTCGTAGGCGAGCTGCGATCGATGCTGCGTCGTCGCCGAACCGGTGTTGGTCAACGTCGCTAACTGGTCGTCAGGGATTTCCAGTGCCACCGAAACCTGACCCGCATGCGCCGCCGCGATCAGCTGACCGGATTCCGGGTAGAGCTTGTACACGATGCTGTCGAGGTGTGGCCGCCGTCCCGATCGACCCTGCGACCAGGCATCGTTGCGAATCAGCATGATGTGGTCGTCCGGAACCATCTCCGAGATCTTGAACGGACCGCTGACGACATCCGGTCGGGCCCAGAAGGCATCGCCAGCCAGCGCCTCGGGGGCAATTCCACCTAATCGATGCTTCGGCAGAATGGCCGGGAAGAGGTTGAGAAACTTCGGATAGACACGATCGAAGACCAGTGTGAAGCGTTGCGCGTCGTGGATGTCGACTCGCAAGATCGACCGGTAGCCGTCCGGTGAAAGAACGCCCTGCACTTTCGGGTTGACGATCAGTCCCCAGGTGAACGCCACGTCGTCCGCGGTTAATGGCTGACCATCGGACCAGCGCAATCCAGACCGCAGCCGGTAGGACACCTCCATCGTGCCGGCGGCTCGATTCCAATTCACGTCCCCGTTTTGCAGCGTGGGGACGCGCTCGACGAGATCGGCGATCGGCTGCAGGTTGTTATCGAGCTTCACCAGACCGGTGTAGAGCAGCGCGTCAACCTGCGCGGCCGGCACTTCTTCGTTAAAGAGCGGCGAAAAGTTCGTCGGGCTCTCCCAGTCCCCCACCACCAGGGTTCCGCCCTCGTGGCGCGCGGGCTCCGGTTGGTACTGCGACCCAGGCGGGCTGGCGGTGCCCAGGGAAATCCCAGGAACCGAGGGCAGCGAGCTGCAGCCGCCAAGCAGGGGCAGCAGCGCCAGGGCAACGAGCGAAGCTCTAGATGTTATCGAGGATCTTGCGGCGCTTCCGTTGGAATTCGCCCTCGGTGATGGCGCCCCGCTTGCGGAGCTTTTCCAGCTGACCCATGTTGGAGATCAGGTCCACGAGAGGCGAGGAAAGGCGCTTGCTCACATGCCGATCTTTCGTGCCGTCGAACTCCATCGGCCTGGTGTCCCAGGTCTTCAAGTAGAAGAGTGCCTTCAGGGCGGTATAAGGAATGCCCAGGGTTTCGATCCGATCCTTTTCCACGGTCATCAGCCGCATGGTCACCCCGTGACTGGCGTGGCGAAGCTCGCCGTCGAGGTAGCCCCGCAACACTTCACCGTCTTGAAAGCGGATAGCGACCTTCTTGCCGGCACGGGCTTGCTCGTCAGCAGTCGGCTGCCCGGCGGTGAGGGTGATGCGCTTGATCGACGGTAACGGGATGAGGGCACGCTCGTTGTTGCTCCCCTCGTCCGGCATCTCGAGCTCGATGTTCGGTTGGTCCAGATCGATCCCGCCGACCCGGCCCTCCATGATCTCGTCGTCCAGGAAGCGGACTGTTACGGTGGTGGCTTTTCCAGCCTGGGGACTGCCCATGTGTGGCCCTCGTGGTGGTGACGTCAGCGGCATTATAACGAGCCAATCGCGGAACTCCTGCGAAAAGATCGCGGCCCTGTGACAAAGTTGGAAATTGCGTCGCTGAGTCGTGCAATCGGCGCAAGACTGGGTGCTATGATTCGCCAGCGACTCGGCGGGAGAAACCTCTCGTCGAACGATTTTGCCGAGTCCGGGGTGGGAGACAAGTAGTGACGCGAGTTGCCAAAGGGCCCTCGGATCTCGATCTCATACGCGATTACCTCGGCGGCGACGTGGCCGCCTTCGACACTCTGTTCCGGCGGTACCACAAGGCGATCTACGGCCTGACCTTTCGGCTCTTGCGCGATCGCCAGCTCGCCGAGGACCTGACTCAGGAGACCTTCTTCCAGATCCTCCGCACCATCCACCGCATCAACGACAGCTTCAATTTCTCGGCCTGGATCCACCGCATCGCGACCAACCTCTGCTACGACGAGCTCCGTCGCCGTAAGAAGTTCCCCGAAGCGCAGGAGATCGACGACGAAGAAAGCGAAGACTCCGTCCTCCAGGTGCCCGATGGCGACGCTCGCAAGAGCCCCGAAGTCGCCCTCGAAATCAGCGAACTGCGCGACGCCGTCTGGTCGGTGGCGCGCCGCTTACCAGAAAAATACCGGCTGGTCCTGACCCTCCGCGAGCTGCAGGGTCTCAGTTACGCCAACATCGCCCGCAAGATGAAGGTCTCCGAGAGCGCGGTGGAGACCTTGCTGCACCGAGCTCGCCGCCGCTTCAAGGAGGAATTTCTCTTCATGGAGGGGAAGGCCCAGACCGAGGAGACGCGTTGCCCGACGATCGCTTACCTGCTCGACAACTTCCCGCCCGGAACGCTCCGGCGGGAGCAACGGAAGATGGTGGCGCAGCACCTCGAGTCCTGCCCGGCCTGCACCGAGCGGTATCCAAACCCGCCCCATCTGCAGCGCAACGACGTCATCGTCCAGCTGAATACCGGTGTGGTCACGCGGCGCCTTACGTCGAGGGTGCGCCACCCCAAGATCTCCTTCATGGACGGGCGCGTCCAGGGCGGTTACCGCAAGCACTAATCCGGACGGCGTTTCGGCGGCTCGATCGTGACCTCGATCTCCGTGATTTCCACCCCGTGCCAGTGGCGATCGCGTTCTTCGTGCTCGATCTCCCCGAGCTGGTGACGGTGTCGCGGATCCTCTGAGGGATGGTCGTGCTCGAAAGGCGACTCCAGCCGATGACGGTGCTGCGGCTCTTTGCCGGTGCGCTGGGCCGGCGCAGTCATGATGATGTGTGTGTGGTCGTGGCGATCGTCGCCATGAGCACCGTGCGAATGCTCGATGACCTCGATGAGGCGGTGCCGGTGGGGCGCCGCATCGAAGCCGTGACGGTGGAGGTACTCGTCATCGTGGCGGTGAGGCATGCTGCGATCTTAGGCGGTCGGGCTGGCACTCACCGCAGGCGACGGCCGGTCAACACCAGCCACATCAGACGGGTCGCCGCCCGCACCAGAAGGGGCCGCGCCTGGGCGATGGCGTCTTCGAGCGAGCCTGGTTCGACCACGGTCGCCTCGAGTGCGTCGAACAGCAGCCGCAGCTCGGTCTCGTCGGCGACGCTCCCGCCGATGGCGACCACCGGGATGCCCGCGTTCTTCGCATGGCGCGCCACCGCGGCGGGGCCCTTCCCGAAACGTGCGGTTTGGGAATCGATGCGGCCCTCGCCGGTGATCACGAGGTTTGCCCCGGTTAGGCGCTCGTCCAGGTGCAGCGCCTCCATCACCATCTCGGCGCCCGGCCGCAGCCGCGCCCCGGTAAAAGCCACGAGCCCGGCGCCCAGGCCGCCTGCGGCACCGGCACCCGGCAATCGCTCGACGTCCACCCCGAGGTCGCGGCGGATGATCTCGGCGAAGTGATGGAGCGCATCATCCAGTTCCGCCACCATCTCGGGTGTGGCGCCCTTCTGCGGGCCGTAGACGGCGGTCGCCCCACTTGGTCCTGTCAGGGGATTGGTCACGTCGGAGGCAACGTCGACCTCGGCTTGCTTCCAGTTGGCGTGCACCCCGCCCACGTGGATCCGCGCCAGACGCTGCAGTGCGAGTCCCCCGGGTGGCAGTTCGCGGCCGGTTTCATCGAGCAGGTGGTAGCCGAGCGCCTGCGCCAGGCCGGCGCCGCCGTCGTTGGTCGCGCTGCCGCCGATGCCGACGACGAAGTGGCGCGCGCCCTCGTCGTACGCGTGTTGCATGAGCTCGCCGACGCCGTACGTGGTCGTGGCCCGTGGGTCCCGTTTTTCCTTTGGCACGAGCGCCAGCCCGGCCGCCTTAGCCATTTCGATCACCGCGGTCGAGCCTGCATCGATCAGCCCGTAATCAGCATCGACGGGATCACCCAGCGGCCCCCGAACCCGGCCCGTGCGTCGCTGGCCCTCCGTCGCTGACACCAGCGCGTCGACCGTTCCGTCACCACCGTCAGCGATCGGGACCAACACCAGGTCCGCATCCGGTGCGGCGATGCGGATGCCCTCGGCAATCGCGGTCGCCGCCTCGAGCGCGGACAGCGACCCTTTGAAGGCATTGGGCGCGATGACGATACGCATCAGCGCGCCGCCAGTAGACCTACGGCCGCCGTCAGTAGACCGGTGTCAACCAGTTGCGGTACTTGGCGCTGTTTCCCCTGACGATGTCGAAGTAGAGCTTCTGGAGCTTGGTCACCACCGGCCCGACCTGGCCATCGCCGATCGGCCGGCGATCGACATCGATCACGGGTGAGATCTGGGCGCCGGTTCCGCAGAGGAAGATCTCATCGGCGATATACAGCTCGGAGCGATCGATGGAGCGCTCCACGACCTCCATGTCGAGCTCCTTGCGCAGCAGCTCCATCATCGCGAGCCGGGTCAAGCCCTCGAGGATGTTGTCGGAGGTGGGTGGCGTAAAGACCTTGCCGTCTCGGAGCAGGAAGATATTCTCCGCGCTGCCCTCGCAGACGTGGCCGTCCTGGGTCAGCATGATCGCCTCGTCGAAGCCGTTTTCCATCGCCTCGGTCTTGGCGAGTGCGGAGTTGACGTAGATGCCGGTGATCTTGGCGCGAGCCGGTGCGACGTTATCGTCGATCCGCCGCCAGCTCGACACCATGCAGCGGATCCCGCCGTCGACCTCGACGTAATTGCCAAAAGGCGTCACGTAAATGGCGAACGAATCCTTGAGGTTGTGAAGACGGACGCCGATCTCTTCGGAACTCTTGAAAGCGAACGGCCGGATGTAAACGTCCTGCCGGAAGTTGTTGCGCCGAATGAGCTCGATGCTAGTTTCGCAGAGCTCGTCCAGGTTCATTGGGATCTTCAGCTTCAACACTTTCACGGAGTTCTGCATCCGGCGGTAATGCTCCCGCAGCTTGAGCAGGAAGAGCTGCTCGTGCTCGGGGCTCCAGTAGCCACGAATGCCCTCGAAGACCCCGGTCCCGTATTGCAACGCGTGCGTCATCAACCCGACCTTGGCGTCGGCGTAACGCTTGACCTCCCCGTCGAGGTACACCCAGTACTGACCCTGCTCCTTCCGCCGCCCTTCGGATGCGCGGGTAACGCCTTCTGCCTTGATCGCCATCAGCCGACGACCTCCTTTTTGCCTTATCCAGAGGCGGCGTGAACTGGGCTCAGATGCCTTCCGAGACCCTGGGCCGATTATATGCCCGCCTCCTGGGGCCCGAATAGGATCCAATGGACGTAACGAAATCGGCGTGAAATGAGTTCAAAAAATGCTGTGCTAAGCTTGGGGCGCCGGTGGCCCCCTTACGGATGAACCCCCGGGTGGTGCGCTGGTTCACCCCCGGCCTCCACGTCAAGCGTTGGCTCGTCCTCCTGATGGTCGGGATGGTCCTGATCAGCCTCGGGATTGGCTACGCCCTGGCCAACGTCTACCGGTCGGGGATCCGGCTGCCCCCCATCTTCTACTACCTGACCTTGCAATTCATGCACCGCTACGTCAGAGGCGCGCTCTTCGCCGCCCTCGGTCTGAGCATCATCCTGTACGCGCTGTACAAGCTCACCCAGTCGGTGCTTGGGCCCTTTCTGCCTGGCCGGGACCGAGCCCTCTCCGAGATCATCTACAACTACCGCTTCCTGCAAAAAGGCCCGCGGGTGGTCGCGTTGGGTGGCGGCACCGGACTTTCGACCCTGCTCCGCGGGCTGAAGAAGTACACCGGCAACCTGACCGCCATCGTCACGGTGGCGGACGACGGCGGGAGCTCGGGACGCCTTCGTAAGGAGTACCGGATCCTGCCGCCCGGCGACTTCCGGCAGTGCATAACGGCGCTGGCCGACGTCGAGCCCTTGATGACGACCCTCTTCCAGCACCGCTTCAAGGAGGGCAGCCTGAACGGGCACTCCTTCGGCAACCTGTTCATCATGGCGATGGCCGAGATCACCGGCGACTTCGAGCACGCCATCCGGGAGTCCGGACGGGTTCTCGCCGTCCGCGGGCAGATCGTGCCGTCGACGCTGCGCGACGTGACGCTGATCGCCGAGATGGCCGATGGCGAGACCCGGGTCGGCGAGTCGAGCATCCCGCATGCGAACGGGAATGGTGATGGCCACGGTGACGGTAACGGCGCAGTCGCCACCGCCACCGCCATCAAGCGGGTCTTCCTGCAACCCGAGTCGACCATCAACCCGGAAGCCGAAGAGGCGATCCTCAATGCCGAGATGATCACGGTCGGCCCGGGCAGCCTCTACACCAGCATCCTGCCCAACCTGGTCGTCGACGGAATGGCAGAGGCACTCAAAGCCTCCCCCGCGATCAAGGTCTTCATCTGCAACGTCGCCACCCAGCCGGGCGAGACCGACTTCTTCCGCGTGAGCGACCACCTGAAGGCGATCGAGAACCACCTGGGGACGAACATCTTCGACTTCGTGGTCGTCAACAGCAACAACAACTTCCCGCTACCAACGTCAGCGCAGACCGCCGGCATCAAGCGGGTGGTGTACGACCCGGCGACGGTCAACCAGCGCAGCATCCACGCCGTCCTGGTGGACGTCGTCAACCCGCGCATCTCGACCCACCACGACCCCGACAAGCTCGCCCGCGCCATCATGAAGAAAATCTGGCGTAGCTAGTTCCCGCTTCGCGTTCGCAGTTACACGGTGACTTACACGCGCCGATTGCGCCGTCCAGCCGCCCGCGGCGCACTCGCGCTGAAGAACGTGCGCTCGTGTGCTCGCGCGGGCGGCATGCGGCGCCGGCGCGTTACGCGCGAAAGCGCGGCTCGCCCTGCGGGCTCGCTGTTCTGCTAACGGGGGTGGTGCGCGTGTGCCACCAGCTCGTGAAGGCGTCTTCGCCGAAGAAGACCGCCAGGGCGAAGACCATGCCGCCGATGATGTCGACGATGTAGTGCTCGCCCAGGTAGACGATGCTGAGCCAGACACAGGCCGTATAGGCGAGCGTCGGCCACGCGCGGCGGCCCCAGAGGCGCAAGGCGAAGATCGCGCCGAGAAACGGATAGGCGGCATGGAGCGACGGCATGGCAGCGTACTGGTTGGGCGTGAGCCAGTGGTAGATGGTGGCCGGCACCGGTAGCCCGGGAATGTCCGTAAAGCTCGGCAGGGTGTGATCGATGATCTTGACCACTCCCGGCACAGCCTTCCAGGGCGGGGCGACCGGCAGCAGCAGGTAGAAGACGAAGGCCGCGAATGACATCGCGATCAGCGCCCGCGAGAACCGCAAGAAACTCCGGCGGTCAATGATCCAGAAGAGGTACCCGAGTCCAAGCGGAAAGGCAAAGTGCAGGAAATAAAACATCGTGCCCGCGATGTCATACCAGTTCACCTGACCCGGGTGGTAGAACGCGTGCTGTAGGAGCAGGGTGGGAATCTGGCCGAAACTAATCAGCCGTTCGAGCGAGGTCACGTCGTGAATCGGCATCCCGAGCCTGCCGCCGAGTCCACGCAGGTACTCGTAGGACAGAAAGAGGACGAGAAAAGGGATCCAATCCGCGAGGAACAGCTTGGCCCGCCCGAGGATCAGGGCCGCGATCAGCATCAGGAGCAGGAAACGCTCGGGCGAAACCGACAGGTGGAGGACGAAAACCATGAACAGGGTCACGACCACCAGGTAGCCGCCGACCAGCGATGGCAGGAGCCACGAGCGCCGGCGGGTCACGGTTGGACGCTGTGGCACGTCAGCCGGCTGCACCGGGACAGCTTACTCAAGCACGGCGAAAACAGCCTTCCTTAAACCGCGCTGAGAAGCGCGTCAGAAGATGGGATTTCGCCAAATCCGCCGTTATATTGAGACTCGCCATGGCAGAGACGGCTCCCGAGGTGACGGCCTCCCGCAGCCCGCGGGTGCTCGTCGTCGACGACGAGCGCAGCATCGTGGACTTCATCCGGCTGGGGCTGCAGTACGAAGGCTTCCAGGTGCAGACCGCACCGGATGGGCAGGCCGCGCTGCGCCTGATCAGCGAGTTCAAGCCGCACGTGGTGGTGCTGGACGTGATGATGCCCAAGCTTGACGGCCTGGCAGTCGCGGAGGCGATTCGCGGCAACAAGGACACCGGCGTCATCATCCTGTCGGCCCGCGACGAGGTCGCCGACCGGATCAAGGGCCTCGAGGTCGGCGCCGACGATTACCTGGTCAAGCCGTTTGATTTCGGCGAGCTGCTGGCGCGGATCCGGGCTGTGATGCGCCGCCGAAATCCCAGCGCCGGCCCGCATCTCCAGGTGCAGGACCTCTCCATGGATGAAACGACGCGCGAGGTGCGCCGCGACGGCCGCAGCATCGAACTCTCGGCTCGGGAGTTCGACCTGCTCCGCCTGCTCATGATGCATCCCAACCAGGTGCTGGCCCGCGACCGCATTCTCGACCAGGTGTGGGGCTACAACTTCTTCGGCGACGCCAACAACGTCGAGGTCTACATCCGGTACCTTCGCCAGAAGCTCGGTGACGAGCAGCACAAGTTGATCCAGACCGTCAGGGGCGTCGGCTACCGCATCAAGGCATGAGCCGCCAGTCGCGCCGCGGCGGGCGCGGCTAGCCATGGCCCGCTTCCGATCCTTGCGCTGGCGCCTGACGCTTCTGTACCTCGGTTTGCTGGCGGTCCTGCTGCTCGTCGGAGGCGTCGCGCAGTACTTCGCCGCGCGCGAGGTCCTCTTTCGAAGCAACGCCGACGTGCTGGTCAGCGAGTACAACGCCGTGTTCACGGCCTTCAAGAAACAGAACGCCACTCGGCCCTCCACCGTCGTACGCGCCCTCATCCTGTCGCAAACGTTCAGCGACGAGCTTCGCTCTCGACGGACCTCGGCGGCCATCATCGGACCGAATGGCGGGTTGATCGCGTCCACGCCGGCGACCCTTGCCACCAGTCCTGACCTGCCGTCGCTAACGATCGAGGAGTACCGGACCGCCGCGCTGAGCAAGCCCAAGGCCTACTACATGGCAACCGCTGCCGACGGCTCGACCTCGCTCATCGTGCTCAACGTCATCCGCAACGGCACCAAGGCGATCGCCCTGGCCCAGCTCTCGATCCCAACCGATGACATCGACCGCACCCTGAGCCTCGACCGCCAGGTCGCCGTCATCGGGTCGCTTTCGGTCTTGCTGGCGGCCCTGCTGTTGAGCCCACTAATCGTCGGCCGCGCGCTCCGTCCCCTCCAGCAGATGTCGGATACCGCGGGGAGGCTGGCAGCAGGTGATTACAAGCAGCGGGTCGCCGTGCCAAAGTCCAGCGATGAGATTGGCACGCTGGCCGTCGCCTTTAACCAGATGGCCGCGGGCATCGACCAGGCCTTCGAGGTCCGGCGCCAGTCGGAGGAGCAGATGCGGCACTTTGTCGCGGACGCTTCGCACGAGTTACGCACGCCCCTGACGTCGATCGCCGGTTATATCGATGTGCTGGGGCGTCGGGAGGTTGTCGACCCCGAAACGCTCCAGACTTCTCTCGCCGCCATGCAGCAGGAGAGCGCGCGGATGGCCCGGCTGGTGAACGACTTGCTGACGCTGACCCGCTTCGAATCGGGCCGGGCGCCCAACCGCCAGCCGGTTATGCTCGACCAGTTCGTCTCGCAGGCGCTCGACGAGCTGAGTCTGCGCGACAAGGGGGCGGTGGAATCGCGTGACTTGCGGCCCGGCGTCACGGTGCAGGCAGACCCCGAGGCGCTCAAGCAGGTGGTGACCAACCTGGCCCAGAACGCCTTGAAGTACGCGCCCGGCGCGGAGCAGCACTGGAGCGTGTTCCAGGCGGACGGGCGAGCCGCCATCCGGCTGCAGGACACCGGGCCTGGGATCTCTCGGCAGGACCTCCCACACATCTTCGAGCGCTTCTACCGCGGGGAGAAGGCACGCGACCGGTCGACCGGTGGATCGGGGCTGGGCCTGGCCATCGCTAAGTCGATCGTCGAGGCGCACCAGGGCTCGATCGAGGCGTCCAGCGAGCCGGGCCAGGGAGCCACCTTCACGGCGTGGCTGCCGCTGGCCGCTTAGGGCTTCAGGCGGATGATCGCCGAGATCTCGACCGGGACGCCGAGCGGCAACTCGCTGGTTCCCAGCGCTTGCCGTGTGTGCCGCCCCCGTTCTCCAAACACCTTGTAGATCAGGTCGGAGGCGCCGTTGAGGACCTTCGGCTGCTCTTCGAAGCCGGCGGCGGAGCGCACGAACCCGCTGAGCTGGATGAACTGCTCGACCCGGTCGAGCGACCCGGCATGCTGGCGAATCAGCGCCATGATGTTCAGGGCGCAGATCTCGGCGGCGCGCACCGCATCCTTGATGCTGACATCGGCCCCCACGACGCCGCGGAACTGGACATCGCCGTTCCAGCTGGGGATGACGCCCGAGGTGTAAAGGAGCTCGCCAACCTGCTGAACGGGCACATAGGAGGCGAGCGCCTTGGGCGGCGCCGGCAATTCCAGCGCCAGCGTCTTCAGCGTCGCCTCGGCGGAGTCCATCATCGGGACTCGCCTCGACCGTGTCGTGAGCACGCGGGATCGACCTCCTGAGCCCGCCTTCGACGGGCCGTAGACATGAGGGTAGCGGCGCACGTCGCCCACCGCCAGCCTGAACCGGTGAAGAGATGGTTAACGGGGAAGGCCCGCTTGTGACGCTGAGTCACGGCCGGTAAATGCGCTGGTCCTCGCGCCGCATCCGCCAGCGCCGGGCCAGGATCACGGCGCCGAGGGCGACCAGCACGGCCAGGGCGACGGCATAGGTCGCGTAGGCCGGCGAGGCGGTGGAGCGACGAACTGGCGCCGGGGCCGGGGCGCTGGTGCGTGGCGTGGCGGAGGCCCTGCCGCTGGCGGAGGGCGCGGCCGTCGGTGTCACCCCGGCGACCGTGGCGGCGGGGTCCTCGATGCGAAATGCCGCGGCCGAGCCGTCGGTCGGGTTCCAGGTGGCCGCGACCACCTGGGCCGGGTTGAGCGGTTGGAGCGCCAGCGCCGTTACGCGCGGCTTCGCCGGGAGACCGGCGCCGAAGGTGCTCCAGCTGGCGCCGCGATCGAGTGACCGGAAAACGCCGCCATTGCCCTGGTCGCCGTCGCTGCCGACGTAGATCTGGTCAGGGTTGGCCGGATTGAAGAGGGCGATGTTGAAGTCCGTCGACGGCAGGCCCGCCAATGCATTCCAGGTCACGCCGCGATCGTCGCTTCGGAAGAGACCCTGCGAGGTGCCGGCGAGGACCGGCGGATCGGTGCCGCCTGACGGGGCCGACGCGATCGCCAGCGAGGGGACGACCGCGTCAGCGGGAAAGCTGCCTTTGACGACCGCCCAGCTGCCGGCCAGGCCCTCGCTTTTCAGCAAGAAGGCCGCGCCGACCGGGCCGTTGTCCACGCCGGCAAAGAGCGTAAAGCCGTTGGCGCTTGGGAGCACGCCGACAGCGGCGACCGACTCGGTGTCGAGCCCGAGGGCATGCCAGGAGCCGGCGCCGTCGCTGGAGTAATAGACACCCTGGGCAGTCCCGGCGACGACCAGGCCGGTGCCGAACGCGATCGACCGCACGTCCATATTGTTGAGTCCCTGGCTCTGCGCCGTCCAGGTCTTCCCTTCGTCGAGAGACTTGTACAGACCGGCGGTCTGCGTGCCCGCGTACGCCGTGGCCGGCTGCTGCGGGTCGAAGCGCACCACCCACGCTCCATCGACGCCCGCGATCGCTGCTGTCCAGGTTGCGCCGGAGTCCATGCTACGCAGGACGCCGCGGCCCTGGGTTGCAGCAAGCAACACCGCGGGATGGGTCGGTGATGCGGCGATCGACCAGACGGGTCGATCCGGCGACCCGGACTGCTGGGCGCCGGTCGAAGTCCAACGCGCGTCCGCCGCGGAAACCGCGACAACGGTGGCGAGCAACCCGGCGGCCAGCGTGAAGGGCGTAAGCAGCAGAATGCGGCGCGACAATGTCACGTGGGTGCCCGGAAAAACGGAGTAAGGATAGCAGACGTTCTTGGCAGGATCTTCAGCGCGACTTTGGACGCAGCGTCCAAGTCTGAGCCAAATTCGCCCGGAGCTCGACTACAATGCTCGACGTGCGACAGCTCTGGCGAGCGCTGCATGGTGTCCCGCAGCTGCTGCTGGTCCAGCCGGAGCAACTCAACTACGACCTCGCCTACGCGCTCGCTCTCCTGCCCCTGGTGATCGCCGGCATCGTCTTCTTCTTGCAGGACGCCCTCCTCCTGTTCGCCATCTCGTTTCTCGCCGGCATCGTGTGCCTGCTCGCCCTGCAGCTGGCGCGCCTCACCTTCGGACTTCCTGCCTGGATCGGCTTCAGGGCAACGCATCCGCTGGTGGCGAGCGTCCTGATCGCCTGCTTCTTCCCGCCCCGGACGCCCGCCTGGGTCGCAGCCACGATGGTGATCGTCTTCATCGTGATCGATACCGTCGTCTGGCCGCAGCTGCAGCGCGTCATGCTGCATCCCGCGCTGATCGTATTCGGCATCCTGTTCTTGATCCAGCGGCAGCTCGGCTTCGGCTATGTCAATCCGTTCGACGGGCGCCATCTCGACGATCCGCTGACGCTGTGGTACAAGCTGCAGCTCGTCATCGACCCGGTCAAGCTGTACGTCGGCAATGTCCCGGGACCGATCGGGGTTACCTCGGCCGGCGCCGTGCTCATCGGCGTCACCTACCTCTGGTACACGCGAAAGATTTCGCTTGGGATCGTCACGGGGTTCTTAGTCGGCATCGCCGCGCTGGCGCTGGTGATCCGCTCCGACCTCGGCTTCCAACTCGCGTCGGGGCCATCCCTCTTCCTCGCCGGCTATGTTGCCGCGGATCGGCGCCGGTTGATCCCGGAGCGGTTCGCCTTCGCCTTTGGCGTCGCCGCGGGGATGGCAACCATGATCCTGCGCTGGTACGGCGAGGGGCAGCAGGCCGCCTGGCAAGGGCTGCTGTTGGTCAGCGTGGTGACGACCATCGCATTACGCGCCCAGGACCTGCTCCGCGGTCGCATTCGCCTGCCACGGCGGCCCGCGCCTCTTCGTACGCTCACGGTCGAGTCCGGCGAGCCGCCTGACCCGCATCGGTTATGGGCACCCGTGCGCCAGGAGGCAGCACGGCAACCCGTGATGGCGATGTCGCCGGTGGCGACGGCTTACAGTCGCGCTGCGAATCCCCGCCCAGCTCGATCTTTCGACTTGCAAACGGATTCCAATGATCTGGTGCGGCAGATGCGCCGCGCCGCAACGCGTGGCGGGCCCGTGCGTGGCGGCATCCGTAGCCCGCTCGCTATCGGACTCGCCCTCGCCATCATCAATCCCATTGGCCTGCTCCTCACCTGGACCACGCGATCGATCAACCGCCCAACGCGGCTGCTGCTTACCGGCCTTTCGCTGATCTGGTATCTAGCGGTGGCTGCGTTGACCTTCCTGCTGCTGACGCACCGCTAGATTTGCGGCGCCGCCCTGCATCCAGATGGTCTGGTCGCGGGAGGGTCCGACCGAGACGATGTCGATGGGGGCGCCGCTGAGCTCGCTGAGCCGATCGATGTACTGGCGAGCGGCCTTGGGAAGGTCGTCGGGATGGCGCACGTCCGCGATCGATGAGCGCCATCCGGGCAGCGTCTCGTAGACCGGCTCGGCGTGTTTGAGGTGGCTGATGTTCGACATTGGAAACGACTGCAACTCGCCCTTGTTGAGGTACCCGGTGCAGATCCGGATGGGATCGAACTCCCCGAGCACATCCAGTTTGGTGAGGGCGATCGAACCGATCCCGTTCAGCGCCACGCTATAGCGGGCCACGACGGCGTCGAACCACCCGACGCGCCGGGGCCGCCCGGTCGTGGTGCCGTATTCGACGCCGATCTCTCGGATCTGCTCGCCCAGCGCATCGTTCAATTCGGTCGGCATCGGGCCGTACCCGACTCGCGTCGTATAAGCCTTGAAGACACCCATCGTCAGGTCCACGGCGGTGGGCGCGATGCCAGATCCAGTGAGCGCGCCCCCGGCCGTCGGCGAGGATGAGGTCACGTAGGGATAGGTGCCGAAGTCGAGGTCGAGCATGCTGCCCTGCGCGCCCTCCAGCAGGATCCGGTCGCGCCGCTTCAAGGCATCCTGGACGATCGGAAAGATGTCCTTGATGTGCGGGCCGAGGCGCTGGCCATAGGCGGTGTACTCGGCGAGCACGGCTTGCGGATCCAGTGGCGGCACGTGGTAGAGCTCCTGAAGGATCGGATTCTTGATCTTGTTCAAGACGAATCCCAGTTTCTTCTCGAGGAAGCGTGGCTTCAGCAAATCGCCGGCGCGGAAGCCGATGCGCCGGATCTTGTCCGCATAGGCGGGACCGATGCCGCGCCAGGTGGTGCCCAGTCGATCATCGCCGCGCTGCTCCTCCTCGAGCTTGTCGAGGATCGGATGCCAGGGCATGATGAGGTGGGCGCGATCGGATATGACGAGCCGATCGATGCTGATGCCGCGCGAGCGCACCTGCTCCATCTCCTCGAGCAACACGCGCGGATCGAGCACCACGCCATTGCCGATGACACAGGTGGTGTTGGGATTAAGAATTCCCGACGGGATGAGATGAAACCGAAATTCCTGGCCGGCGTTGACAACGGTGTGTCCGGCATTGTTGCCGCCCTGGGAGCGGATGACCATGTGGGCGTTTTCCGAGAGAAGGTCGATGATCTTGCCCTTCCCCTCGTCGCCCCACTGGCCGCCTACGAGGATCGTGACCATCGCTAGTTCCCGCGTCTCCGGTCGAGGTTGGCGAACTTCGTTTGCTCATCGATGAAGAGCAGCTCGAGTTTTCCTGTCGGGCCGTTGCGATGCTTCGCAATGATGATCTCGGCGATATTGCGACGGTCCTCCGCGATGTTGTCGTTATAGAAGCGCTCACGGAAAATGAAGAGGACCAGATCCGCGTCCTGCTCGATTGAGTTATGGACGACCATGTTTCCTGCAACAAAGTTGTGCAGATTGTCGACCGTCAGGTCATAAACCTCATCCTCCCCATCGGGTTCGACTGAGGCAACCATGTCCCAGTAGACGTCGCTCGATGCAATACTCATTAGCTCGTCGGAGCCCACAACTGTCGCGAGGCGGGCCGCCCTCTCCCGACTCAGATTTTGCTTGTAGAGCGTCGTGCCGCAGTAGGCATTTCCAAGTTCGGCTTGCATTGCGCGACTGGTCAGGCCTGCCGCTTGCATTGCCGGCACAGCAATCGTCCTCCAGACTTCGCTGGGGATTACGTCGCGATTCGTGTTCGCCACCCGAAAGGCCACGTACGTCGATATCGCCGACATCTGCATCGATTTCGAGGCGCCGAGACCGCCAACCTGCGCGACGAATCGTTCGACGTCGGCTTTTCCAGTCACTTCGACGTGGTACTGGTCCCGGCCTTTAAGACCCTGTGAGTGCCGCGTCATCCGCGCGTTGATTTCCAATCGAAGCAACAGGGATTGGACGTCTCGCGCCAGCCGGGCGCTGCTCGACGCGTAATAGATGTTGGCATAGTGATCTCCGCCCGTGGACAAGATGATGCATCCGTCCGTCGACCAGAGATGCCTCAAGAAGCGGGCGATCTGCGGCGGCGGTTGTGTGAAGACCTTCTCTGGTACAAACTTCTCGTACGAGCGCAGCCCAAATACACCCAACTCGTCGAGCCATTTCGCAATAGGATTGCGAACGCCGTGCGTCAAACGGCGCGTCGACGAAAGATAAACCTGGTACCAATCTCGTTCACGGTTGATACGCGGGCTAATCGTTCGAGGAAACACGCGGGCTGCCAACTCCGCGACGGTTTGTGCCAGACCGAGATCATTTGTCGTGTATTGCTGAACATGTCTGGGCAGTGTGCAGTCGTCGCCGATTAGATGGCCGAGTAAGGCAAGCTCGTCGTCACTCATCGTTTGGCCCGTCGGCCCGATTAGCCGACGGGGGAGGGCCACACGATCTCCGTGCCTCAACTCGTCCAGTCGGCGCCAGCCCTTGATCGTCAGGAATTTGTGGTTTGCCGTTGCGCGGACGCAATGACCAAGCTGAGTCGTCAATCGAAGTACCGGCTTATTGCCCGTGCTGAAGGCGTTCTCAACCCGGCATCGTTCCAATTCCCAGGTGTTCGTATTCAGGGCTAGGACACGGAAGCCCACCTGCCCAACGAGCTGAGCGATTGGCCGGTAGACGCCCAAGTCAGGCAGGTAAACGGGAGTGTCTCCAGTCAGACAACCGGACTCACGCAGATCGGCAAGCTGAGGCCGGTGATCGGGCCGCTTCTCAGGCTCACGGCTTAGCTGGGAGCAGGCGATGATCGGTATCTGGAGCTCGCGTGCCAGGCTCTTTAACGATCGTGAGATATCTGAAATTTCCTGCACCCGGTTTTCCTGGTTACGCCCCTGCATCAACTGCAAGTAGTCGACGATGATGAGCCCCAGATTGTTTGCCGATTTCAAGCGACGTGCCTTCGTGCGCATCTCCATCACGGAAATGCTCGGCGAATCATCGATGTAAATCTGCGCTTCCGAGAGGGAGCCCATCGCCTGTGCGATTCGAGGCCATTCCGCGTCTTTCAACAGGCCGGTGCGCAGGCGATACGAATCAACGGACGCCTCGCTACAGAGCAGTCGCGTGACCAATTGCTGCTCCGACATTTCGAGCGAGAAGATTGCAACCGCAACCTTGTATTGGATCGCCGCGTGCTGGGCGATATTCAAGGTCATCGAAGTTTTCCCGATTCCCGGCCTGGCAGCAATAATGATCAGGTCTGACTTCTGGAAGCCGCCGGTCTTCGCATCGAGGTCGTTGAAACCACTGGGCACGCCCGAAATGACGGATGAGTCCTTGTGGATCTGCTCGATCTGATCCCAGGTCGCCTTCAGAATGTCCTTGAGCGCGACGAAGTCCTGGGTGATGCGGCCTTCCGCGATGTTGAAGATGACGCTCTCCGCGGTATCGAGCGCCTGGCTCGCGGGCGTGCTCTCGTCGAAGCCAAGGGCCGTGATCCGTCCGCCGGCGCCGATCAGCTTTCGCTTGGTGGCGCCTTCCTCGACGAGGTGGCCGTAGTACTCGACGTTGGCCGCCGTCGGGACGCCACTCTGGAGCTCGGCGAGGAAGGCCTGGCCGCCGATACGCTCCAGCACGCGCATCGTCTCCAACTCGGCAGCCAACGTGAGCAGATCGATGGGGTCGGCACGGTCGTACAGGTTCAGCGCCGCGCGATACACCTGCGCGTGATGGTCGAGATAAAAGTCCTCCGGACGGAGGAAGTCGGCCACCCGCACGATCGCGTTGCGATCGAGCATCAACGACCCGAGGACCGAGGCTTCCGCCTCGAGGTTGTGCGGCGGCACGCGGCCACCGGCCGCCGGCGGGGCCGGCGTACGTCTCAGGTCAACTGTCAAGCGGAGGCGACCATCAACGGGATACGGGCCGTGACGTCACGGTGCAGTTTGACGTGCGCGGTGCCCGGCCCCATCGCCTTGACCGGCTGCTCGAACTCGATCTTGCGCCGGTCGAGGGTGATCCCATGTTGCTGCTTCAGCGCCGACGCAACGTCCGCGTTGGTCACGGCGCCGAACAGCTTCCCGTCCTTGCCACTTCGGAGTTTCAACACGACCTGCGCGGCTTCGAGCCGCACCGCTAACGCCCGCGCATCGGCCAACTCGCGCTCCTCGCGCTTGGTTTCGGTGGCCTTCTGGCGATCGACCTGTTCCTGGGCGCCGCGGGTCGCCTGCTGGGCCAGCTTTTGCGGGAGCAGGAAGTTGCGCGCATAGCCGTCGGCGACGTCTTTCGTCTCGCCGGCTTTCCCGGTGCCTTTCACGTCCTGGAGTAAGACAACCTTCATATGGCATTCCTCCGGGCGCGGGCGACCACGAGACGTCCACGCCCACGCAGATCGTTCAGTCGCGCCCGCAGGCCCTCGCGCCCGTTGCGCAGGTCCTGGTCGAAAACGCTCGTCCCGAGTGCAATCTGTTCCTGGTGTTCGGCCACCACATCTTTCGGCGCCTTCTCGACGAACACCCGGATCGCCAGCACCGTCAGGGCCACCGCATCCATCTCGCCGAAGATCGGCAACCGCAGCGGCACGTCAACCACCGGGTTGAGGATCAGGGCCATGGCCGCCGCTAGCGCGATCTTGTTGCGCTGCGGGACGCGCGCATCACGGTACAGGCAATAGGTGAGCTTGCCGTAGCGCGGAAGTTCCCGCGCGATTCGCCGGAGCAGCCGAAGACTGAGCAGCATGCTTCCCCTATACCCGCGAGCCTTTGGTCGCGTCGAGCCTGCTCCGACGCATCCGTGGCGACGCAGAGTTTAGCAGAGCATCAGCCTAACCAACCGTTGTGACAGCTGTCTGTCGTGATATCCCCAGGAGCCGGAATACAGGGCCTGTGGAAAGACCCTGAACAACCAGCGAAAGGAAGACGAAACCGAAAGTCAGGGCCAGGATTTCGTCATGGCCGGCCAGGTCCGCCGGGAGCGCCAGCGCCAGGGCAAGTGAGAGGGCGCCCCGCAGGCCACCCCAGACCAGCGCGGCACGCCACGACCAGGGCCAGAGATCACTCCTGGCCAACGTCACCGCGGTGACCATCACGGCTCGAGCCAGTATCACCAGCGCGACCAGCAGCAGCAGGCGGCCGCCGACCCGCATCACCTGATCGAGATGGACCTGCAGGCCGACCAGCAGGAAGACAACGCTCGACATGGCAAAACCAAGCTGGCGCCAGAAGCGATGGACCTGATGATGTGTGGTCGGCTGATACGCACTGCCCAGGATCAACGACAGGGCGATCACCGCCAGCAAACCGCTTGCGCCGATTCGGTCCGCCAGGAGGTAGGACGCGTAGGCGGCGATGACCGTGATGGCGATCTGCACCGGTTTGGGCAGGCTCGCAAGAACCCGGCGCGTCACCAGCCCGAAGCCGGCGCCGACCGCCAGGCCGCCGACCGTCAGTAAGACGAAGAGGCCGAGCGAATCGGGCGGAGCGAGCACCCGACGCTGGACCACAGCGAGCGCGACGACGAAGAGCACAACGGCGACGCCGTCATTGATCAGGCTCTCACCTTCGAGCGCCACCCGTAACCGCTCGGGTGTCCGTAGGCGACGCAGGGCGGCGAACACCGAAACCGGGTCCGTCGCGGCCAGGATGGCGGACAGCAGCAGCGCTTCGTCGGACGGGAAGCCGGTCGCGCGAAGCAGAAGAAAGACGAGGGCGGCTGCCACCATCGCGCCGCCGACTCCAAGCAGCAGGATCCACGGAAGCTCGCGCCGCACTGCCGCGATCCGCAACGAGAAGCCGGCGTCAAAGAGCAGCGGCGGCAAGAAGACGACCAGCACGAGGCTCGGGCTCACCGTGAAGGCTGGGACGACACGCGCGGTGGCGAGCAGGGAACCGGCAAGCAGTAGCAAGAATGGCCACGGCCAGCGGCGCATGGCGGTCACTCGGAAAGGAGTTCGGGATGCGCGTCGAGGTAATCCCAGGCAGCCTGCTTGTCTGACGGCAGCGCGCCGTCGACGATCGCCTCTTCGAGCGCTGACTTGACCCGCTTGATCCACGGACCCGGCGGCTGTCCAAAGCGTTGCATCAGCTCCTCACCGCTGAGCGGCGAACGGATGGCGGCGATGGCGCCGGCATCGAGCCGACGGATGCGCGCCTCGAGGTCGTCGATTTTTTTGACGTCCGGGTAATGGCTGGCACGCATGTCGGCACGCGCCAGCGCCAGCAGCCGTTCCAGCAGGTCACCCGCATCGCGGACCAGGCGGCGCACCGCTTTGTCCTCCCAACCCTGTGGGTCGTACTGGATGGGACGCATGTGCAGGCGAATCAACGTGGTCACGGCGTCGATCAGCTCGCCCGGATAGCGCAGCTGTCGCAGCGCTGGCCCCGCCATGACGGCACCGACCTCCTGGTGGCCGATGAAGGTCGGCTTTCCCTCGCGTAGCTCGTGAACAGCGGGCTTGCCGACGTCGTGCAGTAGCGCAGCCAGTCGCGTGATGAGGTCCGGCGGTGCGAGCGTCGCCGCCAGCAGGGCGTGACCGAACACATCGTGGCTGTGCCATCCACCCTGCTGCATACCCTTGCCCGCCTCGAGCTGGGGAACGATCCGCACCAGCAGCCGGGTCGAATCGAGCAGTTCCAGTCCGCGACCCACCTGGTCCGCGACGAGCAGCTTCGAGAATTCATCGCGGATCCGCTCCATCGACACGGTCGGCGGCTGCAACCGACCGGATTGGTTCCGGATGGCCGCCTCGACCGACGCGTCGAGCGCAAAGTCCAACGTCGCCGCAAAGCGGATCGCGCGCAGCATGCGTAGCGGGTCCTCATCGAAGGTTGACTCAGGTTCGAGCGGCGTCACGATCCGGCGCGACTCGAGGTCGGCGAGCCCGCGCCCGGTGAGATCGAGCACGCTGCCATCCCAATCCATCAACAGGGTGTTGACGGTGAAGTCGCGGCGCATGACATCGTCTTTGAGCGTGCCCGGGCTCACCTGCGGTTTACGGCTCGCTGGATCGTAGGTCTCGACGCGACTGGAAACAAATTCCAGGGCGCGGTGATCGAAGTCGAGATGCGCGGTCCCGAATCGTTCGAAGACTACCGGCGGGTGGAGCTTCATGACCGTGGCGACGTCGGCCGCCAGTTGGATCGCTCCTTTCCCCTCTACCAGGATGTCGACTTCGCGGATCTGAGTTTCCCGGTCTCCACCGAGCAAGCGGTCGCGCACGTAGCCCCCGACCACGAGCGCGCGCACCCCTCGCGTCTTGGCTTGCTCCTGGACCGCAGCGAACGCCGGCTCCCACCCAGGGAGCGCCGGCGGATCAAGCCGGACGGGCATGCCCTGCGCGGAGCCGCGCGAAGTCGACGGCGCCGATCAATCCCGCATCATCACCCAGCGCGGGGCGGACGATCCGAAGCCCGCGACGCGCCGCCTTCCACGAGGACGCGAGCATCGCGCGACGCATCGGTCCCAGCAGCGGCGCCCCCGCTTTGATGACACTGCCGCCGAGCACGATCAGCTGGGGATTAAACAGGTTGACGAGCGTGCCTATCGCAATCCCGAGGTAGGTGCCCGCCGTGTCCAGGATGCTGATCGCCAGCGGATCGCCCGCGCGCGCGGCACGCACGACATCCTCCGCCGACGGTGCTGGCAGTTGGTGAAGCGCGCTCGCGGGGGTTCGCGCGCCCTGCTCACGCGCAGCCCGCGCAATGCCGGTCCCGCTGGCGAGCGCCTCGACGCAGCCACGGTTGCCGCACGTGCAGAGGGGCCCATCCCGCTGCACCACGATGTGGCCGATCTCCCCGGCACTCCCATGCGCCCCGGCATAGAGCTCGCCACGAATCAGCAGCCCGGCGCCAACCCCGGTCGATACCGTGACGTAGATGAGCTCGCTAGCCCCGCGACCGGCACCGCGGCGATGCTCGCCGAGGGCCGCCAGGTGCGCGTCGTGATGGAGGTAGCTACGGATACCGGTGGCGCGCGTGAGGATCCGGTTGAGCGGGACGTTGCGGAACCCGGGCAGGTTGGCGGGACTGATGACGAGGCCGGCCGATGGGTCGACCGGCCCGGGCAGGCCGATTCCCAACGCCCTAACCCGGCGCGCCGGCGTGCCGTCTTCCGCCAGTGCGTCCGCGACCGCCGCCACAATGCGGGCGATGACGTGTTGCCGGCCGCGGGCAGCCTCGGTGGGCCGACGCACGACCGTCCGCAGACGACCGCGGTCGTCCGCGACCGCGACGCGCAGCTGCGTACCGCCGAGATCGATCCCGACCAGTGCCATTGGTATCGCGGCTCAGAATAGACCCGCTATTGCCAGCGCGGTCGAGCCAGCGGCCGCAGGGTCGCCGCGGCCACCGCCGCGCCAACCAGCAGTGCGATGGCGGTGGCGCGGAAGATCAGATGGTATTGGTCGAAAATCGCTTGCTTGACCTTCAGCGTGTAAAAGGCGAACTGGGCTGCGAAATTTGGATTGAGACCAGGCAATGGCGGCAAGAGATGTGCGGTGGCGCGATGAAATTCCCACAGCCCAAAGCCCGCGACCAGCGAGAAGCCGACCAGCATCCCGACGAGTCGCATGACGATCAGGAACGACGCTCCGGCGCCTCGCTCCGCCTCCCCCACCGCGTCTAGCAGCGCCGCGCTGACCGGCGCGATCTCGATGCCGAGCCCGAGCCCGGTGAGAAACAGCTCGCCATCCGCCAGCGTCAGGGGCCCGATGAGGTGCGGCTTGAGCGATCCCTCGGTCCAACCGGACAGCATCAAGAATCCCACGGCCGCCAGGACGAGACCGAGGGCAGCGACCAATCGATAACTTCGCAGCCGGTAGGCGAGCCAACCGCCCAGTAGGGCGCCGATGGGAATGCCAAGCATCAGCCGCACCAGCAACAGCGCCGACCCGCTGGCGTTCATCGAGAAGACCGCGTTGGCGAGCACCGGGATATAGACGAGGGCGACCATCAGACCAGCGCCCGCGATCGCGTTGGTGAGCGCCGACCCACTGAATGACGAATCGCGGAACCGGCGGACGTTGATCAACGGTTGCGACGCGTGCCGCTCGTACCAGACGAACGCCGCAAAGAAGAGCACCGATAGGGGTGCCTGCCAGAGGAAGCCCGCGCCCACCGGGCTCTGCTCTGGATTGGCCGCGTACAGCGCCAGCGTCAAGAGAGCAAGTCCGGCGGTGGCCAACAACGCCCCGACCCAATCGAGCTTCGTGGGACGGCGCTCCTCGCGGCGTGATTGAATTTCGGGCCAGAGCGCCCAAATGATCGCGGCGGCAGCCGGGATATTGAGCCAGAAGATCCAGGTCCAGCCGACGGATGATGCGGTGACGAGTCCGCCCCAGAGCGGCCCCAGGACGCTGCCAATCTCCTGGAGGGCGCTAACGGCGCCCAGCACGGGGCTTCGGTCGCCGGCCGGGTAGAGGTCAGCGGCCAGCGCGAGGACGGCCGGCACCAGCGCGCCCCCACCGGCGCCCTGCAACAGCCGGCCGGTGACGAGCTGGGAGAGTGAAGGCGCGCTTGCCGTGAGAAACGAACCGAAAGCGAAAAGGGCGAGGCAAGCAGCGAAAATCCGGATCCGCCCGAACCGGTCGCTGAGCCCGCCCGCAATCGGCATCACGGCGAGGTAGCCAAGAAGAAAGCCGGTGATGATCGGGGTCGCCTGTTCGGGCCGGTTGACCGCGATGTGAACCGACGTCAGCATCGGCAGCAGGGCGGTCACGACGACGTAGGCGTCGAGGGAGGCGAGGAACAGCCCGGCTCCCGTCAGCGCGAGCAGCGCCGGCCGGTTAACCGAGCGGAGGCGGGCTGACCGAAACGGGGTGATCATGATTGGAGAAATCGAAAACGATCGTCGCCGCCTGTGAGGCATCGAAGAGATTGCCGGTCACGCGCGCGCGCCACAGGTTGTTGCTCGGGGTCTCAATCCAATAGGTGGCGCGGTATGAACCTTGATCGCGAATCAGCGGCAGCAACTGGTGCACCCGCGGCCCTTGTAGGACTCCGTCGACCGGGTAGGTGTCATGTCCGTTGATCTTTTCGCTGTTTCCGCGGTACGGCGCCGTGGTGTCACGCATCGCCGCGAACAACCCGGCCTGTGGATCGAAGAGCAGCCGCGCATCGAAGAACTGGGCAACCTGCGCGGCCGTCAGCTCCTGCCATCCACCCGTGAACGACTTCAGGTAGATCTTGTCCGAATTGAAGATCACCTCGACCTCCAGGAGAACGCCGCCCTCCTTGAGATTCACCTTCGCGTGCAGGTCAGGCGGGTGCGCATCACCCTGGGCGCTTTGTACGGGCTCGGCGGGACCGGTGAAACCGGTGATCTGCATCTGAAAATGAAAGCCCTTCAGGTCGAGCATGCGCTGGCTCGACTGTGTGAGCAAGGTCGCGCCGTCTGGAGGTTGCGGCCCGCAGGCCGTCAGCGCCATCACGAGCGTCAGACCGGCCACTACCACACGGGGCCGCCAAGCCGCGCGCATCAACTCCTCAGGATACGGTCGTCTCCGACCCGGCGCGTGATCTTCTGCGCGTCCATCCACTCGAGCAAGGGAAGAACGTAGCGGCGGCTCGATCCCAGCAGGTCGCGCGCGGCCGCTACCGTCAGCGTCCGATGCTCGGCGAGATGGGCGCGCAGCAACCTGACGGCTTCGTCATGAGCGGATCGGGCAAACACCGTGTCCTCGTTGACGCGCACGACCCGTCCATCGGCGACCAGGTATTGCAGCAGCGCCGGCGTGAGAGGGTGCCGGCGCAGGAGTTCGGCCAACGGCGGAGGGTTGAACGGCTGCGACCCGAGCTCGGCGAGAAAGGCGCCGAGGAGGGTTTCCTGTTCGGTGCTGAGAAATAGCTTGTGGCTGGCCACCGCGACCTCCCCGCCTCGTTCCACGATCCGGCCATCGTCCGCCAGCTGGCCCAGGACCTCGGCGAACAAGTCGGCGGGGATACTGGTCCGGCTGCGGAGTTCTTCTTTGGGCATCCCACGCCGGAGTGGTTGCGCCTCGTGGTAGGCCTCGAGCGAAGTGGTGACGCGCGATTGCAAGCCATCCCATTGATCACGGGCCAACCAGCCCGATGGCATGCGGCGCACGACGCCGCCCTGGGTGAGCGGGGCGAGGACCTCGACCAACTGTCCGCTGGGGACGCCGAGAAAACGAGCGAGCTCGCCATCGCGCAGACCCCAAGGATGCTTGCCCAGCTCGAGCACCGCCGCCGTCGCCGGGTCGGCTCGCTCACGAGCGACGAGATTGCTGATCAGCGCAGGATCGCGACGGCGATGACGGCGCGGCGCATGGTCGACGATGACGCCTCCGGCGACGGTCGCCGCCGGAGACGGGACGCGCAGGATGAAGTGATCGCCGTCCAGCGCCACCAGCGGTCCGGCCGCAAACAGCTGCGCCCATCCGGTTTCTCCGGGTGCGAGCTGGTCGCCTTCGAGCAGGCTGATCTCCACCATCACCTCGGCCGTCTCGTGATACATCAGCAGCCGCTGGCGATGACGCAGCGGTTGGGCGGCACCCGGCAGCACGTGCAGGCGCGCGTCGAGACGCCGGCTCGGAGGGAGGGTTCCGGGTAATGCCAGCACGTCGCCGCGCTGCACCTCCGAATGGTCGAGGCCGCTGAGGTTGACGGCGGTGCGGCTCCCCGGCTGGGCTTCTTCGACCGGTTGGTTGTGCTGCTGCAGCCCGCGGATGCGTACCCGGCGCCCAGCAGGCAACACCGAGACCTCCGCGCCCTGCCGAAGCGGCCCGCCCACCAGGGTTCCCGTCACCACCGTGCCGAAGCCCGACATGGCGAAGGACCGGTCGACCGGCAGCCGAGGACGGCCGACGTCCGGTCGCGCGACGGTGTTGGCGAGCTCGCCGTCAAGCGCCGCCTGAAGCTCGGTCAGCCCCTCGCCGGTGACTGCGGAGGCGACGACGATCGGCGCCTGCTGGAGGGTTGTTCCGGCGAGCAGGCCCGCCACCTCCTCGCGAACCAGCGCGAGCCAGGCATCATCCACAAGGTCCACCTTGGTGAGGACTACGACGCCGTGCTCGATCCCCAACAGATCGATGATGGCGAGGTGCTCGCGCGTCTGCGGTCGCGGACCCTCGTCCGCCGCGATCACGAGCAGTACCGCATCCATGCCGTGCACGCCGGCCAGCATGTTCTTGAGAAATCGCCGATGACCCGGTACGTCGATGATCCCGACCCGGCGACCGCTCGGGAGCGTCATGTAGGCGAAGCCGAGGTCGATCGTCATGCCGCGTCGCTTCTCTTCCTCCAGCCGGTCCGGGTCGATCTGCGTCAGCGCCTTCACCAGCGCCGACTTCCCGTGATCGATGTGGCCGGCGGTGCCGACGACGAAGGACGCGCCACGGACTTCCGTCATGCGAGCGCGGCAACCACCGCGTCCAGGAGGGCATCATCTTCGTCCGGGAGGACGGTTCGCGGGTCGAGCAGCACCCGCTCCTGTTCGATCCGGCCGATGACGGGCGGCTCGTGCTCGCGCAGGCGCTGGAGCAGGCCCGCGGCGCGGCCAGGGTGTGGCGTGATCGCCAGCGCGGTGGTGGGCAGGCGCTCTCCGGGCAGCGAACCTCCGCCCACCGTCGACTCCGCGGGGACGAGCTCCACCGCGATGCCGCGTTCCGCAAGCCGGCCTTGCCAGGCAGTCGCACGGGCCGCCATCACGTCGGCGGACGCGCCGAGCATGTTCCAGATCGGTAGCTCGGCCACCGATTGGGTCAGGTAAAGGTCGAGCGTCGCGGTCAGCGCGGCGACCGTCAGCTTATCGATGCGTACCGCGCGGGCGAGGGGATGCTTCATGACTTTCTCGACCAACTCGGTCCGCCCGAGCAGCAAGCCGGCCTGTGGACCACCCAACAACTTGTCCCCGCTGCAGGCCAGCAGGTCGGTTCCCGCTCCCAGGCTGTCCTGGATCCGCGGTTCCGCCGTGAGTCCATAGACCGCCGTGTCGAGCAGTGAGCCGCTGCCCAGGTCATGCAGCAGGAGCACGCGATGCTGCCTGGCGACACGAGCCAGTGCCTCGACCTCGACACTCTCGGTGAAGCCGAGCACTGTGAAGTTACTGGCGTGCACCTTCAAGATGGCGACCGTTTTTGGCGTAACCGCGGCAGCGTAATCCTGGGGTCGGGTGCGGTTGGTGGTGCCCACCTCGACCAGGCGAGCACCCGACAATCGCATGACGTCGGGCATCCGGAATCCACCACCGATCTCAACGAGCTCTCCACGCCCGACGATGACCTCCTTTCCCTTGGCCAGGGCCGTCAACATCAAGAGCACCGCGGCGGCGCAGTTGTTGACAACCCCGACCGCCTCGGCGCCGGTCAGGTAACGCAGGAGGTCGGCCACCAGGTCGTGACGCCGCCCCCGCCGTCCAGTCCGCGGGTCGAACTCCAGCGTCGAATAGCGACCGGCAATCGCGGCAGCGGCCTGTGCCGCCTTGGCCGCCAGTGGCGCTCGGCCCAGGTTGGTGTGCAGCACCACGCCGGTCGCGTTGATCACCGGACGCAGGAGCGGCCGCCGCAACTCGCCGATGATCGCCTCGATCCGTTCCGCGCGGCCGGCCGGGGCGGCCACCGCCCCCCTGGTGCGCTCCTCATCCAGTGCACGCTGCACCGCGAACAGAACCAGTGCTCGGCCATGGTCCGTGATCAGGGCCTGTGCCTCGGCTTGCTCGAGGACCTGATGGACGCTAGGCAGGGCTCGTAGTGTATCCATGATTAACCCCCAAGTGGAAACGGCGGCATGGCGAGGATGAACCGAATGATGGGCCGGTAGATGTACGCGAGCAGGCTGAATCCAACGAAACCGCCGACGAAGATAACCAGCACGAAGACCAGGAGGATGGCCTGCGCGTTGCGGTCGATCCATATGAAGGGGGCGGGAAACCTCCGCCGGAAAAGGGACGACAGGAAGCTGAAACCATCCAGCGGCGGGATGGGAAGAATGTTGAAGACGGCCAGCACGACATTGAGGACAAAAGCGACCTGGAGCAACCGCCAGGGAGGCGACAGGGGGTCGAAGCTCCCCGAGAGAAGTCCGAGTTTGATGGGGATGGCCAGGACGAACGCGATCAAGAGGTTGGTCACGGGCCCAGCCAGCGCCACGAGCGCGGCGTCGTATCGGCCTCGCATGCGAAAGGGGTTGATCCGCACCGGTTTGGCCCATCCGAAGCCGATCAGGAGAATGGCGATGGTCCCGAGCGGATCGAGATGATGGCTGGGATTAAGCGAGAGGCGTCCATCGAGTCTGGGCGTCTGATCGCCACGGGCCACGGCAACCGCGGCGTGGGCGAACTCATGTCCGATCAGTCCAACAAGCAGCGCTGGAATGAGATATATGGCGTTGACGACAAAGGTGACCGGGTCGCTGAACACGATCCCGTAAGTATCGGCAAAACAAAGAAAGGCTCCGATCGCTCGGAGCCTTTGAACGAATAAAACCCGGCGGTTACGCGGCGGCGGGCTCGGGACGCATGCCAACCGAGACGGTGGACGCAGCCGACTCTTCCGAGTGAACCGCGCTCTTGCCACGGAGGATGCCGCCCTCATCGATGATCAGCGAGCCGACGACGATGTCGCCAAAGACCTTGCCCGTGGCCAGGATCTCGAGGCGCCCCGTCGTGTTCACGTTGCCCTGGATGCTGCCACCCACGACGACGTTGCGGCCACCGACGTTGCCTTTGACCCGGCCGCCTTCGCCCACCGACAGGTCGCCCTCCGTCGTCAGGTCACCGTTCATTTCGCCGTCGAACCGGATGTTGGACGTTGACTGTAGCCGGCCTTCGAGCTTGATCTGGTTACTCAGCACCGTCTCGGCAACGATGGGAGCAGCTTCTCGCGCGGATCTCTTATCGAACACGCAAACCTCCTGGCAAGTTGTTGGACCTTTGTGCCAGAACGGTTACCCGATCGGTTTTCTTGCTTTTCTCTAAAAGGTCACGCCTGGAGCAAACCGCGCAGCACGATCGACCCCACAATCAGCAGGACGAACATGAGGCCGGCCGTGATCGCGATCCGCCGCAGGTCCGACCGGAAGTAGGGCACCCGATCGAGCGGGATGGCGGCGTCCTGCGTGGGCAGCGGCCCGGCCAGCTGACGACCGCGTGTGGCGCGCGGCAGCGGACGAACCGCGGGTGTGCCGGATGGTGAGGGCTGGGGGGCAGAGGCGGCCTGGCTGCTTTCGGCCGGCGCCGACGGCGAAGCCTGCGGGATACCCCCGGGGCGGGCCGCGCGGCCGCTGCCGGACGATCCGCGCTGGGGCTTCCTGAGTTGGTTGCGTTTGTTCTTTCGCGCCATTCGGATCCTGAGCCGAGTGGAGTTTACCGCGAACGTGGAAAAGCGCTTGACACGTCCAACCGGCTGTGGTACAAACTCACCCGGGTACAACATCTAGCGTGTGCCCGAAGCCGCGAGCCAACAAGGGCCAGATCCCTGCAGCCGTCCTGCCATCGCCGCTGCAATGCCCCTCCTCATCTGGTCCTTGTTGTATTTCCAGCCAGAATTGCCGGCGGCCGCTCGGTCCAGACGACCGTTTGGTACTTCGACGCGGCCAGGGCCTCGGCGGCCACCCGCTCATCGGGTCGGAGGCGACCCGGGACCAGGTTGGCGGCGAACTCCTCTCCGAAGGCGTGGGCCAGCGCCCGGGCGATCACGGTGGGCTCGAAGTCGCCCACGTCGTCCAGGCCAGCCACACCGTCTTCGATCCGCCGTGCCGGGCCGTCGGGGAGGCGCAGGCACGCGAGCAGCCGCTCGATCCGCGGTTCGATCAGGATGCTGCCGTGCTGCAGGATCGCCGTCGCTCGACGGACCTGGGCGCTGCCGACGAGCTTGCGGCCGTCGAGCAGGATCTCGTGGGCGGACGGTTGGTCGAAGCAGACCGGACCATGATCCGGGGAGGCTTGCGCGGCGGCCTCGGGCGCTAACACCACCGGCACGCCGAGCCGCTTCAGTCCACATTCCAACGCCAGGCTCAAGCGGTGATAGGACGGCAGCACGCCGCCGTCGTCGCCCAGCAGCCTCAGCGGCAGCGCCACGCTGTAGGTCAGCTCGCGATCGTGCAGGATGGCGCGGCCGCCCGTCGGCCGGCGGACCACGTCGACGCCGAGACGGCGGCAGCTGTCGACGTCCACCACCTCGAAGGCTTGAAAGTAGCCCAGCGAAAGGCAGGGGGGTGCCCACTCGTAGAAGCGAACGGTGGGCGGCGCACTGCCGTCGGCCACGCCGTCGAGCAGGACCTCATCGACCGCCATGTTCCAGGCGCCTCTTGCCGGCGGGTCGAGCAGCAGACGCCAGGTGGCGTCAGACATTGAAGCGGAAAAGGGAGACATCGCCGTCCTTCATGACATAGTCGCGCCCTTCGAGCCGCACCTTCCCGCGTTCCCGGGCCACCGTGTACGATCCCGCCGCGACCAGGTCATCGTAGGCGACGATCTCTGCCTTGATGAAGCCACGTTCGATGTCGCTGTGGATCACGCCGGCGGCCTCGGGCGCTTTCGCCCCCTGACGAACCGTCCAGGCACGGACCTCCGGATCGCCGGCGGTGAGGAAGGTGACGAGGTTCAGCAATCGGTAGGCCGCGTGGATGAAGGTCGGGAGGGCGGCCTCCTTCAGACCCGCGTCCTGGAGGAAGCCCGCGGCCTCGTCATCCGGCAGCTCGCGGATCTCGGCCTCCAGCCGCGCCGAGAGGGCGATGACCTCGGCATTCTCGGCCGTGGCTTCGGCCCGTAAGGCCTGCAGCTCGGGGGTCTCCTTGCCGATCTGGTCCTCTCCGATATTGGCGACGTAGAGCACCGGCTTGGCAGTGAGGAAGGAAAAGCTCTTAAGGAGTTTTGCCTGCTCCGCCTCGAAGCTGAGGGTACGAATCGGTTTGCCCTCGTCGAGGTGGGCGGCCAGACGGTCGAGCAGCTCCAACTCCTCCTTCTCCTTCGCGCCCGCCTTCATCCGCGCGGTGCTGCCAATCTTCTCGCGCCTTTTGTTAACGACGTCGAGGTCCGCCAGCGCCAGCTCGAGGTTCACCATCCCCATGTCACGGCGTGGGTCGAGCTTGCTATCGACGTGTTGAACGTTGGGATCCTGGAACGAGCGGACCACCATCGCCAGCGCGTCGAGATCGCGGATGGTCGACAGAAACTGGTTGCCCATTCCCTCGCCGCGACTGGCTCCGGCCACGAGTCCTGCCACGTCGACAAACTTCATGACAGTCGGCGTGACCTTCTTGGGCTTGTACATCTGCGCCAGCACGTCGAGCCTCTTGTCCGGCACTTCGACCATCGCGGTATTCGGTTCGACCGTGCTGAAGGCGTAGGAGGCAACCCCGGCGCCGGCGCGGGTGAGCGCATTGAACAGCGTGGTCTTGCCGACGTTGGGCAGTCCAACGATGCCGACGCCGAGGGTCATCGCGGGTTACGGAGGCGTACGGGCACGAGGTCCCGCATGAAGACATCGGCCACCGTCTCGGGGCGCTTGATCCATTCCGCTTGGTCGTCCCGCACGAGCACCATCCCTGGCCGCGGAAGCGCGTTGAAGTTGCAGGCTAGACCGTCCTGGTACGCGCCGGTGTCGAGAAACGCGATCGAATCCCCTGGTTCAACCTCCGGCAGAAGCGCCTGCGGAACGATACGGTCCGGCTGGCAGGTGAGCCCAACGATGTCCGCCACGAGCGCACCGGCCCGGTCCGCTTTGTTGGCGACGATCGCCTCCCAGCGGTTATGCTCCCAGACCACGTCCGGAAGGAACATGTCCGATGTATCCGTCTCGACCCAGCGGTGCGGGGTCGGCGTTTGTTGCACCTTGATGTTTCGAACCGTTGCCAGGTGGATACCGGCGTTGCCGTAGATGCCGCGACCAGGCTCGATCTCGAGGCGAATGCCGTGGGGATCGAACTCCCGCGCCCGTAGCGCATCACGCAGACTGCTGGTGACAATTTCGGCATAAATGGAGAGCTCCGGGGCGGGCTCGGCCCGGTCGTGTAAGCGGGACATGCCGCGGCCAAAGGGGTCCCGCGGCACCGGATAGCCGCCACCAAGGTTGAGCTCCGCCGGCGTCCAGCCCTCCCACGCCTCGCGCAGGGTAGCCAGCAGCATGACGTAGGCATCGACGATCGGTGGCCACTGCGCCGTGCCGTTCGTGTGGCGGCCGATGTGGGCGTGGACCCCTGTCAGGTCGACCTCCGGCATGCGTCGAGCTCGACGCCCCAGTTCGAGCACATCGTCGGTCGGGATGCCGGCTTTGTAGAGGCGAGCCGCCTCGGCGATGGAGGTCTCATCCTCGTACCAATCGGTTGGCTGGGTCAGTGCCGAAAAATCCGGCCGGATCCGCAGGCGGATGGAAGCCCGCTTCCCAGAGGCGAATGCCGCCTGCCGAACGAGGTCCAGCTCGGCGGCGCTATCGAGCGTGATGCGTGCGCCGGCCCGGACTGCGGCGTCGATCAGCGCCGCGTCCTTGATCGAGCCGTTGACCGAGATCCGCTCGGGTGGCACCCCGCCTTCGAGCGCCGCATGGAGCTCGCCGGCACCGAAGCTGTCGCAGCCCAGGCCCTCCTGGCTGAGGATCCAGCGGGTCGCCAGCGCAAAATTCGCTTTGATGGAGGCGAGCACCAGGACCGGTCCGTCCCACCGCTGTTCGAACTCGCGGCGGTAGCGGCGCGCGTTGCGCCGGAGCTGGTCCTCGGACATGACATGGATGGGCGTGCCGAAGCGACGCGCGAGCGCGTCTGCGTCACATTCCTCAATGAACAGCCGTCCATCGCGAATCGACAGGCACTCATCGAGGCGCGTCTGCACCGCCATCGGCCACCTCCTGAAACTTGAGCAGACGCCCACGCCGGAGCGTCCGGTGTGGGCAAATGCTATCGGGTCGTACGCGATGTACGTCGGCGATCAGTAGTTGGATGGATCGTCGAGGCTCACCAGATCGTAGGGATTCGAGCGATCCGGGAACAAGTAGGCGAGCTCGTCGGTCGCGTCGCCAGAGTCGGTTGGGTCGTCCGGATCATAGGGGTTGGGTTCGGGAATCATCGTGAAGACCTCCTTATGCGCCGACCGGCTCGGCCACGGGCTGGCCGTTCTCGACGGGACTGTCCGTTTTCGGGCTGAGCATCTTCATCTGGTCCATCACGACCTCGGTGGTATAGCGGCGCAAGCCGTCCTTGCCATCCCATTCGTGGCTGCGAAGCCTGCCCTCGGCGTAGATCAGCTTGCCGCGCGTCAGAAATTCCTGGCAGATCGATGCCAGCCGGTCGAACGCCACCAGCGAGTGATACTGGACATCCTCCTGCCGGTTGCCATCGTCGTCCTTCGAGTAGCTGTTGGTTGCCAGCCGCAACTTGGCAATCGTCAGGCCTTTCGGACTCGTCACGATCTCGGGATCACGGGTTAAGCGACCGACGAGGATCACGCGGTTCACCATTTCATCTCTCCCTTCTACAAGCCCCCACCCTGCCCTCCCCCAGAGGGGGCGGGTTTGTTTGCGCCTCCCCGAGAGGGGGGAGGGTGATTCTCTTGCGCTAGCGACCACCTCCTCTTGACTCGAGGAGTGGGAGGGGATCGACCGGAACGCCGGCGATGCGCACCTCGAAATGCAGGTGCGGTCCGGTACTGTTGCCGGTCGATCCCATCAGCGCGATCGCCTGTCCCGCGGCAACTATGTCGCCCGGTTGAACCAGCGGCCAGTCGAGATGCGCGTACAGCGTGCTGAGCTGTGGGTCGCGCACCACCACGATGTAGAGGCCGTACCCACCGCGCTCCCGGTGCATCGTCACCAGCCCGCCGGTCGCGGCATGGATCGGGGTATCGAGCGGGGCCGCCAGGTCGATGCCGCTGTGGAAGTGCCCGCCGGCGCATGCCGCCGACCAGGGCTCGATCACAACAGTCGTACACCCGAACGGCTGGGTCAGGGTGGCGTGGTCCACGGGCATGAGCAGTGAGCGCACGTGCGCCTGCTGCGCCTGCACGACCACGCCGGCCATCAGCAGCGGAACGGCGACGAGCGCCCCACCGATCGCGAGCAGGGGCCGGCGCCAGGACCAGGCCAGGGCGGCGACACGAGTCGTGGTCAGCACCACTACGCCCTGGACGCCCGGGTGGTGGTACCGATCGCGCCTTTGACAACCTTCTTGGCCAGCCCCTCGCCCAGGTGCTGCGCCTTGCTCTCGAGGTGCGAGGAGGCGTTCATCAGCCCCGGGACTTTGATCATGAGATAGAGCACGGCGACCCCATAGAGCGCCTCAAGCGGGCGCCCCCCAACCTGGTCGGCAAAGAGGCTGGCGAAGCGCAGCACCAGCACCTGTCCAAACTGCATGAAGACAGTGAGCAGGAAGAGGCGCAGCCACGACTGTGCGTAGCGCTTTGTCTCGGGCAGGATCATGCAGATCGAAGCCAGTGGCGCCACGGCCAGCAGCACCGCCAGCAGGGCGAAGCGCACCACATAGGTGAAGGCGACGATGACCAGCATGACGACGATGGCGAGCCGGATCGCGATCTCGAAAAGCGGGAGGCCAAAGCCGTTGTTCAACGGGAACGTCCAGGGCAGCCGCGGGGCGCCACCCGGGAGTGGTTGCGTCCAGACTGCGTGGACCATCGCATTGTTCAGGTCGATCGCCATCTGGCCGAAGAGGAGCGCGAAGTGGCCCATCAGCAGCGCCGCCATCGCCCGCGGCAGGATGACCTTCAGCGTGTAGTGAGCGCGGAAACTGCGCTCCCAGAGGCTGCGCAAGAAGGCCCAGGTGAAGACCAGCAGCAGTAAAAGGTCGGCCATCGCCAGCGTCAGGTGGAACATCGCCTGCAGCGCCGGCTCCTCGCTCAGCGGTCGTGGCGTCAAGGCGGAAAGGTCGTGAGTACTGAGCAAGTAGGTCTCGACCCCGCCGGCGATCGAGTCGCGCACGTCGCTGATCAGGTTGTTGAAGAAGCCGGTGAGCAGCCCGGAAAAGACCTCTAGCACCGCTCACCATCAGGACCGCAACCTTCAACCCGGCTAGTGATTGACCGAATCCACGAGCACGCGCACCAGCAGCCCAGCCATCTCGACGCCGATGGTGCCGAAGACGATCCGGCCTATCCAGCGCTTCGCCTCCATCACGCTGCGCGGCTCGATAGCGATCATCTTCCAGATAAAGGCGCACACGAAGGCCAGGGCTCCAATGCTGCCGGTCAACCCCTGCGCATACCCGGTCCAAACCTCGAGGACATGCTTGAGCTGGTCCATCAGCGCTTCGTTCCCAACTGCTCGTGGATGCGCGCCTCGACATAGGACTCGATGGCGGCGGTCAGTCGCTGCAGGATGCCCCACTGGTCGACCATGAGGTTGCGGTCTTCGCGGCCGAACTTTTGAAAGAGCTCGGGCCCGAGCCCCGGCTTAGCGGATGTCGGCGCCGTGGCCGCGGGTGGCCGCGCCGGCGTCGCCAGCGTCGGGATGACCGGCGGTCCGAGGCTCGGCAGTATCAGCGGCGGCGGACGAAAGGCGGTGCGATGCGGCTGGATCGCCAGATGGATGCCGAGGCCGGTGAAGGCGGCGAGCACGGTGACCTCGCCACCGATGAGGGCGAGTTTCCAGGATGGGCGCATGGAGGACTCCTCGAGAGGGTGGTCGGGCGGCAACGCTGCCCATCCTTACACAATTCCGTGTATTTGTCAAGACGAGTATCGAGGAATTTAGCGGCTTCGGAGTGCCTCCTCCAGGGCTTGTGGGAGCCCGCCGAACTCGAACCGATACCCGGCGGCCTTGGCCTTTTCCGGCACCGCTTTTCTGCCGTCGAGAAGTAACTCGGACATCGCACCGAGTGCCACTCGAAGCAGCGGAGCCGGGGCAGGAAACCACGTCGGACGATGCAGGATCCGGCCGATCTCTTTCGCCACCTCAACCTGCCGGCGGACATCCGTAGCGACCGCGTTGACCGCTCCACTCAGTTGCTCGTTTTCGAGCCCGAATCGATAGAGTCCCACGATGTCGTCGATGTGAATCCAGGTGAACCACTGACGGCCGCTCCCGAGCGGACCGCCGACGAATAACCGAACGGGAAGCGTTAGAAGGTTGAACGCGGGCGCATCCCGACCGAAGACCATTGACGTTCGCATACGAACGACGCGTAGACCAAGTGGCTCCGCCTTTTGGGCGGCGTTTTCCCATTGCAGGCTGAGCCGGGCGAGAAAAGAATCACCAGGCTGACTGTCCTCGGTGACGACCTCGTCGCCGCGGTCCCCGTAGTAGTCGATGCCCGAAGCACTGATGAGCACCGACGGGCGACCTTCGGCGGGCAGGCGCTCGAGCGCCTGCACCAGGGCGGCGGTCGCGGACAGACGGCTGGAAAGCATCTCTGCCATCCGGCGGCGTGTCCATGGCCAGCTGCCGATCGTGGCGCCGGCGAGGTTAACGATGCCCTGCGCACCTGCAAGCTCCTTCACCCAGCCGCCGTCCCCCGAGCGCGCATCCCAGGTTAGATAGCGAACGCCGCTTGGCGGACTCTCCGATTTTGGTTGCCGGCTCAATACGATCACGTCGTGCCCGGCCTTGACAAGGCTGACGGAAAGCCGACGGCCGATATAGCCCGATCCGCCCGCGATCAGAACTTTCATCCTCTAACTATCCTCCCTCTTGCGCGTCAGGGGTTGAAGCTGCGGGTTCGCCGTTCGGTGCGAGCCTGCGTGAGGCTCTGCATCGCCTGCGCGAGGAGCGTGGCGCGGTCGTCCTTGCCGTGCTCGCTGGCCGCAACCCCCGTATCGATGGCGATCCGGACGATGTCGCCATTGGGCGTCGCCGCGTAGGGGTGCTCCTCGAGCGCGGGTCGCAGGCGATCCGACTGCCGCACGGCGACTGCCCGGTCGGCTTCGGGAATCACGAGGCAGAATTGGCCGTCGCGGATGCGCGCCAGCGTGTTCACGCGCCGCGTCTTCGCGCGGACGACGGCGACAAATTCACGCAGGATACGGCCCAGACCGGCCTCGCCGTATTTGCCGCGAAGCACTTCGAACGCCTCGATCTCGAAGGTCACGACGGCCAGGTCGTTGTTGTATCGCGACGCCCGGCTGATCTCCTTGTCGAGCAAGTCGTCGAGGTAGCGACTGCTGTAGGCGCCGGATTGGAGGTCGAGGAGCGCGACCTGCTCCGCTTGCATCAGCTTGCGGCCCATCACCAGCGCGTACAGGCCCTCGGCGACAAAGCTCTCCATCGCGGCCAGCGGTTCCTCGAGGTCGTCGCGGGCACGGTCGAAACCCACCACGATGGCGCCGAAGGTCGCACCGGCCTTCTGGTCGGGGATCGGCACGCCGACGACGCTGCCCACTTTGACGCTGTCGTCGGTGAGGTAGCGTGACCAGGCGCTTTCGGAAATGTCAGGCACGGTCACGGTGCGATCCGCATGCTTGACCCATTCCGCGATGCCTTCGACCAGGCGGCGCTTCGCCTCCACCAGCTGGTCGGGGGACGTCTGGTCGTACGCCGATGCCAGGTCGGAGCCGCTGTCGTCGATCATGAGCACGAGGGCATAGTCGGCGCGCGTCAGGTAGAGCGCCGCGTCGACGACATGCTGGGTCAGCATCTGCGCATTCGACTCGGCGATCTCGGCCTGCAGGCGGCGCAGGGCGTGACCGACGCGTTCCTTCGCCTGCATTTCAGCCAGCAGGTTCAGCCCCACCGAAACCAGCTCGCCGGCGCCGAGGAGGTTCTCGGCGTCGTGTTCCTGGACGGCGTCGGCCGCCTGGATCAAGTCGTCGGGAAAGATCTTGAGACGGAAGGCGAGCTCGGCAAATTCTTCGACCGAATTGGGACCGTGCCGGACCGCCGGGCCGACGACGGCCCCGATCTGGACCTCCTTTTCATTACGCACCGGGGCGATGAAATGTCCGACCCCGGACTTACAGACCCCGATGGTTTCCTCCCCGCGCTTGAGGAAATCGGGATCGTTGTAGAGCGGGCAAGCCTTGCGTTCCTGCAGCAGGCGGCAGTAGCGTGGGTAGTCCTCAACCGCCGTCAGCGGGTGCGCGTCGAGGTCGAACACCTGCAGTCGGAGCCCGGTCGACGCCGCAAAGCGATCCACCATCCGGGCGAACTCCGGACTGCTGACCAGGGCGCCAAGCTCCCCCTCCTGCGGTTCTACCTCCATCAATGCTCTCCGGCCTTTGAAGGCATGGCTCGACCTTCAAGGCAACAACGCTGTAACAGCGGAAAACCTGTCGCGCAGCCCGCGTCCTCGCCTGAGTTCGGACTGTATTCAGGCCCGACCCTCGCCAGGCGGCTCATCCTAGGCTCGATTTTGGCGCTTCATCGGTACACTGGGCACGGTGCTGTCCACCCGCCTCCTGACCAAGCGCTATGGCAGCCTCACGGCCGTGGAGGACCTCGACCTGGAGGTGGGCGCCGGGGAACTGTTCGGCTTCCTCGGCCCCAACGGGGCCGGCAAGACCACCACCATCAAGATGCTCGTCGGGCTGCTGCGGCCGACGAGCGGGAATGCCCGGGTGGCCGGCATCGACATCGCGGCCGAGCCGGAGAAAGCCAAAGCGCTGATCGGCTACGTGCCGGACGCCGCCACCCTCTACGACAAGCTGAGCGCCCGGGAGTTCCTCGAATTCTCCGGCGATCTCTACCATGTCGAGCGGCGTCTTCGCGATCGCCGCATCACGGCGCTGCTGAAGTTATTCGATCTCCATGAGCGGGGCGATGACTTCCTGTCGGGCTATTCGCGCGGCATGCGACAAAAGGTCTCGCTGGCGGCAGCGCTGCTGCACGACCCGCAGGTCTTGTTCCTCGATGAGCCGACCGTCGGGCTCGATCCCCAGAGCGCCCGCCAGATGAAAGACATCCTGCAGGACTTCTGCCGGGAGGGGAAGACGGTCTTTTTTTCCACCCACATTCTGGAAATCGCCGAGCGAATGTGTACCCGGCTGGCCATCATCAATCACGGCCGGCTGGTGGCGATGGGAACCCTGCAAGACCTGCGCCACATGGTCGGCCAGGACGGGCAGTCGCTAGAGCAGATCTTCCTCGAATTGACGGGCAGCCGCGAGGACGACGTCAGCGCGGTGTTGCGTGGCCTCGAAGGCTAGACCCGGCGCGGGCGCGCTGGAAGGTCTGGCGCTCGGCCTGCTGCTCTGGCGCGTCCAGCTGCAGATGTTCATCAACCAGACGATTCGGAGTCGCAATGCCGGGCGGATCGCGGGCACCATTGCCGGCGCGGCCGTGATCCTGCTCGCTTGGTCGTGGGAGGGGTTCATCACCTGGCTGGGCGTGCAGGCTTCGCACCGCGTGCCGGTGCGGATCGACACGGTCCACCTGCTGAGCCTGGCGTTCCTCGCCTATACCGGCGTCCTGGTTTTCAGCAGCCTGATCTTCAGCCTGAACGCGCTGCTGCTCAACCCCGACCTGGATCTCCTGCTGGCTGCGCCGCGCTCGGTGGAGAGCGTGCTCGCCAGCCGGATGGTGGTGCAGCTGCTCCGCCTCTTCCTGCTGAGCCTGCTGTTCACGGCACCGGCTCTGGTGCTGCTCGGGTTCGCGAATCAGAACCCCCTGATTCCGCTCGCCTTCGCCATGCTCTTCCTGCTCTACCCGGTGTTCGTGGTAGTGATCATCTCCCTGATGAGCCTGCTGCTGGTTCGCATCATTCCCGTGGGACGGGGCCGCGAGGTTCTAACCCTGTTTGGTGTCGCGCTCGCCATCGGCATCAACCTGGCCAACTTTCTGTTCAATCCCGCCCTCCGCGATCCCTCGTTCGCCCGCCACCCCGGGGTGGCGCCGTCATTGCCGGACGTCCCTCTGGCCAGCTCAGCGTGGCTCCCATCGGGCTGGGCGGGGCGCAGCGCGGCGGCCGTCCTCAGTGGCGACTGGGCGACCGCCGGCCAGTGGATGTTGCTGCTCCTGGCGGCCTCGGCTGCGATCTTCGCCGCCGGCAGCGTACTGAACGGCCGCCTCTACATGGCTGGATGGATCCAGGCGGCCCCACCTCGCCGGCGCCATGCCACCCCCAGAGTCCGCCGCTTAAAGGGAGCGCTGCCATGGCTGAGCCCGGTGTTGGCCGCGGTCGTGATCAAGGACTGGCGGATGCGCACCCGCGATCTGGCCCAGCTGGTCCGCTTCCTCATGCCCGTCGTCTTCCTCTTCATCATCTTCGGCCTGCGCTTTCCTCGCGTGCTGGGAGCAGTGCGTAGCCTCGGCGATGGACCGCCAGCCGCCATGATCGGCCTGATCCCGGCGTGGATCCTGTTGTTCTCCCTGAGCATCTCCCTCGGCCTATCGGCGGTCAGCCTGGAGGGCAAAAGCATCTGGGTCTACGCGGCCTCGCCCAACAGCACCCTGCGCTTCTTGCAGGCGAAGTGCTGGTCGACCGCCCTGCCGACCGCGTCGCTGGTGGCGCTGGCTGCCCTCGCCGCAGAAATCATCATCCGGCCGGGATGGCTGTGGGCGGTCACGGCCGTGGTGCTCGCGGTCGCCGAGGCGGCCGCGGTCACCACCCTTATGGTCGGGATCGGCGCCGTGTTTGCTCGCTTCGACTGGACTGACGCACGACGGATGATGCACCCGGTCGGCCTTTTCATCGGCATGGGACTGTTCTCCATCGTCAGCGCCGCCAGCGCCCTGCTCCTGGTAATTTCGATCGCGCTGGCCGCGGTGACGAGGTTCCCGCTTTTCACGACATGGCTGGCCGCGATGACCATCGCGGTGGGCGGCGCGGTCGCAATTGCGGCGCTGGGGATCCTCTTCGGGAACGAGCGCCTGCGCGGGCTAGAGGTCGGCTGACTCCTCGGCAACCGGGACGGGCTCCGGCTCTTCCCTCAGCGGCGCCCCGATCCGGTGATGATGCCGGCAGCGCGCCTGGTACGTCGCCGCGCCGCCGATTACGACGAGCGGGCCGTCCGCCGGCGCGGGGACGCCATCCAGCAGGCGCTGCGTGCGACTCGCTTGATGCGATCCACAGCCGGGGTACTGGCAGGAGGCCTGCAGCTTGGTGAGCCGGTCGGCGTAGGCGGCAAGTAGCGGCATCGGTCCGAAGGAACGGGCCAGGAAGTCGAGGTCGAGCCCGGCGACGATCACGTGGCGGCCGCGGTTGGCCAGCTCCTCCGCCAGCACCACGATTTCGGGCCCGAAAAACTGCGCCTCGTCGATGCCAATCACCCGCGTGTCATCGAGCACCTGCGCGGCCAGCGCCGCCACGTCGGGGACCGCAATCGCCGGGAAACGGATCTCGCGATGCGAAGCCACCGCTGCGATCGCATAGCGGTCGTCGAGCGCGGGCTTGAACGCCTGGATGGAGGAGCCGGCGTAGCGTGCCTGGTCGAGCCGGCGAATCAACTCCTGCGTTTTGCCGCTGAACATGCAGCCGCTGATCAGGTCCAGGCTGCCCGAGGGCTCATCGAACCAGATTTCCTGGAAGGCCTGCGCCCGCGGCTCGGCGGTGTGGTGGCGTCGGCACACCGGGAGAAAGCGCTCGGGCGTGCCGTTGACCGCAAAGAATCGCTGCGTTCGGCTGGCCAGGTTGCGGCAGCCGGGCTGCGCGCAGACGCCATCGTCGAGCTTGAGCGCGACGTCGGCGGCGCACATCAACTCGGGCATCGGCCCGGCGGGCCGCCCGGTGTAATCGAGCTCCCAACCGGCAACCACGACATCGACCCGGTGGATGGTGGCCATGTCGTTCAGCACGTCGACCAGGCGGTCATCGTAGAGTTGCGCGTCGTCGACCGTGACCAGCTCGGTGGCCGGGTCGAGCTGATCCATCAATTGGTTGGCATCTGATGGAGCAGCGAGCCGCTGCATCCGGCGACCTTGCCGTTGTGCGCGCTCGGCTTCGGCCTCGAGCTTCTTGGTCTTGCCCGAGTGCGTCGGACCGCAGTAGACCGTAAGACTGCCGAGGCGCTGGTGCTCGCGATCCTCGCGATACCGTTCGTTGATCATGGCCTCAATCCCGGCGAAACTCGACCTTGGCCTGCTCGACCAGTCCGGGGTCGGCAAGGAGATCCGCGCCCGTCATGGCCAGCGCCTTCGCCGCGTCGACCATTGCTTGATAGCCGCGCGGGGAGCCCGCGGCTTCCAGAAAGGCCTGCGAGTGACCCGGCACCTCGGCCGGTGCAATGCCAATCGTGGGGTGAAGCGCGGGGACGACGTGGCTCACGTTGCCCATATCCGTGGACCCAGCCCCTGCCCAGGGCACACCCTCGACGGGGTCCACGCCAACGTGGCGGAGATTCTCCTCGAAGAGCTTGGCGAGCACGCCATTGTTGCGGAGGTCCACATACGGCTCTTCATCGAACGTCAGCCGCACTTCGCAGCCGGTCGCAAGTGCCGCAGCCTGGAAAATGTTTTTGACCTTCTGCACCAGCTCCTGCATGTAGGCGTCGTCCCGCGCGCGGACCAGGAATTCGCCGCTGGTCCGCTCAGGAATGATGTTGGGGGCGGTGCCCCCCTCCTTGAGAAAGCCATGTAGGCGCGCCCCCTCCTTCACCTGCTGACGCAGCAGGCTGATCCCGTTGTAGGCGAGGACGAAGGCATCGAGCGCGTTTATACCCTTCTCCGGATCCCCCGACGCATGCGCGGCCCGGCCGATGAACGCGAAATGCATGTGGGTGACCGCCAGTGCCCAATGGAGCACCTGGGTGCGCGTGTCCGGATGGAACATCATCGCGGCGTCGACTTCCTGGAAGATGCCGGCACGGATCAGACGAATCTTTCCGCCGCCACCTTCCTCGGCCGGGGTGCCGATGACGAGCACGCGTCCTGGCAGCCGGTCGAGCGCATCGGCCAGCGCGATCCCCGCACCCGCGGAGGCAGTGGCGATCAGGTTGTGGCCGCAGCCGTGGCCCAAGCCACGGAGCGCGTCGTACTCGGACAAAAAGGCGATCGTTGGGCCGGTCCCGTGCCGCCGGCTGGCAACGAAGGCCGTCGGGGTGTTAGCGACGCCGAGCTCGACGCTGAAGCCATGTTTCTTGAGCAGCTCGGCCAGCCAGGCGACCGCCTTGTGCTCTTCGTACCCGATCTCCGGATTGGCGTGGATGTCACGGCCTATCCGTTCCAATTCTGGTCGCAGGACGTCGATCCGGGTGCTGATTTCATCCTTCAGCTGGCTGATGGGCGCCTGAGCTACTGACACGCTGGCCAATAATTGTATGGCGATGGCAGAGCCCTCGAACCTCGAACAGGCGCCGGACGACGAGCTCGCCCGACGAGTTCGCGAAATCATGGCCGAGATGACGCCCCTGGAGGAAGCGCTGGGCCGTTTGCGAGCCCAGATCCAGCAGGTGGTCAGCGAGCAGAAGAAACGCGAACGCTCGCAGCACCTGAAGGCCCGGATGCAGGTCCGAACGACCGTCGCCCAGGGTCAGATGCCGACGTTACAGCAGGTCGCGGAGAGCTCCAACGACCTGGTTCCCCCCGATGCGTCACTGGCCGGCTTGCGATTCTTCCGCGACAGTGGCACTGAGATCGGACTCGGCTACGCGACCGGACGCGAGCCGACGGTCTGGATGACGAACGGCTCCAGCACCGCGGCGGTGAAGACCATCGCGGAGATCCGCTGGCGCTTCCTCGAGGGCTGGGATTTCGGGACGGCGGCGCATCCCGGCGTGCGGATCCACATCCCGAACAGCCGCACAGAAAAGATTCTGGGGCCGTCCGAAGTCTTTGTTCGCTTATGAGATCGCGCATGACCAAGTCCACCCGGGCGATATATAGGAGATGGCGCTCGTTGCTCGAATCACGGGGATAATCGCGGCCATCATCTGGTTTATCGGCGCACCCCTTTTTGCCCTGGCGGGCGTGCCATTTCCGTCGGACGCGCAATACCTCGTCGAAGGCACCATCGCTGTCCTCCTAGGACTCGCTTTGATACCCGTGACGCAGACGATCGGAGGCCCGATCAAATCACGCAAGAAAACCTTCGTCCGATTGAGCGGGCTGGCAGTGTGCGTCGCGCTGTTCGGCTCAGGCGTCATGTCGATCTTGGCGGTCCAGGGTCGGTTTGGCCAAAGTGTTGGCAGAGAGATCGTGGATACCGCGGTCGTTGTCGTCGTAGCCCTTTTTGTTTGGGTCACCGCCGCATCGATCTTTCTACGGGGGCCGTCCACAATCGACCGGTGGCAATTCTGGCTTGGAGTGCTCACAGGGGTCTCGTGTGTCATGCCCGTCATCGGGTCCATCCTGATGTTTTATTTCGCTCAAGGGTTTGTCTTTACCAATGCAACCGTGCTTCCGCTTTTCCTCGTCGACCTCCTCCTCTGGATATCGCTGCCGGCATGGCTGACGGTCGTCGTCGTTGGCTTGCCCAAGACGGCAGCAGCCTAGGAAAGGGCGACTGGTCGGCCGAGTCGGGCAGCAACGGGCGGGCTACCCGGTCGGTGCACACGGACGGCAGGCTCATAGTCGAGCGGACCGCCGTCCAATTGAACTCGCGCATGTTGGACGGTTAGCTGGAAGCGCAGGTGGCGATGGTCGTCGGCCAGTTCCATCTCCGTCACACCCTCGGTGCCCGGGTAGACATCGAAGCTGAGCGGGTCCCAGCTGCGTTCGTTCGCGTACTGGAGGTCCGGACCCATCGGGATGACGGAGCCGGCGCGCACGAGCAGGGGAAGTGTTTCCAGCTCGGCGTCGTACGTGATCCAGCGCGCGCCATCGAATCGCTGATCGGTCCAGAAGTCGTACCAGCCGCCGGCCGGCAGGTAGATGTCGCGCCGGCCGCGCGGCTCGAACATTGGGGCAACTAAAAGATCGGGGCCGAGGAGATATTCGTTGTCGATATGCCACGTCGTCCGATCCGACGGATGGTCGTAGACCAGTGGTCGTGCCAGCGGCACGGCCTCCGGCGCGCGACGCGCCGCCGCATATAAGTAAGGAAGGAGACGGTAGCGGAGCTGCGCGTAACGGCGGAAGATCGAAAGCGCGGGCTCCCCATACGCCCAGGGCTCGCGGGGGGCCGTGTGCCCGTGGGCCCGAGCGTGCGAGAAGAGCAGACCCATCTGTGACCAGCGCACGTAGAGCTCCGGACTCGGAGGGTCGGTGCCGATTGGAATCCCAAAGAAGCCGCCCATATCGAAACTGGCGAAAGCCGCGCCCGACAAGATCCAGCTCAGCGCACCGCGGAGGCTGGCCGCCATGTCGTCAAAGGTGCAGCCTGGATCACCACCCCAGTGAACCGGGTATCGCTGCGACCCGGCATACCCGGAGCGGCCCCAGATCAGGCCATAACCGTGGACGTCCTGCGTCGTTTCGAAAACCGCCCGCTGGTAAAGCAGGGGATACAGGTTGTGTAGCTGCTCGGCGGGCGTGCCGTCGTACGGCACCGCATCATCGGGCATGTCTTCGGCGAAGTCAGTCTTGATCACGGCCACCCCCATCTCGAGCAGCTTGCGGTTCTTCCCTTTGAACCACTCCACGGCACCGGGGTTAGTGAAATCGACGGCCGCGCTGGGTTTGGCAAAGCCGTGGACGAGGGCGAGGCCCCCACCCTGCCCTCCCCCAGAGGGGGAGGGTGAAACGGGCTTGGTCTTCATCAAAAAGCCCCTCCGCTCGCCCTCCGCACACATCTCGGAGTCGAGCGGAACGTAGGGGCTTTCCCACAACGACAACTTGAAGCCGAGCGCTTTGAGCTCGGCGATCATCCCCTTGGGATCCGGGAAGGCCGACTCGTCCCATTCGAGATCGCCATGGTGCCCTTCGTGGTAGCGCATCCAGTAGGGGTCGATATGGATCACATCGCACGGGACTTTTTCCTCTCGCATCCGGCGGGCGACCTCCATCACCTCGGCGCGGTTGCGATAGCCCCAGCGGCTGATCCAGAACCCGAATGACCAGTCGGGTGGGACCCCGGGCGCGCCGGTCAATTGGTGGTAGGAGCGCATGATCGAGGCAATGCCATCGCCCACGATCAGGTAGGCACGCAAGTGATTGGCCCGGGCGGTGGCCTGCCAGGCCGCCACTGACGCCTGGCCGAGGTCGTAGTGCAGGGGCTCGGTCATGTCGAAGAAGACGCCGTAGCCCTCCGAGCTGAGCAAGAACGGGACGTTCTTATATGCGCGGTCACTGCGGACGCCGAAGGCATCGACCGTCCAAGACGCAAACGCCTGGCCGCGACGATCGAGGGCTCCGAAATGCTCGCCGAGGCCAAAGAGTGCCTCGGCCGGCTTGAGCCTAGCGGTCAACCAGCGCAATCCACGGGCATGACCGGTCGGAAAGTGGTGGTAGCCACCGCGAATGTCACGATCGTTTGGCTCGTCGGTTAAGCGGACCGTGCCCGTCGCGTCCTTGAGACGTAACCGGAAGGGCGCACGATCGACCTCGAGGGTCAACCCCGAGGTGGAGATCGACCATCCCTCGCCGTTTTCCACCATCTTCCAATCGGCGGCCGACGGCGCATCGTCGACCAGCAGGCGGGAGGGCCTGGTGGCCCCGGCTCCGAAATGAAGCCGAACGATGTTTGGGGCGACCGGTCGAACCTCGATCTGGATCCCTCCGCCGCGGTCGTCCTCGGCCGCTAGCTCGAGCCCCTTGCCTCGCGCGCGCACGCTGCTGACAGACACGATCGAGCGAGGGTCTCGAGGGACAAAGTCGCTCGCCGGGCGCGCAGGTCGGGCCGCTACCAGCCGCGCTTGATCCACTCGTCCAGGTGCGGCCGCTCCCGGCCGATGGTGGTGGGCTTGCCATGGCCCGGAAGTACCTGGGTCTCGTCCGCTAGGGTGAAGAGCTTGCCGCGGATGCTATCGATGATGGTGGGAAAGCTCGCGTAAGGATTGGCGGTATTCCCCGGCCCGCCGGGAAAGAGCGTGTCGCCCGAGAACAGCTGCTCACCGCCGAGGAAACAGACGCTGCCCGGGGTATGGCCAGGCGTGTGGATCGCGACGAGTTCGTACTCGCCAAAGCGAAAATGCTCACCGTCTTGGACGCGGTGATCGGCCTTGATCGGCATCATCGACTCGTCCGCATCGTGACAGGTGAACTGCGCGTGGGTCTGTTCGCGCACCGGCTGCAGGGCCTGGACGTGATCGGCGTGTCCATGCGTCGTGAGGATGTGACTGACGCGCAGCCCTTCCAGCTCCTTGATGATGCGCGGCGCGTCGTTGGCGGCGTCGATCAGGAGCGCCTCCTTGCTTTTCGGATCACTCAGCACGTAGACATTGTTGTCGTAGGGGCCAACGGAGAAGCTCGTGAGCCGGTACACGGGCTGAGTCTACCGGCCCCCACCGTGCCCTCCCCCGCGAGCGGGGGAGGGAAATCCGACAATGAGTGCGATGGCCCAGGAACGGCGAATCGGCATGCACGTGCGCACCGGACGTGGCCTCGACCAGGCCGCGGACATGATCAAAGCGCTCCAGCTGCAGGCTGTGCAGATTTTCACCGGGAACCCGAGCGCCTGGCGTTCGGCGCCGGTCGATCCGAAGGCCACCGAGCTCTTCAAGTCCGCGCTCGAGGAAATGAATGTGCGCCCGGCAATGGCACACGCGATGTACCTGATCAACCTGGCCTCGCCCAATCCGAACTTTCAAAAGAAGTCGCGCGAGGCGCTGAAGGCGGAATTAGAACGCGCCGAGGGGTACGGCTTGCAATTCGTCGTGACCCACGTTGGCAGCCACATGGGCGACGGCGCCCAGGCCGGCATCGATCGCGTGGTTTCCCAGCTGGACCAGGTGCTGAGCACCGCCGGTGGCTCGGCCACGTGCTTGCTCGAAACCTCGGCCGGCGGCGGCGCCTATGTCGGCGCCAAGTTCGAGGACCTGGCGCAGATCCTCGCCCGGTTGCCGCAGCATGCGGCCCGGCTGGGCGTCTGCCTCGACACCGCGCATGCCTACGCCTCTGGCTACGACGTGGCCGGTGCGGCCGGTATGACCACGACCCTGGAGCAGCTCACCGCCGTCGTTCCCGCTGAGCGGATCCGCGCCTGCCACTGCAACGACACAACCGTGACCCTGGGCGGGAAGGCGGACCGGCACGTCAACATCGGCCAGGGCAACGTGGGGCTCGAAGGCTTCAAGGCATTGCTCCATTTCGATCCGCTGGCCCACTGCGCCTTCGTGCTCGAGACGCCTGGCGAGGAGATGCTGGAAGGGCTCGAGAACCTGAACGCCCTGCGGGCGCTGCGATGAGCGCGCCGATCGAGGCAGTCCTGTTGGACTATGGCCACACCCTGATCTATTTCGATGAGCGGCCGCACTCCGCGCTACTCGGCGCGTACGAAAACGTCAACAGGCTGCTGGCGGACACCCTGGAGCACGAGGTTCCGGGGGCGCAGGTCATGATCGAGAAGGTTTCGCAACGAGTCGACGCGGAGATCCAGCGCGACTATGCCGCTGGCCGGGAGGAGGAAGTCGAGATCGCCGCCATTTACGACGCTGCCCTACGCGACATCGGGCTGGAACTCGATCCTGCGCTGATCGAACGAGTCATGGAACTCGAACAGGAGGGGTGGCTGAACAGCGTGCATGTCGGCCACGACGTGGTTTCTACCCTGGAGGAGCTCCGGCGCCGGGGCCTCCGCCTCGGCATCGTCTCGAACGCGGCCTACCTGCCCCGCCTGATGAAGACGCAGCTGGCCGCGCTCGGCCTGGCGAAGTATTTCACCGGCGTGACCTTCTCTTCCGAGATCGGGGTGCGCAAACCACACGCCGCGATCTACCAGGACGCGCTCGCCAAGGTCGGCGTCGAGCCCTCGAGGACCTTGTTCGTCGGCGATCGGGTCCGCGAGGACGTGCAGGGGCCGAAGTCGTTGGGCATGCGCGCGGTCCTGACCCGCGAATTTCGGCAGGAGGACGACCCGGGCGTCGCGGACTTTGTCATCAAGCGGTTCGGCGAGTTACCCACCGTCCTCAACCGTCTGGCGGCCGGGACGCAAGGGGCCGATACCTATAATGAGTTGACGTCTCGCGAGTAGCGTCGCGGATGGGTTCTGGAGGTAGGTGGGGCGGTGGACTTCCGCGAGTATCTGAAGCGCAAGTGTCGTGAGCAGAACATTTCTCTGCACCGGCTCGCGGTTCGCTGCGACCTGAACCAGATCTACTTCTACCAGGCGGTCAACAAGAACAAGGAAAACCCGCCGCCCTGGGTGCTCCGCCGGGCGGCCCCGCACCTTGGTGTCACGTACGTGGAGTTGTTGATCGCGGCCGGCCACCTGACCGAGGACGACCTGCGCGAATACACCAAAAACCCGCCCGCGCCGACCTCCAAAGAGGGGGAGCGGGCCCGGGAGAAAGTCTCGGTCTAAGCCGCGGTCGTACCGCCACCCGCCACGAAGCTCGAGAAGTGGTAGGTGACGGACCAGGTGAATTGCGTGGTGCTCATGTCGATCTTCATCTGATGCATGTAGCGGTCGCTGGCGGAGATCCAAACCTCGACCTGGATGCCGGCGTTGGTCAAGGCCGCTTCATCGGCGGGCGTCACGCCGCTCGACGGATCTGCCTTGAGTTGCTCGACGTACTTGCCGGGATCGACCGTCAGGGAGAAGTGATGGACGTCGATGTTGTCCATGGTGATGTCGCCCAGATCATCCGAGGCGCGGAAGGCGTGGGCGAACTCCAGGTTCGCAATCGGATCCATACCGGGTGCGATCTGGCCTTTCGAGTTGCCGGTGACGTCCTTCCAGGCCGGGCCCTGCGAGGGGATCTGGATGTATTCGTGGCCGTTCTCGATCCGCTCATTGACCGCTACGATCACGTAGCCATCGCTGGACGGGACCTCCATCTGGAGGCTGAGGTTCTCTTTGTGCGGATAGATCAAGTCACCTGAGCCGGTGATTTTGACGCCGGCCAGGCCGTTGAGGACCAGGTTGCCGGCCAGCGAGAGGTGGACACTCTTCAAGCCCTGCATGGCGTCAGCGCTTTTGCTGATGACGGGACCGGCATCGAGGGTCGGCGCCGGGGCAGGCTCCTGGCCCGGGAGCACCGAGTTGATGGCGCCACTCTTCCACACCAGGAGGCAGGAAACGATGGCGACCCCAATCGTGATGAGCCGTGCCATCGAGCACGCAACGATGCGTCCCACCCATCCTTGCAGGGAAAAGCGCGGCCCGCCGGAAGGAGGGGTTGGCGATGGATCCGAAGAGGGGGACGGGAATCAGATACGCCGGCGGGCCTAGCCAGCTCGCGGATCATAGCAGCGCCATTCCGCCGCGACACGGCATATACCCGCTTGTCACGCGGCTGTTACATGCTGGCAAGATAGTCGCGTGCAGCGCGTAGTCATGCATGTCGACCTCGATGCCTTCTACGCCTCGGTCGAGCAGCTGCGCCGCCCGGAGCTGCGCGGCAAGCCGGTCATCGTGGGCGGGGCCGGGACACCAGGTGAGCGGGGCGTGGTGGCGGCGGCCTCCTACGAAGCCCGGCCCTTCGGGGTGCGCTCGGCGATGCCGCTCAGCCGGGCCCGACGCCTTTGCCCGAGCGCGATCTTCGTGCCCTGTGACTTCCGCGCCTACCGCGAAGCCTCCAAGTCGGTCTTTGCCATCCTTGATCGCTACTCCCCGATCATCGAGCCGATCGCGCTCGACGAGGCCTACCTGGACCTCACCGGGCAGGAAGCGCTGATGGGGCCACCCGCTGTGGTCGCCCCCCGGCTCCGCGACGAGGTCAAGTCGCGCAGCGGGCTCGACCTCAGCATTGGCGTGGCGACTTGCAAGTTGGTCGCTAAGGTCGCCTCCGAGTTGCGCAAGCCGAGGGGCCTGGTCGTGGTCCGGCCCGGCGACGAGGCTGCCTTCCTCGCCCCTCTGCCGCTTTCCAGGCTACCCGGCTGCGGGCCGGCCACCGCGGTCAAGCTGGAGCGCGTCGGGGTTCGCACCATCGGCGACCTCGCGGCCCTACCCGACCCGTTGCTCGGTGAGCTCTTCGGACAGTACGGGCGCGCGCTTGGCAGCCACGCCCGGGGCATCGATTCGAGTCCGGTGATGCCGCCGGGCGATCCGAAGAGCATCTCGCGGGAGATCACCTTCGACCGTGATGTGAGCGACGCCGGCAAGGTGCGGGAAACGGCACTCGGCCTCTTGCAGGACGTGGGTCATAGTCTCCGGGCGCACGGACTGTCGGCGCGCACGGTTGTGCTCAAGATTCGCTACCAGCCCTTCGATACCCAGTCGCGGCAGGCAACCCTCCCCTCCCCGACGGACCGGGACGACCAACTGGCCGGGGCGCTGCGTCAGCTGCTCGAGACCCAGGTCGCTCCCGGCCGTCCGGTGCGACTGATCGGCGCCGGCGTGAGCAACCTCGAAGCGTGTGCCACACAGCTCAGCCTGCTGGAGAATCGGTCACCGCGGCTGGCGATGCTCGACGCGCAACTCGACGAGCTGCGCGGACGTTTCGGCGATCACGTCATCAGCCGGGGCACTGCCGCGCCATCACATCAGAAGGACGTCCGACGTGATGACCTCGACGCCCTTCGCGGAGACCACGCATGAAGGCCGCCAAGCCCAGCAGCGCGAAGCTGACCCACGTCGGACCCAGCGGCGAAGCCCGCATGGTGGACATTTCCGGAAAACCCGTCACCAACCGCGAAGCACGCGCGCGGGGTTCGGTGAAAATGAGCCCGGCGGCGCTCGACGCCATTGTGCGCGGCAACCTGCCGAAGGGCGAGGTGATCGGCACCGCGCGCATTGCCGGCATCCAGGCGGCGAAACGAACCAGCGAGTTGATCCCCATGTGCCATCCGCTGGCGTTGACCATGGTCGACGTGCTGTGCCGGCCCGATACGGCGCTGCCCGGCATCCGCATCGAGTCGGTGGTCCGCTGCGAGGCCCGCACCGGCGCCGAGATGGAGGCGCTGACGGCGGTGGCCGTTGCGGCCCTGACGATCATCGACATGGCGAAAAGCGTCGACCGCTGGATGACAATCGAGGGAATCGAGCTGGTGGCGAAGCGCGGGGGGAAGAGTGGCGACCTGCGTCGCCCTGATTAGCTCCCGGACTTGATCGCTTTCATCGCCGCGTCGTAAACCTTTTGCATCGGACCGAACGTCTTCGTTTCGTAATCGGCCGGGAGGGTCTCGTTGGGGCTCGACATCGCCTTTAGCGCGGCGTTAGTCGCATCGGTGAATTTCTTGATGCCCGCCGGATCCTTGGCCTGGATCGATTGGATCAGGCTCTCGGTATTGGTCAGGACATCATTGAAGCTGCTCACCTGTTTTGCGATTTGCGGTGCCAGCCCAGGCGCGCCAGACAGCGACATGGCCAGCTCGATTTTCTGCTGGGCATCGGGATAGGGCGCCCCGGCCCCCACCAGGTCGTGCTTGGCCAACGCTGCGCTCATCTGCGCGTAGTCGATCAGCGAATCGAGATAGGGCTGGATCACCTTGGCCTCGTTGACCGCCGCGGTCATCGCCTTGTCGGCCTGCTTGAGCCCGGTGAGCGCGGCGGCAAGGCGCTGGCGTTCGCTGGTGATCTGGGCGCTCTTGGTGGGCGCGCCCCACCTGAGGATGGACAGGCTCTGGTCAGCACCGTTGACCGTCGCCTCGTCGGATTGCACCAGGGTGAGGCCATCGTTGAAGGAGGTCGCCAGCTTGGCGAACTGGGTCTTGAGCGCGGCTGGATCGCTCGAGCTGTTCGACGACCCGATCAGCTGGGCAAACACGGCGTCCACCTTGGCCTGGTGCGAGGCGGCCGTCGTCAGCGATTTGTTGGCGGCCGAGATCTGGCTGGTGGCGACCGCCGGCATGACACCGAAAAGGAGCACCAGCAACACCACCAGGCCGACGCCGACGGTGACGACCTGGCGCTGGTAACGCAGCATCTGGGGTGGCAGGGCAAATGGCAGCGTTAGGGTCTGACCGAAGAGGCGAACCGTCGTGCCGGGGGCCGGGGGGCGCCCCTGGGCCGGGCCGTAACCGGGGTACTGCTGGCCGTAACCAGGCTGCTGAGGGTACCCCGGGTTCTGCCCATATCCCGGCGGGGCATAGGAGGGGTACTGGCCCGGCTGACCTGGCTGGCCGGGTTGGCCGGGATAGCCGCCTTGCTGGCTCGGATACTGCGGCTGCTGCGGGTAGCCCTGCTGGGGATAATTCGGCTGGCCGTAGGGCTGGCCTTGCTGGCCCGGAGCGTAGCCGGGCGGTGCGTAGCCCGCCTGCGGCGGGGGGAGCTGGTTGCGGCAATTGGCGCAGGTCTGGGCGCCCGGCTGGTTCCAGGTTATGCCGCAGTAGGGACACGGAGCCGATTGGTAAGCCTGCATGGTGGCGCCGCCGCGCTACCCATGCAACTGGACGGCCGCGGGAACCTTTCGACGCTAGCGGAGGAGATCGCCGAGCTCTTCGGCGTTACGGACGGCGTAATCCGAGTAGCAGTTGTTGAAGATCGCGTGCACCTTGGTGGCGCCCTTCGCCATCTCCTGGAGCTTGGGCGCCCAGGTCGTCAGCTCGCTCGGCTGGTAGAGGTAGCGAAACTTTTCCGCGGTGCTGATGCCTTTCTTCTCCCAGTTCTCCGCGTTGTGGCCATGAAAACGGATCATGCCGAGCGGCGCGGTGGTGGCGACCACCGGCGGCACGCTGGAGGCGAAGCCCTGCGGCTCGTCGACCACAACGTAGGTGTAGTGGTGGTCCTTGAGAAACTCGATGACGCGCTCGCGCCGAGACTCCTTCATCCACAGCGATTGGCGAAACTCGATTGCGATGCCGAAGTCCGGCAACCATTCCCGCAGGTCTTCCATGAACCGATACGCCGACGGCGATGGAAGGAACCACTTGGGGAATTGGAAGACGATCGCGCCCAGCTTGCCCGCATCGTGAAGCGGTTGCAGCCCCTCGCGGAAGCGATCCCAAACGGCTTCTTTCTCTTTCGGTCCGAGGTCTTTGAAGTAGAGGTTGGCCTTCGAATCGGACGCCTTTTCGCGAAGATCTTTGGGGAGGCGTGCGACCGGAGTTGGATGCTGCGTCAGCAGCGCGTAGGCCTTGGCGTTGAAGGTGAAGTCCTTTGGCGTGCGCGCGACCCAGAGCTCCGCGGTCTTTGCATTGGGGATCGCGTAGAAGGTGCTGTCGACCTCGACCACCGGGAACTTCGACGCGTAGTAGCGGAGTCGCTCCTCCGCCGTCGTCGCGTCCGGGGGATACCAACCGCTCTTGATGAGGGTCGGCTCCGTCCACGAGGAAATGCCAACCTTGATGCGCCCCATCAGCTGGGGCGGTGCGCGGCGGGAGCATCGCTGACCTCTCCGCGCAGCGTGCGCAGGCCGTGCGGCAGCGCTTCCATCACGGCCTCGAGGCTGTCGACCACTCCGCGAGGGCTGCCAGGAAGCGCCAGCACCAGCGTCCGTCCGATGACGCCGGCCAGCGAGCGCGACAGCATCGCGTGCGGTGTTTTGCGCAGACCCGCGGCACGCATGGCTTCGGCAATGCCCGGCACCGGGTAGTCGAGCAACGGCTCGACGGCCTGCGGCGTGACGTCGCGCGGGCCAAGGCCGGTGCCCCCCGTCAGGACGATGAGGTCGGGATCGGTAACACGGAGCCACTCCCGGATCTGACGCTGGATATCGGGCAGCTCATCGCTGACGATGGCTCGCCCGACGACATCCGCGGGGATGCGGGCAAGCGCCTCGCTGATCTTTTCGCCACTCTCATCGATGCGTTCACCGCGCGCCCCTTTGGTGCTCACGGTCAGGACACAGGCGCGGAAGCCCACCTATGAAGTCTAGAAGCCCCCACCCTGCCCTCCCCCGCGAGCGGGGAAGGGTAAGGCGTATCAGCCCTCGGCGCGGTAGGCGGCGTGCGCGGCGATGGTGCGGCAGAAATCCGTGACGGCGCCGCCGACCTCCATCAGGTCGTGATAGCCGAAGGGGACGCAGTGGTCGAACGGCGGAAAGCGAACCACCGCCGAGGCCGGCGGCATATCGGCGTCGTAGAGGGCCAGGACCGGCCGTCCCCGGCCGAGCAGCCAGCCGGCTTCGAAGCCGACGCCCGTGCTGCGCCCCGTCATTTCCATGCAACCGGCATCGGCCTCGAGCAACTCGCGGTGCATCATCTCGGCGATCAGCTCAGGCCGGTCGAAGCCGGGCCGGTAATCGGGATCGGCCACCCGCTCGGCGAGGATGCCGGCCCCGTACTCCCGGAGCGCCCGGTGGGCGAGCTGGATGGCCTCGAGGCTCCGCGGACCCAGTTCGCCGCTGACCGCCCTGCCCAGGTAGACCTTCACGGCAGCACTTTGGGGGCAGGGTTAGGCTTGGGCCGCCAGAGCCCGACCATCAACATCACCATACCGAGCACTGGGTCGAAGGGCAGGACGATGCCCCCGAGTAGCGCAGCGAGCCAGCGCGGCCGAAAGCGCCGCATGGGCGGATTATCCGCTATCGCCGGGCGGTCTGCTTGTCTCGCTGGAGGTTACCGCCTCACTCGGCTCGTCTTCGACGTCCAGGCCGCCGTCGTCATCGTGGTGCTGCTCGTCCGTGTCCGGGTCGCCTTTCTTTCGCCGGGCGGGTCGTTCGGCCGATAACGAGCGCACGTCGAGGCCCTGGCGAAGCAGATGAATGCTCTCAAGCAATGAGAGGCGCTCCACCAGCCAGCCGACCCGGTAATGCACGGCAAACCAGGTCTCATTGGCCGGTGGATGGCGGTGGCGGCGCCGCCAGCGACCGACTGCTTCTTTAAAGGTCGGGGCAAAACCGCCGTCTCCGCCTCCGCGGCGATCGGCCCCCGCATTCGCCGGCACGGACGGATTCTAGTTCCGATCGGCGCTGTAGCTCTGGCTCGCCACCAGTGGCGATAATGACCGGAGTGCGGCTGACCGAGATCATGGCGCTCGCCAACGGCCTCGCCGGCTGTGCCGAGACCCCGCCCGATTCCGAGGTGTACCTGGACGGTGAGGTGCGCCGCGTCTACGTCGGGATCGACATCGACGTGGCCGATTTGCTGCTGGCTCGGACGCTGGGCGTCGACGGGGTTATCGCGCACCACCCAGTCGGTTCACACGCCCGGCTCGGCTTGCCAGCGGTGATCGAACGCCACGTGGCCCAGATGCAGGCGGAGGGCATCCCGGTCAATGTCGCTCACGAATTGATGGTCGCTCGGAAGCAACCGATCGCGCGGGCGCTGCATATGACCAACTACGATCGCGTCGTCGATGCCGCGCGGCGGCTCCAGATGCCTTTGATGAACGTCCACCTGGCCGCCGACATCATCGGACGTAAGTTTTTCACCGACTTCGTCGGGAGGGTTGTCGACGGCCAGGCGACGACTGCCGGCGGCCTGATCGACGAGCTCAAGACCATCCCGGAGATGGAGGCTTCCCTGGTCCGGCCTGAGCTCTGGCTGGGGAGGGCCGAAAACCCGGTGGGACGCTGGATCGTCCAAATAGCCGCCGGAACCAGTGGCGGCGCGGCCATCTATCGTACGTATTATGAGTACGGCATCAGTACCATTCTGGCGATGCACATCGATGACCGGGACCTGCGCGAACTGGAGCAGCTACAACGGCCCGGGGCAAACCTGGTGATCACCGGCCACATGCCGAGCGACTCGATCGGGATGAACCGGGTGATCGCGGCCCTGGAACAGCGCGGACTCGAAGTTATCGCCGGCTCCGGAGTTATAAGGGTTTAGACCACCATCGAGGAGGACCGCTTGGACGCATCACCTCGCGCATACGGCAATGAAGCGGAGCGTCGCTATCACCTCCGACGGCTCGATGACCTGTTGGAGGCGTTGGAGCGGCTGAACCTCGCCGAAGCTAAGGCCCTCCCGGTGGCCGTCAAGGAGCGCATCGAGAAAGAAGGCATCGCAGTCGAAGAAGACACCAACTTCAGCAAGCTGATCGAGCTGGTCTGGGCTCAGCAGGAGAAATACTTGATCGACCTCAAGGCGGACCGCCGCAAAGGCTCGCGTCGGGTGGCTGATGGTGTCGTCGCCTCGCATCGCGTGCTCGACGCCTTTATTCTTGGCCGGCTCAACCTCGCCGGCAAGCGGCGCCGCCGCAATACGGGCTAGAAGAAAACTCAGGCCGCTTTGTAGCGGCTTAGCTCTTGTTCGAGCTGCTGGATGCGAAAGAGCAGCTGATTGATATAGCGCTCGCGGCCCATCAAGCGAGTGTTCATCGAGGCGGTCGCCTGAAGTTGTTCTTTGACACGGTCCCAGCGTCGGACGTTCTGGATCGCGACCGAGGCCTGCTCGGCAAAGGCCTTCAGCTGTTCGAGGTCACCCGCCGGAATGGGATCCAGGTTGTCGCGATAAACGTTCAGCACGCCACTCACTTCGTCGGAGACCTCGACCTCTGAGCGGCTCAACAGGGCGCCGTCGTCGGTCGCATCCTGCTCGCGTAACGACCCGCACAGTACCGAGGCGATCATCGAGAGACCGGCCTTCTCGACGGGCTCGACCATGTTCGGCGGCAGCATCTCCCGCATCGGCGAGACCCACGGCTTGCCGGTTCGCATCACGTCACCGGCCGCAGGCGCACCCCAGGCGATCCGTTGGCTGATGATGACCTCCGCTACACCTTGCGAGCCGGCGACTTCCAGCTCCAGGGTCTTCGGATTGCGCAGTGCCAGCAACGCGGCCGTGCCGCCGATGAGTTCCTTGGCGCTGGAGAGCACGAACTCGACGAGCTGTTTGCTGTCATTCGCCACGGAGAGCTCCCGGGCCTTTCGGACCAGGGTCGTGAGGCGGTCTTCTCGCTGCTTGAGCAGGTCGACCAGTCGCGCGTTGATCAAGGCGTTGGACGCGTCGGTCGCGACCCGCGCCAGGTTGCGCAGGTCGTGCTCGGTGAACGGATCACTCGCCGCACGGGCCAGCGTGAGTACACCCAGGCCTTCTTTGTCGGCGAGCAGGGGCACGGCAATGAAAGACCGAGGCTGATGCTTCGGGTCGGAGGCTTTGAACCGTGCGTCGGACCGGCTGTCGCGGACCAGCACCGGTTCGCGATGTGACAGCGCCCAGCCGGCGATGCCCTCGCCCACTTTGAAGCGTGACATCTCGCTGATCGCGATCGGACTGTTGCGCGCCGCCTCGACCTTGAGCTCTTCCTGCAGATGATCGACGAGCGCGAGCGTCCCACGCTCGAAGCGCACCAGCTCGGACGCGGCATCGAGGACGCCGTCGAGGACGCTGCGCCATTCGACGGAAGACGACAAGCGCTGCGCCGCCTTTATGGTGGCCTGAGAGCTTTTCAACGCCTGCTCGGCCTCGGCCAGTTGGGAACGCGCGACATCCCAGCGCGCTGAAAGAGCGTCGAACTCCAGTTGAACCCGATGGTGCGCGGCCTGATTCTCGAGCGCCCGCTCGAGGTCGGCGCGAAGCCCGTCGCTGGCGCGCTTGACGGCCTCGATCTCGGTCCGCAGCTCGTTGGAGCGCGTCTCGACGGTTTCCTGCTCCACTTTGAGGCCAGCAACCTCGGCGTCACGGGCCGCAATCGTCGCGTGGGCGCTGGCGAGTTCGCCGGCAAGCCGATCGCGTTCGGTGTTCGCCGTGGCCCGGCTCCGGGTGATATCCGACAGGCGGGCGTTCAGGTCCTGGCGCTCGCGATCGAGGGCCTCATAGGCGGTTTGGAGCGTGGCGTGCTTCTCGGCGACCTGCTCGAGCTCCTGGACCCGGCGGGCATGTTGCTCTGCGACCTTCCGCTGTTCGGCGATTTCACCCTCGAGTGCGGTCGCCCGCCCCCGATGCCGACCGAGTTCCTGCTCGGTCTGTTCGAGGAGCTTCTGGTTCCGTTCGAGCACCCGGCCCTGCTGCCGGTGGGCCTTGAGCAACTCGGCGAGATCCAGCCGCAACCGGGCCTGGGTGGTGCCGGCCTCATCCAGCTGGGCCTCCAGGGAGCGCCCTGAGGGCTCGGCGTCGGCGGACCGCCTGGTGGGCGGCGGCGATGATGCCGGGGCGCTCGGCGGGGTGACGCGTGGAGCCGGCGTTTTGGCTGCCGGTGACGGCGCTGGGGCCGCCGGCTTATCGGCCGGCTTCTGCCGTCGCGAAAAAGACCACTTTGACATCCGTCACTCCGCCGTGGCGCGTAGCGCCGCGTCGCCGGCGGCTGCCGACTGCCCCTCGATTACCTGGAGGCCGCTCTTGCCGAAGACCTCGATCGGGAAGTCCTCACCGTTGGCCTTCAGTCGCGGCAGCAACTTGGGCACCACGCCGGTCCAGCGGAAAGCGCCGAGGACGTTGCCCTCTTCGTCGATACCCGTCTGGTCGAAGACGCAGATGTCCTGTAGCTGGATGACGTTGGCGGATATTCCGGTGATCTCTGAGATATGGGTGACGACGCGACGGCCGTCGCGCAGACGGGCCTGCTGCACGAACAACGTAATGCCGCCGACGATCTGCTCGCGGATCGCCTGGAAGGGCAGGTCAGACCCGCCCATGATGACCATGGTCTCGATCCGGTTGAGGGCGTCCTTTGGGCTGTTGGCGTGGACCGTGGTCATGCTGCCGTCGTGGCCGGTGTTCATCGCCTGGAGCATGTCCAGGGTTTCAGCGGCGCGGCATTCACCTACGACGATCCGGTCCGGGCGCATGCGCAGGGCGTTGACGACCAGGTCGCGGATCGCAACCGCGCCGCGGCCTTCGACGTTGGCGCTGCGCGCCTCCAGGGTGACCAGGTTGCGCTGCCTCAGCTGCAGCTCCGCCGTATCCTCGACCGTGACCACACGCTCCGTGTCGGGGATGAAGTTTGAAAGCACATTCAGGGTCGTTGTCTTGCCGGAGCCGGTGCCGCCGCTGACGACCATCGAGATTCGCGACCGCACGCAGGCGCGGATGAAGTCCGCCATCTCTTTGTTGAGCGTCCCGAAGTTGACGAGATCCGAGACCTTGTATGGGACGCGCGAGAACTTTCGGATCGTGATGCTCGAGCCCTGCACGGCCAGCGGCGGGATCACGATGTTGACGCGCGAGCCGTCGGGAAGGCGGGCGTCGACCATGGGCGATGACTCGTCGACCCGGCGACCGATGCGCGCGACGATCCGATCGATGACCCGGCGAAGCTGCCGCTCGTCCTCGAAGACCAGCTCGGACTGCCCGAGGCGGCCGCGGCGCTCGGCGAAGATGGTCTTCGGTCCGTTGACCATGATTTCGCTGACCTCCGGGTCTTCCAACAGGGACTCCAGCGGGCCCAGACCCAGGGTGTCGTGCATGATCAGCTCGGCAAGCTCTTCCCGGTCGTGCTTGGTGAGCTTGAGGTTGGTTTCCTGGCAGTACTCGTCGACCAGCTCGCCGATGCGGCGCTGCACCATGTCGGCGCTCGCGGTATCCGAGTTGCCGCCGAGCGCGCTGATCAGGCGGTCGTGAACGGCCTTCTTGATGCGATCGATATTGGGGACGCGGGCGGCGATGTTTTGGGGCTTGACCGAAAGGCTGGACAAGCTCGGCGGCGCCCCCGGTTCCCCACCCTGGGGCTTCTCGGGAAGCTTGCCTTTGTTGAGCTTGTCAACGAGCAGCATGCGGTCCTCCTGGATTGATCAACACAGCCGTAGCCACGCATCGGGAGCGTAGCCTGCGCCGGCCCCCCGGCTTATCTGCCACTCAGCCCAGCTTTGGGCCGAACGGCGGATACCCGGCGCAAGCGGCTCCGTAAGGGAAACGTGAGTTCGCGGCGATTCCGGCATAAACCAACCGGGCGGTGGCTCAGGAGGCTAACTGGCCTTGCGTTCTGGGAAGCCGTCATCGAGGAGGCCATGCTGGGTCGCCCAGACGGCAGCCTGGGCGCGCGAGCTCAGATTCAGCTTGCTGAGAATGTTCGAGATATGGTGCTTGACCGTCTTGTCGGACAGAAACAGGTCGGCGGCGATCTGCTTGTTGGTCTTACCTTGGGCGGCCAGCCGCAAGACGCGCTTTTCCTGGTCGGAAAGCGCCGCACGTACGACTTCGTCGGAGCTGGCGGCCATCTTCCGGATACGTTCCAGGACCTTGCGGGTGACTTCGGGGTCGAGCAGCGAGCGGCCGTCGGCCACCGAGATGACGGCGTCGATCAGGGCCGACTTATTGATCTCTTTGAGTAAGTAGCCAGAGGCGCCAGCCATGATCGACTCGTAGACAGCATCTTCGTCGGCGAATGACGTCAGCATGATGACTTTGCTGCCCAGGTTGCGTCCCAGGATCTCACGGCAGGCGTCGATGCCGCTGCCGCCAGGCATCCGAACGTCGAGCAGCACCACGTCGGGGCGGAGCAGGGCAGCCTGGTAAACGGCGTCCTGGGGCGAGGCGGCCTCGCCCACCACCCGGATGCGCGGATCGGACTCGAGGATGGTGCGAAGCCCAAGCCGGATCATCTCGTGATCGTCGGCGATCAGCAGGCGAACGGTCCCGGTGGTCATCGGCGGTATGGAAACACCGCCTCCAGGCGGGTGCCGGCGCCGGGCGCGCTTTCCAGCGTCAGCGTGGCGCCGAGCTCGTGCACGCGCTCCTCGATGTTGGGTAGCCCCCGACCACGTTCGATCCCGGGCGCCGGCCGAGCGTCGACGTCGAAGCCCTTGCCGTCGTCTTCGATCACGAGCGTGGCCGACTTATCGCCGAAGTTCAGCGATAAGTTCGCGTGGGTGGCTTCTGCGTGCTTGTAGACGTTGGCGAGGGTCTCCTGGATGATCCGAAATAGCGCGATCGAAATCTCCGGCGAGAGATCTTCGCTGGGAGATGCCCCGATTTCAACTTGGACCGGGATGCCGGTGGCCTCCTGAAAGTGCGTGCACAGGTCGGCCACCCACTGACCGATTTCTTTTTCTTTCATGATGATCGGGCGCAGCTGGTAGATGAAGGTCCGCATCTCAGATAGGACGTGATTCAGCTGCTGGATCGAGCCACTCAGTACCGGCGGCACGGCATCCGGCTGGCTGACCGCCAGGTCGCGCGCATGCTCGAGCTGGAGCCCCAGCGCATAGACGTACTGGACGAGCCCATCGTGCATGTCGCGGGCGATCCGGTTGCGCTCGGTTACAACGGCCATCTCGTTCTGCTGGTCCTGGACGCGGGCTTGCAGCCGGAGCCGCTCCATCCCCAACGCCACCTGGCGCCCGATCTCGTCGAGGAGCTCGAGCTCGGCGGGCGTCAGCCGCTCGGCATCGGCGAAGCCGACGAGCAACGCGGCCGTCATCTGCCCCTGCCAGCGAACCGGGACGGCGGCGACCGCCTGCGCCTCGCTGTGCGACCAGAAAGCGTCGTCGAGCAATGACGGCCGAGTGGTGCGCAACAGCACGAGCGGCCGAACCGACTCCGCGAGTCCGGCCATCAACGGCAGCGCGCCAACGGGCTGGCTGCGAAGCGACTCGAGACCAAAGGCCGGCGGATCCGAGGCATCGAAGGCCGCCTCGATGATCTCGCCTTCCTCGTCGGGAAGGATGACGGCGGCGGCAGTTGCACGCATGGCGAAGGCCACCTGTTTAACGGCCCGCTGCAGCAATTCCGGCGTGGTCACGGCCTCGCTGCCCGCCTGGGCGGTGGCGAGCAGCGCCTCCGCCCGGCGTCGGGAGGCACGCTCGGTTGCGAACAGCCGCGCATGATCGATGGCCACGGCCGCCTGCGTGGCGATGGCCTCGACCAGTTTCTGGTGCTCCGGGCCGAATGGCTCGCGGGCGGCCCGAACCAGCACCAGCGCCCCCAGCAGGTTCTCCTGGGCGCGCAGCGGGGCGGCCAGTACCGTTTTGGACCGGCGCTCCGCACCGGTCACCTTGTAGCGGGCGTCTTTGGACGAATCCTGGATCAGGGCGGTGGCGCCGTGGCGCACCACCCACCCGACCACGCCCTCGCCCACTTTGAAGCTCTTGACTTCTTTGAGCGCGACTGGCACCCCGAGGGCCGCCTTGACGTGGAGCTCGGTGCGCGAGTCGTCGAGCAGAAAGATCGTCGCGGCATCGAAGGCGACCAACGCGTTCATGCGCTCGAGGACGTCTTTCAATGTGCGATCGAGATCCAGTGAGCTGCTCAGCGCGGCGCTGACCTGCGTCAGCAGGCGGTACGATGGCGCCGGCGTCGGACTCCCGCCGGAAATCACCTTGAGCCGGCTCGCGTCCAGCTTGCGCGCCCGCTCGGTCATGCGAGTGCGACGTATCGCAGCCCGCTTTCCAGCGGAGCCACGTCATGAGATCGTCACGAGTTCGACCCTTACGACTCTCTAAGAAGCGCCGGATAGACTGACCCCGTGAGGCGGCGGGGCGGCGCGATCCTTCTTCTTGCTGTCTTGCTGGCCGCATGCGACCCGGTCGCACCCAAGGCCTCCGGGCCGAGCGCGGAATCGGCGCTCGCCCTCATGTTCCAGAACAAATATGCGGCCGCCGCCACCCAGCTGCAGGACTTGATCAAAGCGCATCCCCAGGACGCCAAGGATCACGCGGCCTACGCGCTGGTGCTCAACTACGAAACCAAGCAAACGGCCGCGCTCGACGAGGCCAAGAAAGCCCAGACCATTGCGCCGCACGACGGCTTCGTGCTCACCATCCTGACCCGGGTCGAGGACTGGAACGACGACATCCAGTCGGCGGCGCGGGACGGGGCCGCGGCCGTCAAGGCGGCACCCGAATCGACGCTCGCCCACGCGTTCTATGCCGAAGCCCTTGCGGACGTCGGCCAGTACGCCGATGCCCAGACCCAGCTGACAAAAGGCGCCGCTCTCGCAAAAAAAGGATCCGATTACGACAAGGCGGAGGTCGAGCGCAACTGGGCCAACTACTATCGCGACAAAAAAGACTACCCGCAGGCGCTGGCGCACCTGAAGCTGGCGGCAGGCGCGCAGCCGACCTGGGTCGAACGGCTGCTCGAACTGGCGCGGTTTTCGATCGCCCGCCAGGATCTGACCGGCGCGACCCAGTTCCTCCAGCGGGCCGCGACCCTGTCACCGGACGACGCGGGGCTGCGCGAGCAACTGGGCGAGGTCGCGCTTTTCGCCCAGGACTACGACGTCGCCAAGAGCGCGTACCAGGCGGCGCTGCAACTGCAGCCGCGCAGCGCTCTCGACCTCAAGCTGCTGGGCGACATCGCGGTCGCCCGGGACAAGGATCCGACTACCGCCATCAAGGATGAGCGCGCCGCGATCGCGGCGCAACCGACCGACCAGGAGGCGGGCGCATTCCTCGTCTCCGTGCTTCGCTACCTGAACAAGGACGAGGCCGCCGCCGTAGCGGCGGCCAAGGGGACGGTGGCCCCCAGCGGAGTCGGCGCAGCACCTGCCGCGACCTTCGTCGATCTCGACCAGGCGGCAATCGACCGACAAGCGCTCGCGCTGGCGACCGTGAACCGCTACCGGCGGCTGGCCGGGTTAGGTCCGGTTAGCAGCTCGACCATCATCCACCAGTCGGCACTCGCACACAGCTTCTATACGTTCTTCAATGGCGCGCTCGCCAGCATCCGCGACCTCGGCATTCACAAAGAAGACGCGACAGGCCAGGGCTATGTCGGCGACAACGTGCTGACGCGGGCGCAGCACTTCGGCTACCCGCAGCGGTCGATGGCGGAGGTCATCACACACCGGGCTGACCCCGCGGCCGCGGTGAGCGACTGGATCGACTCCGTGTATCACCGGTTTCCGATCCTTCGTGCTGACCTGCTGGAGCTCGGCTACGGCGACGCCTACCTTGGGCCGATGACGGTCCAGGTGATGGACTTGTCCTATCGCGAGACGACCACCGGGCGCGTCATCCTCTATCCCGCCGATAGCCAGGTCAACGTGCCGACCGCCTTCAACGGCAACGAAATTCCGGATCCCGCACCCAACGCCGCCTACCCGATCGGCTACCCGGTCAGCGCCACCTTCGACCGCAACGCGAAGGTGACGATCACAGCCTTTCACCTGCGCGATCCCTCAGGCACCGAGCTGCCGGGCATCTCACTGCAACCGACCAGCGAAACTGAGAATTCGTTTGCGTTCCTCGCCAACACGCCATTGCAACCGGGCACCACCTATAGCGCCGAATTGACATACACCATCAATGGGATCGCGGGTCGAAAGCTGTGGCACTTTTCGACGACAGCGGGTCCGGCCCCAACCCCGCAATCCCAGACGGCTTCTCAACTGACGCCCTAGCTGGATCTATCCGTCTTAGGCTCACCGCCAGCTGATAAAGAAGGGCTGACTCCAGCCCTTTGCGCCGTTTCCCCCGATCGCCTCGACGCGGACGTAGCCTTCGTTACCGCTGACCTGATACGACCCGGCGCTGGCGTTCACGGCTTTCAGGAGTTGACCGCCGCGGCCGATGAAGCGCAAGGTCGTGCCGGTCGATGCGTCGGCCGTGAGCGTCGTCCCCGAGACCTTCAATCGAGTGAACTCGGCGCCGGTGGACGCGATGAACGCGCCCTGCCGAAGCGAGCTCAGCAGGGAGTCCACGTCTTGTGCCGGCGCGAGCACGTCGATCCAGGCGCGACCGAGCGCGGGGTCCTGCAAGCTCGTCGCGTCATCAGCGGCGAAGCCATAGACACGATTGCCGGCCGACAACAGCCGGTCCCACATCGCGGTCGCGTCCGCCTGACCGGGACTGCTGTCCGCCACCCTCGCGTCATAGATCTCGAGGCCGAACAGGCCGCGGACCCCCAGCACCGTCGCGAGATTCTGCGGTCTCGCCGCGGAGCCGGGCGCCGCCAAGACGGGCAAGCCGCCGTCATGCGCGATCCAATCGATGGTGCCCTGGAGGTCACCGGCAGGCTGCCAGTGGTCTACGCCGACCGCGAGCACTTCGGCAAAGGGATAGGTCGCGTCAACGGTTGGGACCCCGGGGTGGGCCCGATCGCCGTACTCCGACACCCATGTATAGGTGTTCACGTCGCTGATCCCGACGAAGGCATAGCCGTGCGCCGCGTACCAGGCGCCAATCGCTGACGGCAGGTCCTTTCCAACGCCTCTAACGGAGGCGACGTGCAGATTGCCCTTGTACCAGTTGCCGCCAGCCGCATAGGGGTCGACGACGACGAGGCGTTTCGCTGTGACCGTCGACGGCTTCCCGGCCGATAGCCCGAGGTGGTGGCCGAGGACGGCCGAGCCCGCGACCGCCAGGATCACGAGCGCGATCAGCCCGGGGTGCAAACGCTGACCCCAAGCGCGGCCAGTTCCTGACGGATCCTCCTGGCCAGGCTTACGGCGCCGGGGGTGTCGCCATGCACGCACAGGGTTCCAAACGATACGGCAATCCAGCTACCGTCGCTCGCCCGGACTTCACTATCAGTGACCAACGATCGGACCTGTCGGGCCACCTCCTCCGTGTCGGTGAGGACGGCACCGGGCTCGGACCGCGGCAGCAACGTGCCATTCGGCCGGTACCGCCGGTCGGCAAAGGCTTCTGCCGTAAAGGGATGGCGTATTGATCGCGCCGCCTGCTCCATCGCCGATCCGGCGCGGCCTACGAACGGTAGGGCCGGATCGAACGCACGGATGGCCGCAACGATCGCGGCCGCTAATGCTCCGTCCGTTTCGGCCTGGTTGTAGAGCGCGCCGTGCGGCTTCACGTGGTGCAGCGTGGCCCCTTCGGCGCGGGCGATCGCACCGAGCGCGCTGAGTTGGGTTAAAAGGAGCTCCCGGATTTCCTCGCTCGTCAGGTGTTGCGGACGGCGACCGAAACCCTCACGGTCGTTGAAGCCTGGGTGGGCACCGACCGCAACGCCGTTTCGCACCGCCATCGCCACCGTGGTCCGCATTGTCTGTTGGTCGCCCGCGTGAAATCCACAGGCGACGTTGGCAGACGTGACAAGCGGAAGCAGCGCCTCGTCGGTTTCAGGGTCCCCTTCGCCGACGTCAGCGTTCAGATCGAGCGGTCGCACCCGCGGAGACCTTCTCAGGCCTTCGATAGGTCGAAGGATGCCGCCTGGTCTTCTGACGAATCCTTGCCGGCCTCGAAAATGCTCCACCGGAGCACGAGAGATCCCGCAATCGTGCAAACTGCCGCGACGGTCGACAACGATCGCAGGGTGCGGCCGTGATGGCGGCGCGCAACGCCATGAAGCACGAGGGGGAGGAGCGTTCCCCCGCCGACGGCGCCTAGCCAGAAGGGCGCGGCGTACCGGCCGTTCATGAGCGGACGCGCGGTCTTCCCTGACTGCACGAGGTAGCCCGCGAGGACGGCCATCTCGCCAAGCGATGCGGCCGATTCGATGGTCGCGAGCCGGTGAAGCGTTGTTTCGGGCTCGCCACCGCGGGCGGCCTGAACGGTGACGGCGGCCGATCCGCTCGACAACGCCGAAGCCATGAATAAGCCGCCCAACAGTTTGCTCTTCGCCCACAATGGAACGTTGGTCGCGCCCAGGAGCACACCGCTGTAGCCGGCGAGGGTCAGCCCCAGGAGACTGCCGGTTAGTTCGACCAGTCGCCGCGGCACGAGCCGGGCCAGCGCGCGAAGCGGACCGTGAAGCAGGCCGGTGTCGGCAGCGTGCGAGACAGCTCGGGCAAAGGCAAACGGCGTCAGGGCGGTCAACGTCCAGGCGCCGAGGTTCATCGGAGAGAGGGGCTTAAAGATTCTCAACATGTGATGAAACCGGTCCGGTCGCCCGAGATCGGCTATCAACAGGGGTGCACAAGGGACGAGTGCTGCCGCAGCAATGTAGTAGCCATCGGCAGCAATGCGTCTATCGTCGGCCGATCCAAACGTTTGCGCCAGCGAGGCGGTGATGAAGGCGCCGGCTCCGAGCCCACCGAGCCAGAAGTACGCGGGCACCTCCCATGTCCACACCGGACGGCGTACGACCGGGTAGTCGTAATAGCCCCCACCCTGCCCTCCCCCCGAGGGGGAGGGAGCTTTCTGTCCCATCATTGGCGGCCGCCGCGGAGGACTAGGGCCGCGACTATCGCGAAGCCAAACCCGACCGCGGCACTCCAGCCGTACCGTTCCGCCATCGTTTTGCGCGGCAAGCGCGGGACCTCTGGCAAGTTGTAAGTCTCCGGCTTGTCGAGCAACAAGAAGAAGGCATGCAGCGGACCCACCTCCTGTGCCTCTGTGCCTTCGGGCATTCCGTACAACCGCGCCGTCGACTCCCCGCGGGCCTTCAGCTCGCCGAGGCGCTCCCTAGCGCGCCGCTGCAGCTCCTCGACGTCGCCGAACTGGATCGACGCCGTCGGACAGGACTTGGCGCAGGCCGGTGTCATGTCATCTTTCAGCCGGTCGTAGCAGAGCGTGCACTTGTGGGCGGTCCCTACCTCGAAGGTGCTCTCCTTCGGCACGCGGTCGATGACGCCGAAGGGGCAGGCGGGCACGCAGAACCCGCAGCCGTTGCAGATGTCCTGCTGCACATAGACGGTGTCGAATTCGGTACGAACCAGCGCACCTGTCGGGCAAGCCTCCAAGCAGGCCGCGTTGGCGCAGTGCTTACAGACGTCCGACATCATCAGCCAGCGCTGCTCCTGGCGGCTGCCGTTGGCCTTTGCCTGCTCGATGAACTGCACATGCCGCCAGGTGGTGGCGCCCAGGTGCCCGGTGTTGTCATAACTGTTGCCCGTGATGGCGAATCCGTCGGCGGGCAGCTGGTTCCATTGTTTGCAGGCGACTTCGCAGGCCTTGCAGCCGATGCAGAGGCTGGTGTCCGTGAAGAAGCCCTTCGCTTTTTTCGGCGCCGGCGGCTGTTCGAGATTCATCAGCCGCTTGTAGCCGTCGATCATCGCAAGCGGCCCTTTCGAAGGTTGCAGGTGAGGGCCTTGTCTTCCTGGATGTAGACGTTCGGTTCCTCCGAGAGCGCCACCAGGTCATTCGCCATGGCGCCCGTGACCAGCCCTTTGTAGCCCCAGTGATAGGGCAGCCCGACTTCGTGAATGATCTTTCCGTTGTGACGGAAGGGGCGCATCCTCCGGGTCACCAGTGCCTTGCATTCGATCTGGTTGCGCGGTGTCGAGATCACGACCCAATCGAGATTTTCGATGCCCTTCTCGGCCGCCAGCTCGGGACTGATCTCGGCGAACATCTCGGGCATCAGCTCGCTGAGCCAGCTGTTCCAGCGCGACATCGAGCCCGAGGTGTACTGCTCGGTTACGCGGTACGTCGTCACGACATACGGGTACCGCGGGTCGCCGGGTGGACTGATGGCGTTGTCCCTGCGACGAAACCGCTTGGCCACCGGGCTGTCCTGCCGCGGGTAGAGATCATTATTGATCGGTGATTCGAGCGGTTCGTAGTGCGTCGGCAGCGGGCCGTCCTTGAGGCCACTGGGCGCAAACAGCCAGCCGCGACCATCGGCTTTGAGCGTAAAGGGATCGGAGCCGGAATGCCGGTCGATCCCCCTGCCCTGGTCTTTCGCCGGCGTGTCGGGTGCCTTTTTCCGCGCGAAGTCGGGAACGTCGAGCCCGGTCCAACTCCCGGCGCCCGCGTCCCACCAGACGTACTTCTTTCGCTCGGACCAGGGCATGCCGGCCGGGTCCGCGGAAGCGCGGTTATAGAGGATGCGCCGGTTGCCAGGCCAGGCGAAGCCCCACTCGGGGTCGACGTAGTTCCCCGGCGTACGGTTTCGGCGACGCGCCATGTTCTGGCCCGGCGCCGGAAACACGCCGGAATAGATCCAGACGCCGCACGCTGTCGAGCCGTCATCCTTCAGCCCCTCGTAATCGGCAATCTGCTTGCGATCGGCGACGGTGTAGCCGTTGACTTCCATCAGGACCTTCTCCGCCGACGGCTCGTCCTTGATTCGATACTCCGGGTCGGGACTGTCCGGAAGGTAGTCCCAGGTCAAGCTGCGCAAACCCTCGTCCCGCGGATTGGTCGACTCACGGTAGAGATCTTTCAGCCGCCGGCCGAGGTGATAGAGGAACCAGAGGTCGGATCGGGTGTCATTGGGCGGGTCGACCGCCTTGTCGTGATACTGCAGGAGCCGCTGGGTGTTGGTAAACGTTCCTTCCTTCTCTCCGGGGCCTGCCGTTGGGAACAGGAAGACCTCGGTCTTGATGTCCGCGGGCTTCCATCCTTCGGGCGCGGCGTACCAGAAGGCTGCGGTCTCGGTCTCGTAGAGGTCAAGTGCCACCATCCAGTCGAGTTGGGTGAGCGCCTTACGCTGGAGGCCAGCATGGGGACTCCCGTTCGCGGGATTCTGCCCGAAAACGACAAAGCCTTTCACTGTGCCGTCCGCCATCGCGGCCGAGGTCGTGATGTGGGAGTGATCGCCGGTCAGCTTGGGAATCCATTGGTAGCCGTACTCGTTGGCTCTGGTCGCGGCTTCTCCGTACCACGCCTTCAGCAGCGAGACCATGAATTTCGGCAGGTTCGACCAGTAGCCGCCCCGGACATCTGACTCGCGCATGTACATGTCGAGCGTGTCATCGCCCCTGGCAACGGCCGGGTGCGGGAGGTAGCCGGGCAACAGATCGAACAGCGTGGGCACGTCGGTCGATCCCTGGATCGAGGCGTGGCCGCGCAGCGCCATGATGCCGCCTCCCGGGCGACCGATGTTGCCCAGCAGCAGCTGCAGGATGGTGGCGGCCCGAATGATCTGGGCGCCGTAGCTCTGCTGCGTCCAGCCCACCGCGTAGCAGATCGCGCTCGTCCGCTCGCGCCCGGAATTCTTCGCCAGCACTTCGGCCACTTGCAGGAAGAGCTCTTTCGGCGAGCCGCACACGCGCTCCACCATCTCCGGCGTGTAGCGCGCGTAATGACGCTTAAGGATCTGGAACACGCAGCGCGGGTGCTGCAGGGTCTCGTCACGGGTCGGCTGATTCGTCGGGCCGGCATAGGCCCAGCTGGCGTTGTTATAGCTGCTGGATGGCGCGTCGTATCCAGAGAAGAGGCCGCCGTTGTCTTCGGCATCGACGTAATCGTCGCTGACGATCGTCGACGCGTTGGTGTAAGCACGCACGTATTCATGGAACCAGCGATCGTTCGCCAGCACGTAGTTGATGAGCCCGCCGAGGAAGGCGATGTCACTGCCCGACCGGATCGGCACATAGAGATTCGCCGCGGCCGACGTACGCGTAAACCGTGGATCGACGTGGATGATGGTGGCCCCTTTCTCGCGGGCCTTCATCGGCCAGCGAAAGCCGACCGGGTGGTTCTCGGCCATGTTGCTGCCCATGATCAGGATGGCATCGGCGTTCGCGAGGTCCTGCTGGAAGGTGGTCGCCCCGCCTCGTCCGAAGCTTGTCCCCAGACCGGGGACAGTGGAGCTATGTCATATTCGCGCCTGGTTTTCGATCGAGACGATGCCCAGACCGCCGCTGAAGAGCTTCTTGATCAGGTAGTTCTCTTCGATGTCCATCGTCGCCCCGCCGAGCGTGGCGATCGCCGTCGTCTGGTTGACCAGCTTGCCCTCGGCCGTGCGCTCGACAAAGCTGGTGTCGCGCGTTTCCTTGATGAGCGTGGCGACGCGGTCCATCGCCCACTCGAGCGGCCGGTCCTCCCAATGGTCCGAGTGGGGCGCGCGGTATCGGACCGTGGTCACCCGGTTGGGGTTGACCAGATATTGATAGGTTGAGGCGCCCTTGGGGCACAGCGTGCCTTCGTTGATGGGCGAGGCCGGGTTCCCCTCGATGTCGATGATGCGCTTGTCCTTGACGTAGATCAGCTGGCTGCAACCGACTGCGCAATAGGGACAGACGGAGGCGACCGCCTTGTCTGCGCGGCGAGTGCGGGGTTCCTTTTCGATCGATTCGCGCGACACCGGCTGGGCCAACCTGCGCCTCCTGAACGTCCCCCGCCTTTCCACTCCGGGGCTCGCTATTTAGCCAGTATATGGACGCCCGGATGCCGTGCCAACCGTAACCTGGTGCCGTAGATTAGGGCGATGAAACGTGCAGTCGTCTTGGTGGTGAGCCTGATGCTGCTGGTGGGTGGCCTAACCAGCTGCGGCTACTCCAACGGCTCGGGCTCGGGCGGCACCTCGAGCAGCTCGCGGCCCGGCTACTAGGCGAACCGAGCCGCCGCCGGAGCGGCCGGCGGAGCGCCGTTGAACCTTCTAAGGGGCTTCTCAGCCCGGATTCACACCGCGGCCATAGCCTTACCAATGAACATGGATGACGCCGCGCCGACTCCGTCGCCCGCAACGAGAGCCACGCCGATCTGGCGGCGGCCGGTATCGCGTCGGGCGGTGCTGGCTACCGGCGCAGCCGGCGCCGGGGCAGCCGCGGTCGCGGTGCTCTGGAAAGGCACCGACCTGTCGCAGATCCTCAACCGGGTGCAGGATCTCACCCGCGCCAACCAGGGAGCGCTGAGCGACCCACGCGTTCGTGCCGGGCACCTGCTCCGTCGGGCCGGCTTCGGCGGGACCGCGACAGAGATCGATCGATTCGCCGCGATGACCAGCGCTGCCATGACGCAATCGGTGCTCGACTACCAGCAGACCTCGAACGCAACCCTCGACGGACAGCTCCCCACGCTTGACCTGACCTCGGCCAACGGACCAAGCGCCGGCGCGGTTCAGGCCTGGTGGCTGCAACGCATGGTGCAGACGGCGCGGCCCCTCGAGGAGAAGATGACCCTCTTCTGGCACGGCCTGCTGACCAGCGGCCTCGATAAGGCCGGACCCGCACAGCTGTACACGCAAAACGAGCTATTTCGGAAGATGGCGCTTGCCAACTTCGACGATTTGCTCAAGGCCGTTTCCAAAGACCCGGCGATGATGGTGTACCTCGACACCGAGAACAACCGCAAGGGCAAGCCCAACGAGAACTACGCCCGCGAGCTGATGGAGCTGTTCACCACCGGCATCGGACACTACACCGAGGACGATGTCCGCGAGTCCGCGCGGGCGTTCACCGGCTGGACGCTTCAGGGCGGCAAGCAGCTCCGCTACACGACGGACTCGGTGTTCGTGGCGCGCCTCCACGACAGCGGGCAGAAGACCTTCATGGGCAAGACCGGCAACTTCACCGGCGACGACATCGTGGAGATGCTGGTGCCACTGCGGGCAACTGCCGAGCGCCTCTCCACGCGATTGTTCAGCTTCTTCGCCTACGCGAACCCGGAGCCGGAGATCGTGCGTCACCTTGCCGACACCTTCCAGCAATCGCACTACAGCGTGGGGGCGGTTGTCCGCGAAATCTTTGGCATGGACGCCTTCTATTCAGCGAAGGCCTATCGCGCGCTGGTCAAAAGCCCGGCTGAACTGACGGCCCAGATCCTGCGCGCAACCGGCGCGGATACCCGGGCTTTCCAGGCGGCGGCCAATGCGATGGCACCGATGGGCCAGATGCTCTTCTATCCGCCGAACGTCGCCGGCTGGCCGGGCGGCACGTCGTGGATCAACAGCTCGACGCTGCTCAACCGGATCAACTTCACCAACGCAGCGGCCCGGCGCGCACCGGCCCCGTCAACGGCGCAGACCGCCGATCAGCTAACCGCCACCTTGATCGACGGCAACGTCACGAGCAACACGCGCGATGGCTTGCACGCCTTTGCGGCCGCCCATCCGGACGACCAGGTCGGCCTCCTGTTCATGGGGATGGCGACGCCGGAGTTTCAACTGAACTGATGGAGATGAGCACTCATGTTTAGCCGCCGCGACTTCATGAAGCAGGGCCTGCTGCCGGTGTTTGCCGGGTCGGCGGTGCCGAGCATTTTCGCCAACGGCGTGGCGGCCGCCGCCGCGGACTCGCCCCAGGCGACCCCTAACGGCCGGATCCTCGTGCTCGTTCAGCTGGCGGGCGGCAACGACGGCCTCAACACGCTGATCCCCTTCCAGGATGGCGCCTATCACGACGCCCGGCCGACGCTGCGCCAGGACACCGGCGTGCTGACGCTGAACAACCAGCTTGGCCTGCATCCGAATCTCAAGGGACTGAAGGCCAGCTGGGACGCGGGGCAGCTGGCGATCGTGCAGGGCGTCGGATATCCGAGCCCCAACCTCTCGCACTTCGCCTCCATGTCGATCTGGGAGACCGCGAGCGTCCAGGGCGGCATCGGCGACGGCTGGCTGGGACGCTACCTCAATTACCTCGACAAGGTCGGCGAGAGCCCGAACCATGCCCTCGAAGGCGTGAGTGCCGGTTCACTGGTGCCGCCGGAGTTGCGCTCGAAGACGCCGGTGACGGCGCTGCAGTCGTTGAACACCTTCCGCCTGCAGCCGGTCAACGAGCATGGCACCCAGGTCGACGTCGAGAACCCGCTCATGAAGTTCTACGGCGCATTCAAGACCGCGGGCCCCGCGCCATTCGGTGCTTTGCTGGATACCACACTGCAAGAAGCGCTGCAAGCGTCCCACGCCTTGCAGGCGACCGATGCGACCTACCAGGCCAAAGCCACCTATCCGGCGAAGAGCCCGATCGCGAGCTCGCTCAAGTTGGTGGCGGAAACGATCGTGTCGGGACTGGGGGTGCGCGTCGCGCACGTCACCCTGGGAGGGTTCGACAACCACGCGCGGGAGAAGCCGGTCCACGACAAGCTGCTGCTCGACCTGGACCAGGCATTGGCCGCCTTCATGCAAGACCTGGTCGGTCACGGCTACGGCGACAAAGTGCTGGTGATGACCTGGTCCGAGTTCGGACGCCGGGTCAAGGAAAATGGCAGCGCCGGGACCGACCATGGTACCGCCGCCCCCATGTTCCTGCTGGGCGCGCCGGTCAAGGGCGGCCTCTACGGCCAGCAGCCGAGCCTGGCCGACCTCGACAACGGGAACTTGAAGTTCACGACCGACTTCCGCTCGGTCTATGCCTCGGTGCTGCAGGGATACCTGAACGCACCAGCGTCGGACCTGCTGGGTGGCAACTACGAGATTCTGCCGCTGTTGAAGGCGTAGACGGCCCCCACCCTGCCCTCCCACGCGAGCGGGGGAGGGAAATGGGAATATGAAGTGTGGCGCTGGCGCCGGAATCGGTCGTCCGACTGAACCTCGGTCACCTCTGGCTGTCTGAGTATCCGCTGGAGATCCCCGTCCACGGGTTCCTGATCAAGCACCCCGGCGGCGCGGGACTGGTCGATACCGGTTACGGCATGCCGTTGGAGCTAATCAAGGATTACCGCCCGGTCAACGCCTCGGTCGCCGAAGCCCTGCGCAAGCACGACGTCGATCCGTCCGACATTCGTTGGGTCATCAACTCGCATCTCCATTTCGACCATTGCGGCCAGAACGCCGTCTTCCCGCAGGCGCCCCTGTACGTGCAACGAGCCGAGTACGAAGGTCGTCACCGGTACGCGGACACGCCCACCGCCTGGCTCGATTACGCGGGCGCGCGCTATGAGCTCGTCGACGGTGAGCGCGAGATCGTGCCCGGCGTCCGCGTGGTCACCACCCCCGGCCACACGCCGGGCCATCAGAGTGTCGAGGTCGATACCAGCGCGGGCCCAGCACTCCTGACCGGCGATGCATGCTGGACCGTCCGTATGTTCGAAGGCGAGGTACCTCGCGAGGGCATGATGGAAGACGACGCCGCCTTCGGCCGATCCCTAGAGAAGCTGCGCGGGCTCAAGCCGGCTGCAGTGCACTTCTGCCACGACAACCGGACCTGGCACCGGAACGTCTGAGAGCCGCACCTTAAAGGCGCCGTGCGAAAGCGCAGCCCTTTCTTTTTGTTGGGCGCCGTGCATCAATTGAGTGTCGGCGCCTTGTGCAATGCGGCTCAGACGGCGCATACAAACGGTGAGCGGAATCTTCGTGCGCTTGCGACATTATCGAAGCCCACCTCGCTTCGCTACGCTTCCCAAAACTCAAGGCGCGGAATTAGCACGCGCATGGAAACGGACTCAGGAGGGAAGCCTTGGCAAACCGGAGATTGGCGAGATGAAAATCGATAGCGGCGATACCGCCTGGGTACTGGCGTCGGCGGCGCTCGTCATGCTGATGACGCCCGCACTCGGGTTCTTCTACGGCGGCCTGGTTCGCCGCAAGAACGTGTTGTCGACCATCATGCACAGCTTTTTCATCCTGTGCCTCATCAGCGTCCAGTGGGTTCTGTGGGGCTATAGTCTCGCCTTCGGACCGGACAAGTTCCACCTGATCGGCGGGTTGGAGTGGATCGGCCTCAACAACGTGGGCTTCACCCCCAATGCCGATTACGCGCCCACCATCCCACATCAGGCTTATATGGTTTTCCAAATGATGTTCGCCGTGATCACGCCGGCGCTGATCAGCGGCGCCTTCGCGGAACGCCAGCGTTTCAAGGCCTTCGTGCTCTTCTCTTTGCTCTGGGCAACCTTCGTCTATGACCCGATCGCGCACTGGGTCTGGGGCGCGGGCGGATGGCTGCACAACCTTGGCGCCCTCGACTTCGCCGGCGGGACGGTCGTGCACATCAGCTCGGGCGTCTCGGCGCTCGTGGCGGCCCTCGTTCTCGGGCGGCGGCTGGGCTTCGGCAAGGAGAAGGTCGAACCACATGACGCCACCATGACGATCCTCGGCGCCTGTCTGCTCTGGTTCGGCTGGTTCGGCTTCAACGCCGGCAGTGCGGTCACCGCGGGCACGCTGGCGACCAGCGCCTTTGTCGTGACCAATACCGCGACCGCCATGGCGGCGCTTACCTGGATGACGGTCAGCTGGTGGCACAAGCGGCAGCCGAGCGTGCTGGGCGCCGCCGCAGGGGCGGTCGCCGGCCTGGTGGCGATTACGCCCGCCTCCGGGTACGTCAACGTGATGGGCGCGATCGTGATTGGGTTCGGCGCCGGCATCGTCTGCTACGCGGCGATTCAGCTGCGCGAGCGGATCCACGTCGACGATGCGCTCGACGTTTGGGCGGTGCACGGCATCGGCGGCACCTGGGGTGCGTTGGCCACCGGATTGTTCGCCACCGTCGCGATCAACTCGAGTGCGGCGAACGGTCTCTTCTACGGCAACCCGAAGCAGGTCCTGATCCAGCTGGTGGCCATTGGCGCCGCCTGGGGATGGTCGATCGCCGGCACCTTCGTCATCCTCAAAGTCGTCAACCTGTTCGTTCCGCTCCGCGTGCAGGAAGAGGAGGAACTCCTCGGCCTCGACATCTCACAACACGGCGAACCCGCGTACGCCCTTTAAGAAGGAGGAAAAAAGACCATGGACGCGACCACCGTCATCGCGATCATCTCGTGCGCGATCGTCCTCTGCGGCTGGCTGGTGCTCCCCCACTCAGCAGCCACGACCGTCAAGCCGCTCGTCGTCAGCGAGGAGCGGGAGCCCGTCTCCGTTTCGGCTTAACAGAA
>DATNMH010000006.1:0-95670 GCA_035602395.1 Candidatus Acidiferrum sp.
CCACTTCAGCCAATCCGTCACGGACAGGGCGCCGTCAGCCTTGTACTCCCCGGACTTGTCGAACCGGCGCACCCCACCCGCGAAGGCGGCTTCGAGCGGGTCGATGCCGGATTCGCGGATCTGGATCAGTCCCTCGCCGAGATCCTCACCCTTGGCCTCCTGAACCCAGGCTGCCATCGCCTGGACGCCGTCCCGCATCCTCTCCAATGCGGCCTCGAAACGACGGCTCCCGACTGTTCGTTCGAGCTGGACCACGGCCATGGTCTAAGCGTGCACCACAGTTACGACAGCTGTCTGTCAATCACTCAAAGATCACCAAACGTTCTCGCAGCGTTGCGGACTCAGAGCCGCCGCAACGCAATCCCCAACAGGATGGCCCCGATGACGCCGACGACCGTGTACGCGATCAGCGCGGGCACCGCCAGTGGCGCGTAGCACTGCGGCGCCGCGCTGACGACTGGCGTCTGGCAGGCTGGCAGCCGAAACACGATCGACGCGAGGACGATGACCGGGAGGATGCTGAACCCCACGAGGTAGGCACCGCTGCGCTCGGGCAAACGCCGGACTTGCACGAGGACCAGCCCGAGCACGATCAATGCCTCGATCAACCCCAGCGGTCCCAGGGCCAGGGACACGAACCCGAAGATCAGGCCGAGGACGAGAAAGCCGGCGGCGAACAGCAGCCGCCTGTTTCTCCCTCCTCCCTTGCCGGGGAGGGCTGGAGTGGGAGCGTTACGCGGCGCGCTTGTGCCCGTTGCCGTTCGGTGTGGTCAGGACGAGGGCAAGCATCTCGGATGGGCGGGTTGCACAGAGCCGATGCCGGCGGAACGCCGCGCGCAGCTCGGGTGTCAGTCCCCAGGCGGCGAGCACCGTGCGCACCCGCGCCGCCCGGCCGGTTTGCAAGTCCACCATGCTGTCGCCGACGTAAACCGCGGCCGTCCGCGACAATCCGAGGCGCCCAATCGCCGCCAGCAACGGATCGGGCGCCGGCTTGGGCGGCGTGACGTCCTCGAACCCAATGACGACATCGAAGAATCCACGCAGGCCGGCGGCGACGAGCTCGGATTCGACCAGCAGACGGCGCTTGCACGAAACGACACCAAGTGGCACCCCGGCCTGCCGCAGCTTACGGACCAGCGTGGGAATTCCGCGGAACACCCGGGCGTGGCCCAGCGTGGCGTCGACCGACCGGTAGGTCGCGACCAGGTCCTCCCACATGTGCGGGGCCACCATCTGCATCTGTTCCGGCAGTGGCAAGCCGCGGCTCTTCCGAAACAGGTCCCGGGCCGCCTCGTCCAGCCGGTGGGTCCGCATCACGTGAGCGAACGCCGCCTCGATCAGTGGATAGCTGTCAACCAGTGTACCGTCGAAATCAAAGATCAGCCCGCGGGTGGGGCGGTGGCGGTCAAACGGTTGGGGTCGAAGAAGAGACTCTGAATCCGTCGCCATCTGTGCTCAACATCCCTGGGCAGTTTGGACGCGCTCCCGGGGAGCTGCGCTGTCGAAGATCGACCCTTCCCAATCAAATAATGCCAGCCATATAACGTCGGCGTCTACGTTTCCTCTCGGAAGTCCTTCGGACAAACAGGTGTTCGCTTATGGCTGCCACGAGAGTCGCAGCAGAGAAATTGCCGGCATCGGCAGTTGGAACTCCAGACTCAGCTCGCCGCCGGCGGCATCGACCATCTCGGGTGCGACCAGCTGGTCGAGTCGGTCATGCTCGCGAAGCATCGCCCACTGCTGCGAATCGGGCCAGTCCGGGCTTCCAATCGACGCCCAGTTGGCGGTGACGTTCGAGTGCCCCGCGTCCACCCGGAGATGCTCCTGGCGGTACCGTCCGGGGCGCAGTCCGGCGACGCGCAACATCAGCGTCCGGCCGAGGAGGCTCCCGCCGTTTGCCTTGGTCTGATCCAGCGTGCCGTTCCACACCAGGATCTGCAGCCCGTCCGGCCCTGTCGCGGCCAGCGCCTCGACCAACGAGCCGGCGCCGTCTCCGCGGACGGAGGTCGCGACGCGCTGCGGGCCGAGCAGCTGCAGCATCCGGATCGCCCAGTAGCGTGGCTTGCGGAGGTTGCCAACGGTGAGTAAGCCGAAGCCCCCATGCAGCAGGCGCGGAGGATGGCCCAGCTCCTCGAAGTGGTCGGAGACGACCCAGTAGGCCAGGTATTCGGCCCGCTGCAGCGCGGAGAACATCCCATGCAAGACGAAGGGCCCGGCGAGCACCGAATCGTTGATCGGCGCGAAGTGTCGCGGGCTCACCCCCCACTCGGTCCACCACACAGGCCTCGGCTCGTATCCGACATCGGCGGCCGTCGCTGCCACGTCCAGAGGCAGGTTGCCGTAGGTGTGTGTCGCAAAGAAGTCCAGTGGCGTCTTGGCCTCCAACAGATGACTCGCAAAGTCGCCGATCCATCCGGCTGCGGCCGTCGCCGGCCCACCCACCAGCAACCGATGATCGACCGCCTTGATCGCCGCCGCGGCCTCGTCGTACAGCCGGAAATATTCAGCGCGGGTCCCACTCCAGAACACTTCCAGGTTTGGCTCGTTCCAGACCTCGAATCCCCACGATGCCACTTCGTCCAGGCCGTAGCGCTCGACCAGGTGACGGGCGAGCCCGCCCACCAGCTCGTACCATCGCTCCCAGCTCTTCGGTGGCGAAATGATCGCCCGATAGTCAAAAACGGTCGCACTCGGATCGCGCGCCAGCGCCCGCGGCATGAACGAAAGCTCGACCACGGGCCGAAGCCCCAGCTGCAGTAGCCGGTCGTAAACGCGGTCAACACTGGCAAAATCAAACTGCGGTTCACCGTCGCGCTCGCTGTAGACGCCCAGTTCATCGAGCAGGATGCCGTGCGCGCGAATGCGATCGACGCCAAGCTCCTCATGGGCCAGCCGCAGCGCCTCGGCGAACTCGGCGCCGACCTCGATGCCACGCTCATTCGGCCCGTAGAAGAGCTGAGACAAATGCTCCGCGCCGAGCATCCGCCAGGGCCGAGCCAGCCGGCCTATGACGTGACCGGCATCCACCTCGAGGTCGATGCGGCCGGCAACCCGGGTCGCCGCCGCACGCACCGGGGTCGACCCTTCACCGTGCGACCCGTCAGCCGAGCTCAGCGACGCAACGGAATACCAGTAGTCGATCCCGTGGCGACCGGTCGTGTCCGCATAGGATGGTCCCGGCACGGCCAGCACGTCTCCCCCACCGTGATCGATCGTCTCGAACACCCCGTCCACCACATCGGCTCGCTGCACGACGTAACCGGCAGCACCCGGCACGGGCGACCAGCGAAGCGTCACCTGTCCCCCACCTGGCTCGGCGCGGACTTCCTCGGGCGCCGGCAGCTCCTGGGCGACCGCGGCAGCGAGGGAGTCCCGGCGCTGCCCGACGCGGCGTTCCCAATCGAGGCGGGCAGCCGACTGCCGTTGCTGCGCAGACGGCTGCCCCGACCTCAACATCAGTTAATTGAGAACGTCTCGAGTGATAGATACGTATGTGCCGCCCAGGCGACCGAGTCCTGTGCGAAATGCTGCTGCATGGCGCGATTCTGAAGTGCATTGTCCAGCGCGGCCATGATCATTGACTGGTCGAGCACCAGGATGCGATGGCCGACGGATCCGGTCGTTGGGTTGACGGCATCGAAGAAGCCAGCCGCGCCGTACACCCCGGGGTAGTTCGTGCGCAGCGCCTGGATGTTCGCGTAAGCCTGCTGGGGCGCGACATCGAGGGCGAGGAATGATGCATGCGGCGTCACCACGTCTTCCGTTGCGCAGCCGTGGCATTGTGACAACCCTTCGTTCGGGTGGCTGGCGGTAGCCCCGAACCCGAAGTACTTGAACTTCAGGCCCTCGACCCCGAAGCCGCCATATCCGCCACTGTCATCGGCGGTGCTGGACGGCGACATGCCCCACACTGGGTAATGCAGGTTTTCCGTCGCGTACTTGATCTGGACCTGCGCGATGCGAATGTCAGCCAGGCCAAAGCTGTGCGTCCCCCAGGTGGTCTCTGGCACGACCTCGTTGGCCATCAGGCCTTCGAACGCCCCACCGGCGAACGTCGGCACGAACGTCATGGTCGAGTGGGTATAAACGTAGTGCCCTTCCCAGACGTTGAATGATTGGCCCGACTGCGGGTCGACATACGTCTGCCAGGATCCGGATGGCGGCCATTGTCCCTGCCACGAGAAGTTGGGATCGGTGCTCAGGCAGTCGGCGTACGGAGCCGGCGGTGGTAGCGTCCGCCAGCTGCGCCACCACACGTTGCCGGGCATCTGGTGCAGCCCCATGCCGATGTAGGCGGAGATCCGCGGATCGCTATAGAAGGCGCCATTGTGGTAGTAGTGCTGCCAGTTGTTGCCCTGCTCAGGCGGCAAGCCCACGTAGTACCCGCCGAACATCTGGCCGGTGGGCTGGTTGCCCGTGATGGCCGGGTTGACGTTGCAGTGCGTTTCCGCCCGCGCGTCGTAGAAGTTGCCAAAGTTCATCGGGGCGATCAGACGGTTCACCAGTCCGCTGAGCTCCGGCATCGCCTGCCTGACCACGATCAGGCCTGAGGCGTACCAGCCGTTGTCGACATTGGAGATGAAATAGCAGTTGTCGAATGTCGGGGTCGTCTCGTTGGCGCAATTGATGTCACCGGGGTTTCGGATGACGGCACCGCTCGAGGTGTCGTACCACTGATAGAGGAAACCGCTGGACTGCTTCAGGCGCCCGACCTCGCTGAGCGTCGCCACGAGCTGGGTGTGTGCCTGGGAACCACTGATGAGTCCGAGGTCCTTGGCCGCCACCACTGCCCACAGGTAGACCCCGATGTTGGCTGCCGAGGTGTATCGGCCGTACCCGGTTGGTGCCGCGGAACCACCGGCATACGTGAGGTTGTCGAGCGGCAAATGGGTGTTGGGGTCGACGTCGGTCGCGTAGAACTTCCAGGTGTCCGCGGCGATGGCAAGAAGGCTCGCTCGCTGCTGATCCGTAAGTCCCCCGGCTTGGTTCGAGGCACTCGCAGCCAGGTGCGGCGAAAAGCCCGCGGCCGCCACGACGGCAGCAATCGCGACAGCACAAAACCGGGTACGCAACATAGACGTTTCCTCCTTAGCCTTTGAGACCGGTTGTGGCGATGCCTTGCTGCACGAAGCGCTGCAGCAGCAGGAAAACCAACAGGACGGGCGCGATCAACACCACGGAACCGGCCATCAGCAGGCCGTAGTCGACCGCGTTCTGCCCGATCGAGAAGGTCGCAACCGCGACCGGCAACGTGTACATCTGATCGCTGGTCGCGATGATCAGCGGCCAGAGAAAGTTGTTCCAGCTCCCCAGGAAGATCAGGATGCCGAGGGTCGCCAGGGGTGCCCCCAACAGCGGCAGCACCACCCGCCGGAAGATCGTGAATTCGCCCGCGCCATCCATGCGCGCCGCCTCCAGCAACTCGTCCGGGATGCCCTGGATGAACTGACGCATCAGGAACACGCCGAACGCCTGGGCGGCAAAGGGCAGGATCAGCCCGGGATAACTGTTGACAAGCCCCAGGTTGCTCATCAGCACAAACAGGGGCACCAGATAGACCGTCTGCGGCACCATGATGGTCGCCAGCACGATGAGGAAGACGGCGCTCTTCCCGCGAAAGCGCAGCTTGGCGAGCGCGTAGCCGATCATGGAGCAGAACAGCAGGTTCGACCCGACGACGACGGTGGCCACGATGACCGAGTTGACGAAGTACTGCGGGAAGTTCAGCTTGGTGAAGATCGTCGTGTAGTTGTCCAGCGTGAACGTCTGCGGTATCCAGGTCGGCGGCACGTGGTGGAGCTCGGCCGACGACTTGACCGAGCTCGCGACCATCCAGAGGAAGGGGCCGACCAGGAACACTAGGCCGATCGACAGAGGTACGTAAACCCACGACACCCCACGGCGTCGGCGACGCATGGGACTACTGGGTTCGGGCCGGGTCTGGGCGATGACCGGAGTGGCGGCGCGAACCGGGGTGGCAACGCTCATGTCTCACTCCTCAACAGCCGGAACTGAATGAGCGTGATCGCCGCAATGACCACAAAGAGCGTGTAGGCCATCGCGCTCGCGTAACCCTGATGGAAGAAGTTGAAGCCTTGCTGGTAGACGTACATCGAGATCGGCAGTGTCTTATTGAGCGGGCCGCCCTGGGTCATCACAAACGGCTCCTCGAAGACCTGCAGGAAGCCAATAGTGGTGAGCACCGAGAGAAATAGCGTCGTTGGCCGCAGCATCGGCAGCGTGATGCTGCGGAACTCTTGCCAGCGGTTCGCGCCGTCGATGCGGGCGGCCTCATAGAGATCGTTCGGAATACCCTGGAGGCCCGCCAGGAAGATGATCATCGCGTTGCCAAAGTTGCGCCAGACCATCAGGGCGACGATGATGCCGACGGCGAGCGTGGGGTTACCGAGCCAGTCGGGTCCGCTGATGCCGACGGTGTGCAGGAGGCCGTTGACCAGGCCGAAGTCGGCATTGAAGAGGAAGCGCCAGATCACCGCGATCGCCACGATGCTGGACACCACCGGCAGGTAATAGCCAACCCGGAAGATCGCCCGGAACCGTGTGATCCCGCGATTGAGCGCGACCGCCGCCGCCAGGCCGACCGCGAGGTTCAGGATGGTGCCAAAAACGACGAAGATCGTTGTGTTCAAAGCCGCCTGCAAGAACTTCGGGTCGTGCAGGAGCTTGGCGTAGTTGTTGAGCCCGATGAATCGCGCGGATAGCGGGTCGACGAGGTTGCCCAGGCTGAAATTCGTAAAGCTGAGCACGAACGAGGCAAGGATCGGCAGGGCCAGGAACGCGAGGAAGATCACCAGGAACGGCGCCGAGAAGGCCCACCCGGTGAGGGCCTCTCGGAGCCACCCGCGCCTGCCGGCTGGCCGCGCCCGCGTTGCGGACGCGACCAGCGCTTGCTGGGCGCTCATCGGCTAGCCCCCGATGATCTGAGTTGCTTGCTGCTGCATGCCTTTCGCGGCATCCGCCGGAGTCGCCTTGTTCAGTGAAGCCTTCTCCTGCCAATCATCGATCGCCTTCGCCACCTCTTCCCACTGCGGGATGTTCGGCGGTGAATGCGCGTCCTTCAACTGGGCGCCGAAGACCTTCAAGTTGGCATCGGCGGTGAGCGCCGCGTCGGTCCACGCGTCCGGCCGCGACGGTAGATCCTTGATTTCCTTGTACCAGCTGATCTGAGTGTCCTTGGACGTCATGAACTGGACAAACTTCCAGGCAGCGTCCTGGCTCTTGCTGTTCTTGAAGACCACCCAGTCGCTGCCGCCGACGAACGAGGTCGCCGACTTATCACCCTTGGGCATGGGCGCGACCGCCCACTTTGACTGGTCGAGGCCGGCCTTCGTAATCAGACCTGCCATCCATGGCCCGGAGATGAACGACGGGTCGTCGCCCGCGACGAACGCCTGGATCAGGTCGAATCCCTGCGGCTGCGAACTCCGGGTAAGGCCCTTCTTGAAGAAGTCGCTGTAGAAGGTCAGGGCCTTGACCGCCTCAGGGCTGTCGAGCGTGAATTTGCCGTTTTTCATCACATCGCCACCGGCCGACCAGATCAGCGGGATGAATTCCTGCCAGTCGTTGGTCTGCAGGTCGATGCCGTACTTGCTGCCGCCCGCCTTCAACTTCTGCGCCATCGTCATCAGGTCGTCCCAGGTGGCGGGAGGTGCGCTGACGCCGGCCTTATCGGCCAGGTCCTTGCGGTAGTAGAGAACACGGGTCTCCACGTACCAGGGCAGGCCGTAGGCGGTCCCGTTCGCCGAGGCAGTGTCCATCCCTCCGGCGAAGAAGTCACTCTTGTTGACCGATGACGGCAAGCCCGTGACCGCGTTGAGCTTGGTCAGCTCGCCCATCCAGGTGGTCCCGATCATGGCGACGTCCGGGGTGGCACGCCCGGCGATCGACGTGATCAGCTTGTCATGGGCCGTGGTCCAGGGCAAGGGCGTGACGTTGATGGTGATGTTGGGGTTCGCCTGCTTGAAACTCGCCATTGCCTGGCTGGCAGCCAGCTTGTCCCCCTCGTCACCATTGGCCCACACCTGCAGCGTAACCGGGCCGTTGACACTGGCTCCGGTGTTGGGATTGGCGGCTCCGCACGCGGCGGGAACTATCGCGAGCGCCAGAAGCGCGACGACGCGGAACGCGTGACCAAACGGTTTCATGTCTCCCAGGTACCTCCTTGTGATCGGCAACCGCAACTCGAACGGATCATGATTTCGGTCGGAAGCACGGTCGTGACCGGTTTCTTGTGGCTTCCCCCCACGCGCTCGAGAACGAGGCGCGCGGCCAGCGCGCCGATCTCGGCCAGTGGCTGACGAACGGTGGTCAGCCCGGGAGCGAGAAATCGCGCCACTGGAATGTCGTCCCACCCGGTGATGGCCAGGTCGGTGGGAATTGTGAGCCCCAGCTCGGCGGCGGCCGCGTAGGCACCCATTGCAATCTCGTCGTTGGCGCAGAAGAGCGCCGCCGGCCGTGATTTCACGGCCAACGCGTGCAGCGCGGCTGCCCGGCCTTCGCCTTCGCGGAAAGCGCTGATCACCGGGCGGATCGGGACTGGGCCGCCGCCATCTCGGTGGGCCGCTACAAAGCCATCCCAGCGCTCAGCGGCATCCGGGGACGATGCGGGGTCACCGATGAAGACGATCCGCCGATGGCCGTGCTCGAGAAGGTGACGGGTCAGCGCCTCCGCGTTCCGGCGGTTTTCTGTCCGCACAACGTCCGACGAGCCCACCGCCGGGCGCGCGAGCAAGACGAGCGGTAGCCCGCCGCGCTGCAGTTCGGCGATCACCTCATCTGGCACGGTGCGGCCCATCACCACCAGTCCGTCGACGCTTCGGCTCAGGTCCGAGACCAGCTGCTCCGGTCGGACGCGGCTGTCTGTCCCGACGATGAACAGGTTCTGGCCGAGCGCGCCGGCGGCTGCCTCCAGACCGAGGATCACGCCGGCGTAGTAGGGTCCCGAAAGGTGCGGGAACACCAGGCCAATGGCTCGATGACGCCGCGTCGCCAGAGCACGGGCGGCGCCGTTCGGCCGGTAGCCGACGGTGCGCATCGAGGCCCTGACTCGCATCGCTGTTGACCCGGCGACAGCGGGGTCACCGCGATCCACCCGCGAGACAGTCGCGATCGACACGCCGGCATGGTCGGCGACGGTGTAGATCGTCGGCGGGCGCTTCCCCAAAACAGCTCTCCCCTTGCTGGGTCGATGTAAGCCCTTACATCAACCTAGCACAGGCATCGCAATACAGGGAAGTACCTATATCAAGTGAGGCGATAGCTCAAGGCACAGATCTCGAACTTCCCACTTGCGCATTTAGTGGCGTCGTGCCTAGACTGAGATCGCAATGGCCAGTGTGAGTTACGAACACGTGTACAAGCGTTACCCCGGGAACGTCGTCATCACCGACATGAACGCGGAGATCAAGGACAAGGAGTTCGTGGTCTTGGTCGGCCCCTCGGGGTCCGGCAAGTCCACCGCCCTCCGGATGCTCGCCGGCCTCGAGGAGATCAGCGATGGCTCGGTCAAGATCGGCGACCGGGTCGTCAATGACGTCGCCCCCAAGGACCGCGACATCGCGATGGTCTTCCAGTCGTACGCGCTTTACCCGCACATGACGGTCTACGACAACCTGTCGTTCGGGCTCAAGTTGCGCAAGACCCCGAAGGGCGAAATCGACAAGCGAGTCCGCGATGCGGCCCAGATCCTGGGCCTCGATCAGTTTCTGGACCGCAAGCCGAAGGCCCTTTCTGGCGGCCAGCGGCAGCGCGTGGCGCTGGGTCGGGCGATCGTCCGCCAGCCTCAGGTCTTCCTCATGGACGAGCCACTCTCCAACCTGGATGCCAAGCTCCGGGTGCAAACCCGCGTCCAGATCCTCAAATTGCACCAGCGGCTCCAGACCACCTTTATCTATGTGACGCATGACCAGGTCGAGGCGATGACGATGGGCGATCGCATCGTCGTGTTGAACAACGGCATCGTGCAGCAGTTCGACACTCCGCAGGTGCTCTACGAACACCCGGTCAACCTGTTCGTCGCCGGCTTCATCGGAAGCCCCGCAATGAATTTCCTGACCGTGAAGGTCGGTGGCGATGGCCAGGCCTCGCTCACCGGCGAGGGCTTCCAGGTTCCGATCGAAGACCGTGTCCTTTCCGAGGCTGGCGCAGCGCGAGGCCAGGAGGTCATCATGGGCGTGCGGCCCGAGGACATCAAGGACATTCGCTTCCCCGGCCGTGACGGCCTGCCCAAGATCAAAAGCAAGGTCGAGGTTGTCGAGAGCATGGGTAGCGAGATCTTCGTCTACCTCAACATCGGCGGCAAGACGCTGACCTCCCGGATGGACCCGCGCAGCAACGATATCGAGCCTGGACAGAACGTCGAGGTCGCGATCGATACGCATCACCTGCACCTCTTCGATCCGAAGACCGAGAAGGCCCTGGTCAGCCGCGGGGCACCGGCCGCCGCGGTCCCTGCGATCGCCGAAGCTTCGCAAGTCCGCTAGACAGTCGACGGCGGTCAGTCCCGTAGCAATATCTAAAAAATAGGCCGGCGGAGGGGAAACCCGCCGGCCGGGATCCGACCCTCCCCTCCCCCGCTTGTGGGGAGGGGAAGGGTGGGGTCTTACGCTTCGCGCGGCCTCAGGATCCAGACCGCCGCGCCGATCACGAGCCCGAGAACCAGCAACGTCATCGCGGTTCCCATCGGGGCCGTCGGGGCGTCGAGCGGCTGGGTCGCATTGCCATCGACGATCGCCATTGGCTTGGTACCGAAGGGCGCGACTTTCACCACACCCATCGGCGTGACACTCATGTCGTACGTCACCTTGCTATCCGGAGCATTCAGGCTCAAGTACGTCAGCCAGCTGTCGCTGCGAACCCAGCCCATGTTCTTATCGGTCGACAAGTCGTGATACAGACTGTCGGTCATTTTTTCCTGGAACTGGAGCGTGAAACCTTCGGCCCCGGGAACCGTCGTCCCCACGCCAGAGGCGCCGATCAGCGCGCGCCACTCGCTGGTATTGACCGGCTTGTCGGACAGCAGATAGAGATCCGCCTGTACCTGTTGCCCGGCGGCCAGGACTTCAAAGGGAATCCAGGGATGAGCGATCTTCATCGTGATCAGGACCGGAGCGCCGTCGCCGAAGAGCAGCCGCTGCTGCTGCGCCCGTCCGGCGTTGTACTTCGCCGCCATGAAGATCGGGCTGCCCTTCGCGTACTGCAGCACATGGGCGCGAGTCTCGGCGTCGACGGCAAACCCATTCTGGCTCGCCCAGTCCAGCACGGCCTGGCCGCTACCACGAAGGACCGTGATGTCGAGGGCCCGGACCTGGACCTGCTGGATCACCACGGCGGAGTCGGCTGACACCGTGTGCGTAGCGAACTGCAGCCCCAGAATCGCAGGCTGAGGATGCGTCTCGCGGAAGAGCCGCTGGAGCGTCCAGCCTCCCCCCTCTTCGACTTTCTGGGGAACGGCCGGCAGGGGCACGATCCAGCCGAAGCTGGACGCCGAGCCGTTGTAGCTGAAGCTGGTCATGTAGCGCTCGACGCCGTCGTGCCACGCGACCAGCGTGGTCGCGCGCTCGAGCCGGATCGCCCCGTTGGGCGCAACCAGGCCACCGCAGGCGGCCGCCGGGAGCGCCTGTGTCAGAAACACCGCCAGGGTCGCCGCCGCCGCGGGAACGAGTTTATTGACCATTGGGAACCTCCTGTTCCGTCGTAGACGTCAGTACTCAGACGCCGACGGCCAGGAAAAGTTCCAACTCCCCTCCCCCGCCATGCAGGGGAGGGTCAGGGAGGGGCTAGTGCGCGGCCGCCCCCGTTCGTTCGAAGGCGTTGACCGGCTTCATGATCTGGACTTTGACCGGCGCGGCCTCCGTCGCAAACTTCTCTCCGTCCGACGCCACCCCAACGACGAATCCGTAGTGGTTTGGGACGGCCAGCTGCGGCCGGATCTTCTTCACCACCCCGGCCGCCTCGGACGGGCCCATCACGTACGGATCGCCGCCGACGCAGATCAAGGCAACGTCGGCCTTGATCTTCTCGATGTCGGGATTTGGATCGCCGTCACCCGAGAACCAGTAGCGATTTCCGTCCAGGGTAAGGATGTATCCCACCCAGTTATTGCTCTTCGGATGGGTTTGCAGCCGGTGCTCCACGGTGCTGTAGGCATGCACCGCTTCCACCTTGATCCCCATCACCTCGATCGCGTCGCCGGGCTTGACGGCTTTCACGTTCCGGAGTGGGAGCGGTGGTGCCTCCAGGTTGTCGGCAACGTCCTTTGGAGCAACGAACTGCGTAGTGCTCTTCCGGATCTTCTCGATGTCTTTGGGTTCGTAGTGATCGGCGTGGGCGTGCGTGATGAAGACGACGTCCGCGGGCTCCTCCTTGTCTCCTAAGCCCCAGGGATCGATATACAGGGTGATCCCATCGCCCTTCCACTTATAGGCCGACTGCTTGTACCAGGTGAACTTCTCGAGCATGGATGCCTCCTTAAAAGGGGAGCTGCGGACGCCTGCCGGAACTCTAGGTTACCGCGTCAGGCGCCGAAGACCTGGACGACCAGCTGGCGGTCGCGCGGCCGGTCGAGCTCGAGCAGGAAGATGCGCTGCCAGCGGCCAAGATCCAGCCGTCCATCAGCGACGGGAATATTTTCGCTGGCGCCGATGAGTAAGTGCTGGCAGTGGGCATGGCCGTTCGCGCACTCGCTGGGGTCCATCTCGCCGGTGCGGCGGCTCAGATCGTTGTGCTGATACAGGCCGGCGGCGGCGGAGAGCCGCTCGAGCATGGCACCCATATCCTGGAGCAGCAGTGGCTCGTTCTCGTTGAGCACGACCGCCGCCGTGGTGTGCTTCGAGAAGACGGAGGTCCAGCCCTGGGTGACCTTGGACCGGCGCAGCACACCGGCGACCTGGTCGGTCACGTCGATGAACTCGCGGGCCGCCGTGGTTCTAAAGGCGAGCGTTTCCGCCCAAAAGGTCAGGCCCCCCACCCGGCGGACGCGCGCGCCGGAGGGCTCGTCCGGATCGTCGAGCAGGCGGAACGCAGAGTTCGTTCCGGTTCCCACAGCTCAGCTCCTTCGGGGCCGCGGCACACGTTTGCGGCGTACTCGCTCAACGCGAATGCTGCGCGCTAGACCTTACGCGGGCCGTTACAAACGGTCCTAGCGTCTGGTCGTGCGGACCTTGTCGAAGCAGTCGCTGCAATACACCGGGCGGCCCATCGTCGGGGTGAACGGAACCTGGGCGGGCTTGCCGCACTCGGCGCAGATCACTTCGTGGAGCTCCTTGGCGCGACCGGTGCCCCGAACGTTGCGATTGATCGACCGGCAATCGGGACAGCGAGACGGCTCGTGCTGGAATCCTTTGGCGGCGTAGAACTGTTGCTCCCCCACAGTAAAAATAAAATTGAGCCCGCAATCACGGCACGTCAAAGTCTTGTCGCTGAAGCTCACGGCGAATCTCCTTTGGTTTGTCTTTGGATCTCAGAGACTTCGCCGGAGCGGTCCGCTTAGCCTTCGACCCATTTCCCCGGGCGCGATTATAGCAACGTTTGGCGATGACCAAAAGGGCCTGGCCGGATATCCTGCAAACGTGTGAGCAAACGGCTCTACCTGGTCGAGGACGACCTCTTTTTCAGCCAACGGGTCCGGGCGGCCGCCGGGCGGCTGGGCGTGCCCGTGGAAGGCCTCAGCCCGGCCGCTGCCCAATCGCGGGCGTGGACGCCGGCTGACGTCGTCGTCCTCCAGGCGACGCTGCGGCCGGAGCAGCAGGTCGACCTGGTCGGCGAGCTGATGCGGCGCGAGCCGGCGCCCGTCGTGGTCGCCGTTACCGGCCACCTGGAGACGGCGCTCCGTCAGCGGCTCAAGACCGCCGGTGCGGTGTTGGCCGCCCACTCGGCGATGGACCGCGTCCTCGCCCGGGCGCTGGCCCTCAGTGATGCTGGTGCTGATGCGCCGCCGAATCATCAGGCATAGTCGCCGGCCTCTCCATCATCCGTAGCATGTCGAGCCCGCCCGTACGCAAGAATCGCCAGCCCAGCACCGCCAGGATCAAAAGAAAGATCACGTTCAATACGCTCGTGTAGTTGAGCGTCGGACCGGCGAATAGCGCCGTCACCGGGTGATGCGATGGAACGAACCCAAGACCCTGGAAGACCAGGCCGATCGCGAGTCCCGCCAGCGCCATCGCCGCGTACGAAACGAACAGTAAGTACAACGTCATCCGCCCACCGTAGTACTTCCGGTAGATATCGAGAATGGGAATGATGATCAGGTCGGCGAAGACAAAGGCGATCACGCCCCCGAAACTGATGCCGCCGTTCCATAGCACCGCGGCCAGCGGTACATTGCCGACTGAACACACAAAGCTCAGCAATGAAATCACCGGCCCGATCAGGGGACCCCAGACCTGTGACAGCACGGGATGGCTGGTCAGGAAAAAGCTCTGCCAGAACGAGTTCGGCACCCAGGCAGCCAGCGCGCCGGCGATCAGAAGCCCCAGCCCTATGTCGGTCCAGACGGACGTGACGTCTCCCCAGAAGTTGTGACTGATCGTGGTCAGCCCACGGCCCGAGAACAGTCGCTTGAGAAACGGCCCCTCGGTGATCGACATGTCCATCTCGGCGTGCCCTTGCATCCGGCCATGGCGGCCCTGCTCGGCCTGCCGGCGGGCTTCCTCGACCATCGCAGGCTTGAGGGTCCAGCGAAAGAGCAACGCCAGGATCACGATCATCAGCAGGCCGCCGGCGAATTCCGCACCCACAAAGGACCAGCCGAGCAGAATCAGCAGGATCAAGCCGAGCTCGAAGACCAGGTTCGTCGAGGCGAATTCGAACACGATGGCCGCGGGGAAGCTCGCCCCCTTGCGGAACAACGAGCGAGCGATGGCGACAGCGGCGTAGGAGCAGGACGACGACGCGGCGCCAAATAACGTGGCGAGGGCGAGACTACGCGGCGAATCGGACCCCAGCGCTCGCTCCACGGTGCGACGGGAGACCAGGGTCTGGACAATCGCCGAGAGGATGAAACCGAGGGCCAGCGGCCAGAAGACCTCCCACAACATGTCGAAGGCGGTGCTGAGCGCCAGCAGGATGGCGTGGATCACAATCTCCAGCGTACCTTCATATCCCTCCCCCTCTGGGGGAGGGCAGGGTGGGGGCCGTCTTTAGTTTCGGAGTGCCCGAGACCAGCGTTCCTCGATGTGCATGCGCTGGTAAATCAACAGGGCGCCGGCCCAGGTCACGACGAAGGCGCCGACAATCACAAAGCCCATGACACCCAGGTCCATTCCGCGGATCGCGTCCCATGCGCCGCCCTTAAGATCCAACTGCTGCACGAGAAGCTGGCTGAGCTCGAACAGGCCGACGAAAAGAGCGACGAAGACTGAGAGCGCTGTGATCGTCAGGTTGTAGAAGACTTTTCGGACCGGATTGGAGAATGCCCACGAATAGGCCTGCGACATGAAGGCGCCGTCGGCCGTGTCCATGAGCGACATGCCGGCGGCAAAAATCAGCGGCAGCGAAATCAAGGCATACAACGGAATATGTTGCGCTGCGGCGCCCGCCGAGATGGCGAGGAACGAGATCTCGGACGCGGTGTCGAAGCCCAGCCCGAACAAAAATCCGACCAGGTACATCTGCCAGCTGTGCGTGATCAGCTTGAACAGCCGACCGAAGATTCGGGTCAACAGCCCGCCGGCCACCAGCTCGTGCTCGAGTGAATGCCGGTCGTAGGCCCCCGCCTTCATCCGGCGGAACAGCCGGATGATATCGAGCAGGATGATCAGGTTCAATATCCCGATCAGCACCAGGAAGATCCCGGAGACACCGGTCCCGATCAGTGCGCCGAGGTTCTTTACCTGCCCATTGCCGCTGACGACGTTGGTGACGACGAATTGCGTGGCGATGCCGAGCAGTAGGGCGATCAGGAACACGACGCTCGAGTGTCCCAGCGAGAAGAAGAAGCCCACGCCCAGCGGCTTCTTCCCTTCCTGTAGCAACTTGCGCGTGGTGTTGTCGATCGCCGAAATGTGGTCGGCATCGAAGGCATGGCGTAAGCCGAAGGCATAGGCCAGCCCGCCCAGGCCCAGCATGACGGGAAAACGCGGCGCGACCAGGAGCAGCATGATCCCCCACCCCAGCACATGCAGCAGGGCGACACCGCCAAACAAGCCGGTCAGTCGCACGGAGACCGAGCTCATCGAGGTCGTCCGCCAGCTTTGAAAAACCGCCCGCGCCGTCGCCATCCGAGCACCGAGTATATCTTATTGCGAATCGTTCGCAATAGCGAACTCGTTACGGTTCGGTTCGGTTGCTGCGTGAGGTTGATCAGATTCCGGGCGGGGTACCGTAACTCACCGTGAGTAAGAAAAGCCGGCGGAAGGCGGCCGCCGGGGTCACCTTGGGGGCGAACCGCAACCCCCCAAGGCTCGGCCTTCTCCTGGGCGGCCTCGCGGCGCTCGTTGTCATCGCTGGCGCGGTCTTCGTGGTCAATGTGCTTTTCAGCAACAGCCCTACTTTGCTGGCAGCCACGGACGGGCAAGCACAAGGGCAGACGGTGGACGGCATCAGTTGCGACACGTCCGAGCAGGTCGTGTACCACATCCACGCCCATCTCGCTGTCTATACGAACGGCAGGCCTCGGATCATCCCCGAGGGTATCGGCATCGTTCCACCCACACAGGTTGTCCAGACTTCGGCCGGCCCATTCGTAGTCGCGGGCACGTGCTTTTACTGGCTACATTCGCACACGGTGGACGGGATCATCCACGTCGAATCGCCCAGCCAGCGCGTCTACACGCTGGGCAACTACTTCGACATCTGGAACCAGCCGCTTAACTCGACGCAGGTCGGGCCGGCTCACGGTCAGGTGACGGCCTATGTCGACGGCCAGCCGTTCACCGGCGACCCCCGGTCGATTCCCCTCAACCCGCATACCCTGATCCAGCTCGACGTCGGCACCGCATCGCCGGGACCCCAGCCCTTTACGTTCCCGCCCGGCTTATAGCTTGAGACGTGCTGCAAAAGCGGAGATCTCCTCTCGCTGCGCTTGCGGATCGGCGCTCGTCGCGCTGACGACCACCCGCGTCGTTCCTGCTGCCGCGAGGGCTTCGACGTCGTCTTCGGTCATCTCGATCGATCCCCAGCGAGTCACCTCGAGCCGTTGCGCGTCACGGCCGGCTTCACGTGCGGTCGTGCGCATCAGATCGATCTGGAGCGCCCGTTCCTGGCTGCCCACCCTGCCCCCGGCAAAGTAGCCGTCGCCCCGTAACCCGGCGCGACGGGCGGCCGCCCGCGTCGACCCGGCGACGTGGATGGGAAGTGTGCGAGCGTGGTGCGGCTTGGGAAAGCTGACCAGGTTCGAAAACGCGAAGAAGTCGCCGTTGAAGCTGACGCCGGTCGCGTCTCCGGCCCAGAGCAGACGCATGACGTCGATGGCTTCGTCGGCCCGGCGACCACGCGTCGCGTGGTCGATCCCGAGTGCGTCGGACTCGCCCGGCAGCGAGCCGAGCCCGACCGTGAGCAGGCGCATGCGGCCCTTCGAAAGCACATCAATTGTCGCCAATCGCTTCGCCAGGGTTACCGGATGGTGGTAGGGCAGCTGCAGGACGGCCGTCCCGAGAATGATCCGCTCGGTGGCGGCCGCGATGAAGCCCAAGCACGCCAGCGGATCCAGGAGCGATAAGGAGGGGTCGATCGCCGTCGTGCCCAGGGTCGCTCCGGGATACAAGACGACATGCTCGGGGATGTAAATCGCCTCGAAGCCGCAGTCCTCGGCGTGTTTGGCATAGCCAGCAATGACGTCGGGATCGACCCCGTAATAGGCGCTGTTGTACTGAATCCCGAACTTCAACGGGTCGAGCCGTCAGGCGCCGCTGACGTGGAGCAGGCGCCCGATCCCGTAGCCCGCCGCGGCCGATACCATACCGATGATCGTCATCTGGAGACCGCTGATCCGCCAATCGCCGACGAGCGTGACGGCCTTGTACGCGCCGACCGCGAAGAGCACCGCGGCACAAAGCGGAACCGCCATGATGGTCGCCGCGGTCACGGAGATCCCAAACAGCGGCACGAACAAGAACGGGACCAATGGAATCAGCGAGCCGATCAGGGTGGCGAACCCAGTGACGAGCGCACGGCCGACCGCACCCGTACCACTAACCGGAGATAGATGAAGTTCATCGCGCATCATGACGTCGACCCATACCTTCTTGTCGCTGGTGATCTCTTTCACGACGCGCTCGAGCAGTTCGCCGCGGAGGCCCTTGGCGCGGAAGATCTGGCGGACCTCCTCAGTCTCGACGTCGGGCACCTCCTCGATCTCTTGCTGCTCTTTGGCGAGCATGGCAAGGTAGTAGTCCCGCTCGGCCAGCACCGAGGTATACATGACACCGCCCATGGCGATCGACTCTGAAAATGTCGCCGCCAGCGCCGCCGCCAGGATGATTCGCAGCTGCGCGGTCGCCGCAGCCACCCCCAGCACCAGGCCAAGGACATTGACCAGGCCGTCCTGGCCGCCAAGGATGATGTCACGAAGCTGCCGGCCAATTCCGCCTTTCTGGGTATCGGGCTCGTGCAGAGGTTGCGCAGGCTCGGGCTCGGCCATCGGCCCCTATCTTCGCAGTTGCGCGGCTAGCGGGTCCGCGCCGCTTTTGCCTGGCAGCGGGCGCAACGTCCGTGGACGACGAGATCCGCGTTGCTCACCATGAATTCGTGCTCGTCAGAGATGTGATGCAACACCGGCACCATGTGATCGCCCTCGATGTGGAGGGTCGAGCCACACTGGTCGCAGACCAGGTGGTAGTGATCGATGCCTTCTTCGGCCAGCTCGTAGTAGGCGCGGTCCCGGATCCGGGTTTCCTTGACGAGACCGAGCTCTTCCAGCACCTCGAGCGAGCGATAGACCGTCGCCAGGTTGAAGCGCGGGTACTGGCGGCGGATCTGGCCGAGGATGTCCTCGGCGCTGAGGTGCTTCTTGCTCTGGCGCAACGTGTCCCAGACCAGCTGGCGCTGCATCGTCAGCCGGTAGCCGGAGGTGTGCAGTGCCTCGGTCGCCGAGGGCCGGTTGCTCATCACCCCATTCTGACAGGGGTTTCGACCTCGACAACCGGTCGTTCGCCCGCCGTCGCTCCTTTGTCATCGAGCCGGAAAAAGATGATCCAGATGGCGGCGAAATAGATCAGGTTGCCAAGCCCGAACATGACGAGCCCGGCAACCAGCTGGTCGTCGAGCGGCGAGAGAGGCGTCACCCGCGGCGCCGCGGCGTAAAACGGATAGATCACGATCGGCGAGAGGATGAAGGCCAGCCCGAGGATGGTGGGCGGCACGCCGGCAAACCCGAGATACGCGATCTTCCCGATCGCGGTCATGGCAAAGCGCCGACCGGCGGGGACCATGATCGGCCACCAGAAAAGCACGCCCGCCGCCAGGAAACTCAGGTGCTCGAGGATGTGCAGGGGTTGATTTCGCAATGTCGCCTCGTAGAGAAACGGCAGATGCCAGACTGCCAGCACCGCGTTGAAGACAATGCTCGCCAGCAGCGGAGAGACGCGGACCCGATCGAACGCGTGAAAAACCTCCGGGAGTCCAAGCAGGAGCAGAGGCGGCACGATCATGGCGAGCAGCAGATGCTGCAGCATGTGCAGGCTGAACAGGTAATGGTCGCCGCCGACGTCGATCGGCGAGGCCAGGGCAAGAAAGAGCGTCAACAAGCCCGCAGCGAAATATATGCGGGCCATCGCCGACCAGGATCCCGCCGAACCGCCGCGCAACAGCCATGCATATCCTCCGGCGAGCGCCAGCACCCCGGCGAGGACAGTTGGTTCCCAGGTCCAGCTGGTCAGGCTAAGACTCGCGTGCAGTGCCGGCACGGAAATCAGCCTTTGACCCCCTCCTGGACGATCGGCTGGGCGAGCAACCAGAGGCTCGTCATCGTGTAGCCGACCATGGCCGCGATCCACGGCCATTCGGCGCGGCGGCCCTGGGTCTCGGTGCGGGCGGCTCGCCCCAGGTAGCCATGAGCTAGGACCACGGCTGCAACGTGCACCCCGATGATCAAGACGATCTCGAAGTACCAGACCACCGCGGTTGGAATCAGGTTGCGGTTTGGCTCGTAGTTCACGGTCCCGAACAGATTCAGGCCCATCCCGAACGGGTCCGAGGCCTGGTGGATCAGCAGCTGCCCGTTGATCGCGAGGTAATCGAAGTTGTGGGCCAGCAGGTATCCGAACGCGATCGGCACGAGTGATGGCAGCAGCCCCGCCACGACCTTGAGCAAGGGTTCGTCGAGGCGGCCGACCGCCCGAACGGCGGCAGCAAAGCCGGCGAAGAGTCCCCAGATGACCAGGACCAGCAAGACGAACACGGCCAGCAGCAGGACCGTGTACCCGGGCGCGCCCGGGCGCAGCGCGTCGGGCAGCTGGGACACGACGTTCATCCAGGCCGGCGTCGCCAGGAGTCCGTCGAAGCTGACCGAGACCAGCAACATCAGGACGAACGACAGCCGGCTGACCGACGCCTCGAATGGTCGGTGGAGTCCGCCCAAGAATCCGCGCGCGCCCGCGGTCCCGAACCGAAAGTAGCCGAGCCGCCCCCATGTGGCAAAGAGAACCGAGAACACCTCGCCGCGTCGAAGCCAGGTCGTAGCCCCGAACAGGTAGGCCATCACGACGTTGACGATCCCGTAGGCGAGCATGACCTGCGCCGTCCCGGCCGGAGTGGTGGTGACGCCGTTGAAGACGAGCTCGCCGCAGGCAAACAGAAAGAACAAGATGGTCGCCGGCCAGTACCCCAACCAAGCCGGCCAGTGGAGCCGTGCCCTGGGGCCGACCAATCGGGCAACCACGTTGAGTGGACTCAGGTACGGCCAGTAGTTGCCGACGATGGCGACGCTGATCGGGACCGCGATCCAGAACACCAGCCAGAAGAGCGTGACGATGGTGTTGTCAGGCGTGCTCTGGGCGCCGAAGAGACCGCCAAGAATTAGGACGACAGCGACGAGGCTCGTCAGCCATCCGGGCCAGCTCGGCACCCATGGCACCGGTGGCACGTCGTCGCCCGTCGGCTGCTGCCGGGTCACCGGCCGCCGTAGCACCAGCAAGAATGAAACGAACACAACGGCGCCAGCCCCTATCAAGAAGAGATAAAGCGGCGCTGGCAGGTCGTAGCGCGCACCGAAGGCGTGGAGCGGAAAGAGGGTCATGCCAACACGATACCGAAGGCGCGGGTGTACTACGGCGTCTTTGGCCCGGCGGGGACGCGATGGCGCCGGCGGCGAAGCTCCTGGATGACCGCGATCGCCCCGAACAGAATGATGAACGCCAGGATGCCCCAGAACTCCAGGTAGCGGCCGATGACCGTGAAGACGCTCTCGCCCGACGCCCTGGTCGGCGCCGTCGCCGCATACTCACCGAATCCTGCCGCATTGACCCCGGCATAGGGTTGGCCGCCGGACGACAGGACCGTCTGCAGCGGGCGCCAGCCGGTGCCGTCGTTGCCCTGGATTTCTTTGAAGGCGCCGGGCGGAAAGCGCAGCGTCACGTGATAGGTCGCGGAAACGGTCACGGCCGCGCTGCCGGGCTGAGCCGTACACGCGATGCGATAGACATTGCCTCGCAGGTCCATGCCCACGGGTGGGGAGGGCGGATTCGACTCGGGCACGATCGTGCAGGTCACGCCAGTCGAGCCCTGCGGGGCCGCGTAGGCGCCGGCGGTTACGAAGACGACAACCTGACCGTCGCCAGTTTTGACCGTGCCGCCGCTAACCTGGCCATTCGCCACCTGCAGCGTCGCCTTACCGGATAGGGGCGGTTGATTGCCGGCCCGAAGGTTGGGCGGAGGCGACTCCCAGCGATACGGCTCGACCGGCGGACCGATGCCGTCGTAGATCGGCGGCGCCCCGCGGCTATGGACGAGTGCGGCCACGGCAAGCCCTGCGACGACCAGGACGACAGCGCCGCTAGCGCCGTCTCTTCTGCGACGGGGTGGGGGCACGGCGTTGGCGACGGCGGATCTCCTGAACGATCGCAATGACGCCGAAGAGAATCACGAACGCCAGAATGCCGTAGAACGGGGCGTAGCGACCGAGCACAGAGAAGATGCTCTCTCCAGGGGCCGTGGCGCCGGACGGCGCCGTCGCCGCATACTCGCCGAATCCCGGGGCATTGACGCTGGCGTACGGGTCGCCGCCGGAAGCGCGCAGCGTCGGCAGCGCGCGCCAGCCGTTGCCGTCGTTGTATTGGATTTCCTTGAACGCGCCGGGCGGGAAGCGCAGCGTCAGGTGGTAGCTGGAGCCCAGCGTGACCGGCGCGTTGCCCGGTTGTGCCACGCAGCCGATGCGATAGACGTTGCCGCGAATCTCGACCCCCGCCGGGGGCGTCGGGGGGCTGGGGTCTGGCGCGATCGTGCACTTGACGGTCTGAGTCCCGCCCGGCGCCTTGAAGGTGCCAGGGCCGAAGTAGATGACGGTCTGGTTGTCGGCGGTCTGCACCCCGCCGCCGGCGACCTGGCCCTTGAGCACGGGCAGCGTCGCGTCGCCCGATAGTGGCGGCTTATTTCCAGCCCGCAGGTTCGGGGGCGGCGATTCCCAGCGGTAGGGCTCGGGAGGCACGACGATGCCGTCGTAGACAGGTGGGGCGGCCAGCCGACCATGCAGCATGGCCGCGGCGGCCAGGCCGAGCGCGAGGGCGGATAGCCCGGCACATCGGCCGCGCGTCATGCCCAGAACCAGGCCCCCCAGTCGGCGATCGTGTGCGCCACCGCACAGGGCGCTACCCGTCCGGTCAGAGCGCGCAAGCCGCCAAGCGCGAGGCCGACGGCCCCGTCCAGTGGCATGGCGCCCCATCCATAGCGCGGCAGATGGATGAGGGCGAACACGACCGCGCCCGCCACGATAGCCGCCACCGGCCCAGCCTCATCGGCCCACCGCCGGTAGAGCGTCCCCCGGATGGCAATTTCCTCGAGGGTCGCAATAATGGCCGCGAGCGCCGCCCAGGTCCAGAACCCGTTGAGCCCACGGGCGCTGAGTGATCCGAGCGTGAGCGGTGCCACAAACACCGCGCCCACCATCAGGCCCGCGACCAACGACCCAGTCATGCCGACGGGGCCTGGCCCTTCCTCTCCCCCGCTCACGCGCGAGAGCACGGATAGTTCCCCTCCCCCGCTTGCGGGGGAGGGCAGGGTGGGGGCCGTCCGCTCGACCCAAGCGATGGCCAGTAGGCAGCCGCCGAACACCAGCGTGCTCAGCAGGTCACCCAGCGGCAGCAGGAGGGCCCGGATGAGAGCGGCGCCCAGGACCAGTCCAGTCAGCCCCACGGCCCGCCGCGGAGCGGCGAGTCCGACCCGGATCACCTGGGCAGAGGAATGAAGCCTGGCGACCCGGTCGCAAAGACCGGCGGGTAGACGGTCACGCTATGCCGGACGCCCTGCCACTGCCAGATGACGCTGGCGGCACGCGTATTCTGGCCCATCGCCTCGACGGTGCTGGCGAACTTGATGCCGGCCCCGCTCGCCAGGGTCCCGTCCGGCAGGTCGAGACTACGGGCCGATGCCGCCATCGCCACGGAACTCAGGTCGTGCGCGTGTGGCATGACGTAATGGAATAGCGCCCAGGCGGCGCCGAACCCGGCGAGTGCTTCCTCGGTCGGCTCACTTCCGAACTCCCGTCGATAGGCGGCCGAAAAGCGGTCGTAGGTGCTCTTGCCGGTCGCCGTCAGTGCGCCCGGGTTGAAGCCGGACGGCGGCCGGTCGGCGGCGAAGACTCCGATGGCGTCGGCGCCCAGCATGGCGCCAAAGTCCGGGACGCACTGCGCCATCGTCGAGCCGATGAAGGCGTCGACGTGGAGGCCGCCCTTCAGCATGGCGCGACGGAAGTCGACGCCGTCGGCGATGTAGGAGGCCAGCACGAGGATGTTCGGCTGAGCAGCGCGTACCTGGGAAAGGACTGCGGTCCAGTCGGGCGCGTGCGCGTCGTAGACGACGTCGGCCACCACCGGGATCCCCTCACGATCCGCCTGCAACTTGACCGCAGCGGCGACCGACGATGGATACCCATCCAGGTTGTGGACGATCGCCATCGTCAGTTGGCTCGGCGTGCGGCCGAGGCGCGGCGCGAGCACCCCGGCGGCGAAATGACCGGCCATGGTGCCGAGGTTGGTGCCTGACGCTCCAACCCGGAAGACCAGCTGATAGCCGCGGCCCGTCAGCTGGTCAGCCACGGCCCCGGCCTCCCAGTACAGCAGGCCCGCGGCCTGGGCGGCTTCGCTCACCGGCATCGAGAGGCTGCTCGAGTAGGCGCCCAGGATGGCGGTGACCCCACGCGCCTTGAGGTCCGCGACACGAGCCGCGGCGTCGGACTCCGAGGTCAAATCCCTGGTGACCAGCTCGATCGGGGCTCCATCCACGCCACCGTCGGCATTCACGAGGTCGCGGGCGATCTGGACGCCGGCGTGCTCCTCCTTCGCGAGCGGGGCCTGTGGGCCGCTCAAGGGGAAGACGGCGCCGACCTTGACCGTCGCGGTTCCGCTGCCCGATGGCGCGGTCGCGCACGCCGCGCAGACAAAAACCACCCCGACGGCGGCGAGCTGCCGAAGTCGCACCGGTGCCATTCTAGATGGCCCCGGCTTGCGCTACGCGATCCACTCCTCGGACTGACCGCGCGGGCGCCAGCGTCTCACCCGTAGACGGACGGCTGGCACCGACCAGGCGAAGGCCGCCAGCCCAAGAAGGCCGATCAGACCCAGGCCAGCGGCGATCCGGTGATCGAGAGGTCGTAACGGCGCGGGCGCGACCCCCTCCGGGTCATAGATGACGACACTGCCGACGGACTCGATCGAATAGCCGCCCACAATCAGCACCTTGCCGTTGAGGAGTCGCGTCGCCGAATGTTGATAGCGGTCGATCGACGGCCCTGTTTGGGTCCAGCGGTTCTGTGCCAGGTCGTAGACCTCGGCTCGGGACGGACCCGGGGCTCCGACGACCAGGACGTTCCCGCTTCGCAGTACGGTCGCCGTGTCCGCGGCATGAAACTCGGCCATGCTGGCAACCGACACCCACAGGTTCGTGCGAGGGTCGTAGATCTCGGCGCTGGTCAGCGCGATGTTGAGCGCGTTCGGCTCTTCTCCGAGGCCGCCGGCCACGAGCACGTCGCCGTCGGCCAACAAGGCCGCCACGTGTCCGAATCGCGCAGCCGCCATCGGAGCCGCACTAATCCATCGATCCTGGGTGGCGTCGTAGATTTCGGTTGACTTGAGAAAGGTTCCACTGTCCGCCTGGCCACCTGCCACGAGGACTTGGCCGTCCGGGAGCAGGGTTGCGCTGTGGCCGAGCCGGTGCTCGTCCGTCGGTGCCGTGAGGGACCATCGGTCCGCCTTCGGGTCGTAAATCTCGGCACTGGTCAGCTGGCTCGGGAATAGCCCCCCATCCTGCAGCGTGACGGTCAGCCCGCCCACCACGAGCACCCGACCGTCTGGCAAGAGCGTGGCCGTGTGCCGGGTTCGAGACTGGATCATGGGTGCCGCGGTAGACCATCGATTGGTCGCGGGATCGTAGAGTTCGGTGCTCGCCAGCGACGGGGACGGGAACGGCAAGACGAGCCCTCCTGCCACGAGCACCTTGCCGCTGGGCAGCAGCGTGGCGGTGTGCCCGATGCGGGTCGCCGCCATCGATCCGGCCGACGTCCATCGGTTTCGCACGGGGTCGTAGAGCTCGGCGCTGGCGAGGACCTTTCCCCGGCCGTCCGTGCCGCCGGCGATCAAGACCTTGCCGCTGGCCAGGAGCGTCGCCGTGTGCTCCTCACGGCCGGTCGTCAGGCTCGCGGCCCTCGACCACAACCCTGGCCCCCCAGAGGGCTGAATCAACCCAGGCCCGCTGCCGGCGTTGGCCGACGCCGTTGCGAGGATCAGAGCCGACGATGCCAGCAGCCCGAGCCGCATGTCAGCCCGATTATCTCGCCGCTCGGGCGCCTAGCCGGCTCACCCTCCCATCTATCCAGTGTGTATACATCTATCGTAAGTGTGTATAATAGGCTACACAATGCGCCAACACGTCCGAAAGAACATCACCCTGCCGGCCGGTATGGATGCCCGCTTGCGAAAACTTGCTAAGGCACGGGGGGCGTCCCAGAGCGGGCTGATCGTCCATTTGGTTGCGCTCGGACTGGCTAGCGAATCAGGAGACGGCGATCCACTCCTGCGTTACCTCGGGTCCATCGAAGGTCCGGCGGACCTCTCCGCAACCGTAGACAAAACGGTGTACGGCGCTGACCGCGCTCGCTGACAGTGGCCTGCTGATCGCGGCAGTGAATCGCGGAGACCGCCACCACGCCTGGGCCATCCGCCACGTCCTTAGAGCACGTCAGCGTCGCGTGAAGATCGCTGTCCCAGATGTCGTCGTGGGCGAAGCCTTTACGAAGCTCCGATACGACCGAAGAATTAGCCCGCGGAAAGACGCGAGCGTTGCGCTTAGTGTCTTCAAGCTAGTAGACGACACCACGGACCTCTTTGAGATCCGCCCGACTATTGGGGGTGCATATCGTCAGGCCCGGGACATACTGACGCAGTACGCCGATCAGTCGTTCTCCTTTGTCGACGCTGTCGTGTTTACCATCGTGAACGACGATCCGACCGTCGATCAGATCCTGACCGTCGATGGACGAGACTTCTCGATCTATCGATTCGCTCATTCCGTAGAGATCGCCGTGCCATAAGTCGATGCGGGTTGCCGTGTGCCTCTCGCGGCCGGATCGCTGCATCGACCTCAAGAATGCGCACGGCCGGTGGGTCCTCGTGGCGGGCAACCCAGACCCTCCCCCTAGGAGCGAAGCGGCGGCTTTGCTCGTTCTGCGATGAGAAACGAGCAGCTCTCCAGGGTCACACAGTCGCAGTCACGGCTCTCGCGAAGGATGCGTTCAACCCCTCGTGCCGCCTTGATCAGGGCACCAATCTCCTCCAGCCTGCCATCGACGAGGCGGCGCCATTGATCTTTTGCCCGACTACCCCTTGGCATGGCTAGCAGCCCGCGGACATCAGTGAGACTCATACCAAGGCGGCGGCAAAACCGGATCAGCGTGATGCGATCGATGGTGTCCCCGTTGTAGCGGCGTTTGCCGCCTACGCGCTCCGGCTTCGGCAAGATGCCGGCGTCTTCGTAGTAACGAATGGCGGAGGCGCGAAGACCGGTGGCCGCTGCGACCTCGCCAATGCGCAGAGATGCCTTCATCAGCGAGTACGCTGGCGCAATTTCGTATTCATCCTTGACTTCAAGTCTACTTGAAGTGCGAGGCTGTGAGTATGCAAGACAAGCCGCTCGTTTGTACGCTCACTGCAGCCGACTATCGCGACCGCGAGCGCGCGTGGCTCAAGCTCGGGCCATTCGTGAGAGCGTCCGCACCCGTGCCGGGCGGCCTGACCTTCACCTTCGCTCCAGCCATCGGTCTGCATGATTCGCTGGCCGAGCTGGTTCGCTTAGAGGCGGAATGCTGCGCCTGGATGACGTTCGCGATCACCGAGTCCCCCGACCAGATCTCGTTGTCGATTACCTCGGACAGTGCCGAGGGCGAGCGTGGCGTCCGTGAGGCATTCGCTCCCCTGGCTCGAAAGTGAAGCGGGTCGCGATCACCGCGGTCGCCGGCGCTTCTGCCATCGCTTGTGAACGTCCATCAGGGTCTCGCCCCGGTTTCGGCTGCCGGGACGTGGCCGTGTCGGCGGGAATCGCGTCCCCCACCAGAGGAGCATTCCGATACCAAGAGCGATCACAATGACCGCGACGATGGGGCCGGCCAGGCTAGACCTGCTCGATGCCCTTGATCAGGATGGTGACGAAGGCGCCCAGCGCAGTGATGCCAACCAGGGCATAAAAGAAGGGCGCGATGATGTGGAACGGCAGCCCCAGCGAGGCGGCGCCCGCGGCGGCGAAGACGGTGAAGGCAATGCCCGCCGAAGAGGCGCGGCCCCATGGCGTGTGGCGCACTCGCAGCGTGCGCCGGCGGATGAGCAGGAAGGTGATGCCGCCGGCGATCGGAAACGCATAACGCAGCGTCACCAATGCGGCCAGCCACTGCGGCAGGATACCGATGATGGCGAGCGAGATCGACGCCACGCTGAAGAAGACGCCATCGACGATCGGATCGTAGATGCGCCCCCAGCGGGTGGAGGCATGGCCGCGGCGCGCCAGCCAGCCGTCGAGCAGGTCGGTCACGGCCGCCAGTCCGAAAACGAGCACCAGCGGGAGATACACGCCACCGGTCGCCCAGTGCGCGCCCCAGGCCACCCAGACCGCGGCGAGCGCGCGTAGCTCGGTGAGGCGGTTGGGCCAGCCAAGCGAGTGTTGGAGCTCGCCCGACTCGAGGTTCACCATCAACCCCAAATGAAGCGCGAGATCGAAGCTCAGGACGCTCCACCAGAGCAGGCTGGTTACCAGGAACCAGGTCGCGTCTGTGGCCCCGGCAAAGCGGAGGGTGACGGCTGCCGCGATCACGATCGCGACGCCCACCAGGGCGGTGAAGCGCAGCCACGACCCCCGCAGCTCCTCGTTCAGGTGAAAGATCTGCATGGACCGGATCCAAGACGCCCGCCAGAACTCCGCCCAGGCGTGGCGACTGTAGCCACCTTCCTTCAGCTGATGGAGGAGGCCGACGACGAAGATGTTTGGCGGGAGATCGGGCTCGTCCTTCGGGCCCGATGTCTCCGTCGGCCGGCGGACCACCCCATGAGTAAAGTCGCTTTCCCCTGAGGCGTCAAGGACCGTGTGGGCGCGGCGCTAGGGGACGATCGGCGGCAGCGAGGTTGTCGGTAGCGGGCTGATCGAGGGCAGCACGCCGGGAAGGCCGGAGCCGGGAGCCGGCGTGGGCGCGGGCAGCCCATTGCCCGGAGCTGGGGAGCCACATGGGGCGGCCGGCGGCGCGGCCGGATCGGGAATGACCACGAGGTCCTGGATCGCGAGGTCGGGCGAGACATCGGAGGGCGCCAGCTGACCGGTCAATTTGCAGAGCGTGAGCGAGGCGACGTCGGCCGGACGGGCCCAGTCGGCGGGTTTCTTGGCCGCGTAGTACGCCTTCATGAACTGGTGCCACGATGATCCCGGTCCGGTCTCTCCCCACAGCCCGCCATGACGGCCGCTCATCGACTCGTTGTGCGGCGTCGGCTGCGTCACGGTTCTGCCCATCCAGGATGCCACCGCAAGGTCGGACGTATAGCCGATGTACCAGGCGTCCTTGAAGTCGGTGGTGGTTCCGGATTTGGCGGCGACCGGGAAGCCCAGCGACGGATGCACCGCGCCCTTCAAAATGTCGGTCAGCTGATAGGTTGCCGACGCCGGTAGCACGCGGTCGCCGGCGTCGACCTGGGGTGGGTTCGACTCGAGCAGCGTGCCGGCGGCATCCCGGACTTCCAGAACATCCATGGGCCGAACGCGGTGCCCACCATTGGCGAAGGCGCTGTAGGCGGAGAGATGATCGATCATCCGAAGCTCGCTCGCGCCCAGCGTCGTCGGCAGGCTGGGATCGAGCGGTGTGCTGATCCCGAGACTCCGGGCGGTCGTGAAGACTTTCTGAATGCCGACGTCTTTGAACAGGTGCACGGAAGAGATGTTGCGTGACTGCTGCAATGACTGACGCAGCGTGATGGTGCCGAGCTCGTGGCCGTCCCAATCGTGAACCGGGTACCCCGGGAACGCATGGGCGCCGTTGCTGTCATCCAGCGGCGACGCCGGCGTCCAGCCATTCATCAGCGCCGTGATGTAGGTGTACGGCTTGAACGATGAACCGGGTTGTCGCGGCGCGACGGTGTAGTTCACCTGTCCGCCGATGTCGGCGTTGGAGTAATCGGCGCTACCGACCATCGCCAGCACCTCGCCGGTGTGCGGGTTCATCACCAGCATGGCGCCGTTGTTCACCCGGTACGTCCCGGCGAAGCGCGTCACCCCATCGTGGACCGCCTGCTGCGCCAGCGCCTGCGTCTTGGGATCGAGCGTCGTTACGATCTTCAACCCGCCCCGTAGAAGGTAGCCAGGATCGTAGCGCTGCTCGAGCTCGCTCCAGACGTAGTCGACGAAGTGCGGTGCGAGCGAGGTCCGATGGGCGGCGGCAGACTTCTGGGCCGCCGCCAGGATCGGCTTGAGGTCCACGGCGTAGGCCTTGTCCGCCGCGGCCGCGCTGACGTACGAGTCGCGGACCATCGCATCGAGCACGTCGCGCTGCCGTGCACGGGCATGGACGAAGCCGTCGGTCAAGAAGGGATTCAGGTAGCTGGGGCGCTGCGGCAACCCGGCCAGAAAACTCGCCTCGGCCAGGTCGAGTCGCCCGGCCGATGTCCCGAAGTAGGTTTGCGACGCGGCTTCGACCCCGAAGGACTGATTGCCATAGAAGATGGTGTTGAGGTACATCTCGAGGATCTGGTCTTTTGAGTACTGCCGCTCGAGCTCGACCGACAGCACGAGCTCGCGCGCCTTGCGATCGAGACTGCGGCTCGATGCGTTGGGACCCAGGAGATAGTTCTTGACCAGCTGCTGCGTGATGGTGCTGCCGCCCTGGGCGGCACTTTGATGCATTAAGTCGTAGACACCCGCCGCCAACATGCGGATCGGGTTCACGGCCCCGTGGTTGTAGAAGTCCTTGTCTTCGATCGAAATGGTGGCGTGCCGCAGGTCCCAGGCGACTTCGCTGAGCGGGACCACGGTCCGCTGCTGCTGGTAGCGCTCCTCGAGAAGGGTTGTCCCGTCGCGGGCATAGATTCGGGTCGTTTGCGGCAGCTTCTGTGCGCTCAGGTGGGCCAGGCTCGGCATCTCTCCGGCATAGGTGTAGAGCAGTGTGCCGGTGCCGATCAGCATGGCGAGCAGGCCGACGCCGGTCAGCAGCAGGATCCGCCGGATCCAATGCGGACCGGTCCTCGGCGAGCTCGACGCCGGACGCAGCGCCCCGCTCGAGGAGAAATGGCGCCGTGAGCCGCGTCGCCGGCGCCGGGGAGGATTACCCATTGGGCGCCCGGTAAACGAAGACATCGGGCGGAAGGTTACCGGGATTTCCCGTCCCCCGCTCGCGGGGCGGGCCCGTCGGCCCACGCGAGCGGCGCTTTAGTGCCCGGCGAGCGTTTGAGACGTTCGGGTCAGGGTGGGGGCGTTTCACCCTCAGTGAAGAATTGCGGACTTCCCATAGCTGGCGGCGGTGTACAGCGGGCCCAGGAAGGCGCCCATGAACACGATCCCCGCGCACGACAGCGCCACAGCAGCCCGGATGCCGAGCCCCAGTCGCACCGGGGCCACCTCGAACACCGGCGGATCGACAAAGGCAATCCGAAGGATGCGGGCGTAGCCGAGTGCCGCCAGCACGATATTGAGCGCGCCGACCACCGCCAACCAGGCAAAGCCGCCATCGACGGCGGCCTGGAGAACGAGCAACTTGCCGAAGAACCCCGCGACCGGCGGCAAGCCGGCCAGCGAGATTACCGCCAAGCCGAGTGCAACGGACAATCCCGGCGTCGTGCGCGACATGGCGGCGAGGTCGCGGATCGCATCGCTGTGCACCGAGCGGGCGTAGGCGATGATCGCGGCGAAGGCGCAGATGCTCGTCAGCGCCAGGGCCGTCAGGAAGATGAGCAAGGCCCCGATGCCCGCTCGCTTGAGATCGGTAAAGGCGACGAGCGCGTAGCCCGCCTGGGCGATCCCGGCGTAGACGAGCAAGCGCCGTACGCTCGACTGCGTGACGGCCAACAGGTTGCCGGCCGTCATCGCCACCGCCGCGACGACGGCAATTACAGCTGCGTACGGGATGTGGCTGCCGGCGAAGGTCGATATCGAGATCCGGGCAAACACAGTGAAGGCGGCCACCACCCCGACGGACAGCACGAACATAGTCACCCGGGGCGGAACGCCGGTCTCGAACCCGCGCGTCCACCAGCGCACCGGGAGCAGTCCGAGACGTACCGCGAATCCCGCCAAGACAAGGGTAAGCGCCAGCAGAAGCGCCGGCTGGGTCCCGCGCAGCGCCGCGAGCGCCTGGCCGGCCGCCGCGAGGCGTGTCTCACCGCTCAGGCCGAAGGTCAGGGCCAGGCCGTAGAGCAGGATCGCGGAGCTGGCTGCGCCGAGCACGAGGTAGCCAAGCCCGGCGCCGATGCCCCCCGCGCCGCGACGCGCCAGCCCGGTCAACACATATAGGTTGATGGCGAGCAGCTCCAGGGCCAGGAAGAGGCTGGTCATCTCCGCGGCCGAGGCGGCGAGCATCGCGCCCAGCGTCGCCAGCAGGAAGAACCCGGGCTCGGCGCGCGCCGGCGACTCGCCGGGAAGGATGTCGGCGCGGCCGGCCAGCAAGCAGAGCGCCGCCGCGCCGAGCAGCACGACCTGGATAAAGATCGCGAACCCGTCGAGGAGGAAGGCGCCGTCGAGGATCGTGATCGTCTGCTTGAACTGAGTCGCCAGCGCCAGGAACGCGAGGATGAGGCTGACGAGGGCCACCGTCGTGGTCGACGTCCGAGGCAAGACGCGAGCCTGCAGGAAGACCACGATCGCGCCGGCGAGCAGCCAGAGCTCTGGCGAAAAAGCGAGGAGGTTCCCGAAGGTCCTCATCCGCCGCCTCGCGACAGCAGGCTCAGGACCGAGAAATTGATGCTGTCCAGCAGGATGGCCGGCAGCACGCCGAGCAAGACGATGAACGTGGTCAACGCCGCCGCGTCGAACAGCTCCAGCGTCCCCAGGTCGCGGAGCCGCCCGAAGCGCTCCGGCGGCGCGCCGAAAAAGATCCGCTGGACCGTGAGGATCATCGCACCGGCCATCACCAGGATCCCGATCAGGGCGATCCAGGTCGCGATGCGGTGGCTTGGATAGGCACCGACCACGACCATGAATTGACCGGCGAAGCCGGCGAGGCCGGGGAAGCCGATGGCGGCCAGCGCCGCGAGGATCCAGAACAGCGCGCCGCGCCCCATGTGGGCGGCCATCCCACCCATCGCGCGGATCGAGGTGGTGCCCGCCCGCTCGGCGATCACGGCAGCCATCAGCACCAGCAACGCTGCGGTCAGCCCGTCGGCAACCATCAGCAGCACGGCGCCGTTGATCGCCACCGGCGCGGCCGACGCTGCCGCGAGCAGCACCAACCCCATGTGACTCATGACCACGTAGCCGACGAGTCGGCGCAGATCGTCCTGCGCGAGCGCCGCGATCGCACCCCACAACACGGTCACGATCGCGATCACGACCACCGCGCCGCTGAACTTGTGGAACGTGTCCTGGAATTCACCGAGGTTGACGCGTAGGATGCCGTAGCCCCCGAGCTTGACGAGCACGCCGCCAAGGATCAACGCCACCGGCGCCGACGCCTCCGCCTGGGCATCGATGAACCAGGTGTGGAACGGGAAGGCGGGCAGCCTGACGGCGAAGGCGATGAAGAAGAGCCAGCCGATCAGCGTCGCGGTCGCGGCCGGTAGGGCGAGGTCGTGCAGGGTCGAGATGTCGAAGGTCCGAACCGGCGCCTTGAAATAGAGGATGAGGATCGCCAGCAGGAGAAAGGCGCTCGCCGCCAGGTCGACCGCCAGAAACTTCCAGGCCGCCGCCAGCCGGCGCGGGCCGCCGAAGCGGGCGATCAGGAGGAACATGGGGACCGCTTGCAGCTGCCAGAAGAGAAAGAAAAGCAGGTAGTCGAGTGAGGCGAAGACGCCATTGACGCCGGTCTCCAGTAGGAGCAGCAGGATGAAGTATTCCTTCGCCTGCTCGCGCAGCCGGCTGGAGGCGAGGACCGCGACAACGAAGAGCAGCGTGCTCAGTAGCAGGAGCGGCATGCTGACCCCGTCAACGCCGAGGTGGTAGCTGGAACCGATGCCCTGCAGCCAGCTGCGCGTCTCCTCGTAGGCATAGGTGCCGCTCTGGTCGCGGAAGCCGTACCACATGAAGACCGCCAAGCCGAGGACGAGCACGGCGGCGCTGATCGTGAACGAACGGATCCTCTCGCGGTGCACCTCGGTGCGCGAGGGGAAGAACATCAATGCGATGGCGGCGACCGCCGGGACCCAGATCATGGCGCTTAGCAGGAATGTCATCCGCTTTTCCCGATGATCCCGCCGGCGAGCACGATCGCGATGGCGCCCAGTGCGACGACGCCGGCGAAGAAGCCGATCAGCAACGGACGAATGCGGAATTCACCCAACCATCGCCGCGGCTGCCCGACGAAGTCGATGCTGTCGCCGACCAGGTCGAGCGCCCCATCGATGACGCGCGTCTCGACCCACGATGCAGCGCGGCTCACCGGCAGCACGATGCCGACCGCGGCCAGCTGGTAGGCCCGATCGACAAAGAGTCCCTCCCCCATCGCGTGCCGGACTGGTTGCAGGGCCGCAGGCGACGGCACGCGGCGCGCGTATACGACGAAGGCAACCGCCGCGCCCAGCACGGCGGCGGCAGCAATTACATCAGCGGCCACCAAGTGCGAGTTGGGGAGCGACACGCCAGGGAAAGTGACGAAGGCGATCGGATCGGTGCGGCCGCGGAAGCCGCGGATGCCCGAAACCAGGGAAGCGATCGCCAGCACCGCCATCGTGAAGGCGAGGCGGCCGCCCGCATCGCGGATCCGGTCCGGCTCGAAGCGCCGACGCCGGGCGGTCTCGCCGGTGAAGACGAGAGCAAAGATTCGAACCAGCGCCATCGCGCCAAGGAACGTCACGGCCGTGATCACCGCGATCGCGAGTGGGCTGCCGAGCGCGAGGGCCTTTGACAGGATCGTGTCCTTGCTCCAGAAGGTGCTGAACGGTGGGATGCCCGCTCCGGCTAAGACCGCGATCAGCACCAACCAACGAGTGAACCGCAGCCGGCGCCACAACCCGCCCATCTCCGCCAGCCGCTCGGTTCGGAGCTCTCGAATGATGACGCCGGCGGCGAGGAAGAGCAGCGCCTTCGGCCAGGCGTGGGTAAAGAGCTCGAAGATGCTCGCGCCGTAGGCGCCGATGCCGAGCGCCAGCACCATCAGGCCGAGCTCGCTCATGGTCGTGTAGGCGATCGCGCGTTTGAGGTTGTCCTGGAACAGCGCCCACAGCACGCCCAGCACGGCCGTCAGCCCGCCGGCGATGGCGAGCAGCGCGAGGGCCCGCGGACTTGCGTGGAACAGCCCGTAGGCGCGCGCAATCAAGTAGACGCCACAGACGGCGCTTCCTGCCGAGTGGATCAGCGCGGCGGCCGGCGCGGGGGCCTGGGCGCTTCCCGACAGCCAGACGTGCAGTGGAAACTGCGCGGATTTTGCCGCCGCGGCGATGAAGACGAGAATCGACATGACGAAGAGTCCGTTGGCACTGACCCGGCCGCCCGTGTAGTGCCCGGTGAGCGCCTGAAAATTCAGCTCGTTGTAGCGGAAATAGATGTAGGCGACGGCGGCGAGCAGTGCCACATCCCCGAGGGCCGAGATGATGAACGCGCGCGAGGCAGCGCTAACCGCCTCTTCCCGCTGCCACCAGTGGCCGATCATCAGGTAGGTCGACAGCGTGACCAACCCGAAGAAGAGCAGCATCTCGAAGTAGTTGGTCGAGAATGTCACGCCTAGCATGGCGAAGGTGGCGAAGAGAAGCACGCTGTAGAAGCGCACCACACCGTCCTCGCGGCGCATGAAGGCAAGGGCGTAGATCTGGACCAGCAGGCTGACGAGGGTCACCGTGAACGACACCACGGCCGCGAGCGGATCGGACAGGACGCCCCATTGCAGTGTGAACTCCTGCGCGCTCCCCGACTGCCCGGTGAAGAACGTGAGGAAGGTTGCCGGCCGCTCGAGGTGCAGCGGGTGGGCGACCTCGATGGCGACCACCAGCAGCGCGCAAATGGCGGCGGCCAGCGTGAAGATCACCGCGATCCAGGCGCTCACGCGCCGCGAGTCGATGGTGAAGGCCAACACGATCACGAGCGCGATCAGCGGCAGCAGCAGCGCGAAGAGCGCCAGCAGCGTCGGGCTCCAGGTATCGAGCGGCCCCTTGGGCGCCGCGGCAAGTAGGGTGAGCGTCACGGTGCCGCCGGCCTAGCCGCGGTCCGCGTCAAGGGCGAAATTGCGATGCTCGCGGTAGACGATGGCCGCCATCGCCAGGCCGACAGCCAGCTCCGTTACCGCGACCGCTCCGGCGAACAGCGCCATCGCTGCGCCGGCGTTCTGGTTTTTCGCTCCTAGACCAAAGCGCCCAAAGGCGACGAACGCGATGCCACATGCCGCGAACATGAACTGGGTCCCGAGCACCATGACAATGGCGCTGCGTCTGGCAACCAGGGCGAAGGCGCCGATAGCGAACAAGGCCGCCGAAGCCATCAGCACGAGATTGAGCCCTGCCGTCATCGACGCACCGTCCTTGACCCTCCCCCGCGTGCGGGGGAGGGCAGGGTGGGGGCGATTAGCAGGAGCCCACTCCCCAGGGCCGCGGACGCGAGAATCACCGCCAGGACGGCGAGCCCGACCGGGTAGATATTGGTCAGCACGGGGCCGAGGCCGACGATAATCCCGCAGCAAAAGCCGGTTGGCCAGGAGGTAGCGCCCAAGACGACGCCAACTAGCGCCAGCACTGCCGCCGAGACCGCCGCGCCGATGATCCATTGAGGGCTGAGGCGGCCCACGCTCGACGTCCGTAGCCCCGTCGTCGCCCGAAGCAGCCCGATCAGCAGGGCCGCACTAACCGTCGTGAAAACCAGCAATTGGATGGCGACCAGGAGGAACGGCGCGATCGCGAGGTACAGCAACGCCACCAGCACCATGCTGGCGGCAAAGGCGCCGACCGCATACAGCGTATTCCGAAGAAGCACGCTGGCGAGCGCGCTCCCCAACAGCAGGATCAGCACGAGATAGACGAAGAAAACGAGCGGAGTCGAGGTGATGGGCTGCGGTAGCGCGCCGATCAAGGGCACGGCGTCAGATTCTATCTGGCGGTGCCAGGGTCAGTATTCGACCTCGCCTTCGCCGGGCGCCCAGTAGGTCTCTTCCTTGATGGCGGCGTGCTCGAAGCCGCACCGGCGCATGATGTCTCGCACGTTGACGATCATCCCGGGATTGCCACAGAGGTACACGGTCGTGTCCCTGGGCGTCAGCTCCAGCGTGTCGGCGTATTTGCGGACCAGGTCGTCGACCCTCCCCCGCTCCCCGGTCCATTCCGGATCCTCCCAGTGCCGGCTGATGGTCGGAATGTAGGTCAACCAGGGGTACTCGCTGGCCGCCTTGTACAGCTCCTTGTCGTACCCGAACTCGTTCGACTTCGACACCCCCTGGAGGATGACGAGACGAAACGGCTGCGCCAGGCGGCCTTCCTTCAGGTCCAGCGCCAGCGTACGGACCATGCTGATGTAGGGCGCGATCCCGGTGACGGTCGAGACCAGGAAATGCTGCGAGTGGCCGGACTTGACGTCGACGTTGAAGATGCCTTTTGCCTTCTTGCGCATGAAGACCTGGTCGCCGACCTGGAGCTCGTACAGCTTGGGCGAGAGCGCGCCTTCGGGCACTTTCTCGATGAAGAATTCGAGCTCGGCCTCGTACGGGCTCGAGACGATGGAGAAGGCGCGCTCCAGAACCTTCTCGCTTTGGTCGACCCCGAAGGCGACGTACTGGCCCGCCTTGAACGCCAGCTCCTCGGGGGGCTTCATCCAGACCGACCAGAGGGTGGGCGAGTAATCCTGGCGCCGGGTGATCCGCGCCTGCATGTATTTGTCGGACGTGTCGGAAGCCATGGCCCCTAATGCTATTCGGCGCGGGGCTGTGCGACGGGCGGCCCGAAGATCAAGTCCAGGGCCACCCCGAAGACCGCGAGCACGATCCCGGCGCCCAAAAAGGTGAAGGTGGCGCCGCCCGACAGGTAGCCCCGTCCCCACAGCACTCCGACCAGGAAGCAGAACGTACCCAGGACAGCCAGCCAGTAAGCGGGGCGACCCCGCCAGGCCAGCTGGGCGGAAAGGACGCCGCCGAGGCAGATCAGATACACGAGGCCGATCAAAGAGAATGTCGCCAGAAACGGAGGTTGCGCGGCGGCGAGGACCGTCACACGTCGCCGGCGGCGATCGGCCCGCCGCCGATCACGCGGTCGCCGTCATAAAAGACGGCGGCTTGACCTGGCGCGAGCGCCCGCTGCGGTTCATCGAAGTCGACGCGCGCCTGATCGCCGACGGGCGTGACAACGGCGGCGGCCAGGGGCGCGTGGGACCGGACCTTGACGTTCGCCGCAAAGGCGGCAGCCGGGACATGACCGGCAACATAGCGCACGTCCTCGACGCGGCAGCTCGACCGCATCAGCTGCTCCCGAGCCCCGACCCGGATCGTGTTCGTGGCTGGGTCGATCCCGCTGACGTACGTCGGGTTGGCGCGCGGCCCGCTGGCGGCCAGCCGCAGGCCCGAGCGCTGCCCGACCGTATACATCGCGACGCCATCGTGTTCTCCGACGACGGCGCCGCTCTCGTCGACGATGGGGCCAGGCCGGACCTGGTCACGAAAGCGGTCCCTCAGTAAAGTGCGGTAGCTGCCGTCGGCCACGAAACAGATCTCCTGGCTCTCCGGCTTAGTGGCCGTGACCAGGCCCAAGTCTGATGCCTTCTCGCGCACCTGGATCTTGGTGAACTCGCCGATCGGAAACGCAAGGACCGCCAGCTCCTCCTGGCCGAGCTGATAGAGGACATAGGACTGGTCCTTGCGGTCGTCGACCGCCGTGTGCAGCGTGAAGCCGGCAGATCTCTGCGCAATCCGGGCGTAGTGGCCGGTCGCCAGCGCGTCAGCGCCGAGCGCCAACGCCTTCTTCAACAGGAGACCGAACTTGATCGTCTCGTTGCAGCGGATGCACGGGTTCGGCGTGCGGCCCTCGAGGTAGGCCTTCGTGAAGGGATCGATCACCGCCGCCCGGAAATCGTCTTCGAAGTTCAGCACGTAGTACGGGATGCCGAGCCGGTTGGCGACCCGCCGGGCGTCCTCGACCGCGTCGAGGGAGCAACAGCCGTGGTGCTTATCGAAATCCCTGGCGGCCATCTCCTTGGGCCACAGCTGGAGGGTGAGGCCGAAAACGTCGTGGCCCGCGTCGCGCATGATCGCCGCGGCGACCGACGAGTCGACGCCGCCACTCATGGCAACGGCGACTCTCACTGCGACTCCAGCAGCTGGACCCCTATGCCGCGACTGCGGCAATACTCGAGCGCGCGATCCACCTCGGCCTTGCCACCATCGACGTCGAGCTCGACCCAGCCGCTCCCTTCCGCGACGTCGGCGCGCCGGATATTGGTCACGACTTTGAAGTCTTTGCCCAGCCGGTAGATGATCGGGTCGTTCAGCGTGTCGCCGCGGAACGTCAGGCGCACTGTCGTCCGCGCCATGGAGTCAGCCTCCGGCGACCGCCGGCACGATGGAGAGGTCGTCGCTGTCCTTGAGCGCCGTCTTCAGCCCCGACCCGAAGCGAATGTCCTCGTCGTTCCGGTAGATGTTGATGAACTGGCGGAGCTCCCCCTTGTCGTCGTAGAGGCGCTCCTTGAAGCCAGGGAATTTTTGGTTCAGTTCGTCCAGCGCTTGCGACACATCGCCCGCATCGACCTCGACAATAGCCGCGCCGCGAGTCAGCTGCCGCAGTGCGCCGGGGACGCGAATCTTGACCGCCATGACGTGGTGGTCATTATAAGTTCAGAATAGCCACCCCGATGTGGAAAGGGCGGCGTGACGTCGGGCGGCCCGGCCCGTACCCTCCCCCTTTGGGGGAGGGCAGGGTGGGGGCCTTCGCTTACGCCGCCCGAACGACCTGGTCGGTCTTGCCGCGCTGCGCCACGACGTAGTAGATGGCGCCGATCACGACGATCAGGGCAACCACGAGTTCGAAGATCGGAACCGAGTCTCCGAACCCGCCCAGGCTGCCACCACCGGGGAGCAGCACTGCATTTACGCTTGGGTTACTCGCCGGCCGGGGCCAGAGGAAGTTGACGAGCATCGACGCGCCCCAGACAAGGCCCAGAACGTTGATGATCATGCCCCAGCCGCCGAGCTTGAAGGGCACGCTCTGGGTCGGCCAGCCGCGCAAGCGGGCGAGCAGGATGGCGATGTTGCCGAGAAGGTAGGAGAGATAGATCATGCCGGTCGCGACGATCGCGATCAAGCCGGCACCGGCGTAGTAGATGAAGGGCAGCGCCGCCAGCCCGCCAACCACCAGGCAGGTGATGACCGGCGTGTGCAGCGTCGGACTGACCTTGTTGTAGAAGCGAGAAAGCGGTAGCTTGCCATCGCGCGCCATCCCAAAGGCCAGCCGGATGGTGGAGGTCTGAATCGCCAGGCAGCAGACGTAGATGGCCGCAAGGACGACGAGCAGGTAGACGTTGGCCATCCAGGTTGGTAGCACGGCGTTCAGGACATCGGCGGGCGACGTGATGGTCGCTGGCACCGCACCCGCCCCGGCCACGAATTTCTTCATATCCGGGATGGCGATGATCAACGCGAGCAGGAAGACCGTGCCGATGATGAAGGCGCCGACCACGGAGCCCAGGACCGCTTTCGGTGCTTCGACTCGCGGATTCTTCGTTTCCTCCGCCAGTGTGCTGGCGGTATCGAAGCCATAGATGACGAAGAGTGACATGAACATGGCGGCCAGGAAGACGCCGACCTGGTTATTGGTACCGAGATAGCTGCTGTCGAAAACGACGCTCGCCGGCTGGTGGTGATAGAAGATCAGCAAGATCAGCGCGAAGACGACCATGCCGAGGATCTCGAAGACCACACCGGTGTTGTTGATCAGTGCGACCAGCCGGACGCCGAAGATATTCAGGATCGTCGTGCTCGCCAGCACAAGCAGCGCGATGATGATCTGGTTCTGCGCGTTGTTCGTCATCCCCACGCCGAGGTTGTTGAGCAATGGAATCAGCACCAGTCCGGGCACGGTTGCCACGACCCCGGTGACGGTCAGGATGCCCGCGAACAGATAGACCCAACCCGTCATCCACGAATAGGCACGGTTCGACAGATATTTCGTCCACTGATAGACCGAACCGGCCACCGGGAAGTGAGAGCTAACTTCGGCAAAGTTGAGCGCGATGATGAACTGGCCGAGGGCGACGAGTGGCCAGCTCCAGAAGAAGAACGGACCCGCGATCGCGAGCCCGATCGGCGCAAAGAGCGTGAAGATACCGGTGCTGGGTGAGATGTAGGAAAAGGCGACGGCAAAGCTCGAATAAACGCCCAGGATTCGCTTGAGTTCTTGCTTGTAGCCAAAGCCGGCCAGGTCGTGGGCGTCCGCCGCCTCCTGGGTACCGGCGGCAGCCTGAACGGTCGACGGTCGACGTGTTTGAACGTCGTCGGGCATCGGGTTCCCTCCTCTCCCTTAGGTCTCGGCCAAACGTAGCAGGCGGTCGCCCGTTCGTCAATCTGTTCGTAAGGGCCCTACTATCTCCAGCATCAAAAGCCGTGCGTCGATCATCGTCCTGAATGGCCGCCTCTGGCCCGAGGAGCCCGGCCGGGCGGCCCTGGCCATTGCTGGCGAGCGCATCGTTGCGACCGGGTCAGATCGGGAGATTCGGGCGCTGGCCGGCCCCGGATCGACAGTCCTCGACGCCCGCGGCGGCCTCGTGGTGCCCGGGTTCAACGACGCCCATGTCCACTTCCTGATGGGCGCGCGCAACCTGGATAATCTGGAGCTCTCGGCGGAGACCACCGTCGACGGCGTCCTTCGTCGGATCGCCGAGTTCGCGGATACCCATCCGGATCGGGAGTGGCTGCTGGGCCGAGGCTGGTTCTACGCCGTCTTCCCCGGCGGGATGCCGGATTGGGCCCTGCTCGACAAGGTCGTGTCCGACCGGCCGATGGCGATCGAGGCGTACGACAGCCACACCACCTGGGTGAACTCGACCGCCCTTACCCGGCTGGGAATCAGCGATGACACACCGGATCCGCCGAGGGGCGCGATCCATCGCGACGCAGCCGGCCGCGCCACCGGGATCCTGAAGGAAGCCGCCATGGAGCTGGTCGACCGGGCACTACCTCCGCGGGCCATCGCCCACGACGTCGAGAGCCTGGCGGCCGGTGCCAGTCTCGCGTTCCGGCACGGGCTGACGAGCGTCCAGGAGGCCGGCGGCGGGCTGAAGCAATTCGAGATCTATCGGGCGCTCCGCGCGTCGGGCCGCCCGATGGTCCGCATCCGCCTGGGGCTACGGATGGAGCCCGGCCTGTCGATGGCCGAATGGGAGCGCCGGCTCGCCGAGTACAGGGCGGCCGTTGTCCCCCATCGCGACGATCCCTGGATCTCGGCCGGGATCGTCAAAGCCTTTGCCGACGGGGTGATCGAGACCGGCACGGCGGAAATGCTGGCGCCCTACGAGGGCCTGTCCGCCGGCCAGCCGGGCGCGTTCGGCTATCCGCAGTGGGAGGCCGGTGAACTGGCGGCGGCAGTGCGCGTCGCCGACGGCCGCGGCTGGCAGATCCAGGTGCACGCCATCGGGGACGGGGCGGTCCGAGGGGCGCTCGATGCCTTCGAGCGAGCGGCGGCCGCCAACGCGCCCCGTAATCGTCGGCACCGAATCGAACACATCGAAACGATCGATGCGGCCGATATCCCGCGGTTCGGCTCGCTGGGCGTCATCGCGAGCATGCAGCCGTATCATGCCGACCCCGAGCCCGCCCAGCTCGAGTCCTACCAGTCGAAGATCGGCCGCGAACGTGCCTCGTGCGGCTGGCCATGGAACTCGATTCGGCGTGCGGGCGGCCGGCTTGCCTTCGGTTCGGACTGGCCGATCGTTTCGTTTGACCCCTTCCTCGGCCTCAACGCGGCGGTCAATCGCACGACCAGGGACGGACGGCCGGCGGGCGGTTGGCTCCCGCACGAACGCCTTACGCTGGCGGACGCCCTGGCCGGCTATACGTCGGGAAGCGCCTGGGCAGCGCACGAAGACCTGGTCAAGGGCACGCTCGAGCCAGGCATGCTGGCTGACGTCGTCATCCTCGACCGAGATCTCTTCGCCGGGTCGCCGTCAGCGATCATGGCGGCGTCTGTACAGACGACGATCCTCAACGGGAAGGTCGTCTACGACAAGAACTCGGCGACCAGCCGCTGAAAGTGATAGACGCCGTTCTCGCGCTTGGCGTTGAATCGGCCGCGGTCGTATGAGCGCGACTTGAGCCCGCGTTGCACATGCTGGCAGAGCGCGATGTCCTCCTGCTGGATCTCGTCCGAGAAGGTGATTGTCTGCTGCATCGACTCCCACCCGGGCCCGGTTCCCGGCTGGGCGAAGAACCACTCGAAGACGGTGAGCGTCTTGTCGACGCCGAGCGGGACGATCAGGTTGGAGCTCATGTTGTCTTGGTAGATGTTGAACATCGCGTTGGGGAAGACCCAGTAGTAGAGCGCGCTCTCCTCGCTCCCGGGCTGCCGGATGTAGCGCCGGTCGCGACCGGGCTCCTCGCCCGGCTTCAGCTCCCGGATGGGGGCGTGCTGCTTCGAGTAGTACCGGAAGGTTTCGACCCGGTAGGCGTCGTAGTCCAGCTCTTTGAAGAGGCCCGGGTGCGCGATCGGCAGGTGGTACCCCTCCAGGTAGTTGTCGACGTAGACCTTCCAGTTGCAGTCGATGACGTAGTCGCGCCGCTCGACTAACTGCATCTTCTCGACGTCGTAGCCCGCCGCTGTGACCTCCTTGGGGATGGCGCCGAGCACCTCACTCAACGAGGGTGCCTGGTCGTCGAGGTTGGCAAAGACGAAAGGTCCCCAGCGCTCGACCCGGATCGGGACCAAGCCGAAGTCCGCCTTGCTGAAGTTCTCGGTGCCGTCCATCTCGCGCGCGACCTGGAGCCGGCCGTCGAGTCCGTAGGTCCAGCCGTGATACGGACACTGGAGGCTGCGACGGTTGCCCTTCGAGAGCACCACCTGGGCGGCGCGATGGCGGCAGACGTTGTAGAAGCCGCGCAGCGTGCCGTCGAGGCCATGGGTGATCAAGATCGGCTCGTCGAGGATGGTCGTCGGCTTCAGGTCGCCGACCCGCGCCAACTCGTCAGCCCGGGCGACCAGCTGCCAGGTCCGCGCGAAGATGCGGTCCCGTTCGCGTTCGAAGATTGCCTGGTCGAGGTAGGCGCTGGCCGGTAACGTGAAAGCGCGGGCGAGATCCTCGCCCGCGCTCACCGATCGATCTTGCGTTACGGACACACGACGAAGCTTAGACTCTGCGGGCTCCGGCCATCTGGCGCTGGTCGGCGGGTGCCACTTCGTCCGGCCAGCGATCGTGAACGGCATGCTTCTTGCCGATCGCGTAGAACCACACCCCGACAGCCAGAACGATGCCCACGGTAATCAGCACCGTCAACTCGTACGGAAGCCGGTCGAGGTTTGACACCTGCCCTGTCGCCGATGCGCCGAAGCAACTGCCGTCGGCCACGCTGCAGAGGTTCGGCCATAGGGAGAAGATCGTGGCCAGCAGCGCGTACCCTTCCGTCAGGATGACGACGATCGCGACGCCGAGCATCCCACCGGGGACCCGGTACGGACGGCGCGCGTTCGGGTAACGGCGCCGTAGCACCCACAGCGCCGGGAAGACGGCGAGGTAGGAGAACGTCGTCGTCGAGATGGCGAGACCAAGCACCACGCCGAAGTACGCCTTCAGGTTGCCGCTCGTGATGATGAAGGTCGCCGCCATGAAGATGGTCGATAGCACGCCCGACAGCACGTTAACCGTGACCGGGGTACCAAAGCGAGACGAGAAGTGGCCCATGAAGCGCGGACCCGATCCCTGGAGGGCGCCGATCGCCATCAGGCGGTCCGAACCCATCAGCCAGACGGTGCCGCTGGACAGCAGCGCGAAGACGATCGCTGCGCCGACGATCCCGTTGACCACGTTTTGGGCACTACTACCCAGGGCGTTTCCGACCGCCGTCTGATAGCCGGTCGCAAAGCTCGAGACGTTGCTCAGGTCTTTGCTGCCCAGGAGAAGGACGATGCCGGCAATCGGGATGGCGTAGCTGATGACGCTGATGATCCCGGAGAGCGTCACCGCGCGGGGGATGTCCCGCTGGGGGTTGTCCATCTCCTCACTGGCGTTGCTTTGCATTTCGAAGCCGACCCACTGGAAGATCAGCACGCCGATGACCCCAACGAAGACGGCAATGTTCGAGGGGAAGAAGTTCGAGGTATCGCCCTTGAACCCGTGCTGCGTGCCGGTGACGACGACCAGGATTCCAAAGAGAACGAACAACCCGATCTTGACCAACGCGCCAAGGTTTGGAACCCACTTCATCGATCGGAGCGACAGGATGTTCATGGTCACCGCTACCCAGACGAACAGGAAGCCGATCAGGATAGAGAGACCGGTGTTGCCTCCGATCTTGGTGCCCCAGAGCGCATCCATGGCTGCGATCGCGCCGGCGGCGAGTGTGCCGCCGAGCCAGATGGGGTTGCTCAGCCAGTAGAGGACGGCCGTGATGGCGCCCGCGAAGTGCCCAAACGCCAGGCGGACCCATTCGTACACCGCTCCTTCGACCGGAAAGGCCGCACCGAGCTCGGACGTCAGGAGTCCATAGGGGACCAGGAATGTAACGGCCGAAGCGACGAGCCAGAAGATCGTTTGAAACCCGTAGGACGCAGACTGGCTCAGGGTGTCGATCGCGAGGATTGCACAGACCGTAAAGAAGATCATGTCGAAGCGGAAGAGCGACTTTTTGAGCTTGCGCTTTTCGTTGACGACGTCAGCCGCTATCGGAATCGCTGCCAATGCTTACCCTCCTTGCGTGTTTGGCTCTTGGGCTGAGCCTGAGGGCCAATTTGCGCCCTGCGTGAACCGTTGTCAAGGTACACGTGGCCAATTCAACTTCCTGAATACGCGCAACCGCGCTCCCGGGTCGAGGCCCGGGAGCGCGATTCCGACCCAGCTACGACTTCAGAACTGACTCCCCCGAGGCGGTGACGAGCTCGAAGTCCGCACTGACCTGGTGATTCCTGCCCGACAACCAGAAGACCACACCGAGCAGGACGATCACAACCATCGTGCCAATCGTCGTGAGCTCCCACGTACTGCGGGCAACGTTGCCCACCGCTGCGGTGGCATCAGCGCTAAAGCAGCCGTTGGCGCTGCAGATATTCGGCCACAGCGAGAAGACGGTCGCCGCAACCACGAAGAATTCCGTCAGAATGGCGCACAACCAGACAACCGGGGCGCCGCCAGGAATCCGGTAGCCGCGTCCGGTCGTTTCATACTTCCGCCGCAGCGTGATGATCGCCGGGAAGACCGCGACGTACGAGAAAGTGGTCGTCGAGATGACCACTGCCAGCACGGTCTTGAAGAAGCTCTGGAGGTTGCCGGAGGTGAGCAGGAAGCTGAGGACCAGGAAGATGCTCGCCACGATCCCCGAGAGAACATTCACTGGCACCGGGGTTCCGAACCGCTTCGAGAAATGGCCGAGTGGGCGGGGACCCGAACCGGCGAGCGAGCTGATCGCCATCGCCCGGTCCGATCCCATCAGCCAGACAACCCCACTCGCGAGGAGCGAAAAGACGACGGCCAGGCCAACGATCCCGTTCAGGAGGTTGGCCGCCCCGCCGCCAAAGACGTTGGTGACCACCGTCTGGTAGCCGCTGACGAAGCCGCCCACGTTCGTGATGTTCTTGCTGGAAACGACCAGGAGGATGCCGGCCACCGGGATCAGATAGAAGACGAGGCCAAAAAGCCAGGTGACCGCAATCGAACGCGGCACGTCGCGGCGAGGATCGCCCATCTCCTCGCTGGCGTTGGACTGCAGCTCGAAGCCGACGTAGTTGAAGATCAGCACGCCAAGTACGCCGACGAAGACGGCCGCCGTCGGGAAGAGGTCCCCGCCATTGATGGAACCGGCATTCTTGCCGCCGGCGATGGTTCCCACAACGAGCAGGCCAAATAGCAGGATCAAGACGACGCGGACCACAGTCCCCAGCGCGGGAACCCACTTCATCTGGCGAAGCGAGAGGACGTTCATCGCGATCCCAATCCAGACGAAGGCGAGACCGACGACGATCGCCAGCCCGGTATTCCCACCGATCTGCGTGCCCCAGAGCGTATCCATGGCCGCAATGGCCGTTACCGCGAGAGTTCCGCCCATCCACACCGGGTTGGCAATCCAGTACACGACTGCCGTAATCGAGCCTGCCAGATGCCCATAAGCGAGGCGGACCCACTCATAGACCGCCCCCTCCACGGGGATGTTGGTGCCCAGCTCGGCAATGATCAGTCCGTACGGGATCAGGAAAAAGATCGAGAGAAAGGCAAGCCAGAAGAGCGTTTGCGTTCCGAAGCTCGCGGCCGCGCCGAGCGTATCGATGCCGACAAGTGCGCAGATGCTGAAAAGCGCGAGGTCCCACCGGAAGAGCGATTTCTTGAGTTTGCGTTTCTCCTCGACGATGCCCGATGCGGCGCCTGGTCGAACGACAGTTGTTGCCAATGCTTCCCTCCTTGCGTGTTGGGCTCTCGGCAGAGCCTGTGCGCAATGTGAACCTCGCGTGGACGCGTGTCAAGGGAGGGGCGACGCGGGCGAGCGCGGCTATACTCCGGCGGGTGCCGGCTGAATACGACGCGATCATCGTGGGCGGAGGACACAACGGCCTCGCCAGCGCCGCTTACCTGGGTCGCGCGGGCCTGAAGACACTCGTTCTCGAGCGCCGGCAGGTGCTTGGGGGCGCCGCCGTCAGCGAACATCCCTGGCCCGGCTATACCGTGTCGACGCTGTCGTACGTCCTGTCGCTGATGCCGCCCGAGGTGATCCGAGAGCTCGAGCTCCATCGTCACGGCCTCAGGCTCTACCCGCTGGCGGCGGACTACTACGTCCCCTTTCCCGATGGCTCCCACCTGCTGCTCACGAAAGACCCGGCCCAGGCGAGGGGCGAGATCGCCAAGTTCTCCAAGAAGGATGCCGACGTCTGGCCCGCCTTCAGCGCCTACCTGGCGAAGATCGCGCAGTTGGTCCGGCCCTTGCTCTTGATGACCCCGCCCGCCGTTGGCGCCAAGTCCCCACAGGATCTGCTCGAACTGGCTCGCTTCGCCTGGAAGCTCAAAGGCCTGGACGTCAAGACCACGGGCGACTTCGTCAAGGTGATGACGCTGTCGGTGGCCGAGCTCCTCGATGAGTGGTTCGAATCGCCGCAGGTGAAGGCGGCCCGCTGCGTGTCCGGGGCAATCGGCACCTACGGCGGCCCCTACACACCGGGCACGGCGTACGTACTGCTCCACCACTACATCGGCGAGATCGATGGGCAGATGGCGGAGTGGGCGTTTGTGCGCGGCGGTACCGGCGCGGTGTCGCAAGCGATCGCCGACGACGCCACCGAGCATGGGGCCGAGATCCGTACCGGCGCCCGCGTCGGCCGCATCCTTGTCGAGAGTGGTCGTGCCGTGGGCGTGGCGCTGACCGACGGAACGGAGGTCCGTGCTCGGGCCGTCATCTCGAATGCGCATCCGAAGATCACCTTTTGCGAACTGGTCGAGTCCAACCAGCTGCCGCCCGATTTCGTTCGCGCCATCGACCGGTACAAGACTCGGTCGGGGACGGTGAAGGTCAACCTGGCACTGGGCGAGCTCCCCCGGTTTGACGGGCTTGAGCCCGAGGACTCGATGACCGCGGCACGTTCATTTATCCAGCTCTGCGACTCGATGGAGTACCTGGAGCACGCCTTCGATGATGCGAAGTATGGACGGCCCTCGGCCGCCCCCTATTCCGATGGCGTCCTGCCGACGATCGTCGATGATTCCCTGGCGCCAACTAACAAGCACCTGATGAGCTGCTTCACGCAGTACGTGCCGGCGAGTTGGTCACAGGCGCCGCATCGCGACGAGCTCGAGGCCTACGCCGACCGGGTCGTCGATGGCTACGCGCGCTTTGCCCGCAACCTCAAGGGGGCGATCGAACATCGCCAGGTGCTCGGACCCTACGACATGGAGCAGGAGTACGGCCTAGTCGGCGGCAACATCATGCACGGCGACCTCACCCTCGACCAGCTCTTTTCCTGGCGCCCGGTGGCCGGCTACGCCGATTACCGTACGCCCATCAAGGATCTCTACCTGTGCGGCTCCGGCACCCACCCCGGTGGCGGGATCAGCGGCATCAACGGCCGCAACGCCTCCCGCGAAATCCTCAAAGATCTCAAGCGGCCTCGGTCGCGAAAGTAGTCGAGGAGGACACCATGGCGAAATTTCTCTTCCTGATGCACGGGCTTCCCGGCCAACCGGATGCCGGCGACGATCAGACCCAGGCATACAACCGCAAGTGGGGCGCCTACATGGGCTCGCTGGCACAGCGGGGCGCCCTGGAATCCGGCGCGCCGTTGCAACCCATCGCCAAGGCGGTCAGCAGCGAGTCGGTCAGCGACGCGAAGCTCGGCACCCCCGACATCTACGGCTACATGGTGGTCAACGCGGACTCGCTCGATGACGCGATCGCGATCGCTCGCGACGCGCCCCACATGGCACTCGGCGGAGCGACCATCGTCCGGCCCTGCGTCGAACTCCCGCGGTAGGCCTAGAGCACCTTCGAGAGAAAGGCGCGAGTCCGCTCTTGCTGCGGGTTGCTCAGGACATCGCGGGGATTCCCGGCTTCGACGATGACGCCGCCGTCCATGAAGACCAGGCTGTCACTCACCTCGCGGGCAAACCCCATCTCGTGCGTCACGACCACCATCGTCATCCCGTCTTCCGCCAGCCCTCGCATCACATCGAGCACCTCGCCGACCAGCTCGGGATCCAGGGCTGACGTGGGCTCGTCGAAGAGCATCAGCTTCGGCTCCATCGCCAGCGCCCGGGCGATCGCGACCCGCTGCTGCTGGCCACCTGAGAGCTGCCTCGGATAGGCGTCGACCTTCTCGCCGAGCCCAACCCGCTCGAGCAGCTTCCGGCCGCGTTCGGCAGCGACCGCGCGGCTTTCTTTCTTGACGCGGATCGGGGCCTCGATAAGGTTGTCGAGTGCCGTCATGTGGGGAAAGAGATTGAAGTGCTGGAAGACCATCCCGATCTCTGAGCGCTTGCGGCACACCTCCGCGTCCCGCAATTCGTAAAGCCGGTCGCCGCGCTGCTGGTAGCCGACCAACTCGCCGTCGACCGAAAGCCGGCCGGCGTCGATCTTCTCTAAATGGTTGATGCAGCGCAGGAACGTGCTCTTGCCCGAGCCGGAGGGGCCGATCATGCACATCACTTCCTTCGGGGATACCTCGAGATCGATGCCCCGGAGGACCTCGAGTCGCCCGAAGCTCTTGTGAACTGCCTCGGCTTTGACCATAGGCGCGTTGCTCACCTCAAGTGCGCTCGCGGCCTCGGATGGGTGGTCCTGCCGGCACCGACTCTGGGGACGTCGGCGGCGCGGCGTGGAAAGTGAACAGCATCCCCCTGAACCGCTGAAACGGTGTCAGCGGCATGCCTCGCAACGAACCGCGTCCGAAATGTCGCTCGACGTAATACTGGCCAACCGTGAGGATTGAGGTCATCACCAGGTACCAGATACTCGCCACGATCAGTAATTCCAGAACGTCGTAGGTCGCGGTCGCTATCTGCTGCTGGCGGGTGAAGAGCTCGGTGACCGAGGCCGTGAAGGCGAGTGATGTCGTCTTCAACATCGAGATAGTCTCGTTTCCAGTCGGCGGAATGATGACCCGCATGGCCTGCGGCAATACGATCCGTCGCATGACGAGACCCCGGTTCATCCCCAGGGCCTGGGCGGCCTCCGTCTGGCCGTGCTCAACCGAAATGATGCCGGCTCGGACGATCTCCGCCATGTAGGCCGCCTCGTTGAAGCCGAGGCCGAGGAGCGCGGCCATGAACGGCGGGATCAGGGTATTCGTGTTGGCGTGCAGCCAGAACGAGGTGAAGGGAATGCCAATGTCGATGCTCTTGAGGACCAGGTTCAGGTTGAACCAGAAGAAGATCTGTACCAGGACCGGGGTGCCGCGAAAGAACCAGATGTACAGCCAGCTCACCCAGGACATGACCGGGTTCGGCGACAACCGCATCACGGCCAGGATCACGCCGAGGACGATGCCGATCGCCATGGCGAGCACCGTCAGCTCGAGGGTGACGAGAATCCCTCGGAAGATGAGGGTGTTGAAGAGGTAGTGACCTACCGCCGCCCAGCCGGAGCCCTGCGCGGTGTGATCCTTCTGAATCGCGGTGACGACCGTGTACAGGATGTAGGCGGCGATTGCCCCGACGACAATCGCCGCCACCCAGCGCCCCGGATGTCGAACCGGGACCGCCTTGATCGCTTCCGGCCGTAGCCCGACCGCGTTAGCCACGCGGGCTCGCGATTACCTGCTTAGGGCACGCAGGTCGCGCCGATCGAGTTGTTGTCATTGATCTTCACGTCGGAGCTCACAACCGCCCCGTCCGCAACGCTCCAGGTCTGGAGAATCGTCTTGTAGTAGCCGTTGTCGATCAAGTATTTGACAGCGTCCTGGATGGCCTTCTCCACGGGGCTGCCTTTTGCCATAGCGATGCCGTAGGGCGCGACGCTGCAGCCCTGGCCAGTCGTCTTCACCTTTCCGGCAGTTGCCTTCACCTGGTAGGCGGCGATCTGAGAGTCCAGAAAGCCGATGTCTGCGCGCCCGGAGAGTAACGCGGTGTTCGCGTCCGTCTGCTTCTCAAAACTGGAGACCTTGAGGACCTGCTTGCCGGCAGAGGTGCAGTTGTCCTTGGCACCCGCGATCGCCGTACCGCCAACCTGCTTGCCGATGTATCCCCAGGCATCGGTCTCTTCCGTCGTGCCGGTTTCCACGGCGATGGTATGGCCGCACATGTCGGCGGCGCTGTTCACCGTGATGCTGCTCGACGCCGCTACGACCCAGCCTTCGCCCGCCTTGTAGTAGCTGACGAAGTCGATGCCCTTGGCTTCGCGGTCCGCGGTCGGCGTAAAGCTCGAGATGCCGAGAACGTACCGTGGGTTGCTGGCGGTGAGCTGCGGAATGATGCTGTCGAAGGTGACATTGTTGAAGGTGCAGGCAACACCGATCACCCTGCAGATCGCTTTACCCAGGTCGATGTCCCAACCGACGATGTCACCGGTGTTGGGATCGATGTACTCGTCCGGCGAGTAGGTCGCATCGGTCGCGATCTGAATCGGCGTCGGCACCGACGACGGGAGCTCTGCCGCGATGCTAGCTACTTTGCTCGGCCCCCCCGAACTCGAGGCCGCCGGGCCTGCTGTCGACCCGCCGCACGCGGAAAGTGTCATGGCCACTGTGACCAGGACGATTGGAAACCGCTTCATGTTCTCCCTCCCCAAACGGTCTTCGAAAGCTCGAATTGACGACGCTGCGAGAATTGTAGGCGAATGCCAACGACCCCCAATCTCGACGCCCAGGTCGACGGCCCACAGTACCTCGGACCCGCGACCTTCCTCAAGGCGCGGTCGCTGAGTGAGCCCGAGGAGCTCGACGTGTGGCGTCCGGACGTCGCCATCGTCGGTGCGCCCTGGGACGATGGGACGACCTACCGGCCTGGCGCCCGCTTTGGTCCGCGGGCAGTTCGGGTGGCAAATTATCAACCGCCCAGCTGGCACCTCGACCTCGAGGTGGCGCCGTTCGAGGTGCTGAAGGTCGTCGACTATGGCGATGCGGTCTGCTATCCGGGGCTGACCGACCAGGCGCACGAAGCCATCCGAAAGCGGGTGGCCGAGGTCGCCTCGCGGAGGATCGTGCCGATGGTGATCGGCGGCGATCACTCGATCACCTACCCCTCCGCCACCGCGGTCGCCGACGCCTATGGCCGAGGCAAGGTCGGCATCGTTCACTTCGACGCCCACGCCGACACCGGCCGCGATAGCTGGGGCAACCTGGCGTCGCACGCCACGCCGATGCGACGGCTGATCGAATCGGGCGCGATCCCCGGGCGGAACTTCGTGCAGATCGGGCTGCGCGGCTACTGGCCCGAGCGCGAGACTTTCGAGTGGATGCGCGCCCAGGGCATGCGCTGGCACCTGATGGGCGAATTACTCGATCGTGGCGTCGACACGGTGATCGACGAGGCGATCGCGCAGGCGCTGGACGGTCCGGAGCTGATCTATCTCTCGGTCGATATCGACGTGCTCGATCCCGGGTTCGCGCCCGGGACGGGTACGCCGGAGCCGGGTGGCATGCAGCCCGCCGACCTGCTGCGCGCCATTCGTAAGATCGCCCTGCGCACGAATTTGGTCGCAATGGACCTTGTCGAGGTCTCGCCGCCGTACGATCATTCGGAGATCACCGCCCAGAACGCCAACCGCTGCATACTAGACGCCATCTCGGCGCTGGCCGTGAAGAAGACTAAAGGAGCGAAGCCGTGAGTACTATCGCCGAGCCGATCGCCCCCGGCCGTGTCGTCGAACTGATCGCCAAGGAGGAGGACCGTTTCCGGTCCAAGCGGCAGCGGTCCGATCAACTCTGGAAGCAAGCCAAGCAGTTCATCCCTCGAGGCGTTGCCTCATCATTCCAGGACGCCGCTCCTCAGCCGGTCTTCGTCGACCATGGGAAGGGCAGCCGCGTCTGGGACGTCGACGGCAACGAATACGTCGACTTTCACAACGGCTTTGGCGTCATGGCGGTCGGGCATGCCCATCCGCTGATCGTCAAGGCGATCGGCGAGCAGGCCGCCAGGGGCACGCATTTCGCGCAACCCGTGGCGGACGACGCCGTCGTAGCGGAGGAGCTGTCACGTCGATTCAAGCAGCCGCAGTGGCGATTCACCAACAGTGGAACCGAATCGACCCTCGACGCGGTTCGGCTCGCTCGCGGCTTCACCGGACGCGACCGCCTTATCAAGATCGAAGCGAGCTACCACGGACACCACGATGCGCTGCTGGTGTCGGTCGAACCACCCGCCGACCTGATGGGTCCGGCCGATGCCCCGGTGTCGGTTCCCTACAGCGGCGGCACGCCGCAGGCGGTCGTCGATCTGGTCACGGTGGTCCCATTCAACGACCTGGAGGTCCTGGAGCGCACGCTCGATCGGCGTCGCGGCGAGGTGGCAGCCATCATCGTCGAGCCGGTGATGATGAACATTGGAATCGTGCTCCCGGAAGAGGGATACCTGGCGGGCGTTCGCGACCTTGCCCACCGGCACGGGGCGCTGCTGATCTTCGATGAGGTCAAGACCGGCGTGACGATTGCTGCCGGCGGCGCGACCGAGCGCTTTGGCGTCACCCCCGACCTGGTCGCGCTCGCCAAGGCGATCGGCGGCGGGCTGCCCTGCGGCGCCGTCGGTGGCCGCGCGGATGTCATGGGAACGATCGACGCACACAAGGTGGTGCAAATCGGCACCTTCAACGGCAACCCGCTCACCATGGCAGCCTCCAAGACCACGTTGCTCTCAATCCTGACCCCGACCGCCTACTCACACTTCGATGCACTCTCCGAAGCGCTCGAGGGCGGACTGCGCAAGGTTATGGACGACTACCAGCTGCCCTTCCATCCGATCACGCTCGCGGCGCGCGGCTGCGTCACCTATCGGAAGGAGCCGGTGCGCAACTATCGCGACTACCTGACCATCGACAAGAAGTACGCCTACCTGTCGTGGCTCTACCAGTGCAACCGCGGCGTGCTGATGGCGCCCGGCGCCGAGGAGAACTGGACGCTCTCCGTCCAGCATTCGGAGGACGACGTGCTGCGCTACGTGCGCAACTTCGAGGAGCTCGCCAAAGACCTGACGAGCTAGGCGACCGGAACCCCCGTCAAATAATCGAAGATCAGCTGCGACCAGGACTCCATGTCCAGGTAGTAGCTGCGCATCGCGTCGAGCGAGAAGAGCGCGCCCGCCAGTTTGTCGACCTCGCGAATCGAGATCTCCGGCCTGTCGCCCTCGACCAGGAAGATCAGCCCGACGTGCACTCGGCCGACCGGCGTTGTCTGGTCGTTGATTGCGCCCAGCAAGCGCGTCGAGAAGTGGCCGTCGTAGACCACCTCCTCCTCCCACTCGCGCCGTAGTCCCGCATCGATCGGGTCGGCGGCACCGGCTACATCCTCAGGATTGATGTGTCCGCCGACGCCGAGGGAGTACAGGTGCCGCAGCCGCCGCTCGCTGGAGCGCCGCAGTCGGTGCGTCAGGAAGTAGCGGTCATCGTGACGAAACACGACATAGGGAATGATCTGGGGCTCGGCGGCGTCCTCCTCGACCTCCTTCCGCGGACGGAAGCGATAGTTCGCTCGTATGCGTGCCAGCAGGTCATCGAGGCCGGTGGCGCGAAACCCCGTCCACTCGCTGCCGGCAAACAGCACGTCCCTGGAGACGACCAGCACATCCTCGCGGGCACTCACCGCAAAAGTTTAGTGCGAGGCGTTCAGCTAATGATCGCCCGAAGTCTTCTTGTTGTCGCTGTCGGACGACTTCGGCTTCGGGGTTGGCTGTGGCGTCGGCTGCGGAGTGGCCTGCTCGCCGACGACAACGGGTGGCTGAGTGGTAACAGCCTCGGACCCTTCGATCCGATCGAGCTCGTCGGTCGCGGCCAGGACGAGCTGCTTCACGTCGGCGTCGTCATCGCCGCGGGCGACATTCGCTTGCTCGACGGCAGCCAGCTCCACGCGGAGCGCCAGCACCGCTGCTTTCGCCGCCTGCGGGTTGGCCGGATTCTTGAGCGCGGCCGCCGAATCATCGATGGTGACGCGAAAAGCGCGCAAGCTATTTACGGCCAGCAGCGGCTTGTGGTCGTTCGCCATCGCCCGCGCCTCGCGCAACCGTTCGCTGGCGAGCTGCAACTGCAGTGTGAGCCGATCGTTGGCAGCGGTGAAGGTCAGCTTGATGCCCTCTTCCAGTTGCTTGATGGGATAGAGCGGGTTGTCCGGCAGCGCCGACGGCGCCGCCAACGCAGAGCCGGCGGCCAGCAGCATGGCGACCGTCGCCGCGGCGAGCGCCAGGCCGAGCCGGCGATAGTTGGGGAAGCTTGGAATCCTAAGGACTCGGCGCTGCGGGAGCACCGCCTGGAGATTTAGCCAAAACGGGGCGAAGGCGACCGGCGGAGCCGGGGGCAGGGTGACCAGCAACAGGTTGAGCTCGCGGACCTCGCGCAACTCGGCGGCGCAGGCCGCGCAGCCGGAAATGTGGCCGTCGATTCGGCGGCGCTCGTCCGCGGCGAGCATCCCGTCGGCGTACGGAATCAGCCAATCGCGCGTCGTCGTGTGACTCAACATTTGGATGCCGCCCTCTGACTGATCAAACGGGCCGAGTTCACGCCGTATTCGCCTCCTCCTCGGGATGGGCGATGCTCCCGAGGCGCTCGCGGAGGAGCTTCTTGGCGCCGTTCAGGCGCGACATGACCGTGCCCAACGGAATGTCGAGCGTCTTCGCGATCTCGTCGTAGCTGAGCTCGCCGAACGCCTGCAGGGCGATGGTGTCGCGATAGTGCGACGGCAGGCTCGCGATCGCGTGACGGACCGCGCGTTGCAAGTCGTGGCGCGTGGCGATGTCCTGCGGATCGGCGTCGCGGCTGGCAGGGGGCTGCTCCATGCCGTCGAGCGAGACGATGGGGCGGCGGCGACGCAGGGCGTCGGTGACCGCGTTGGCGGCCACCCGGTGCAGCCAGTGCTTGAATGGCTTGTCGTGTCGGTAGGCGGGCAGGGCCTTGTAGACCTTGATAAAGACATCCTGGGCGACGTCTTCCGCCAGCGCGAGTTCCCCCAGGGCCCGAAAGGCAACGTTGATGACCAGCCGGTGATAGCGGAGCACGAGCTGGCGGAAGGCTTCCTGATCTCCCGCCGCGCTCCGATCGATCAACCGGCGTTCCTCAGCATCCTCCTCGAGCGAGGGGGCATCTTGGACCTTGGCCATTCCCCGACGGTGTGACGCGGGCCCGGGGACGGGCTTGCGACGGGTGCTAGCGCGCGGGTAGCGGGCGCAATTCGCGCAGGAAGCGGCTGACCTGGGTGGCCGGGTCGTCGGGGGCTTTGCCGATCGCATCCAGCAGCGCGCTGGCGACGATCACGCCGTCCGCCTTTCCCTCCAGCGCTGCCAGGTGCTCGGGCCTCGAGATGCCAAAGCCAACGACCACCGGAAGCGTGGTGTGGCGGCGGACCGAGGCGATCAGCGGCAGGACCGCCTCGTCGAGATGAGCCCGCGCGCCCGTGACGCCGGTAACCGCAATGCAGTAGACAAAGCCGGTCGCCGCCCGGCACGCCGCCTCGATACCGGCCTCGCTGCTCGTCGGCGCGACGAAGAACACCAGGTCGACCTGGCTGGCGTCGGCTGCGCGACGCAGCTCGGCAGACTCGGTCGGCGGAAGGTCCGGCACGATCAACCCGTCGACGCCCGCGGCGGACGCCGCGCGGCAAAACCCTTCGAGGCCGAAGGCGAGGATCGGGTTGAGATAGGTCATGAAGAGCAGCGGCACGTTAGTTTTCTTCCGTGCCGCGGCTGCCGCCTCGAGGGCTCGCTTTACCGTCATGCCCCCCTTCAACGCCAGCTGCGACGCAGCCTGGATGGTGCGCCCATCGGCCAGCGGATCCGAAAAGGGAATGCCGAGCTCGATGGTGTCGGCCCCCGATTGGGCGGCCGCCTCGACCAATGAGGGCGTGACGTCGGCGCGCGGATAACCGACTGTGAGGTACGCGATCAGCGCCAGGCGATGCTCGGCCTTGAGCCGCGCGAAGGTCGCCGCAATCCGGCTCACCCGCCGCTTGCGCCCCGGACGATATCGAGGTCCTTGTCTCCCCGACCGGACAGATTGACCAGCACGATGTCTTCCGCCGCGAGCTGGGCCGCCAGCGGCATCGCGTAGGCGATCGCGTGCGAGCTCTCGAGCGCCGGGATGATGCCCTCCAGCCGCGACGTCTGATGGAAGGCCGCGAGCGCCTGCTCGTCGGTGACACTGACGTATTCCGCGCGACGCTGGTCGTTGAGGAAGGCATGCTCGGGCCCGACGCCGGGATAATCCAACCCCGCGGAGATCGAGTGGGTCGCCGTCACCTGGCCGTCCTCGTCCTGCAACAGGTAGCTGAAGGAGCCGTGCAGTACGCCGGGACGACCACCGACGATCGACGCTGCGTGCGCCCCGCTGTCGAGCCCGCGTCCGGCGGCCTCCACGCCGACAAGCCGGACCGGGTCGTCATAGAACGGCGCGAAGATCCCGATGGCGTTGCTCCCGCCGCCGACACAGGCCACCACCACCGTTGGCAACCGCCCGGTTTCGACCAGCACCTGCGCGCGGGCCTCGCGCCCGATCACGGATTGGAATTCGCGGACCATCAACGGGTAGGGATGCGGGCCAACGGCCGATCCGATGACGTAATGCGTGCTGCGTACGTTGGTTACCCAATCGCGGATCGCCTCATTGGTGGCGTCTTTCAGCGTCTTGCTGCCGCTCTCCACCGGCGTTACGGTGGCGCCGAGCAATTGCATTTTGTAGACATTGATCGCCTGGCGGGCCATGTCGTCGACGCCCATGTAGACCTCGCACTGGAGCCCGAATTTGGCGCAGACGGTGGCGACCGCGACACCGTGCTGACCCGCGCCGGTCTCGGCGATGATGCGTTGCTTTCCCATCCGGCGGGCAAGCAACACCTGGCCCAACGCATTGTTGATCTTGTGCGCGCCGGTGTGGCAGAGGTCCTCACGTTTCAGCCAGATCTCGGCACCGCCGGCACGCTCGGTCAGGCGATCCGCGCGATAGACCGGAGTCGGCCGGCCACTGAAGGTGCGCGAGAGGTAGTCGAACTCACGTGCAAAGGCAACATCCTTTTGCGCGCCATCGAACGCCGCCGCCAGCTCCTCGACGGCGGCCATCAAGGTTTCCGGGATGTACTGCCCGCCGTACCGGCCGAACCGACCACGCGCGTCCGGTCCCCTCCCCCTCTGGGGGAGGGCAGGGTGGGGGCTCTCGGTATGACTCATGCCCCATCCACCCGACGGACCGCTTCGACGAAGGCTCGCAATTTCGCGTGATCCTTGCGTCCGGGTTCGGCCTCGACGCCGCTGCAGACATCGACGCCCCACGGTTTCAGCCAGCGCACGGCGTCCCCCACATTGCTGGGATTCAGGCCGCCCGAGACGAGGATCGGATAACGCCGAGCGAGGCGTGCCGCCTTCGTCCAATCCCAGGTTTGACCGGTACCACCGCCAGCGGTTTCCGATGCCCAGGTGTCGAGCAGCGGGTGATCGCTGGTTTCGAACGCGAGATCATCGAGGTCCTCCCCGTTGCGCACGCGCAGCGCCGGTAGCAGGGTGACTCCGAGCTGGCGATCTTCGGACGTGATCGGCCGGTAGATCTGCACCGCCGTCAGCCCGCACGCGTCGACGGCGTTCTCGATCACGTCCGCCGGTTCGTGGACGAAAACCCCAACCCGCTCGACCGTATCTGGGATGTCGCCGACCAGTTGCTTTGCCTGATCGATCTCGATGTGCCGCTTGCTTGGCCCGAAGATGAACCCGATCAGGTCGACACCGAGCTCGACCGCGAGATCGACGTCATCTTTCCGCGTATTGCCGCAGACCTTGATCCTGGTCATCGCCCGCTCAACTCACGGACTTTCGCCTCGAGGTCTTCAGCCCGAAGCAGCGACTCCCCGACCAGCGCCGCGTTGACGCCCAGGCGAAGCAGCGCATCGATATCGGCTCGACTGTCGATGCCGCTCTCGCTGACGATCGCATGACCGGCCGGGATCAAGGGGCGCAGCCGTGCCGTCGTACCTTTGTCCGTCCGCATCGTCGTCAGGTCGCGGTTGTTGATGCCGACGATCGCCGCACCCGCCTGCAGCGCGCGCTCGGCCTCGCCCTCGTCGTGAACTTCGACCAGAGCCTGCATGCCACATCCTCCAGCGACGGCGAGCAGGTCACGCAGGCGAGCATCGTCGAGGACGGCCACGATCAACAGCACGGCATCGGCGCCCGCCCCACGCGCCGCCATCACCTGCACCGGGTCGACGATGAAGTCCTTGCATAGCAGGGGAACCCCGACGGCCGCGCGGATCGCCTGCAGATGGTCGAGGCTGCCACCGAAGAATTCGGGCTCGGTCAGCACGGAGAGCGCCACGGCGCCGTTGGCCACGTAGCGGCGCGCCAGCCCGACGGGGTCGTAGGGGCGCTGCAGCACGCCACCGGACGGCGAGCGCTCTTTGCACTCGGCGATCAGCGTCACCCTATCGGCGACCAGCGCGGCGCGAAAATCCGCGGGCGCAGGGGCTTGGGCAACCGATCGTGCCAATCCGGCCGCGTTGCCGTCGGCTTTGAGCCCGGCGATCGCTGCCCGCCTCGACTCGAGGATGCGTTCCAGGATGGGCGCGGCTCGGGTAGCCATCGGGGCTAGGCGTGAGCTGCGGTCTTTTCCAGGACTCCTTTCATCCGCTTGACGCCCTCCTCGATCTGGTCGATGGAGTTGGCGTAGGACAACCGCAGATATCCCTTGCCCTCCTCGCCGAAGGTGCTCCCGGCAAGTAGAGCCACGCCGCCCTCGTTGAGCATCCGGTCAGCCAGCTCTCGCTCGTCCTGACCGGTCTGGGTGATGTTCGGGAACACATAGAAAGCGCCGAGCGGCTTGTGGCAGCTCACACCCGGAAGGGCATTCAGCCGATCGACCACCACATCGCGTCGACGTTTGAACTCGCCGACCATCGCCTGGACCGCGCCGTCCGATCGCGGCGAGAGGGCCTCGATGGCGGCCATCTGCGTAAAGGCCGCCGCGCACGAGCTGCTGTTGATCATCAGCGTCTCGAACTTCTGTGCCAGCGGCAGCGGCGCGACCGCGAAGCCGAGGCGCCAACCGCACATCGCGTACGCCTTGCTGAGTCCGTCCGAGTAGATGGTCCTCTCGAGCATTCCGGGCACGGTCATGATCGACGCGTGATGGCCGTCGTAGGTGATCTGGCCGTAGACCTCGTCGGTCAGCACGTAGAAGTCGTGCTTCATCGCCAACTCCGCGATCTGCTCCAGGTCGCGAGTCGACAGCACGCCCCCGGTCGGGTTCTGCGGCGAGTTGATGACCAGCAGCCTCGTCTTTGGGGTGATTTTCGATTTGAGCTCCTCGATGTCGAGCCGGAAGTCGTTGCGCTCTCGTAGGGGGACTCCGACCGGAGTTCCACCGGCAAGAATCGCCGCCGACGCATAAATCGCGTAGCCGGGGTCCGGAACGATGACCTCATCGCCCGGGTCCACCACCGCCAGCATCGTGAACAGCAGCACGTTCTTGGAGCCGGGCACCATGACGACCTGCTCGGGCTTGACCTCGACCTCGTACCAGCGCCGGATCCAGTCGGCCACGGCCTGCCGCGCCGGCATCAGGCCGCCCGCCGGCGTGTAATGCGTGTAGCCGTCGCGAAGCGCGCGCTCGGCGGCCTCGACGATATTCGGCGGGGTGGGAAAGTCGGGCTCGCCGATCTCGAGGTGCACAATGTTGCGGCCCTGGGCTTCGAGCTTGCGCGCCTTGGCCAGCACCTCGAAGGCGGTTTCGGTGCCGATCTCGCTCATGCGGCGTGCGATTTTCATGACTGCATCATCCTCTCACGCCGAACGGACCCAGGTCGCCGCGAATCGGCAACCAGTCGACCCGGACATCCTCGACGCGGGCCGCACGGGGGCCTTGCCGGAGCAGGTCGAGGAACCGTTCGAGGGCATCGGCGCTGCCCTCCGCCTCCACTTCCACGGCGCCATCGTAGCGGTTGCGGACATAGCCCTCAAGGCCCAATCGGCGGGCGTGCGACTGGGCAAAATAGCGGAAGCCAACCCCCTGGACATCGCCCAAGATCTCCGCCTTGAGGCGGCGCCGCTGGTTGCTAGCCGGCAATCACGCGTGCGCCATCGGCCCGGTCGTCACGACGACGGACACCCGCTTTGGGGCATCCGGAATCGCCTGGAGCGTGCGCCGTACCACCGGCAGGTAGGCCTGCACCAGCTGTCGGGCTGACTGCTCGGTGGGTGCCCCGATCACCAGCCGCTGCTCGTCGCAGTGGCAGCAGGTTGCGGTCCCTTCCCAGACATAGTAGGCAGTGTCAGGCAGGTTCAGGCTCAAGAGGAGCTGCAATTCGCGCCATACTGCACTCCCCTGCATTACCCCTAATGCTACTCCCGGAATCGCCCCTAAGCTAGTGGCAAATGGACCTCACGGCGGCCGTCAAGAGCCGGGCCAAAGCCCTCGGGTTCTCCGCCGTCGGCATCACGAGCGCAGAGCCACTCGAGGAGGCCGAAGCCGCAGCCGCCCGCCGCACCGCCGAAGGCCTGATGGACGGCCTCACCTGGTGGAGCGAGGCGCGGGTCCATGCCAGCGCCAACCCCCGGCGCGCGACGCCGGAGGCCCGGAGCATCATCGCGCTGGCCTACCCGTACCCCGGTCCGACCTCTGACTCCTCCACCGCACAATCTCCCTCCCCCGCTCGCGGGGGAGGGCAGGGTGGGGGCCCTGACGATGGCCCCCGCGGGCGCATCGCGTCGTATGCACTGGGTCGCGATTATCACGAGGTCCTGCTCGAACGGATGCAACCCTTGCTCGCGATGCTGCGCGAGCACGGCTTCACCGCGAAGACCTACGTCGACCATGGATGGATGCTCGACCGCGCGGCCGCGGCGCGGGCGGGCATCGGGTGGCTCGGCAAGAACACCAACCTGCTCGTCCCTGGTATCGGCTCCAACGTCCTGCTGGCAGAGATCGTCACCTCGGCGCCACTCGAAACCGACGCGCCGCTGAAGAAGACCTGCGGCGCCTGCGATGCCTGCATGCGCGTGTGTCCCACCGGGGCGCTGGTCGCGCCCGGCGTGCTGGACAATCGCCGCTGCATTTCCTTCTGGACCATCGAACACCGCGGGGTCGTCCCACTCGACATGCGGCCGATGATCGGCGATTGGATCTTCGGGTGCGACCTCTGCCAGGAGATCTGTCCGGTCAATGCCCGGCCCGCAGCGCCCGACGCGACGGCGGTCGCCGCCTTCGGTCCGCCCATCGAGGCGCGGCCCCGGCTCGAGGAATTGTTGACGCTCGACGACGCGGCGTTCCGCCAGCGCTTTCGTCAGAGCGCACTGTGGCGCACGCGACGCGCGGGACTGCTTCGCAATGTCTGCATCGCGCTCGGTAACGTCGCCGATCGCGGGTCTGTGCCGGCGTTGGCCGGAGCGCTCGACGACCCGGAGCCTCTCGTCCGGGGACACGCGGCGTGGGCCCTGGGAAGGCTCGGCGGCACGGCCGCGCGGACCGCCCTGAATCAAGCGATCAGCCGCGAGACCGACGCCTGGGTGCGGGACGAGTGCGAGCTGGCGGTGCTGGCGTGCGGGCCACTCGCCGTCCTGTCAGCGGTTTGACCGCGCTGCCTTCCTCCGCCCGCGCCAGCATGAAGAGCAGGTCCGAAAGCCGGTTCGCGTAGCGCACCACCTCCGGGTTGCGCAGCTGACCGGCTTGCTGCAGGCCGACGATCCGGCGCTCGGGCCGACGTAACACGGCGCGCGCGACGTCGAGGGCCGCGGCCGCCGGCGTGCCACCCGGGATGACGAACGCATCGGGCAGCGGCACCCGCCGCTCCAGGTCATCGATCTCGACTTCCAACCGGCTGGTGACGTCCGGCGTCACGACCATGAAATGCTGCTGCAGCTTGTCGTACTCGGCGGTGTCGGTTGCCAGCTCGGCGCCGACGGTGAACAGCTCACTCTGCACCCGCAGGATGATCGCGTGCCGGCCCCGGTCTTTGATCAGCGCCCGCGCCACCCCCAGCGCGGAGATCGCCTCATCGACGGCTCCGTAGGCCTCTGTCCGTGGGTCGGTCTTTGACACCCGACCGCCGTATAGCAGGCCGGTCTCTCCCCCATCCCCGGTCTTGGTGACGATGCTCTTGCGCGCGATGGCGGTGGCCTCAGGCGACGCCGCGCGTCGCGAGGTCGTGCATCCAGCGCTGCAGCACCTGGCGATGACTCGGGAAGGCGACCGAGGGTAGGGCATCCGGTTTGAACCACCCCACCTCTTGCACCTCGTCACCCGCCGAGGCCTCACCCCGGACCAGACGCGCGCGATATGGGAGGAAGACGATGCCCTCGTCGTCGACGACGATGTGCTGGACGGGTAGCGGTTCGATCGGCTCGACCTCGATCTGCATTTCTTCGCTGCACTCGCGGATAAGCGCAGCTTCCGGATGCTCATTCCAATCGACGTAGCCGCCGGGCAATCCCCAAAGCCCACGCCCCGGCTCGATGTCGCGCCGACCCAGGAGGACGCGCCCGGCGTCTTCGATCAACGCGATGACGACGACCTTGGGATTGCGGAAGAAGGTCCGGTCGCAGTTGGGACACGCCCGTAGATACTGCCTCGCCACCAGCCGCGGCTCAGTCTTCGATCCGCAGCTGGAGCAATAAACGATCATCGGGCGCGGCTGAGGCGCCACCCGGCGGGGACGACGATCGCCGCCGCCGCCAGCTTGATCGCGTCCCCGATCAAGAAGGGGTAGAGCCCGAAGTCGAGGACCTTCGACTCCGGAACGAAGTGGGCCAGCCAGAGCAAGCCGAAAAAGTAAATCGCCGCTTCGCCGGCGATCATGGCGAGCACCGTACGCGGCAGGTCTCTCGTCCATCCGAAGTCGGCAAACCAGCCAACCACAAAGGCCGCCGCCACGAAGCCGGCGAGGTAGCCGTAGGTCGCGGCATTGGCCGCGGCCGCGAAGACGGGCAGGCCGACGATGCCCTCGGTGACGTAGAGGAGCATCGACGCGGTGCCCAACCGGGCGCCAAGTAGCGCGCCACACAACAGCACGGCGAAGGTCTGCCCCGTGATGGGGACCGGCGTGAAGGGCAGCGGAATGGCGACGTGGGCCATGAGCCCGGTGAAAAGGCTGAACCCCACGACCAGGCCGAGGTCGCTCAGAAACGATCGCTCCGGAATCCAGTGACGCGCAAGCGTGGTCGTCGCCGATGCGGGTCGCACGGGGCAATCCTAACGCAGGACTAATTTGTGCCGGTGAGAACCTTCTCGAACTCTGGCTTCGGCGTCAGCAACGAGAGGTCCTCTTCGGTGAGCGGGCTCGATTCCAGCGTCCGGCCAGCCTTAGCCGCGGCCACGATCTCGTCCTTATGCAGCCGGATCCGGCGCGCACCCAGTGGGCATTTCAGGTACTCCGCCATCGGCTCATCGCAGTAGCCGAGCCGCTGATCCCCGCATTTCGGCTGCACCGGCTTGGCCAGCTCCGGGAACTGGGCCTTGAGCGCGTTGCGCGCCCTGGCCCACATGTGCCGGATCTCCCACTGGGCGCGCCAGCAGAGGCGGAGATCCGCGATGTGGAGGAACTCTTCGAAGTTCACGGTGAAGGTCAGGTTCGTCGAGGCGGCGTTGGGAAGGAGAAAGCGGGCATCTTCCGCGGGGACGCCCGCCTTGAGCGCCTGGTCATAGAGCTCGCCCACACGATGCATGAACGCGAGGTACTCATCGCGCAGGCCGGCTTGCTCCCACGTTTCCGGCACGACAAACGGAAAGTCGGCTTCCTTGAAGGCGTAATAGCGCTGGGACTGCTGGTCATAGGTGATGCCGTTGTTGTGCCGCACGAGCTGATGGCTGGCGGCGCGAGACAGGCCACTCACCGCGAAAGTGAAATACACCTGGGTGCGCGGTGAGGAATGGCCGCTCTTCAACTTGTCGAAGATGAACGCCTTCATCTTCTCCTGCGTGATCTTGCCCGACTCGATGTCGGCCCAGATTTCCTGTGGTGTGAAGCGCGAATAGCAGGTGCGAAAGGCGACATACATCACCCGGACCGGATCGGGCGTGTGGGTCAGCAGCTGGACGTCGATCGCGGTTTCCATCCGGGGCCTCCCCATTTTGAGACCCCAACATATTGGTGTCAAGACCAACGTTTCCCACAACCTGTGGATAATCTGGGGAGAAGATATCATGACCAAAGTGCCCGTCACGGAAGCGGATTTCAACCTCCAGGGACGCGTCGACAACTACCGAGAACGGCTGTTCCAGCTGCTGACCGCGCTCGACGCCATGGTGCAGGAGCAGCTCGCCGCGATCAACCGCGAGAAGATCGGCGGCCGCGGACGGCTGAGTTACCAGGGCCGCCCGCCGCGCTGGACGCTCGCCTGGAAGAACAAGGGGCACCGCGTCTATGAGGTCAACCTGATGGCTTTCGCCCAGGGCGGTGCCTGGGTGATTCACGGGCGGATGGGCCTCGATCGTCCGTTCCGCAATCTCAAGAGTGTCCGCGAGCGCGACGAGACGGCGCTCCGCCAGGAGATCGTCGATCAGCTCGCCACCGACGAGGCCATCCTCTAGCGCGTCGCGATCGCGTCCGCTAGGACGGTCGCGTCCTCCCCGACCCCAAGCAACGTGGCCGACTTGCGCTTGCGCTGAAAATGGACCCCCATGAAATGCAGTCCCGGCACGATGGCGCTCGAGCCATCCTGCTGGATCGGGAAGCCACCATCGTCGAACGCCTGCGGAAACCTCACCCAGCTGGCATAGTCAGGCCGGAAACCAGACGTGAAGATGACGGCGCCGACGTCACCCAGCGCCAGAGTCTCTGCGGGGTCGGCGCTGAAAGGCGGCGGCGGGGCCATCTCCGGGGCTCGTGTTGATACCGCGGCGCACGCTTTGCGGATAAGCTCGCGGACGTCGGCATAACGTGCGTCGCCAAACGCGACCGAATCGGCCAGGTCGTTCGCAAAATAGGCACGCCCGTCGCTTACGCCGATGAGATGGCCCAGCAGCTGGACGCCCTGCGCCTGCAGCGTTCGGAAATGCAGGTCGTGACCACCCCGGCGACCGCTCATTTGTGGATTAGCGAGGAGACGGGCCTTTGGGCTCGGCAGGTCGGTCAACTTCGCATCGAAGAAGGGCGTCCGACTGACCCAAGCGATGTTGTCGCGGCCCTCAATTCGACGTGGAACCCATGGGGCGCGCCCGCACGCGAGAAAGACATCCCGGCCCGACTCGAAAATCTCCTCGGCAAGCTGGCAACCCGTCTGACCGCTGCCCACAATCAGCACCTTCCCTGGTGGGAGCAGCGTCGCGTTGACGTAGTCCTCGGCGTCGATGGCATGGACTCGAGGGGGAAGTTCATCGGCGGCCGGCGGCCTATGCGGCTTTTGATATCCGCCCGAGGCGAGCACGACATCTCTCGCGCGAAATTCTCCAGATGAAGTCCGGAGAAGAAATGCGCCCTGGTCCGCCGGCTCCAGGCTGCTCACTATCACCCCCTCGCGCACCGGCGCATTGAAGCTTTCGGCGTACCCAACCAGGTGGCTGACAATCTGGTTCTTGGGCATGAACCCGTCGGGATCATCGCCGCGATAGCGCCCGCCGGGTAGCTGGACGGTCCAGTTGGGGATCACGAGGCAGAAGCTGTCCCAGCGCCCTCGCCACGTCTCGCCAACGCGGCCCCGCTCGAGAACAACGTGCTCAACTCCAGCGGCAGCGAGCTCGTGACTGAGCGAAAGACCAGCCTGTCCTGCGCCGACGATGACCACGTCAGCGTCCGTACTCATTTAGGTTGACCAGAGGACGGCGCGAGTAAGGCCTGCGTCACCGTCCTTGATGCGCAGTGGCAGCGCCGCCATTTGCCACCGGCCAGGTCTGACCTTGAAAAGGTCGAGCCCCTCGAGAATCGGAATCCCAGCACCGAGCAATCGATGATGCGTGGGCGCGCCCTCGACGCCGTAGCCCTCGATCGACAGGTAGTCGATGCCGACCAGCTCGATGCCGCGCTCTACCATCCACTCGGCGCCATCCGCAGCTAAATAAACGAAGTCGGTCTGAAATGGACGCGCCGGGTGCCACAAGCGTGAATTACTGGTGCGCAGCAGAAGGCGACGGGTGCTCCTTGGAATGCGCGCACGATCCAAATCGGCCGCGCTGATGCCGCCGCGGACGCGCCGTAGGTCGGCGACCCAGACCGGACCGATGAAGCGATCGAGGTCCACCCGGTCGATTCCCTTTGCGCCCTTGATGAAGTGAACGGGGGCGTCGACATGGGTGCCGGTGTGCGACCCAAGGCAGAGCTCGCTGAGGTTGACGTGATCCTTTCGCAGCGTCATGGCCGGGTGAATCCGCACCGGCGGATTGCCACGATAGACCGTCATGGCGGTGCGAATCGGGATGGTGACGTCGACCAGCTTCACGCGACCTCAGGATAGGGCGAGCACGTGACGCAGGACTTCGCTGACGCTCCACGCCTGGGCGATGCAACCCACCGGCCGGTAGGGCGGTTCGGGCTCGAAGATCTCGCTGATGGTCCCGAGCCCGGCGTCGAGCAGGTGCGCCGTGAACGGTTCGAGCAAGCGGTGCACCGCGGGCCGGTCGCCGTCGAGGCGGCCGTGCGCATCGAGATACGGCCCCAGCAGCCAGGGCCACACCATGCCCATGTGATAGGCGGCGTCGCGCTCGCGTTGATCGCCCCGATATGAAGACTGGTATCGGGGATCATCGGGGCTCAGCGTGCGTAGGCCGTAGGGTGTCAGCAGTTTTGCGGTGACGACATCGAGCGCGCGTCGGGCAGGCTCGCCCTCAATCAATGGATACACCAGCCCCAGCGCGATGACCTGGTTCGGGCGCAGGCTGGCATCGTCACCCTCGGGCGCGTCGACGACGTCATAGCAGTAACCACCGTCCGCGAACCAGAATCGTTCCTGCGCCGATGCGTGTGCGTGGGCCGCCATCTGACGATATGGGCCCGCCGGCCGCATCGCCCGCTCGCACCAGTCGGCCATCAGCCGCAACGCGTTGTACCAGAGCGCGTTGACCTCGATCGGCTTGCCACGGCGCGGTGTGACGACCCAATCCTGCACCCTGGCGTCCATCCAGGTAAGGGCGAGGCCATCCTCGCCGCCGGCAAGGAGCCCGTCGGCGGGATCCATCTGAATGTTGTGCCGCGTCCCGCGAACGTGCCAGTCGATAATGGCTTCCATCGCTTCCAGGCGGTCGGCGATAAACCGCCAATCGCGGCTGGCGCGGAGGTAGGCAGCGAGCGCCTGGAAGAGCCAGAGGGTGGCATCGATGGCGGTGTAATCAGGGGCCTGGCCTCCTTCGGGGAAGCGGTTGGGAATCAGGCCCTGGTCCAGGTACTGGATGTAGGTGTCGAGCACCGCGCGCGCCTCCCAGAGGGTTCCGGGGCGCATCGCGAGCCCGGGCAGGCTGATCATGGTGTCGCGACCCCAGTCGGTAAACCAGTGGTAGCCGGCGACCACCGTTCGCTGCGGGGCGGAGGGCGCCGTACCGGGTGTGCGCCGCACCACCCGGAACTGATCCGCGGCCAGCGCCAGCTGTTCCGCCAGCGGATGCTCCATCCCCGGGCCGAGGACGGCGTCCTGACGTTGCTGGGCGTCTCGCCTGGATCGCGCGACGTCCCAGCTCGACGGCGTCGGCTCGGTGGCAATGACGACGGCAACGTCGGCACCGACGGCGAGCGGGACCTCGACCACGCCCGGCGTGAAAAGGTCTTCCTCGTCATCGAGCCCCCGCTCGCGTTCCGCCCGGTGGAGAACCCGCCAGTACCAATCAGGCCGGCTGCACACGGTGGCCGAGGATCGAACGCCGAAGTAGCTGCGGACCCCGGCGGCATCGATGATCCATCCCTCGGTGGTCTCGCTCATGTCGAAGGCGCCCTGGCCGTGCCGCTGCTGGTGGTAATCGCGGTGCGCAAAGAGCGGACGCAGCTGCAAGGTGAGCGGCGAACCGCTCACCAGCCGGTAGGTGACAACCGTCCGCGAGACGCCCTGCTCCATCCAGACCCGCTTCTCGATGGTGCCGCCGGCGATCGTCCAGCGGAACACCGGAAGCATGCCGTCGATCTCCACGCCCTCGAGCTGTCGATAGCCCTGGGGAAAGACGGTCCCATCCCAGTACTCGTGAGCCGATAGCGCTTGTAGGTCGGCCGTACCAGACCGGACCCATTCGTCGAGGGCGGCCACGAGCACCATGCGCTGGACTGGCGGATTCAGGGCGGCCACCAGCAGGCCGTGATAGCGTCGGGTGTTGACGCTGGCCACCGTCCCCGAGGCGTAGCCACCCAACCCGTTGGTCACCAGCCACTCGCGCTGGATCGCCAGATCGAGATGGCGGCAGGACTGGGGGTCGAGCTGAAGCGTCATGGTGAGACCTAGGCGGCGGCGATCGTCAGCAGGGTCTTGATGTCCTCTGGCCGCCGATCGAGCGCTGACAGGAAGTCGCCGAATGGCACCCGGCGGGTGATGAGCCGCTGGAAGATCCCGGGCCATCGTTGTTCCGCCTGCTGAAAATGCGCCAACCCCATTTCGAAGTAGCGCCGGTTGGCGTTGACCGATCCGAAGGTCACCCGGTTGCCGAGCACCATCTGCAGGTTGATAACGTCGGCCGGGATCTTGATACTGCGATTGCCCGCCGACACGCCGGTGAGACACACGACGCCGTTGGTCCCGACCTGCGCCATCGCCTGAAAGGCCACTGTGCTGTTGCCGGTGCCTTCCAGGATGAAATCGATCTGTCCGAGCTCTTTCTTTAGGCCGGTCACCGGGTGGTCGTCGACGCTCTGATAGGTCGCGCCCAGGTCCTCGAGGATGCGGCTCTGCCGGCTATCTCGCGCTGCCTTTGCGTAGACGTGCACCTCGAGGCCGCGCAGTCGCAGCAGGATGGTGCCCAGGATGCCGATGGGTCCGGCGCCGAGCACGACAGCCCGCGTGGGCTGCCACACCATCCGTTCCTGGATCTTCCATGCCTGATACGTCGCTTTCTCCACGATGCTCAACGGCTCGAGCAGCACGGCGAAGGGTCGAAGCGCGGGCGGGATCTTGACCATGAAGGCCGGGGTCTCGCTGTAGTACTCACCCATGTAACCGTGCGCGCCCTTGATCCCACGTTCCGTGTAGTTGCCGAAAAGACACATGTCGCTTTCGCCCGCCTGGCAGTTGGGACAGTTGTCGGGGCGACGTACGGTCGATACCACCAGGTCCCCGGGCGCGAAACCCGACACTCCCTCCCCCACCGCCTCGACCACGCTGAGCGCCTCGTGGCCGATGACCAGGAAACTCGAACCGGGCGGGGGCTCGCCATACAGCCCTTGGTTGATCTCGGTGTCCGTGCCATCGATGCCAACCTCCAGCACCTTCATTACTGCCATGCCGGCGGCGACGGCCGGGATCGGAAGCTCCACCTGCCGGGCACTGCCGGGTTGTTTCGGGGTCACCGCCACCGCGCGCATAGTGGCAGTCAACGTCGTGGCCATCGACCTAATAGTAGAAAGGGCGCCTAGCGAGTCGCCAGCAACGCGAGGCGAGGCACCGGTGGCATGAGAAAAAGACCGGTGTTGAACCGGACCACGCGATGGAATCCTGCAAGTCGGAGCGCGGCTGAAAATTCGGCGCTGGTGCGCAGTTGAAAGGCTGGAGGCAAGCCACTGACTCGCGCACTCCAGAACAGCAGAGCCGATCGCGGGCTCTTTTCGAACTCCCAGAGGAGGAAGCGCCCGCCGGGCCGCAGCAGCCGGACGACTTCGCGGAAACTCGTGCGCAGCGCCTCATCATCGAGGTGCTTCAGCACGTGTGACGTGACGACGACGTCAAACGACCCGTCGTCGAACGGTAGACGGGTAGCGGGCGCCACGTGTAGCCGGATGCGATCGCGCAGACCGGCCTGCGCGATTTCTCGCTCGCCGATTTTGATCAGGTCGGGCGAGACGTCGACGCCGACGGGCGGCTGGCGGAAGTCAATCCGCTCCGCGAGGGCGATGAGGATGTTGCCGATCCCGCAGCCGAGGTCGAGGACCCGATCCTGCGCCGTGATGTTGGCCGCATTCAGGATGCGCCGGTACGGAGTGTTGATCACCCAGAGCCCGCGCCTGGAAAAGACGTATCGCATGCCGATCCCCCGCAGACCACGGCTGAACCATTCGCCGTAATGGCTGCCAACGGCGGTCTCGTCGATGTGCCCGGTGTTATCGCCCACTCGCCGACACTACCAGCGGCAGCGCCGCAACCACTGCCGCCGAAATCACGATCCATTTACCAAGCAGCGCGGAGGGATTGGCCCGGAAGCTGAGACCAAAGACGATACCGGCGGCCGCCACCGTGATCAGCGACAGCGCGGTCATCGCCGTCTCGCCACCGTAAATGGTCAGGACGATCGAGACCAGGGTTCCGACCAGCAGCAAGCCAACGGCGACCAGTTCAGCTCCGGGCTGTCCGAGCGCTACCGCCAACGTCCGCAGCCCAGCCGCCCGGTCTCGATCACGATCGGGGATTGCGTCGGCGAGGTGGATGGCGCTTGCCAGCGGACTCCCTCCAAGGAACAGGATGCCAAGCGCACTCGCGGGACGACCGGCGAGCAAGCCGATCCAGAAGGGCATTAAGGGAAAGGCAATCGCGAACGGCAGAAAGCTCAGCGGTGTGCCCTTGAACCGAAGATCGTAAGCCCAGCCACACGCGAGTCCGATCCCGACGAGGAGCAAGGACACGGTGCCGAAATTGGCCAGCGTGCTCAGCAGGAAGGCCCCCACTGCGCAGAGTACGGCCACCGTCAGGGCCGTACTGGGCGACAGCAGGCCCAGCGGTATCGGTCTTCGACGGCCGGCCAGCCGGTCGAGGTCGACATCCGCCCACTCGTTCAACGCACTGATGGAGAACTGGACCAGGAGCATGATGGCGGCGATCCACCACAGCCTCGGATCGCGAAGCCCCATGCCGAAGATCAGGGCAAAGGCGACAGCCGCCAGGGTCGTCAGCAGCGACGGGATCGGGTGGAGCAGCTCGAGCCGCGTCCACCGCGCCGCACTGGCGCGCCCAGTCAGTGCGGTTGGCCCTGGTGCGTAAGCGGCTCGGTGACCGGGATGCGAGTCCGTGACGCGGCCTCCTCGTCGCCGATCGGCAGCGAGACCGTCAAGATGCCGTGCGTGAGCATCGCCTTCGCGCCGCCGGTCCGCACCGGCTTCGGCAGGACAACCTCGCGATGGGAGGTTCCGACCGACCATTCGTGCTGGAGGTAATGCTGCTGCTCCTGCGGATAGCGCGCTTCGGCGTCGACCGTTAGTCGCCGTCCATCCAGGTAGACAGCCACCGTGTCGTGGTGGGCGCCCGGCATCGGGATCGCGACCGTCAGCTGGTCGTTGGCCTCATAGACATTGACCGGCGGTGATGCCACAGCCGATTGCTTCACCATCGCGGTCTAGCCTAGCGGAGGACGGCGGTCAGATGCGCTCGAAGTTTCTTCGCAACTCCCAGTCGGTGACCGCGCTGTCGAACGTCTGCCGCTCGAGCCGCGCCGAGTGCAGGTAGTGCTCGACGACCTCGTCGCCGAAAGCCTCGCGAGCCACCTGGCTCTTCTCCAGGGCGTTGATCGCCTCGGTCAGATTGCCGGGCACGCGCGGCAGGTCCTTGGCTGTGTACGCATCGCCATGGAACTCGGGCGGTAGCTCGAGCTTGTTCTCGATGCCGTGCAGGCCGGCGGCGATCGTGGCTGCAAAGGCCAGGTATGGGTTCGCGTCGGCCCCGGGAATTCGGCACTCGACCCGCAGCCCCGAGCCGTGGCCGATGATGCGGAAGCCACAGGTCCGGTTGTCCCAGCTCCAGACGATCGAGGTGGGCGCGAATGAGGTCGCCTGGTAGCGCTTATAGGAGTTGACAAACGGCGCGTAGAAGAGCGAAAAGTCGCGGGCCAGCGCGATCAGGCCGGCGAGGTAGTGCTGGAACAGCGGCGACATGCCGTGCGGGCCGCCGTTGGCCGAGTGGAAGAGCGCCTTATCGCTCTTGACGTCCCAAAGCGACGAATGGAGGTGGAACGAGCTGCCCGCCTGGGCCATCGACCACTTCGCCATGAAGGTCACCGCCACCTGGTTGAGGGCGGCGATCTCCTTGACGCCGTTCTTGTAGACCACGTGCCGGTCGGCCATTTCCAACGATTCGGCAAAGCGCAGGTTGATTTCCTGCTGCCCGAACCCCCACTCCCCCTTGCTGTTCTCCACCGGCACGCCGGCGCCTTCCATCCCGTTGCGGATCAGCCGGTTGAACCACTCCGCCTTGGTGCCCTGCAGGATGTGGTAGTCCTCGATGTAGCGGCCGTACGGCTGCAAATCGCGGTAGTCCCTCTCGGCCGCCTGCTCGTAGGTGTCTTTGAAGAGATAGAACTCCAGCTCGGAGCCGGTCTTGGGATTGAACCCGAGCTTGCGGGCGCGGTCGATCTGGCGACGGAGCACCTGGCGGGGCGCGACGGGCACCGGCTTGCCGTCCATGGTTTCGATGTCGCAGAGGATGAGCGCGGTCTTCTCCAACCAGGGGATTCGCCGAATGGTGGACAGGTCGGGATGGCCGTGCATGTCGCCGTAGCCGGTCCCCCAGTTGGTGAATTTGAATCCGGGGAGTGGTTCGTTGTCGACGTCCATCGCCAACAGGTAATCGCAGGCATGCAGCCCCTCGTCGACGTGGTCGAGGAAATAGGGGCCGGTCAGCCGCTTGCCCATCAGCCGTCCCTGGAGGTCGGCGATCGCGATGATGACCGTGTCGACCTCGCCCGCCTTGGTCTGGCGGACGAGTTCCTCGAGTGTGATCTTGGCCGTCTTCTCCTGCCGGCGCGACTGTCCGTTGGTGCGGTCGGCTCGGGTTGTCGTCGATCGCTCGCGCGTCGCGGTCCCTGTGCGCGCCATGTCGAATCCCTCCTGCTTATTCGAGACTGATAAAGACGTTCTTGACTTCCGTGTAGAGCTGGAGCGCGTGCATGCCGAGCTCGCGACCGATGCCGCTGCGTTTGTACCCGCCGAACGGTGCTTCCTGGTGGACACTCCGGCTGCTGTTGATGCTCAGCACGCCGGTCTTGACGCCGCGTGCCACCCGCAGGGCGCGGCCGACGTCGCGAGTCCAGATCGAGCCCGAGAGTCCGTACGGGGTGTCGTTGACCAATCGCAGGACTTCGTCCTCGTCATCGAAGGGGATGATGGTCAGCACCGGGCCGAAGATCTCCTCCTGGGCGATGCGCATTCGGTTGTCGGCGCGATCGAACACCGTCGGCTCAAGGTAGCTGCCGCGTGCCAGCGCGCCGCCGGGGGCCGAGCCGCCGGACAGCAGCCGCGCTCCCTCGCGCTGTCCTACCTCGACGTACGCCTGCACCCGCTCGCGCTGTTTCATCGAGATCAACGGACCGATTTCGGTCGCGGCATCGAGCGGATCTCCCACCGTCAACTGCCGGCTGCCAAGCGCTACCCGCTGATCGAACTCCTCGGCGATCGAGCGATGGACGAAGGCTCGGCTTCGCGCGCAACAGTCCTGGCCGGCGTTGCCGAAGACGCTGCTGACCGCGGCCGGCACGGCTTTCTCCAGGTCGGCGTCTTGAAAAATGATGTTTGGTGACTTTCCACCCAGCTCGAGGGAGACCCGCGTGATATTCGGCGCCGCCTGCTGGAGAATGCTCACCCCGGTCAGCGTCTCGCCGGTGAAGGCGATCTTGTCGACACCCGGATGGCCGGCCAACGCGTTGCCCGTCGTGGCCCCTGGCCCGGTGATGACGTTGAGCACGCCCTCAGGGAGTCCGGCTTCGAGCGCGATCCGCCCCAACTCCAGCGCGGTCAACGGCGTGTAGCTCGCCGGTTTCAGGATGGCCGCGTTGCCGGCCGCCAGGGCCGGGGCGACCTTCCAGGAGGCGATCGTCAGCGGAAAGTTCCAGGGCACGATCAGCGCCACCACCCCGACTGGCTCGCGCAACGTGAAGTCAAGGCCGGGCGCCGTGACCGGAATCGTTTCCCCGAAGATCCGGGTGGCGGCGCCGGCGTAGTACTCGAAGCACTGCGCAGCGCCCAGCACCTCGTCGCGGGCATCGCGGATCGGCTTGCCCGCATTGCGCGCTTCGAGCGCGGCCAGCCGGTCGGCATCGGCGCGGATCAGCTCCGCGATCTTGTAGAGGACCTTGGCTCGGGCACTGGCGGCGGCGTCGCTCCAGGCGCCGCCTTCGAACGCCGAGCGGGCCGCCTTCACCGCGGCATCCACGTCGGCCGGCGAGGCGACGGCCGCCCTCGCCATTATCTCGGTGGTCGCCGGCTCGACGACGTCGAAGGTCTTGTCTCCCTCGCCCGCGCGCCAGCTCCCGCCGATGAGGAGCTGGGTTGGGCGCTCGGTGGTGATCATCAGAAATAGTTTGACGTGATGCCGCCGTCGACGACGAGGGCGGCGCCGTTGGTCCAGGTCGACTCGTCGGAGGCAAGGTAGACGGCCAGCGACACGACGTCCTCCGCATGCCCGAAGCGGCCCATCGGGATCCGGTTGAGCCGGAGGCGTTTCTTCGCCTCGTCTTTCAGCAGATCGCGCATCAGGGGGGTTTCGATCGGCCCCGGACAGATCGCGTTGGTGCGGATGCCCTTGGGGCCGAACTGGACCGCCAGCGATTTCGTCAGGGCGATGACCGCGCCCTTGCTGGCGGTATAGGCATCCTGCGGCACGGTGCAGCCGACCAGGGCCACGAAGGAGGCGATATTGATCACCGAGCCGCCGCCGACCTTGATCAATTCGGGGATGCCGTGCTTGCAGCAGAAGGCCAACCCTTTTACGTTGATGGCCATGGTCCGGTCCCAGATCGCATCGGTCGTCGTCAGGACAGACTCGTCGGCCTCATCGAAGATGCCCGCGTTGTTGTAGAGCACGTCGAGCTTGCCGAAATGGCCGACCGCGGTCTCGACGAAGACCGCCACGTCGGCATCGTGGGTGACGTCTCCGACCACCGCCACCGCCTTACCCTCGAGGTCGGCGACGGTCTCGTGCACCGCCCTGGTGTTGACGTCCGCGGCGACCACCTGGGCGCCTTCGCGGACGAAGGTCTGGGCCGCCAGCCGGCCCATGCCACTCCCCGCGCCGGTGATCAGCGCGACCTTGCCGTCGAGTCGTCCCATCTCCCCTCCCTCAATCACAGAGGAGCGAGCCGCGTGGCTCGCTCCCCCTGTTCTTTCGCTAAGGCGTCAGACGCGTTGCGGTGCGAGCGTTGGCGCAGGTTCGGTAACGCCGGGCTCGCGGTAGATCGATCCCTTCTCGGTTTCCTGCTCCAGGCGGCGCATCTCATCCTCGGAACCCATGATGATCGGGCCCTTGTAGTGGTTCTTGCCCCAGAGGAGATAGTAGAGGCCGCCGATGATCAGGAAGATCGCCACCGCCGGTCCGGCCCAGGTGCCGGTCGCCGTCAGCCAGCCAATCACGTCGCCGGTGTAGTCCGCCTTGAACTCGGGCAGCATCAGGATCACGCTGATAACCGCGACCCAGATGACGGCCACCCAGCCCACGATCGGCCAGTAGCGACCAAGATTCCAAGGCCCCGGCTTCCAACGGTTGGGATAGATCAAGGCGAGCAGCACCGGAATCACGTACGAGACGTAGAGCCCGATGACGGAGATCGCCACGACGATCGAGTAGATTGCGGGCACAGGGAACTGCGCAAGGGCCGGGATGAAGGCGACGATCGCCGCTACCCAGATCGCCCGCGCCGGGGTCCGGTACTTCTTGCTCACGACGTGCAGCCACTTGGAACCGGGTAGGGCCCCGTCACGGCTGAAGGCGAACAGCATGCGTGAGTTCGAGGTGATCGAGCTCAGCCCGCAGAAGGCCTGCGCGATGACGAATCCGGCGAAGAGCATGAGGCCGCCGGTGGACCCAAGCGCATTCTTGACGATATCGAGCACGGGGTTGGTGCTAGCCGCGGTCTTCGCGAGATCGGGAATGGCCAGCGTAAGCGCGAGCAGCATCAGGTAGCCAAAGATCAGCGACCAGAAGACTGAGTTCATGATGCCCCATGGCGCTCGCTTCGCCGGGTTGACGGTTTCCTCGGTGACGTGCGCCGAGGCGTCGTAGCCGGTGAACGTCCACTGCGCCAGCAGCAAGCCGACGAGGAACGCGTAGATTGGTGACCCGAAGCCCGACTGGTTGTACGACTGCGTGAAGGCGTAGCTGATCGGGTGCAGCGGATGCAGGATGCCAACGGCCACCAGCAGCACGGCGATCACGCCGATGTGCCACCAGACGCTAATGTCGGCGGCACGCGCAGCCAACCGGACGCCGACGTGATTGATGGTCGCCTGCACGGCGAGCAGGATGGCGAAGATGGCGATCACGCCTACCTTGCCGCCCGTCGTGGTTAGGTCGGACGGGTAATTGAAGAGCGCGGTCAGCAACGCGGCCGCAAAGAGCGCGTTGCCATACACGATGCCGGTCGTGATCGTGATCTGGCCGATCAGGTTGAACCAGCCCGTGATCCAGCCCCAGTGCTTATTCCCGAGCTTGGCGGCCTGGTAGTAAAGGGCGCCGGCGGTCGGCAATGCCGAGGCCAGCTGCGCCATCGCCGCCGCGACCACGAGCACCATCACGCCGACCAGCAGCCAGCCGATCCCCATCTGCTGCGGTCCGCCGTGGTTGAGCCCGTAGCTGTAGAGGGTGAGTCCGCCGGTTAAGACCGAAATAATGGTGAACGAGATCGCGAAGTTGCTGAAGCCACCCATGTCGCGGAACAACTGCTGCGCGTAGCCCATCTGGTGGAGGCGCGCCGTGTCGGCACGGATCTGCTCCTCCTTGGTCACTGTCGGCATCCTTATGCCTTCCTTCGCCCGAGCAAAATTCGATCCCCCAATTCGGGCTGCTCATATTTGATGCCCGACCCCAACCAAAGTCAAGGGACGGGTGGCCCTTAACAAGAATTTGCGCTCGGAAGAGCAAGCCGGGCCGCCCCCGTCACGTTTCCGTCTCATGCCCAAACTTCCCCGCCTGGTGGTCGCGGTCGCGGCCGCCGCCAGCCTGACCGTTGCCTTAGCCGGCCAGCCCGCCTATGCCTCCGCCAAGAAGAGCACCCGGCCGGCGGTTCGGGTGGTCCATCGTGCGGCGGCGCCCCCCGCCCCGCTGACGGCCGCGCAGGCGCGCGCCATCCTGATCCGGGCCGCCCGGCATCACAATCTGAATCCGAACTTCGTGCTCGCGGTCGCCTATTGGGAGAGTGGCTGGAAGCAATCGGCTCTCTCGCGTACCGGCGCCGTCGGCTTGATGCAGGTGGAACCTTATACCGCCGCCTGGGCGGGCCCGGCCCTTTTGCACCGTCGGGTCGACCTGAACAATCCGGTGGACAATGCCGAGCTGGGCGCCGCCCTGCTTCGCTCCTACCTCGACCAGCTGCAGGATCCAAAGCTCGTCCTCGCGGCCTACTACCAGGGGTTGACGGGCGTCCGCCGCCACGGCATCTACCCGAGCAGCCGCAGCTACGTCAACGGCATCTGGGGGCTCCGTAACCAGTTCCAGGCCGCGCACCTCGGCGCCTGACCGGCGCCTAGCCACTGGGTGAGGTATCGTAGGGTCGCGCTCAGAACGCAGGAGGAATCGATGGCAGTCAAGACTGATGCAACCGAGTCGCTGCGACGGGTCCCGCTCTTCGCCGGCCTCGACCGCAAGGAACTTGAGCTATTGGCGAAGCTCGCCAAAGAGCAGCGCTACGAACCCGGCGCCACCATCGTCAAGTCCGGCGCCGGCGGGCACGGCCTCTACATCATCAAGGAGGGAAGCGTCTCAGTGATCCGCAACGGCCAAAAGGTTGCCTCGATGGGACCGGGTCAGTTCTTTGGGGAGATCTCCGTCCTCGATGGGGGCCCCAGGACGGCCGACGTCAAGGCCGACACCGACACGGTTTGTTTGACCCTGATCTCCTGGGACATCAAGCCCCTGCTCATGGACAACGCGACCATTACCTACAAGATGCTGCTCGAAATGGTCAAGCGCCTTCGATCACAGGCGCCACAAGAGCGCGACTAGCTAGTGTTCTCCCTCCCCCGCTAGGGGAGGGTAGGGTGGGGGATCTATGGCCCCGTTAGGAAATCGTGCGAGATCCAGCCCTGCGGTTCGTGCCACCATATGATGCTGTCGGCGTACGTCGGGCCGCCGTCAACGTGGACGGTCGTACCAGCATTGAGGCAGGCGACCACACGAGCCTTGAGGCTGGACCCGTCGCGGACATTGGCGCAATTGGCCGGCAAATGAATCGTGGCGTCATGACCGATCAGCGGGCTCAGCTGTCCTGGTAGGCCACAGACCGCGTCTCGAAAATGCCAGCGCCCGTCACTCCGATAGACATAACCGACGCATTGCCGCCCGGCCGAACTCGCGGTCGAAAACACCACCGCCGCCGCGTCCTTCCCCATCGTTTCGCTCGCAACCGTCAGGCAAGGCGCATTGGTCGCGCACGTGCCGGTCTGGTAATGCAAGTGGGTCTTGGTCTCGACCCCCTGGATGGCCGCTGCTTGCGCCGTCTCACCTGCCGTTGCGCCATTCGTCAATCCCAGTTGGCTTGCTGCGCTCTGGCGCTCCACGGCGGCACGACCTGCGGGAAGCAGCACGTAGGCGAGGGGCACGACCAGCAGTACGGCCAGGATCGCCGCGACGACCAGCGCGATCCGCGGCACACGGGGCACCCTCGGGCGCGCCACACTCAGCGTCGGAAGACTGAACGTGCGCCTGCGACGGGCGGGATGCACCCGGGCCGCCCTGAGCGTGGCGGCAGGAACGACTGACGCCGGCGCTGGCGGAGGGCTCGTGGGGCCGGGCGAACCTTGATTCCAATCCAGCGGTGTCCGGCAGCGCTCGCACCAGATATTGATGCCCACGTTGGGGTAGCGGCAGGCGGGGCAGACCACAGGCGTGCCGATCGGTTTCGCTTTTGAACCAAGCTTCAGCATGGGTCGTCTCCTCAGGCCCCGCAGCCGCTTCTATCAGCTGACTCGATCATACGCAGCACAGTTCCAGCCACGGCAGTCAGGCTCGAGCATTCCGCGTTAAGGTTTCGCTGTGCCGCCCGACGCCAGCCTGACGCTCCCCCTCCCCTTCCCGCTCGACCTCAGCATGACGCTCGGCCGACTGCGGCGAGGTCCATCCGATCCTACGATTCGGTTTGGGCCGGACGGCGTTTGGCGGGCGACCCGAACCCCCGACGGCCCCGCCACAGTGCGGCTGGAGCATGGCGGGACCCGGCTGGCTGTAGCAGCCTGGGGTGCGGGTGCGCGCTGGCTCATCGGTCAGGTGCCATCGCTGCTGGGATTCGATGATCAGCCGGAGACCTTCAAGCCGGCAAGCCGCCTCCTCTGGGACCTCCACCGCCACCATCCAGGGTTACGCCTTGGCCGGACCGGCCTGGTGTTCGAAGCGCTGCTGCCGACCATCCTCGAGCAGAAAGTGCCGGGCGTCGAGGCCTATGCCTCGTATGCTCGGCTCGTACACGCGCTCGGCGAGTCGGCTCCGGGGGATGCCGGCCTGATGGTGCCTCCGTCACCGCAGCATGTGACGGCGACGCCGTACTGGGCCGTCCACCGGTTCGGCATTGAGCGCCGGCGGTTCGCGGTGATCCAGCTGGTCGCGAGTCGGGCCGCGCGCCTCGAGGCGACCGCCACCATGGAACCGGCCGAAGCCCGCCGCCTGCTCACTTCGCTTCCCGGGATCGGTCCCTGGTCGGCGGCGGAGGTGTCGGCGGTCGCCTATGGCGATCGCGATGTGGTGTCGTTGGGCGATTACCACCTGCCCCACCAGGTCGCCTGGGCCCTCGGCGGCGAAGTCCGCGGCAGCGAGGGCCGCATGTTGGAGTTGCTCGAGCCCTACCGGGGACATCGCGCTCGCGTCATCCGCCTTCTGACACTGGGCGGCATCCAGGCGCCGCGCTTCGGGCCGCGAATGCGGCTTCGTCGCATCGCCACGATCTGAGCTAGGAGGCTTTCTTCGCCGGTTGGAAGTAGGGGTTGGTGCCCGCGGCGTGATCGGTCACGTCGATCACCTCGACGATCTGCGGAACGGCAGCCTTGATCGCCACTTCGATGCCCTGCCGGAGGGTCACGTCGACCTGCGCGCAGCCCTGGCAGCCGCCACCCAATTGCACGTACGCGGCACTACCCCGCACCTCGAGTAAGTCAACAAATCCGCCGTGGGCCGCCACCGACGGATTGATCTGCCGGTCGAGCACCTCCTGGATGCGAGCCGCGACTGGATCGCGCCAGCCCTCGTTTGGATTGTCGATCCGAAGCGCACCGCCAAGCGCCGAGGGATCGAGGTCGATCACGGCCCCCTCGAGCTTTGCGGCACTGCCCGGCTCGACCAGCAGCCCAAGGTCCGGCGTCTCGATCACGATGTCCGTGGCCGGTGCGTCTTCCGGTGCGACGAGATCCAGCTCGTACACAAACTGACCGCCCCGGCGACCCGCGATCGCGATCCGAAGGCGCGCATCCGGATGCCCGCTCTTGGCGCGAACGGCCTCGATCTTCGCCTTCGCGGCGGGCGTCACGGTGATGATCGGCGGCATTGCCGTCATTGTATTCATGGTCAACTAACAGGGATGGCCCGCGTGCTTCTCCTTATCCCGAGCCGCACCTATCGAACGCACGACTTCATGGAAGCGGCGTCCAGGCTGGGCATCGAGGTCGTAGTTGGCTCCGAACACCGGTCCGCGCTAGCCAAGCTGATGGAGGGCCGCCAGCTCCGGCTCGACTTTCACGACGTGGCGCGATCCACACAGCGAATCGTTGCCTTCGCCGCAGATCACCCGTTGAACGCCGTGGCGGCCGTCGATGACACGGGGACGTTGCTGGCAGCTTCGGCAGCCGAGGCGCTTGGCCTCGCGCACAACCCGGTCGACGCCGTCGAGGCAGCTCGCGACAAAGCGCTCATGCGTCAGCGATTTCAAGCGGCCGGGCTGCTGACGCCAGGTTTTCGGACGGTCTATGCCGACGAAGACCCGGCTGGCGTAGCGACCAGCGTGCGCTATCCCTGCGTGGTCAAGCCACTCGATCTATCCGGGAGCCAGGGCGTAGTCAAGGCCGACAACGCCGACGGCTTTCCCGATGTCCTTGCCCGTGTTAGGGCGATCGTCGCGGCATGCCAGCGAGACGGGGTGCGGCCGGCCGTGCTGGTTGAAGACTTCATCGCTGGCGACGAGGTGGCCGTGGAGGCGCTGCTGCGAGGTGGCGAACTCGACCTGCTGGCCATCTTCGACAAGCCCGACCCGCTCAGCGGTCCCTTCTTCGAGGAGACGATTTACGTCACACCGTCGCGGCTTTCGAATGAGCGGCAGGCGGAGATTCGAGATACGACGGCACGGGCCGCGCGTGCTCTGGGACTGACGGATGGCCCGATCCACGCCGAATTACGCATCAACGACCGCGGAATCTGGATGCTCGAGCTGGCCGCGAGGTCAATTGGCGGTCTGTGCTCCCGCACGCTCCGGTTTGGATCGGGGATCTCGCTCGAGGAGCTGATCCTGCGGCACGCCGCCGGCCTTCCCATGCCCGCCCACGACCGTGAGCGGAGCGCCGCCGGGGTGATGATGCTTCCGATTCCGACTGACGGACGTCTGAAAGTCGTAGATGGACAGTCGGAGGCACGGCAGGTGCCAGGCGTAGATGGGTTAGTAATCACGATCCCGCCGGGCGAGCAGCTTGTGCGACTGCCGGAGGGTGATCGTTATCTCGGCTTCATGTTCGCGCGCGCCGATTCGCCAGCCGCCGTCGAGGCTGCCCTGCGACAAGCACACGCGGAGCTCCGCGTCGTCACCGATGACTGATGCTCACTCCCCTCTCCCGCTCGCGGGGGAGGGTCAGGGTGGGGGCCGCAGGCACGTCGTGATCGTTGGCGCGGGGTTCGGTGGCCTCGCGTGCGCCACGAAGCTCGACGGCTCGCCGGTCGACGTCACCCTCCTGGATCAGCACAACTACCACCTCTTCACGCCCCTCCTCTACCAGGTGGCCACCGGGCTGCTCAACCCGAGTGACATCGCCTATCCGCTGCGCACCGTCTTTCGCCATTCCCCCAACGTGCGCTTTCGGCAGGCGACCGTGACCCGCGTCGAGTTATCGAATAAGCTGGTCCGGCTCGACGGCGCGCCTCCACTGGCGTACGACTACCTCGTTCTGGCGACCGGCAGTACGGATAACTACTTCGGGAACCAGGACGTGGCCCGGGTGTCCTTCGGGCTCAAATCGCTTGAAGACGCGACCCGGCTGCGCAACCAGGTCCTGACGTGCCTCGAACGCGCCGATGCCGAGCCCGATCCCGAGGCGCGCCGGGCCTTGCTCACGTTCGTTGTCGTCGGCGGCGGCCCAACTGGCGTCGAGTCCTCAGGAGCGCTCACCGAGTTGATGAGCATCGTCGCCGGGAAGGACTATCACCAGGTCTCGCGAGCCGAGATCCGGATCGTGCTGGTGGAAGGCACCGACCGTCTGCTCAACGCATTCTCCGGTCGCCTTGGTCGTTACGCCCAGCGCGTCCTGACCAGGCGGAACGTCGAGGTCCGCACCGGCGCCCTGGTGAAGACTGCGAACGGCCACTCGGTGACCCTCTCCAACGGAACCGCGATCGCCAGCGCCACCGTCATCTGGTCGGCGGGCGTCCGACCCATCGACCCGATCGGCGAGTCCGCCATTCCCCGGTTTCGGAATGCGCGCATCCAGGTGGACGAATGGCTGCGGATCCCCGGCTCACCGGGTGCGTTCGCCATCGGCGACGCCGCCTCACCACGCGTCGGCGAGCGCGAGCTTCCCATGCTCTCCCCGCCCGCGATGCAGGCGGGACGCTACGTCGCCAGCACCATTGTTGACGAGATCCGCGGCATTCAGACTGAACGCACGCCGTTCCATTACCTCGACAAGGGCACCATGGCGACCATCGGCCGCAGTGCCGGCGTGACCCACCTCCCCGGCGGACTGGAATTCACTGGTTTCCTCGGATGGCTGACCTGGCTCTTCGTCCACATCTACTACCTGATCGGCTTCCGCAATCGCATCAGCGCCTTGGCCGCGTGGGCCTGGGACTTCCTGCGGCACGACCGGCCAATCCGCATCATCCTCGCGGCCGGCCCTGGTCCAAAGCGCGTCTAGGTCAAGCCGATGCGCTACCTCGCGCTTGCGACCGATTACGATGGCACGCTGGCCTCGCACGGCATGGTCGAACCCGAGACGATCGACGCTCTGCGTGGGCTGGCGGCCACGGGGCGCAAGCTGATCCTGGTGACGGGTCGGCGGGTGGATGACCTGATCCGAGTCTTCGCGGAGGTTACGATCTTCGATCGCGTTGTCGCAGAGAACGGGCCGATTGTGTACCGACCGCAGTCGCGAGAGACTCGCGTGCTGAACAAGCCGCCTCCCCCGGCGTTCGTCGAGGAACTCCACCGGCGAGGCGTTCAACCGTTGACCGCCGGCCAGGTTTTCGTGGCCACCGAGCAGCCAAACGAACGCGTCGTACTGGACGTGATCGGCGAGTTGGGCCTCGACCTGCAAGTGATCTTGAACAAGGGCTCGGTGATGGTCTTGCCCGCCTCCGTCAACAAGGCGACCGGGCTGAGCGCCGCGCTCGAGGAGGTCGGGCTATCCCCTAAGGACGTCATCGCCATCGGCGACGCCGAGAACGATGAGGCCTTCCTAACGATGTGCGGCCGCGGCGTCGCGGTCGCGAACGCCCTCGAGATGCTCAAAGCGCGTGCCGACCAGGTAACGCGAGGCGAAAACGGTGCCGGTGTCCGCGAAATTATCGAGTCGCTGATCACGAGTCCGGCATAAGCAAAGAGGCCGGGCACTGCCCGGCCTCTTTCTCCTAAAGAACGACCGTCGTTAGCAGTTTGTCGCGTAGATCGCGAATGACGAGTAACCGGGAAGCGAGCTCGTCAGCGAACCCATGAACGTAAGGCGCTGCGACCCATCGGTGTTGGGGATTGCCGCACCGAGCACCGGCTCGACACCACCGCGCCCGAACCACTGGGCGAAGACCTCGTCCTCCGGATGCCACATTTGTTGAGAGGCGAAATCGGTCGCGGTGTTGTTGCCCGGGAGGCCGAACCAGACGCCGACCACCGGGTCGCCGACTTCGAGCACTCTCGTGCATCCGTACTGCGGCGCCGACGCGACCTTCCATGGCTGCACGGCATTATTCGTAAAGGGGTCATCCAGCCACTCAGAGACCTCGTGGCTCAGCGCGTGGATGTCCGCCAGGCCGCGCGTCGGCTTAGGCGTCGTCCGATCCAGGGGCAGGGTGTAGTCCTGCTCGTATCCCGAATAGGTCCCGGGTGTGGTGTACGCCGCGTACATGAAGGTCTGGACCGGCTGCTTGCCCTGGCCGTTCAACGTGCCGGTGCCATGGCCGACCGGCATCGAGGCGCCGTGGTAGCCGAGGATGCAGCAGTTCTGATAGCCGATCGGCGTGCCCTTGATGTAGAGCAGCACATTGTCGGTGAGGAAGATCGGCACCGTGGTGGCAGAAATCTGCATGGAACCCATCAGGCTCTGCAGCTGGGTTGAGAACCAGTTGACTTCCGCAAGCCCGGTCAAGTCGGCGTTCGTCTGCAGCCCATGCGTCCGGCGCCACTGCGACACTGGGCGCTCGTACGCAATGCCCTTGGTCGCCGGAACGTCGAGCGTCTGCGTCGGGGCGACCGTGAAGTCGAGTTTGACGTGGTAGTTGGACGCGATCTTATTGAACTGGGCGCGCATGTAAACATCGCCCAATTGGCCGGTGTCACCACCCAGATCGGTCGGGTAGCTATAGTCGGAGAAGATCGGCGAGGCCTCTGTCTGGGCCAGCTTGGTGGTGCCGTCAAACGTGTGGTTGACGAACTGGGGCTGAAAGCCGGGATAGCCCTGGTTGACGAGGCTGGACGGATCCTGCCCGGCCGCCACGAAGTTCATCTTCAGCGGGATGAGCACCGTGTGGACGGTGGTCGTCCCACCGACCCTGGGGTCCGTGCCAACCATCGTGATCGGATAGGTCACATGGTTGGTCGGGTCGGTGAACTGGAAGGTCCAGTGCGGGATTGTCGTCGCGCCAGCCAGGAACTGTGGAGCAACGCTCCCCTGGGTGGTGAAGAGCGCTTGCCCCTCGGGCTGAGCCGTTGCCGTAGCAGCAAAAGCGTTAGAGGCCGAGGCGGCGACGGCGCCGGCGGCGAGGAGCGCGGGTCCGAACGCAGCGAGTACGCGTAGACGATGCGATTTAGTCAAGCATTCCCTCCCTTGTGGGTTGATTCCCAAACACGATATCGCCCGTGCAGCCTTAAGTCAACGTTCAGTTAACCGGTGTTAAGGCTGGCGCCGCAATACTGGCTTTCCTGAGGCCATTTGTGACTTGACAGCGCCATTCCGAACAACAACCCCCTCCCGCCGGAGCCGGCGCTCCTGCTCCTGCCGGCTATGCGCTGCCAGCTCCCCCGAGACACGAATCACACGCCACCAGGGAAGGCCGGTGTGCCTGGCCAGTATGTTGCCGACGGCTCGGGCCGCTCGCGGGTATCCCGCACGGCGCGCCACCTCGCCGTAGCTGACTACCTCCCCGCGGCGGAGGTCGCGCAGCACCCGGCGGACGGCTTCTTCAAATGGCTGCTTTTTCGGCACCTTTTCGGATCAGGATATCGACCCGGCGAATGTGGTACGTGTAGCACGCGATGACGTCCACATCCGAGCTCGTGGTTGTCGGATCGGAGCCATTGTGTGCCGAGAGCTCACTAAAGCTGCAGGACGACGGCCTGACGCCGGTCTCGGCCTTCTATATTCGCAACAACTTTCCGATTCCGGCGCCGGCGACCAGCCTTACGGTCGGCGGCGCGGTCAGACGGCCGCTTACCCTTGCGGCGGAGGATCTACGCCGACTGCCTCGACGCCGGCTGACGGCGACGCTCGAATGCGCCGGCAACGGCCGCGCGTTCATGAACCCGCCGGTCCCCGGCGAGCCGTGGGGCCTGGGCGCGGTCAGCACCGCTGCCTGGGAGGGGGTCCCGCTGTCGGCGGCCCTCGGCCAGGCCGAGGTTGCCACTGAGGCCGAGGAGGTCGTCTTTACCGGCGCAGACGGATTCGTTCGATCCTTGCCCATCCACGATGCGCTGGGCGACGACGTGCTGCTGGTCGACACGATGAATGACGAGCCGCTCACGCCGGAGCACGGAGCGCCGTTCCGCTTGGTGGTGGCCGGCTGGTACGGGATGGCGGCCGTAAAGTGGTTGGCCGCGATCGAGGTGAGCCGCACTCCGTTTCGGGGCCACTTCCAGGTCGAGCGATACGTGATCGGCGATCGTCCGCTAAGGAAGATGCAGGTTCGCTCGTTGATCCTTGATCCAGCCGAGGGGGCCACGGTCGCGCTGGCGCGTCAGCTGGTGCGGGGCGTCGCCTGGACCGGCGACGGTCAGGTGACCCTCGTCGAACTTAGCGACGACGGCGGCAGCACCTGGCGTGAGGCGACGATGCAAGGGATGCCGCGCGCCTATACCTGGTCCCGGTGGGAGGCTGCGTGGTCGCCCACGCGTCCGGGACCGGCGACCTTGCTGGCGCGGGCGACCGATTCTAACGGAGCGAAACAACCGATGGAACCGGTGTGGAACGCCCTCGGCTACGCCAATAACGCTTCGGTCCCACGACACGTCTTCGTCGCTACGCCCTGACGGAGGGCCCAGGTTAGTTCCGCTTCGGCACCTGTTGTACCGACCACTTATTGCCGTCGGGATCACTGAAGTACACGAACCTTCCCCAGGACAAGTCCGTGATATTGCTGACCGCGACACCACGCTCCGCAAGCTCCTGATGCGCCTTTTCGATATCCGGCACCACCATCTGCAGACCCTCGATCGAACCCGGCTTCATTTGTGTGAGTCCGGTGCCGATGTAGATCGAACAGGCCGAACCCGGCGGCGTCAACTGCACGAAGCGCAAATTCTCATTGACTTGCTGATCGTGATCGGCATTGAAGCCAACCTTCTCGACGTAAAACGCCTTGGCCCTGTCTACGGCCGATACCGGTACGGCGACCAGTTCAATTTTCCAATCCATTACCCTGCGCTCCTCCTCATCTGTCGTTTTGGATCACGGACAGAAAGTTGCCGGCAGGGTCCTTGAACCAGGCGATGTCCGGGCCCCGATTCTGCGCCCTGCCGCGCAAGATACCTTTCTCGTCCGTCTTCGTGCCGGTGTCGTAGTGCTCGAAGCGCACGCCGCGACGTGTCAGGTCGTCGACCGCGGCATCGATGTCGTCAACCACAAAATTCAAGATGGTGAAGGTGGCCGGCTGGTGATCGTTTTTTGAGTACGCGAAGACCGTTCCGCCGCCGGGAAGATGCAGTCGCACGCCTACCCCATCGGGATCGACCGGTAAACCCAGGGTGTCCGTATAGAAGGTCTTCGCCTTCGCCAGGTCGTTGACCGAAAAACCGCTGAACGCCGCTTTTGCCTTGAGCATGAGTCTTCTCCTTTCTGACGTTAGCTTGCCAGCACTTCGCGCAGCTTGATCGCGAATTCGGGCGCGTTGCTGTCGAAGCCTCCATGCGCGCCGGGAAACACCACCGCCTCTGTGCCCAGCCGCCTGGCCAGTTCGAGCCCGCCCTCATTCGCCAACTCGCCGCGCGACTCTTCTCCGACTCCGGGGACGATCCGAGATGAGGCTGCCTTCAACGCGTCGAAGTCGGGTTCATAGGCCGAAATCGCAAGGAAGTAGTGACCGAGCCAAAAGTCCATGTTCCGCTTCATCTGCTCCATCCCCGCGCGCATCTCGGGTGTCGGCTCACCTGGTGGCGGAGGTGGCGGACCGCTGCGGATGCGGGTCTGCACCATGAACTTCTGCATGGCCGGCCCGATGCCCGCAGTGCGATAGGTGTGAACGATCTCTTCCATGGTCGCCCGCTCGCGCGCGGGATCTGGGAGGAGGGCAGGCGCCGGCGGCTCGTGTGGTACCAGCGTGCGAACCTGGTCAGAGTGGCGAGCGACGAGCTCGAGTGCAATCACCGCTCCCCCGCTGCTGCCAAACACGAAGGCCGCTTCCGTGGTGGTCGCGGCCAGCAGCCGGTGCGCGTCGTCGGCGAAGATCTGCACGATCCGCTCGTCGTTGACTGGCGTGTCAAGCGGACTGTGCGATAGCCCCCGCGGGTCATAGGTCACCACCGTGAAGTCGGACTCGAGGTATCCAGCGATCCGGCGAAATGCCCCCGCGTCCGCCGGGCCGCCCGGCATCATCAGCAGCACGGGACCCGATCCCCGAACCTCGTAATAGATGCTCGCGCCAGGCACCTTCAGGATTTCCGTTTTCACGGTCATCGGCATATTCATGACCAGTCCCTCCGTCATTTACTTTATTAGACCGAGGGTCGACCGAAAAGTCATCGGCTAGCCTTGCGCTAAAGGCGCAAGCGGGTTGCGCTGAACCAATCGCCACGACCGTAGCCGAAGGCAGTCTACCGAGCGGATTAAGTCGAGAGCTCCTTCACATTCCTTCGAACTCCAAGATCTGACGAACCTCGAAGATCCCTCCATGGAAAGGTGCGCGCTTGAGCCAATCGAGCGCCTCGTCGAGCGAGTGGAGGGGGCGGGCGCCCGGCCGGTAGGCTAGCTGCGGGCTGGCGCGCAGTAGTCGGCCAAGTGCTGGCCGGTGAGGGTCGACCTGGCAGCGACAAGTTGCGCCGGTGTCCCCTCGAAAACCACCCGGCCGCCGTCGTGTCCTGCGCCGGGGCCCATGTCGATGATCCAGTCGGCGTGCGCCATTACCGCCTGGTGATGCTCGATCACGATCGCGGACTTGCCTGAGTCGACGAGGCGGTCGAGTAGATGCAGCAGTTGCTCGACATCGGCGAGATGCAGGCCGGATGTGGGCTCGTCCAGGATGTAGACGCCGCCCTTCTCAGCCATTTGGATGGCGAGCTTGAGCCGCTGCCTCTCTCCACCGGAGAGCGTCGTCAGCGGCTGGCCGAGACTGACATACCCGAGGCCGACCTCAACCATCCGGTGCAGGATGGCGTGGGCCGGGCCGGCAGCGAAGAACTCCTCCGCCTCGGCGGCGGACATGGCCAGCACCTCAGCGATGTTCTTGCCGTTCAGGCGGTATTCGAGCACCTGCGCCTGAAACCGCTTGCCGCCGCATTCCTCGCATACGGTCGCGACGGCAGCCATCATCGCCAGGTCGGTGTAAATGACGCCGGCTCCGTTGCAGTTCTGGCACGCGCCGGTTGAGTTGGCGCTGAAGAGCGCGGCGTTCGCCCCTGTCGCCTTGGCGAAGGCTGCACGAATCGGATCGAGCAGCCCCGTGTAGGTTGCCGGGTTGCTGCGGCGCGAGCCGCGAATGGCCGACTGATCGACCGAGCTTACGTTGGCGCTCCGTGGCATCGAGCCGTGGATCAGCGAGCTCTTGCCGGAACCGGCGACACCCGTCACCACGGTGAGCACGCCGAGCGGGACGTCCACGTTCACGCCCTGCAGGTTATGCAGGGTGGCAGCCCGGATTTGCAGCCTTCCTTTCGCAGTCCGTACGGTTTCCTTGAGTCGGGCACGGTCGTCGAAATGGCGGCCGGTAAGGGTCTTCGACGCACGAAGCGCGTCGACCGTGCCCGTGAAGCAGATCTCACCGCCGTGCACGCCGGCGCCCGGGCCGAGGTCGACGACATGGTCGGCGATCGCGATCGTCTCAGGGTCGTGCTCCACGACGAGCACCGTGTTGCCCTTGTCCCGAAGCAGCTGCAGCAGGGCGTTCATCCGTTGGATGTCATGGGGGTGCAGGCCGGTGGTTGGCTCGTCGAAGACGTAGGTGACGTCGGTGAGCGAGGAGCCGAGGTGGCGGATCATCTTGACGCGCTGCGCCTCGCCGCCCGACAACGTGCTCGACGCCCGATCGAGCGAGAGGTAGCCCAGCCCGATCTCTACGAACGAGGTGAGCGTCTGCTGCAGGGTGGCCACCAACGGCGCCACCGATGGCTCGCCGACGCCGCGGACCCATTCGGCCAAATCGCTGATCTGCATGACGCAGGCGTCGGCGATGCTGATCCCACCGATCCGCGACGACCGAGCCGCCTCGCTGAGCCGGGTGCCACCGCAGTCGGGGCAAGCCGTGAATGTGACCGCCCGGTCCACGAACGCCCGGATGTGCGGCTGCAGCGCATCGGGGTCCTTAGAGAGGTGCGACTTCTGCAGCTTGGGGATCAGCCCCTCGTAGGTGAGGTTGACGCCCTTGATCTTCACCTTGACCGGCTCCTTGTAGAGGAAGTCGTGGAGCTCCTTCTTGGTGTACTTCCGGATCGGCTTGTTCTTGTCGAGGAAGCCCGACTCGATAAAGACTCCCGTTGTCCACCAGCTGTCCGTCTTGTAGCCCGGGATCGTGATCGCGCCTTCGGCGAGCGACTTGGAATCGTCGAAGAGCTGGGTGAGGTCGATATCGGAGACCGTGCCCCGGCCTTCGCAGCGCGGACACATGCCGCCCGTGAGGGTGAAGGTCTGTTTGACGGTCTTGCCGGCGCCGCGTTCGATCGTGGCGGCCGCGCTCCCTCGGACCGAGGGGACGTTGAAGGAGAACGCGTTCGAGGAGCCGATGTGCGGCTTCCCGAGCCGGCTGAACAGGACCCGCAGCATGGCGTTGGCGTCGGTGGCGGTGCCGACGGTGGAGCGGGGGTTGGCGCCCATCCGCTCCTGGTCGATGATGATCGCGGTGGTCAGGCCATCGAGCACGTCGACCTCCGGCCGCGACTGCGTCGGCATGAAGCCTTGCACGAAGGCGCTGTAGGTCTCGTTGATCAGCCGCTGCGACTCGGCGGCGATCGTGCCGAACACGAGCGAGCTCTTGCCCGAACCAGAGACACCGGTGAAAACGGTCAGGCGCCGCTTGGGAATGTCGACGGAGATGTCCTTGAGGTTGTTTACCCGGGCACCGTGGACCCGGATGAGGTCGTGGGTGTCTGCTGGATGCCGCGTGTCGGCGGCCGGAACCGTCAGGCCGTCGCCTTCTGGGCGACCTTCTTCCGCTCGAGGATCCGGATGGGGTTGCCGAAGGGGTCGCGGACACCCATGTCGGTGCCGTAGAAGTGGTCGGCGGGCTCCTGGGTGAAGTCGGTGACGCCGCGCTTCTTGAGGGTCTCGTACAGACCCCGGACGTCGTCTGTATGGAAGACGAGGCCGCCCATGGCGCCCTTGGTGATCAGTTCGCGAAGTTGGGAAGCGGTGGCTTCGTCCTGCACCGGCGGGCCCGGCTGCTCCAGGGAGATCTCGATGCCGGGGTCGCCGGGGACCCGTACGGTCAGCCAACGGTACTCACCCTGCTTGAAGTCCTGGCCCTTCTCGAGCCCGAGTTTATTGACGTAGAAATCGAGAGCCTCGTCCTTGTCGAGGACCCAGACGGAGGTGACGCTCAGCTTGTTGATCATCGCTTTTCTCCTCTACGAGATTTGTTGGGGACGATCCTTATGCTATGGAGCCGCCGCCGCGGAGGCGTATCCAAAACTGCTCGATCGCAACGCCATCTCCGAGTGGCGAGCTCAGACCTCAGCTCACCGCTTTCTTCACGAGCGCGGCGATCCTTGCCTCGTCGGCGGCGGTTAACTCCTTCAGCGCGAAGGCGGCCGGCCACATGGTGCCTTCGTCGAGGTTCGCCTTGTCGCTGAAGCCGAGCGTCGCGTACCTCGTTTTGAACTTCTGCGCGCTTTGGAAGAAGCAGACGACATTGCCGTCCTTGGCATAGGCCGGCATCCCGTACCAGGTTCTGGGCGAGAGGGCTGGCGCGCTGGCTTTGATGACAGCATGGAGCCGCTTGGCCATGGCGCGATCCGGTGCCGGCATCTCGGTGATCTTCGCGAGCACATCGGTTTCCCCGTCCGCCTTGCCCGCCTTCTGCTCTTTGACGCGCTCCCTGATCGCGGCTCGTTCCTCGTCCGTGAATCCCTTAGATGCCTTGCCAGTCACGCTGGTGCTCTTCGCGGACTTCTGCGTGCCCTTCTTTGCAGGTTTCCTCTCAGCCATGGTTCATATCTCCTCTGCGAGATTTGATGGGACGACCCCTCATGCTAGGGAGCCGACGCCGCGGCGGCGTCTCTAAACTGCTCGATCGCATCGCCACCCCCGCCGCCCCCACCGGCCGGGTGGCTGCGAGCTGGACGCAGTTGGGCAGCCCCATTGGCCGATGCCCCAAGTGGTAGTCCGACGGCGTCTCGCCCACGATCTCCCGGAACGTGCGGCTGAAGGTCCCCCGGCTGGTGAAGCCGACGTCGAAGCAGATGTCGGTGACGCTGCGGTCGGTCTCGCGCAGCAGGAACATCGAGCGCTCCACCCGCCGCCGCTGCAGGTAATGGTGCGGCGTCTCCCCGAAGACGGCGCGGAAGCTGCGGATGAAGTGCGCCTCGGAGAGATGGGCCACGGCGGCCACGGCGCGGACGTCGAGCGGCTCGGCGTAGGCGCGGTCCATGGCGTCGCGGGCGCGCAGTAGGCGCCGGTTGAACTCCTCGACTTCCCGGCTCACGGTTCAACGCTACGCCATCAGGGGGCGTATGCGCCCGTAAGTCCAATCCAGGGGCATCTAAACCTTTCGACCGTGATTGGTCCGCGAAACGAGACATCACTCGCCCGACTGGCCCCCAATATCGAGTATCGGAGACGTAGAGAATCCTGTTCAGCCCCGCAGACTGTCGGGCTCGTCACGAGCAGGTAGACGCTCTCAAAAGGCGTCAGAGTAAACGGACGGAATGGCTCAACGGAAGCATCGCCCTCATCAGGCATGACCTGGACCTCGACCGGCGTGAGAGGCTGTCCCGGAGTCGCCTCAACCCCAGTTACCTGGATCGGAATGATGCCCTGATTGTGCAACGTGACTCGATAAGTCACGGTGCCCTGCGGACCAGCCATCACAGACAGCCCTCCCAGGTCTATGAATTTAAGAGGCGCGGAAGAGAAAGTCAGTAATACTAGGAGCAGGAGCAGGAGTAGCAAAACTAAACCGGCCGCGGCTGTCCGCCGGCTGACCGACGTACCGATCGGTCTGAACCGGCTGGCCACCTGAGCCTGCACATCCCCATACTAGATCCGACAGCTGGGTCGGTCAAAGCGCCCAAGGCCGGAGCGATCCGAGAGTCCTGTTAAGGCTGCGTGTTCAGCACGGAAAGACTGGTGGTCCACCCGGAGCAAATCCTGGGCCAGGGCCAGGACCAGAATAAATGGAAGGAAAAAGGCTGCCGATGCAGTATCGCCAAGGCCCGTAGTTCTGACTGATGCGATACACGACCTGATTTCCAGGAAGGCTCATAAAGGTTTCCGATTGCGCTGAGCCGTTGCCGTACGATCCCATTGCCGCGTAACACGGATTGCTGTGCGACGGGCCTGTCGCGCCAACCTGCAGATCGTACCGAACCCTACCGTGGCAATGAACTGCCGTGATGGAGGCGCCAGGAATATCGAATACCGTGCTATCCCAAAACGTGTCGTGCGCTGCGCCGTCCGGAGACCAACCGCCAAGCTTTGTCTGTAATTGACCTGCCGTCCCGAAAGCATCGGTGAAACCGGCAACTGGGAGCGCGAGCAAGAGCAACGCGATCGACAAGGTTACGACCCAACGGCGACGCAGTCGCATGTGGCCGAGTCTACAGCCCTCTGGCCGCCCCTTCTCTTCGAACAACGGCTCGATGATCGTCCACTGCTGGTCGGTCAGGTCCATGACCGCCCGGTACGACGGTCGACCGTGACCGTTAGAAAACTTCTTAATCTAACCTTGATCGGCGGTACGCTTACATAATGCGACCCCTTCGGTATTCCATCAACGTCACATTGGACGGGTGCTGCGATCATCGTGAAGGGTTCGCGGACGAAGAGTTACATCGTCACGCGGCGGAAAACCTCGCCCAGGCCGATGCCCTCCTCTTCGGCCGGGTGACTTACGAAATGATGGAGGCGGCGTGGCGGGGGCCGGCGCCGGCGGGAGCGAGGCCTGATTGGATGGAACCCTTCGCCCGGACGATCGACGCGGCAAAGAAGTACGTCGTGTCGAGCACCCTGGACCGGGTCGATTGGAACGCGGAGCTCGTGCGCGGGGATCTGGGGAAGGCCGTTGAGCAGCTCAAGCGGGAGTCGGGTAAGGGACTGTTCGTGGGAGGCGTGAAGCTCCCGCTGGCGTTGGCGGAGCTGGGATTGATCGATGAGTACGAGTTCGTGGTGCAGCCCAGGCTGGTGGGCCACGGGCCGACGTTGTTCG
>DATNMH010000007.1:0-21047 GCA_035602395.1 Candidatus Acidiferrum sp.
GCCCGCGGATGCCGTCGTATTTGTCCTCGACCCAGGCCTCACCGCCGACGCGGCGCATGATCGCCGCCGCGTCCTCTTCCGGGGAGGCGAGCATGAACTGCAGCGGGTGCATTAGGCGCAGCTCGGCCGAGCCGAGCGTTCCGCCCCTGGCCCGCACGGCGACCTCGCCGAGGTCGCCAGTCAGCATGCTCGCCCAGGAGACCTCCGCCAGCGGTGCACCGAAGGCCTTGGCGATCCCCTCTTCGACCAGGCCCGCTCGTAGTCCAATCCGCAGATCGCCGGTCAGAATCTTGCCGACGTACTTCGCCTCGCGCGGGGTCAGCCGGTCGAGCAGTTCGCGCAGCGTCTCGGTTTTCTTCTTGACGGTGCGCTGTTGGTAGATCCGGACGAAGGTTTCGTGCACGTCGCGCAGTGATGTCGGCCGGGGGTGGGTGTGTCCTTCCAGGACTTCCTCGATGACATCGCCGACGTCGCTATGGCGCATGTACGACTCGCCCAGCGCCTCTTCGCCGACCCCCGCCAGCTCGCACACCGCGTTGCGGATGACTGCGTACCCTAGATTCAACTTGCGCTGATCGCGGTCGGCGAACGGTCGTGCCGTGAAGAACACAGCGGCCAGCGCGAGGGCCTCATCGTCGAGGCCGGCGAAGTACTCGCCGAGGACTCGGGTTTTCTCCAGCTTGCTGTTGGTGGCGCGGATCGCCTCGCCCGTTCGGGCCAACGCCTCCATGGGGCTAGCTTAGAGGGGCTAGGGGGTCTGGATCTGGGCGGCGGGCGGCGCCTTGATGGTCGAGCCAGTGTTGTAGTGATCGAAGGTCAGCGTGATGTTCTGACCGCCGGTCTGGGTCTCGACGTACTTGATCGGGTAACCGTCAGTCTCCCGGATATAGGCATCGAACGCATTGCCGTCCTTATCCGTGGCCGACGCGTGCCAGGCCTTTCCCTGGGGCAAGCTCTCCTCGCCGATGTACTTCTGGTCGGTCGCGCCGGAAAAGGCGTTCGGATCAATACCCGAGGCGCTCTTCGTGGCCGTCCATTTATTGGAGGCGGGGGTCAGCCCGTAGTTGGTGCCGTCGAGCGAGATCTCCTCGATCGTCAGCGTCTGGCCGCCCACGGTCGTCGTGAATGTGAATCGTCCGGCCGGCTTGGGCTTGTAGACCAGCGCGCCGTCCCCAACCAGCTGGACGGTCACGCCGCTGTTCGTGATCTTGCCGCTCACGGCGAAATGCGCGTCCGTCAGGTTCGATTGCTGGGGTTTGGCCAGAACCTCCTTGGCGGTTGGCGGCGCGGCCGGCGTCGGGACGCCGCAGCTCGCCGTGAGCACCGCGACCACGAGGATGAGAAGAGCGCGATGCGGCTGCACTACCCCTTCACCACCTGCGAGGCGGGGGGCGGCGCGATCGCCGCCCCGGTGTTGTATTTGTCGAAAGTCAGCGTGAGAGAGTTGCCCTGCTGCGTGATCACGTACTTGAGAGGATAGCCGTCGCTCTCACGGATCCAGCCGTCAAAGGGATTGCCATCTTTGTCGTTGGCCGACGCATGCCAGGCCTTACCGCTGGGGAGGCTCTCTTCGCCGACATACTTGAACGCGGATGCCCCGGTGAAGCTATTTGGGCCCAGTCCTGAGGAGCTCGCTTTGGCCATCCACTTGCCATTGCCGGGAACGGTCAGGGTGTAGTCGGTCCCGTTGACGGAAATATCCTCGAAGCTCACCTGTTGCCCGGCGACGATAGTTTGAAATTTGAAGCGGCCAGCGCCGGGCGATTTGTAGAGGAGCGCACCGTCGCCGTTCAGGCCAACCGTCGTCCCATTGTTGGTGAATTTGCCCGTCACGAGGAAGTGCGCATCCTTGAGGCTGCTGGTGTGGCTCGGCTTGGCGAGGATGTCCTGCGGTTTCGGCGGGCCCAACGGCGACCCGGGCCCGCCACAGGCGGCGAGCAGGGCGGCGGCGGCCATCGCGGTGGCGAGCCGCAGCGCCCGCGTCATGCTATTGCTGGACATCCGAGCTGGGCGGCGCGGTGACGGTCTGCCCGGTATTGAAGTGATCGAAGGTTGCGGTAAAGCTCGAGCCCTGCGTCGTGGTCGCGTACTTCAGGGGATAGCCATCGCTCTCGCGGACCCAGGCCTCGAACGGACTGCCACTTGCATCCTTCGCCCTGACGTGCCAGGCCTTGCCCTGCGCCAGCGAGTCCTCCCCCAGGTAGACGGCGTCCGTACCCTTGAATGAGCTCGGGTTGGAGCTCGTGCTGGCTTTCACCGTCCAGCGTGGATTGTCTGGCGCCAGGTCGTATTCCTTGCCGCCGATGATGATCTCCTCGAACTTGAGCGATTGACCCGCGATCGTGGTCATCATCGTGAACTTCGACCCCTGGGCCGGCTTGATGACGATGACGCCGTCACCGGTCGCATCGAAGGCAACGCCCGCACTGACGATGTGGGCCACGAGCGTGAAGTGGGCGTCCTTGACGCTTGCCTGGTCCGGCTTGTTGAGGATTTCGGAGGCGGTCGGGAGCTTGGCGGCCTGGTTCTGCGTCGGTCCACACGCCGCCAGCATCAGCACGGTGACGGCAAGCGTCGCCCTTGTGTTCGATTGCACGTCGCCCATCCTAGTAGATGCGCGGGTTCGAACCGTTGAGCCCGAGCTTAAGCCAGGTCTGGTTCCTCGAAGGGAACCGCACCAGCCCGCAGGATCGGCGGCGCGATGATTTCCTGAATCATAAAGACGGTCTCGATCAGTTCTGCGGTCCGCGTTCCCGACTGTAGCCGCTCGAGGACCCGCTCTCCCAGTCCCGGCCATCCCTCCAGCTGGCCGCGGATCTCGGCGAGGCCCGGGTCGTAGCTGCCGGGGACGACCCGCACGCCGTCGAGGTTCAGCTCCTCGAGCTGCCCGAGCAACTCGTCGGTCAGCCGGCGAGGCTCGGCCAGCCTGGCCCGACGGCGCTGTTGACCGCGTTGCTCGGCTTCGCGGATCTCGTGGTTTGCCGTTCCCAATGGTCCGATCACTCGGTCCTCCCCCTGGCACAAAAGCGCGTGGCGCGAGCACCTTAGCGCGCGACTGCTCTGATGTCAATTGTTCAACGCTGGGGCGCAACCAATGGCGCAAAAAGCGTCAGGGGCCAGTGGACGGAAAGGCCCAGCGAGTCGGCGAACCGGTGAAATCGGATTCGGTGAGACCAAAGGCCCACGCTGGCCGAACCCGGTAACACGCGTTGTCGCTGGGATTGAAGAAGTCGGTCGAATAATCAGTGTGGTACTTGTCATTGATCGCCATGACAAAGGCGGCGATCGCGGTCAGGTCCTGAACCAGCTCGGCGCTACCCTCGATGACGACGGGCTCGTAGGCATTATCGGTCGTGATCGCGCACCGGGAGTTTACGGCGAGGTTGCGCGCCTTACGCGAGCCACGACTGGAGCTGAACCAGAGTGCCCCGTCCACAAAGACGCCCCATACCGGCATGACGTGCGGCCGGCCGTCGGGCCGGGTCGTCGCGACCCAGTAATCGTGCGAGCGCTCGAGACGCTCGCGGGCCCATGACCAGGGCAGGAGACCTGTGCCATGCTCGGCATCCAGCGTCCCATAGCCGGGCATGTAGGGTCGGCTCCCAATCGGTTCCGCCATCAGCTCCAGGCCAGATGGCTCCGCTCTTCCCAGTATTGGCCGGTCGGCTCCGCCATCTTCGGGAGGTCAGCGAGCTCATCCGGCGACAGCGCTACGGCCGCCGCCTTCACGTTGCTCTGAACCTGCTCGACGGTCACCGCGCCCGAGAGCACGACGTCGACCCAGGGATTGGCGAGCGCGGCCGCGATCGCGATCCGGTCCTGGGACGCCAGCCGGCCATTCGCCAGCGCCTCTTTGATGATCACGCCCCATCCGGCGTCATGCGCCTCGGCGAGTGCCGGGCCGGCGGAGGGCTCGAGAAGGTTCCATGTCGCCTGCACCGATTGGAATGGATTGACGCCAGCGACGCGAACCGCCAGCGCCCGGCGAATGACCTCAGCCTGCCGTGGACCGCTGACGGAGAGGCCGATCGTTACTCCGCTCGCGCGCAAGGCGGTTAGTTCAGCTAAGACGGCATGGTCCTCGAGCACACCGCTCTCCAGCGTCGCCGAATGGATCTGGTAGAGGTCGAGATACTTGCCCAGCAATTCGCGGCTCTCCCCGATTTGCCGCCGTAGTGCGGCGAGCGAGTGATCCTTCACCTCGTGCACGCGCGCGTCGACCCGCCAATCACCGACGTACGTGTAGCCCCATTTCGAGCCCACCGTCACCGACTTCGGCGGGAGCCGGCGCTGCCCAAGCCACGAGGCGAGGAAGCGTTCCGCGAAGCCGTACGAGCGCGCCGCATCGAAATAGCGAATGCCCGCGTCGTAGGCCGCGTCGAGGACGTCGTGGGACCGACACTCCAGCGTTTCGACGCTACGGTCGGTGCCAAGGTCATGTTCCCGGCCGAGCGTGATGTAGCCGGGGCGTCCGACGGCAGCAAGCCCGAATCCGATCGGCGTGACGTTGAGCCCGGTGGCGCCGAGGGGGCGAAGCGCCAACCCCATCGCGCCGGCTACGGCTGCTTGAGGATCCGCGCCTTTTCCTCCTCGAATTCGGCCTCCGTGAGCACACCGTTCTGCTTCAACTCGCTGATCTTGCGCAACTGGTCGTAACGGTTTTCTGCGGGCAACGATGGTGCGGACGTTGACGGATCCAATCCGGCGGACCGTTTCGCGTTGCTGACCGCGGCGCTGATGTCCGACCTGATCAGTTTTCCGTTGATGTGGGCCGGGAAGGAGGCAGCTTGGGGCTGATCGCGGGTATCCACAATGATGGTGGAGAAGCCGATCGCGTGCTTCTGCAGCGTCACATCGCGCACATCGGTGAGGTGCAGACTGACGGTTGAGCGGCCGGTCAGGTCACTCGGGCAGAACAACCGCTGGGTCGTGAGCACCAGTGATTTGATCGATACGCCCCAGTCCTTCGCCGTCTTGAGCACGACCTCGCCGTCCTCGAGGCGGGAACCGTCCGGCAGTTCCACGTTGCCGGCCATTAGGGCGACACCTTTTCCATCTCGCGCGCGCCCAGCGCCGCGGCGGCCACGGCGTCGAGGTCACTGTCGATCGATGCCTCGACCGCGGCGATCACCGCGCCTTCGACGAATGGGGCGTTGCTAAGGAGCACGCGCCCCTGGCCATCGGCCAGCTGCTCGATCGCCATCTGGGTGCTGAGCACGGCGCTGCCGAGGTCGACCAGGATCAGCACGCCGTCCGGTCCGCGAACCTCTTCGATCGCGTTAAGGATTGCGGTGGCGTCGGTGCCCAGCCGCCCATCCGCCGTGCCGCCCGCCACGGAGATCTTCACCTTGCCCTGGGTCATCTGCCCGGCCAGCTCGCGCACACCCTCCGCGAGCTGGCGGCTGTGCGAGACCAGCACCAGGCTAACGGTAGCCATACGCCTTCGCCAGGATGTCGATCGGATGGGCCGATCGTGACCCGGCTCCATGTTCGACCTGCATGCGGCAGGTCTCGCAATCGGCCAGCACCGAGTCGCTCCCGGCGGCCTTGACCGCTTCGAACAGGCGGCTGCCGATCTTCATCGAGAGGTCGTATTTTTCCACCTTCACACCGTAGGTCCCGGAGATGCCGCAGCAACCCTCGTCGACCTCCTCGACGCGGACCCCAGGGATGAGACGCAGCAGACGCATCGCCGGGTAGCCGATCCCGTGCGACTTCAAATGACAGGGTGCGTGATAGAGGACGCGAGTGTCGACCGGTTGGAAGTCAATATCGAGCTCGCCTGCCTCGTGCAACATCCAGAGGTACTCGCAGATGTCATAGACGCGCGACCCGACCTCCTCGGCGCCTGGGATCTCGAGGAGGTGCGCGTAGTCGTGCTTGAGCATCAGTCCGCAGGAGGTCGAGCTGGCGATGATGTCGACGCCGGCGGGCAGCGCGCTCAACCGTCGCACATTCTCGACGCCGTACTTACGCGCCAGGTCGGTGTTGGAGTTGACCACGGCCGGGATGCCGCAGCATTGCTGGCGAGGGACGATGACTTCGATGCCATTGCGCTCCAGCACCGCGACCACCTGCTGGCCCAGGCGCCGCTCGTTGAAATCGACCCAGCAGCCGTAGAAGTACGCGACCGTGCGTCGGATGGGGGCTTTGACTCGGGAGCGGCGCTTGAACCATCCCTCGAACGTCAGCCACTGATACTTCGGGAGTGGCCGCCGCCGGTGGATGCCGACGAATCGTTCCATCAGCAGGCGGAAGAGCGGATTGCGGTTGCCGAAATTCGCGAGCGGCGCCGTCAGGCTGCCGAATCGGCTGAGCAGGCGCGTGTGCCCCAGCAGCCAATCGCGCAGGGTGCGACCTTTCTCCCGCGCGCCCTTGTTCTGGGCGCGCCGAATGTACTCCTGGATGCTGACCTGCGACGGGCAGGTCACTTCGCAGAGCTTGCACCCGGAGCAGAGGTCGAGGCCGGCGGTGACGGTCGCCTCGTGCTGGTCTCGGTAGCGTTCCGATTCGGGACCAAGGGACTTGGGACCGCGGAAGATCTCGGTCGTGCGAGCCACCGGGCACACCGTGTTGCAGGCGGTGCACTTGGTGCAGGCCTCGACCGACTGCTCCTCTTCGACCGTCTCGGAGAACGTCTCCAGGTCGTCTCGGATCATGCTGCCATCGCCTCCTGTGCGGCGCGATACCCGGTTGCGATCGCCATGCCACCGCGGGCCTTAATGCCGGTCGGGTCGTAGCCGGCGATCCCGCCACCGGCCACGAACACATTGGCCGCAAGCGGGTGGCCGTCCTTGTCCATCGGCTGCAGTCGCTCACTGACGGGATAGCCGATGGCGGCGAACGGCTGGGGTTGAAACAGCGACTCGTCGGTGCGTTCGGCAGGCGTGGCATGCTGCGCGAGCAGCTGGTGAAAGAAGGGATCGCGCACCGCATGCGCCCCGGCGCGCCATGCCCCGTCGACCGCGTCTTCGAGCGCGAGGATGTAGGCACGCGCTTCGACTGGCTGTTCGCGGCCCGCGGACTTCAGATGGATTCGCAGGCAGCGTCCGTTGGCGACCTCCGCGTCGTGCGCCGGGGCCGCCCAGATCATCTCGACCCCGGTTTCCTGGAGGTGGCGGCGCAGGCGATCGAAGAGCCGGAGGCCGAGCACCGACGGCGGAACCGTTGGAATTTCGAAAACCGGGTGGCCGATCTCCTTCTCGAACTCGGCGTGGACGTCGGTGTCGTGCGTCAGCCCGAGCACGGCCGGCATGCCAAGCCGGGCGCCGTCGTCCTTGACCGCGTCCCGCAACCGGCCGGCGACGTCGCGTCGGAAGGTCGGGTCTTCGAAGCGTCTCGCCAGGTCGATCGAGGTGAAGAGATTCTCGGGTTTGATGCCAGGCAGCGAGACGCGAACCGAGGTGACGCTCCGGCGTCCGCCATACCAGGCCTGCGAGAGGTTGGACGCCGCCAGCTCCGGGATGAAATCCTGGTAGCCCTCGAAGCCGCAGAAGGCGATCGGCTCGTCGCGCCGCAAATCACCCGCAACCATCGAGGTCGGCACCAGGCAGCTCGGCTTGGGCGTGCCGGTGGCGGTGGGGAGGAGGAGGTTGCGAGCCAGCGTGCCCTGCCAGCTGAACCCCGCCTCACGCAGCCACTCGAGCAGCAGCGAGCTCCCGTCCTGGAGTGCCGCCAACCCGGCGCGCGCATAGGGATGATCCGGGTTATCGGCGATCAACTGGCGCACGCCGGTGACCGGTTCGTCAACCGGTTGCGCGCTGGTGGCGTTCGCGTACCCGAGCACGTCGACGGTAGCATAAAGAAAGTAGAGAGAGGAAAGGCCGGGCCAGATGAGGACGGGATGGCGGCCGGCCTTCTGGAGGGTACGGGTGGCGACCAGTGCCGTCAACCCCGACCCGACGACCGCGATGTCGCACTTCATGGACGAACCCCAACTGCTTCCGTCACTGCGCCCCCTCCCTGACCCTCCCCCGCGTGCGGGGGAGGGAGAAACGCCGTTCCCGCAGGTGATTTTTCCAGCATTAGCTGGCGGTCGACGTTGAAGAGCTCGAGGTGCAGCCCGGCCGTGACCTGCGCCTGGCGCAGCTGGCTTCCCCAGAAGACGTGCCGGACGCCGCGCCACCGGGTTTCGAGAAAGTCCGCCATCGCGCGCGTCGCGGTCCGCCCATCGGCCGCACGGTCGGCCACCAGGCGTCCCGCGAGCCGGTAGGAGCAGATGGCCGCCTGGCACGGCCCCATCCCGGAGCGGGTGCGCCGCCGGATGTCTTCCAGCGTGCGGACCGCCGGGTCCTTCATCCACGCCGCGACGTCCTGGGGGCGAACCAACTCGCACTCACAAATCAGCGGCTGGAGCGCCAGCTCCTCGCCGTGCGGTTTGGGCACCCCGAGCTGCGCCGGACGGTGGCGCAGCTGATCCATTTCGTCCTCTCGGTCGTTCAGCGGCACCTCCGCCGTCGTGCACGGCGTGCTGACGCCGAGCCGCCGGGCGACCAGGTCGGTGACGCGCTCCGCCATCAGCCGGAAGGTGGTGACCTTGCCACCGACGATGCTGGTGAAGCCCGCGATCCCGTCGCGCTCCTCGTGGTCGATAACGGCGAAGTTGCGGCTCATCTCGCGCCCTTCGGCCTCCGCGCCGAGGTCGTAGAGGGGCCGCACGCCCGCATAGGCGCGCATCGCGCGCGCCGTGGTCACGCCATCGAGCATCTTCGCCCCTTCGTCGATCAGCAGCTGCACCTCGGTCCACTCGATGGGCAGCACTTCGGGGTGCGGCACCTTGACCGCCGTGGTGCCGAGGATGGCGACACTCAGGCCGGGGACGACGATGTCGCCGTCGCCCGGCTTGTGGCAGCGGTTGATCGCGGCGTGGGCCAGGCGGTGCGAGAGGACGACCATGACGCCCTTGACCGGGACGACCTTGACCTCGACATCGAGCAACCGGGCGACGAAGCCGGACCAGGCGCCGGTGGCGTTGATCACCGCCTGGCAGCCGATGGATGTCTCGTCACCGGTCATCGCGTCCCGCGTCAGCACCCCTGAGATCCGATTGCCGTTGCGCGTAAATCCGATGACCTCGGTGTAGGTTCGGACCTGCGCCCCGCGACGGCGCGCGGACTCGACGTTGCCGACCACGAGGTAGAAGGGGTCCAGGTGGCCGTCCTCGGGGACCCAGAAGACGGTCCGCACCTGCGTCGACAGCGCCGGCTCGCGACGACGCGCCTCCTCAACCGGAATTCGCTCGCACGTGATCCCGGCTTTGCGGCACCCCTCGACGAATCGCGGTTCCCAGGCCTCATCCTCCTCCGAGACCGAGACGAAGTAGCCGCCCGTATCCTCGACCGTGGTGCGCGCGATGCGGCGCAGGATTCGTCCCTCCTCGACGCACTCGATGGCGGCGGCCAGGTCGTTGACGCAGTAGCGTCCGCCCGAGTGGAGGAGACCGTGGGAGCGCCCGGTGGTGCCGGATGCCAGGTCGCCTTTCTCGACCAGCATGGCATCGATGCCGCGCAGGGCCAGGTCGCGGAGCACCCCGGCGCCCGTGGACCCACCCCCGATGACGACAACGCCCGTGCTGATGTCAGGCATTAAGAGAAAGGGGAAAGGACCATGTTGCCCTTTCCCCTCATCCTAGCGCGCTTTTCTACGCCTTCGCGCCAGCTCCTACCGCTTCTTTCGCCGGCTCCTTCTCGACCCAGCCAAGCGTCCGCTCGACTGCCTTCTTCCAACCGGCGAGCCCCGCCGCGCGTTGCTCTGCGGTCGACTTCGGCTCGAACACCTTGTCCACCTGCCAGTTCTTGCGCAGCTCGTCCAGCGTGCTCCAGAATCCGGTCGCCAGCCCGGCGCCGTAGGCGGCACCCAGCGAAGTCGTCTCCTGCACCTGTGGCCGGACGACCTTGACGCCCAGGATGTCCGCCTGCAACTGCATCAGGAAGTCGTTCTTGACCGCCCCGCCGTCCACTTTGAGGGTGGTCAGCTTGACGCCCGAGTCGGCCTCCATGGCATCGGCGACCTCCTTGGTCTGATAGCAGATGGCCTCGAGCGTTGCCCGGACAATGTGCGCCTTGGTCACATAGCGGGTCAGGCCGACGATCGCACCGCGGGCATACATATCCCAATGCGGGGCGAACAGGCCCGAGAACGCCGGCACGAAGTAGATGCCGCCCGCGTCGTCGACAGACTTCGCGATCGCCTCGGTTTCCGACGCGTCCTTGATGAGCCCGAGGTTGTCACGCAGCCACTGGATGGCAGCGCCCGTGATGGCAATCGAGCCTTCCAGCGCGTACACGGACTTGCCCTGCTCGAGCCCGTAGGCGGCGGTGGTCAGCAGGCCGCTCTTCGACGGAACCGGCGTGTTGCCGGTGTTGAGCAGCATGAAGTTGCCGGTGCCGTAGGTGTTCTTCGCTTCGCCCGGCGAATAGCAGGTCTGTCCGAAAAGGGCTGCCTGCTGATCGCCGAGGTCCGCGCACACCGGGACAGCGCCGCCCACCGGCCCGTTGGCCTTGGTCTGCCCGTAGAACTTCTTGTCGCTCGAGGGCCGGATCTGCGGCAGCATCGCCCGCGGGACCTTGATCTTGCTGAGCAGCTCCGCATCCCAATCCAGCGTCTTGAGGTCCATCAACATGGTCCGCGACGCGTTGCTGTAGTCGGTGACGTGCGCCCCACCCTCGGGCCCGCCCGTCAGCCACCAGATGACCCAGGTATCGATGTTGCCGAACAGCAGGTCCCCGCGCTCGCCGGCCGCGCGCGCGCCCGAAACGTTGTCGAGGATCCACTGGATCTTTGGTCCCGAGAAGTAGGTGGCCACAACCAATCCCGTCTTGCTCTTGACCAGCGGCTCGACACCGTCGTTGATCAGCTTCTGACAGATGTCGATAGTGCGGGTGTCCTGCCAGACGATGGCGTTGTGCACCGGCTTGCCGGTCCTCTTCTCCCAGACCACGGTAGTCTCGCGCTGGTTGGTGACGCCGATGCCCGAGATCTCGTCAGCCTTGATCCCGCCCTTTTGCATCGAGCCCTTGATCACGCGCTGCGTCTTCTCCCAGATCTCCATCGGGTTGTGTTCGACCCATCCGGGCTTGGGATAGATCTGCTCGTGCTCGAGGTAATCGGTCGACACCACCTTGCCGTCGTGGCTGAACACCATGAAACGGGTTCCGGTGGTCCCCTGGTCGACAGCCGCCGCGTATTTCTTCTCCGCCATTCCGATCCTCCTTACGTGGTCGATTTTGCTTGCTGGGGCAGCGCCGCCAGGCTATCGCTCAGCGCGCGCAACATCAGGTAGGACGAGGTCGCGCCCGGGTCCTGGTGGCCGATGCTGCGATCGCCGAGATAGCTGGCGCGTCCCTTCAGCGCCTTGAGTGGAATCGTCGCCTTCATCCCTTCCTCGGCCGCGTCTGCCGCCGCGGCGAGGGCCTCTTCCAGTGAGGCTCCACCGTCGAGGGAATGCTTGGCCCGCGCGACGGCCGGGGTGAGGGCGTCGACCATCGTCTTGTCGTTGGGGTTCGCTTTGCCCCGCTCCACCACACCCTTTAGTCCCGCCTCGAGCGCTCCGACGAGATCCCGGTCGGAAATCTCCGATTTTCCATCGAGCGCCGCGCCGGCCCGCAAAAAGAAGGTGCCGTAGAGCGGTCCGCCGGCGCCCCCCACCGAGCCGACCAGCGCCATGCCGGTCGTCTTGAGGAGGGTGCCGGCGTCCTTGTCGCGGACCGGAGCGATCTTGACCAGTACGGTCTGGAAGCCCCGGTCCATGTTGATGCCGTGATCGCCGTCGCCGATGGCCGCGTCCAGCCCGGTCAGGTACTGCTTCTGCTCGGCGACGATGCCGGCATAGCGTTCCAGCCAGTCGTAGATCTGGGCGCTGGTCGCTGCCACTTCTGGTCTAGACCTTCCAGCGAAGCGCCGGCGTGTGCACCGGAGCGTCCCAGAATTTGGTGGTCTCCGCGTCGAGCTTCAAGATCGTCACCGAGCAGCCCGCCATCTCCAGCGAGGTGATGTAGGGGCCGACCAGCGAGCGCGTCACCTTGATGCCCTGCCCGGCGAGATACCGGTTGACCGCGTTGTAGATGACATATAGCTCGATCAGCGGCGTGCCGCCCATGCCATTGACAAAGGCCAGGACTTCATCGCCGCGCTTGAAGGGGATGTCGTTGACGACGGCCATTGTCAGGATCTCCGCGATCTCGTCCGCGGACTTCAGCTTGGTCCGTTCCCTTCCGGGCTCGCCATGAATGCCGATGCCCATTTCCATTTCGTCGTCGGCGATTTCGAAGGTGACTTTGCCGGCTGCAGGCACGATGCACGAGGTGAGCGCCATCCCCATGCTCCGGCCGTTGGCATTGACCTTCTTCGCCAGCTCGGTCACCGCATCGAGGTCGGCGCCGGCCTCCGCCGCACCACCCACTATCTTCTCGAGCAGCACCGTGACGCCGACACCACGACGGCCCGCCGTGTACAGGCTGTCCTGCACAGCGACATCGTCATTGGTGACGACCGCGTTGACTTTGGCGCCCTCCCCTCGGGCCAGCTCCGCCGCCATTTCGAAGTTCAGAATGTCGCCCGTGTAGTTCTTCACGATGTGCAGCACACCGGCGCCACCGTCGACCGCCTTCGTCGCCGCCGCCATCTGGTCGGGTGTCGGCGAGGTGAAGACCGCGCCCGGACAGGCGGCGTCGAGCATGCCCAGCCCGACGAATCCGCCGTGCATCGGCTCGTGGCCGCTGCCACCGCCCGAGACCAGCCCGACCTTGCCCTTCCTGGGTGCGTCTTTGCGGATGATGACGTTCGGGTCGTACTCCACCCGGATCAGGTCGGCGTGGGCCGCGGCCATTCCGGCCATGGCGTCCTTGACCTCGGTTTCCGGCGTGTTGATCAACTTCTTGAGTCGGGTTGTTACTGCCGCTTCTGCCATCGCTGCCTCCTCTTCCTTGTTGCTACTTCTTTGCCGGCAAGACGCGTCGGAACATGAACATCCCGAGTCCCTTCCCCATCAGTAGCCCCAGACCGATCGCCGCCAGGTTGATTCCCAGCAGCACCGGCTTAAAGGGCGGCGTTAGCAGTGCAAGTAGGACGGCACCGGCGGCCAGGCCGCCACCGCCGATCAACAAGATGCGATTCAGCCGCTGTAGGGGCGTGTGCGCAACCGCCCGAGGGCGGGGCGAGGGTTCGATCCCTCGCCCGCCCGGGGCCTTGCCGAGTTGTCGCTTGAGCCGTCGAGACACGATCCTCCTACGCCCGCGCCCGCGCCGATTCCGCGACTGGAACCGTGTCCGGACCAACAGGAGCCGGCAGGTGCTGGTGGATGAAGGTGTCGTAGATCCAGGCGCCGAGCGGCCCGCCAATCAGCGGCATGCCGGTCGTCACCCAGAGGTTGAAGTTCTGGCCCGGAATCGCGTTCGAGCCATACCCGATGATCAGGCCCCAGATCCGCGGACCGAGGTCACGCGCGGGGTTCAGGGACGCCATCTCGATCGGGGCAAATAGGCCGACCAGGGCGGCAACGACGAAGCCGATCGCGATCGGCGCCAGGTTAGCCGCCGAGGGCATACGGTCCTCAACGATGCCGAGGATGCAGATCACCAGGATCGCGGTGATGATGATCTCGGTTCCGGCGCCCCGCCACCAGGGATCCTGGGTCAGGTAATCGCCGGTGTAACCGACCAGCCCCGGGTGAGGCCAGTTCGCCCAGAAGATCAGCCCGCTCGTCACCCCGTTCGCGTCGCCGCGCACGATCTTGCTGGCTGTCTCGTAGTGGACGATGATCCCGTTCCAGACAAACGAAACGCCAATCGCGGCGATGAACGCGCCGACGAGCTGCGAACCGATATAGCCCGGTACCTTCGACCAGGGGAAACCGCGGCGCCAGGCGAGCGACAGCGTGACCGCGGGGTTCAGATGCGCCCCGGAAACCGCGCCGCATGAGTAGATGGCGAGGGTGACCGCGAACCCCCAGAAAAATCCCGCCCCCAACAGGCCGGCCTTGAAGCCGTTGCCGCCTGACCCCGCTACGGCGTAGGCGACGAAGCTATCGCCGAGAAAAACCAGAACGAATGTTCCCAGCACTTCGGCCAGGTACTTTTTAGTCCAGCTTTCGGCTACCGCCATTACTTCCTCCTCCTCTGTTAACTAAATCCCGCGCGATGACGCCGGCGTGATTATTGCGCCCCTTTTTGCACCTCCTTTGCGTCCGTATACAAGCAAAAAGCCCTAACCTGCACGCTCCATTTGGAGCGCATAGGTCAGGACTTTTCCCTTCAGTGTCCCGCCAGTCGCTTGCACGGTTGTCATAGCACACGAATACAGTGGTGTCAATCGCCCATCGGGGCGAAAACGGGCGTTAGGAGACCGGCGTGCGGCTAAAGTCGCGCCAGACCTCGAGGCGGGCGCTGGAGACGACGGCGGCGCCTGCCCGCAGGGCCTCGCCGGCCTGCTCGGCGGAACTGATGAATCCGGTGCCCCAGACCGGCGTGTCGGTGATCGAACGGATGATCGGCATCACCTGCGGGATCGCGACCGCCGGGGCAATCGCGATCGCGTAGGGTGCCGGTGACACCAGCGAGTGGAGTCCGGTTTCCAGCCCCGTCGAGTCCAGTGCGTGGATCCGCTGGATCGTCCGTAACCGAAACCGGCTGGCGTCCTGGAGCAGGTGCGGCTTGACCGAGAGCACCCCTGAAAATCCCAGGTCGGTGGCGAGGAAGGCGAGGGCGGCGCTGTCTGGCGCGAGCCCCTCGACGCCATCGAGGTTGACGAAGATAGCGACGCCCCGGTGGGCGGCGCCGGCGAGGGGTCCGACGATCGACAGCAAGCTGCCACGTTCGAGAAGGACCTGGCGGTAGCCGAGGTCGAGCGCCTGGTTCAGCGATGCGCCGTCGCGAACCGCCGGCAGCATCACGCCCATCGCCCCGGGCGTTCTCACGGCCACAACTCCGCGGTACTCGTGCTGATTGCCAACGCACCACGTTGGAGGGCAGCATCGCGATGCGCCGGCTCGGTCACAAAGCCGCCGACGATGATGGGGAGAGGCAGCCGAGACCGGATCTCGTTGACGACGAGGGGAAAGATCATGCCGGGGAGGACTTCGACGATGTCGGGGCGCGCGTGGTCGAGGGCCGACAGCGCCGACGGCAAGGCCAGGTCGTCATACAGCAGCAGCCGCTGCACGGCAATTACCTTTTCCGCTCGTGCCGCGGCCACCAGGCCGCTGTGTGACGTGATGATTCCGTTGACCCCGATTTCCCTGGCAAGGAAGGCGATGCCCGCCCGGTCCTTGCCCAGGCCGGCGATCAGGTCAATGTGGACGAAGGCCAGCTTGCCGCGTGCCTGTACCGCCCAGACAAGTGGACCGAGGTGGAAGGCCGGCGCTCGCAAGAAGAACACGGCGGGAACCTGCGAGGCGAGTGCCCGGGGCAGTTCTTCGCCACGCCGGATGACGGCCGCCACCGGCACGTGGCCGAAGGCCTCGAGAAGGCGGTTCAACGATCCATCGACGGCGCGCGGGCGGCCCGGCGGGACGGTCGTCCGAGTGGCCATCGCCACCTCCTTGTAAGGCTTCGATTTTAGGGGCCAGCGGCCGCGTTCGCATCCGCGACCCCGGTAGCGACCTTGACCGAATGCGGTCTTGGCTGCAGACTACGCCTGAGAGGAAGGGCAGAACGTCATAACCGAACGCCGTTTGACCATTACGAACAAGGTCGGACTTCATGCTCGGCCGGCCGCACTTTTCGTGCAGACGGCTGCACGCTTCAAAGACACGCGCGTCGAGGTCGTAAAGGACGGCATGGTCCGTGACGCAAAAAGCATCCTCAATGTCTTGACGCTCGGCGTCAGCCAGGGAACGACGATCACGGTCCGCGCCGATGGCCCGCAGGCGGATGCTGCGGTCGCCGCGCTCACCGACCTCGTCGATCGTGACTTCGGAGAGTAGCTCCGCCCGGCCGCCGCTCAAGGGGATCGCCGCGGCTCCGGGGCAAGCGTTTGCACCGGCCTGGCGATGGAAGGAGACGCGGCCCGAGAGCCAGGTCCGCGGACCGACGGGCCAGGTGGGGGCGGACGCGCTGGAGCGCGCCATCGAGCAAGTCAAGGCCCGCCTCTCATTGACCACAGCGCGACTTCACGCCGGCGGCGCGTCGGCCGAAGCGGGCATCCTCGAGGCCCAGGCCCTGATGCTGGAGGATCCCGCGCTGCTCGAGGGGGCCAGCGCGCTTGTCATCCAGGGGACCGCGGCGGATGTCGCGGTCGCCGAGACGATGGCGCCCTTCGCCGCCATGTTGCGGGAATCACCAGACCCGGTCTTTCAGGCACGTGCGGCTGATGTCGACGACGTGGTCGAACAGGTTCGTCGCGCCCTGCTCGGATTGAGCGACGCGCCCGCGATGCCGACACAGCCCTCGATCGTGGTGGCACGCGACCTCGCCCCGTCGCAAACGGCCGGGCTCGACCGCGCGCTCGTGGTCGGCTTCGCCACCGAGCAGGGAACAGCGACGGCTCATACCGCGATCCTCGCTCGCGCCCTCGGACTGCCGGCGGTGGTGGGAATCCCCGGCCTCGTCGACGCCGTTGCCGACGGCCAGGCACTGCTGCTCGACGGCGACGAGGGTACGGTGCAGGTCGATCCACCCGCCGACGCGATCCCACACCTGGGCCGTTCCGCTGCCCTGGCGGTGGACGCGGAACCGGCCTTGACGCGGGACGGTCATCGCGTCGAGGTCGGCAGCAATGCGGCCAACCTCGAGGATGCGCAGCGCGCCGCGGCCGCCGGTGCGGATGGCATCGGCCTCCTCCGCAGCGAGTTCCTCTTTCTGGGCGCAGACCAGTTGCCCACCGAGGATGAGCAAGTGGCGATGCTGGAAGCGGTCACAGCGGCCATGGGGTCGCGGCCGGTCATCCTGCGAACCCTCGACGTGGGGGCGGACAAGCCACTTCCAGCCCTGCCGCAGCCCCCCGAAGCGAACCCAGCGCTCGGCGTGCGCGGGCTTCGTCTCCAACTCCTGCGCCGGCCGGACCTGCTGGCCGACCAGTTGCGAGCCGCGCTTCGCGTCGCCGCCAAACACCCGCTGCGGCTGATGTTCCCGATGGTGTCGACGGTCGATGAGGTGCGCCAGGCGAAGGCCATCCTGGCCGAGGCGGCGAAGGATGTCAACGCCGCAACCGCAAACGGGCCGCGTATGCCGGTGGGCATCATGGTCGAGGTGCCGGCCGCCGCCATCGGAGCTGACCTGCTTGCCCGCGAAGTCGACTTCTTCAGCATTGGCACCAACGATCTCACCCAGTACCTTTTTGCGGCCGACCGCACCAACCCGGACCTGGGGCCGCTGGCGGACAGCCTGCACCCCGCGCTGCTGCGGATGATCGATCAGGTGGTGAAGGCCGCGCATCGACACCGGCGCTGGGTCGGCGTGTGCGGCGAGATGGCCTCAGATATTTGGGCGGTACCGGTGCTGGTCGGCCTTGGAGTCGACGAATTGAGTGTCCACCCCCCGATGGTCGCGCGGATCAAAGCTGCCGTCCGGCAGCTGAACGCCGCCGAGTGCGCAAAGGTCGCGTCTGCGGCCCTCAAGCTCGAGAGCGGAGAAGCCGTCCGGCATCTGCTCGAGCAACGCCATCTGGAGCCCAGCAGCCTCCGGCGGACTGACCGATAATGCACCTCGTTGCGCCGTGCCCGCCGGTTCGCCGGCCTCGTCCTGGCTAACGTCGTCCTCGGGCTTCTGCTCTCCGCCTGCGCCAGCCCGGAGGCTGCCTCGGAGCTGGCTCCCACCCTGAGCGTGAGGTCGATTGGTGGCAACCGCATCGCCTTTCAGAACGGCATCCCGGTCCCGACTTTTTCGTATCAGCCCAGGCGACGCCTCGACCTTGGCGGTCTCTGGCGGCTTCAAACGACGGCCATGAACCACGATCTCTCGCTCGCGGTGCGGTCCCAGTCATTGAAGGCGATCGTGGCCGATGCGGCCGGGCGCCAATCCACCGCGTTCGACGACACACAGTGGTCGACGGTCGCGGTTCCGGGATCGTTCGATCCACCGCCCGCCTCCTCACCTGACGGCGCCTGGTATCGCAGGGACTTCGATGTGCCAGCCGACTGGCAGAACCAGACGGTCACGCTGAAATTCGGCGCCGCCAACTACATCGCGGACGTCTGGCTGAACGGTCACTGGCTCGGCTATCACGAGGGCGGCTCGACCCCATTCGCCTTCGATGCCACGGACGCGCTGGTGCCCAACGATATCAACACGATCGCGGTCCGAATCGACAACCCGCCATGGGGGACGCGCCAGGACATCGTTCCCTGGGGTCTCACCGACTGGTGGAACTACGGTGGTCTCACCCAGCCGGTCTGGATGGAGGCGACGGCGCCCGTGTATGCCGCCCGCGCCGATATCGTTCCCCATCTCGACGGCGCCGACATATCGGTCACGCTGCACCAGCGTGGGGGAGATCCCGCGCCCGTCGAGGTCGGCCTCGACATCCTGCCCGGCACGGTGAACCTGACGAACCTGACCAACCCCGATCCGACGAGCCTGATCCCGGACGGCGCGGTGCCGATCGCGTCCCAACGGCTCGATGCCGGACAGCTCGCCCGCGATGGGACCAGCCAGGTGCACGCCAGCTTCTCGCTCAGCAATGCCGCGCTCTGGTCGCCACAGTCTCCGGCCCTGTACGTTCTCCAGGTCCAGGTGTTCTGGCAGGAGCGACGGTCCGATCAGCTGTACGAAACCTTCGGCTTGCGCCACATCGCCGTTGACGCCCGGTCGCCGCGCCTGCTGCTCAACGGCAACCCGGTCGCCTTCGCGGGAGTCGCCCTGCACGATGAGCGCGTCTATCCTGCGGTGAACGGCCAGCCTCGCGGCGGCCCGGTCGTGACACCCGACGACATCATGATCCTGCTCGACAAGGCAAACGCCATCAATGTCCAGCTCATCCGAGCCGACCATCATCCGGCAAACCCGCTGCTGCTCATGCTGGCCGATCGGCTGGGCTACGCGATCTGGGAGGAGATTCCGCTCTACCATTACACGCCCGCCACCTTCACGATTGCGATGGACCGCGGCATCCCGCAACAGATGTTGAGCGAAATGGACCTGCGCGATATGAACCATCCATCGGTGCTCTTCCACGGCCTCGCCAACGAATCGACCGGCGGGATCGAGCGCGAGCAGGCCCTTACCACCCTGCACAACCTTGATCGCTCCCTCGATGGAACGCGTCTCACCGGGCAGGCGGCCTATGGAAGTCAGCCCGACGATCGGACCAGTGCGCCGCTCGACGTCGCCGGTTTCACCACCTACTACGGGGTCTTCTACGGGCCGGATGCAGGGCCGGGGACGAGTCGCGCGCTGCAGATCGCTCACGCGACGTTTCCGCGAAAACCGATCATGATCCTGGAGTTCGGCCGCTGGTCGGACACCCTCACCGACCAGGAGGAGCAGCGCCGAATCCTCGCCGACACCTACCAGGCGGCGGCAGCGGACCTCGGTACCAATCCGTCCGGGTTCGTCGGCGCGGCGGTCTGGTGGACCCTCGACGACTACTGGACACAGCGGCCGGGCGTGAAGATCGAGCACTTCGGTCTCTTCGCGCCCAACGGGGATCCGCGCCCGGCGGGGTTGCAGGCCGCCGGGCTCTTCGCAGGCGGTGCCGGGCAGGGCGCGAAGCAGAAGATCGTCTCGTCGGCGACCGGCCAGGCCCGCAACCCGGCCCCCGCGCTGCGATTTGTTGGGTACTTCGCCTACGCGCTCACCGTCGCGCTTGCCATCCCCGCGGCGATCCTGTTGGTGCTCCTCCTAACGCGGCCGCGGCCGCGTCGACGGGCGCTCTCCTGATGCATCAAGTAAGGGGGCGGGTAGTGGCCGTCTCGATCCGGGCGGCGCTGATCGCCGGTGGCTGGATCGGCTTTGCCCTCGGCCTGGTCAGTGGATGTGTGTTCGGGGCCATCCTCTCCTGGTTCTCTGGCGCCATCTTGAGCTGGCAACGCGACCTCACCTTTACCGTCGGCGTGACGGAACAGCTGCTGCCGTTCGGGAACCAGATCCCCGCGCTCCAACGTCTGCAGACCGATTGGTTCATCGTCATTCCGGTCGTCGGTCTCTTGGTGGGTGTCTTCGCCGCCATGGTCGGGGCGTTGATCGGCGGCCTGGTGGCGGTCTCCTACAATCGTTCGCCGTACGGGGTCCGTGTCGTGGTCGAGGTGCCCGACCAGGCTCCGTAACCCATTTGGGTTAGCCCTCAGCCTGCATCTGCGGGCGTGTGGCTTTGCGTCATCGCCGGTTACACGTAAGCAGTGACCCGGGGCGCACGGAGGTTCTTTCTTGCCTTTTCGCTTGCGGTTTTGATCGTCGGGGCGAACACGATCGGGGTCCTGCCATCGGCGGTGCCGCCACTGGGAACGCTCACCACGTTCGCGGTCGTGGCGAGCAGCACCGTCACGAGCACGGGCCTGACGGTCATCAATGGCGATCTCGGGCTGAGCCCGGGCAGTTCTGTCACCGGGTTCCCGCCAGGGGTCCTCAACGGGACTCAATACACGGGTGCGGCGGGGCCGGCCGGAACAGCCCAGACTGACCTGACCACCGCATACAACGCCGCTGTTTCGTCACCCTGCGATGTCGACAAGACTGGCCAGGATCTTGGCGGCCAAACGCTCACCCCAGGCACCTACTGCTTTAGCTCGTCAGGGTTTCTGACCGGGATCCTCACCCTTAGCGGCGATGGCGTCTACATCTTCAAGGCTGGGAGCACGATCATCACCGCGCCCGACTCGAGCGTCGTTCTGATCAATGGCGCTCAGGCCTGCAACGTTTTCTGGGCGGTCGGAAGCTCCGCCACGCTAGACACGGGGACGGTCTTTGTGGGAACGGTCATGGCCGTTGCCAGCATCACCATGAACGACAGCGCCAGCATCGATGGCCGAGCTTTGGCCCAGAACGGCGCGGTGACCATGATCAACAATCGAATAACGGTGTCGACCTGCCTACCGGCACCCACGCCGACGCCGACCCCGACCCCGACGCCAACACCCACGCCGACGCCGACGCCGACGCCCACACCCACGCCGACCC
>DATNMH010000008.1:0-8159 GCA_035602395.1 Candidatus Acidiferrum sp.
GGGGTGCTCGGCCTGATCGTGGCGTCGCTGCTCGAATTCTGGCTGGTGTACGGGCCGGGCACGATCGGCATGCTGAAGGTCGGATTCATCGAGGAGTTCGTCAAAGGGGCGGCAATCGTCCTCCTCGCGCTGGGTCTTCGCTCCTATGCCACTCGTGACGGCATGGTGCTGGGCGCCGCGGTTGGGTTTGGCTTTGCGGCGCTCGAGACCAGCGGCTATGCGCTCGCCTCGCTGTTCGTCGTCCAGGGGCAACAGCTGGTCCTCTCGGTGTCGTCGGTCGTCTTCACCGAGCTGGTTCGAGCCGTGCTCGCGCCCTTTGGCCACGGTCTGTGGGCGGCGATTCTGGGCGGGGTCATCTTCCATGCCTCGCGCAAGGGTCACCTTCGTTTGACCTGGAGCGTGCTCGTCGCCTATATCGGCGTCTCGATATTGCACGCGGCGTTCGATCTCTTCGGCGGCATCACCGGCTACATCGTTATTTCGATCATCGGGATCGTGCCGCTGGTCTACCTCTGGATCTGGGGAGACCGGGGCATCCCCTTCCGGCGCGCGGTCCAGCCGGTTCAAATTCCAGCCTGACGAAGAGCCGCTAACGCTCCCTCGGCGCGCCACGAAACTCTCGTGGCGCGCTCAGTTTTGTCGCCGACGCGCGTCATACCCGGATTGGGAGACCCAGCGTCGACCCACCTCCTCCCGAGCCTGGACTGGCTGGTCAAACTCGGCATCGGGCTCATCCTGGCGGCGGCAGGATTGCTGCTGATCCGGCCGCCGCGGCGCCGGGCACTGGGCTTTGCCCTCGGCATCTTCATCATTGAAACCGGCACCCTGATCGCGATTCGCGGGATCGTGGCCGCCGGCGGCTCGAGCTGGTGGCAATACTTGATGCCGTTCGCGTTGGTGCTGGTTCCGGGGCTCTTCATCGCGGTCGTCTTGACCCGCTTGCACTGGTGGCGGCGGGTCGGCTTCACGAAGGTGCGCGACTGGCGTGCGCTGCAGCTCCTGATTCCCCTGCTGCTCGTCCTCGCCCTGCCTGTCGCCGGTCTGTGGGCGCGGGGTCTCATGGCGACGACGGCGCTCGTCCTCGCCCTCCAGGTCGGGTTCGTGCTGATCGACATCTTCATGGAGGAGGTCACCTATCGCGGCGTTGTCCTCCAGGCGCTGTCCAGGTTCAGCCCTATCATGCGCGTCACGCTGGCGGCCACCCTCTTCGGCTTCAGCCACCTCGACAACCTCTTTCTGCCGGGCGCCGATGAGCTCGGCGTCGCTTATCAGATCTTCGAGGCAGCGCTGGTCGGCGTCCTCTTTGGCGCGGTGCGGCTGCGCATGAACACCATCTGGCCGGTGATGGCCGTGCACGCGGCCTACGACTTGATGCTCGTTCTCGCCTTCGGGCACGCCTATCCGGTCGCGCCGACCTTGCCTGGCTTCGTCGTCGACACGATCGTCAACGTCAGCCTCGCCGTCGTCGGGCTGATCCTCGTGCGCCCCCCGGACAACGTCCCGATGGAGAGGCGGGAGGCGGCCTGAGGTGAGACTTCGGCGCGAACATGGGATCACTGCCGCACTGGGCGTCAGCATGGTGCTCGTGTTCGTCGACCTGCAATGGTCGTACACGCTTCACTACAAGCTGCCCCAGCCCGACTTTTATGTCTACTATCTGGCTGCCCAGCTGGGGCGAGCCCATGGCTGGGCGGCGATCTACGACCCGGCCGTTTTTCTGCCGCCAGTCACCAGCGCGATCGGAAAGCCGTTGCCCTACCTCAACCCACCCGAGCTCGCCTGGCTGGTGACGCCACTGAGCTACCTTCCGTACACGCTGGCCGGATGGATCTGGAGTGGCCTGCTGGCGGCCGCCTTCGGGCTCGTCTGGTACCTGGCTGCGCCGGGTCGGAAGCTCGTCCGCCTGATCCACGGCGTCGGCGCCGCCGCGTTGCTCCCGGTCTTCGTCGGTGTCCTGTTCGGCCAGGTCAGCCTGGTGGTCGTTGCCGCGGTCGCATTGTCCTGGTGGCTACTGTCAAGCGGCCGGCCCTGGCTCGCCGGCGTGGCGCTCGGCGCGCTCATCCTGAAACCGCAGCTCGCCTTCCTCGTGCCTTTGGCGCTGCTGCTCTCCGGGTATGGGCGCGTGGTGCTCGCCTGGTTGGCGGTCAGCGTGCCGGCTGCCATCGTCGCGCTGCTCTCCGTAGGGACCGCGGTGTTCCATCACATCTCGCAATCGCTCCATGCGGTCAGCGGCGTTCCGGGACCGATCCAGTCGTCGCTGCTCCGGCAGCTGCCGATCCCGCTGGCCCTTGCTGGGATCGTGCTGGTGCTCGCGGTGTGCACGCTGATCCTGTGGCGCGGACGTGGCAGCGGCCCGTCGCTGCCGATCGCGATCGGCCTGATCAGCAGCATCCTGGTCAGCCCTTACGTCAACTTTTACGACCTCTCGGCCCTGGTGCTCGCGGGCTGGCTGATCCTGCGGATGGACCCACCGCGCTGGCAGAAGGCGGTGACCCTCGGGATGTATGTGCCGATCTACGGCGCCCCGATCTGGCCCGTCGTGACCCTGGTTTGCCTGTGCGTCTGGCTGGTCAGCCTGTTGTCGATGCCTGGACGGAAGGACCCAGGCCGGAGTCTCGAAACCAGCGCGTCAGATCGGTCGGCGGCATAGGCGGGCACAGGTAATGCCCCTGGGCCAGGTCACAGCCCAACATCACCAGCTTGTCCCAGGCTTCGCGGTTCTCGACGCCTTCGGCAACGACCCGAAGGCCCATGTTGTGGCCGAGCTCAATGACGGAGCGCACGATCGAGACACTCATGCTGTCCGCCATCATGCCGATGATGAACGACTTGTCGATTTTGATTTCGTTCACCGGTAAGCGCTTCAGGCGCGCCAGCGACGAGTAGCCGGTACCGAAGTCGTCAATCGATAAGCCGATGCCGAGCGTACTGAGGTGGGTGATCGCCTCGAAGATGGCGGAGGGTGCCATGATGCCGCTTTCGGTGATCTCCAGATTCAGCCGGTTGGGCTCAACGCTCCAGCGATCGAGTAGCCCAGTCGTCAGTCCAGGAAAGTCCGGATCACGGAGATTCCACGCCGACAGGTTCACCGCCAGGCCGACATCCAGTCCCGTGTCGTTCCAGCTGCGTAGCTGCGAGAGGCCTTGATTGAGAACCCAGTGGGCCAGCGGTTGGACCAGTTCGGTCTCCTCGGCAGCTGGAATGAACTGGTCCGGCGGAATGAGCCCCTGCTTTGGGTGCTGCCACCGCACCAGGGCTTCGACACCAATCGTCCGGCCACTGGCCAGCGCGACGGTTGGCTGATAGTGCAGCACCAGTTCGTTGTGCGCAATCGCGTGCCGCAGCTCCCCAATCAGCGCCAGGTGGGCAGCCGTGTGCTCGTCGAGTTGAGGCGCATAGACCGCGTAGCCACGCTTGGTCCGCTTGGCCACGTACATCGCCACATCGGCGTGGCGCATCAGCGTGTCCGCCTCCTCGCCGTGTTCGGGGCAATGAGCGATGCCGATGCTGGCCCCGACATCGATGTTGCGGCCGTCGACGACGAAGGGGTGCTCGAGAGCCTGCAGAATCTTCTTCGCCGCATGGGTCCCCCCATTGAGGTCGGTCCCACTGGCAGGGAGCACCGCGAACTCGTCGCCGCCAAGCCGGGCCACCGTGTCGGACTGCCGGAGGGTCGCCGCCAGGCGTAGGGCGACTTGCTGCAAGAGGAGATCTCCAACCTGGTGGCCAAGGGTGTCGTTGACCTCCTTGAATCGGTCCATGTCCATGATGAGCAACACGACGGGCTCTCGTGCTCGGTGACCGACGACGATCGCCTGGCGCAGACGATCGTTGAACAGCATTCGGTTGGGCAGGCCTGTCAGCGGATCGTGGAGAGACTGGTATTCCAACGCATCCTTCTGCGCCCGCTGGGCAGAGATGTCGTGCAGGATCCCCACAAAGCGGCGTTCCCCGCCGAGGAGCATTTCGCTGGCGCGGAACTCCATAGGGAAGATCGACCCGTCCTTGCGCTGGCCCCATAGTTCACGCGAGCCGGACACCGACGTCGCGCTCTTCCCGGGTCGGAGGTAGTTGTCGAGGTGGCTGACAAAATCGCGACGATACGGCTCCGCGATGAGCATTTTCGCGTCTTGCCCGCGCACTTCAACCAGCGCATAGCCAAAGAGTCGTTGGGCGGCCCGGTTGAAGAATTCGACCACCCCGCTCTCGTCGGTGCTGATGATTCCGTCGGCAACGTTGTCGAGGACGCCCCGCACGTGCTCTGCCGTCACTTGTACGGCTCGCTCCGCGCGCCTTCGCTCGATGAATCGGCCGAGCTGGCATCCAAGCTCGTTCACCATGGCAAGGAGATCTTCGGTGGGCTCGGCGACGGCGCCGCCGTAGAAGTTGACCACACCAGTGACGTGGCCGTTAACCAGGATGGGAAAGCCGAACCCGTCTTCGATCCATACAGGCACGCCTTTTGCACATATCTGGCCCGGCAGCTCGGGTTCGGGATTCGTGGTTATCGAATTGGCAACGTATGCCCCGACTTCGGGCGAGGGCGCATGCCAGAGGTCCTGCAAGCGGAGGCCACCGTCTTCGCGATCCCGGATCCACAGCTGCCCCACCTGCCAGCCCAGTTCCTCGGAGAGCCGCTGCAACAGTGTGCGGGAGGCGGCCTCCAGGGTCGGGGCCTCGACCAGCATGTGCGTGAGCGCCTCGGGCATGGCCCTCAGTCGCTCGGTCTTCTGACGCGTGATGTCATCGATTCCCATGACGTAGTAAAGGGGTCGTCCGTCGGGGTCTCTCATGAGCGAGACGCTGATGAGGGCCCACCCGGTGTGGCCGTCAGCGTGGAGGTAGCGCTGTTCCGCCTGGAACCTCGCGGTCTTTCCGGCCAGCAGCTGGTGTGCCTCGGCCATCAGGGCTTCGACATCGAGAGGATGGGTGATTGCCCGGACGGTGGTGCGGAACAGTTTCTCCGGGGAGTAGCCGAGGAGCTGGCACAGCGCACGGTTGACCTCGACAAAACGCCAATCCAGGTCCGCCAATCCGATGCCGATGGGAGCGTTCTGGAAGGCGCTTCTGAAGCGTTGGAGCAATGCGCGCGGACCAGTCTCCGCGTGACCGCGGCCCACGATTCGGCGAATAGGGTATACCAGGGTCACTTAAGGATGAGGCCGGTGCACCCCGGGTGTCATCATTCGTTCAGATGATTTTTGCCGAGATTTTTGCGGGCTGAGCCCGCTTACGTCAGGCCGGACCTCTCGGCGTGGGCCGAGCCCTCGGTCGGCCGGAGCCTTCGCCCAACCACCCAGGCGGCGACTTGTGCGCGTGACCGGAAGCCCAGCTTGGAAAGGATGTGGGCCACATGGGAGGACACCGTGGCCGAGCTGACACTCAACTGGCGGGCAACTGCGCGGTTGGTAAACCCCATCGCCAAGAAATCAGCGACCTCGCGTTCCCGCTCGCTCAGCCCGCCCTGACTCCTGGGATCCCGCACCGGCGGAGCGATGCCGAAAATGCGCAGCACGCCCGATGCCTCTTCGCGGCGCAGGTTCGCCGCCTCACGATCTTCTTTCGACAGGCCGTTCCGCCTGGGGCGTGGCGCACTGACATTCATGATGACGTTGAGCAAGTGAGTAACGCCGCTCGGGCCGTTGAGCGGATAGATCTCCCAGTCCCAACGGCTGCTCTGATTGCGCTTGCCACGTCCACCCAGCTCGCGGAACTCATAACCCTTGAGGTGTTTCGGTTGGCCGGTGGCGCAGACCTCCCGCATCAGCTCCAGGACGCCGGCTTCCTCGGCGCTGGGAAAGAGGTCGGCCAGAGGTTTGCCGGCGATCGGCAACTTTTCAGGGTCGAGCCACTGCTCCCACACACGGTTGGCGTAAAGGATGTGGAACGATCCACCGCCGCAGTCGCTGACGTGGAAACCGATCGGGAGGGAATTGAGCAACCGGCCGAGGACGACGAGGGCATCCGACTCCGGAGAAGTCCGAAGCACGGAAGCGAGCGCTTGCAGCGGCGACGATGAAATTATGCTACCCAAGCTCCACGTAGGGTTCTAGGACGGTTCGCTCCTCGACAGAGTGGCACGCACCATCGGCCGCCTGCATCGGCTGGAGTGCCTAATTCAAATGCTTAGTGGCTTACCGCGCCATGGTGCGTCGGTAGCGAATCACCGAGAGCGGGACGAAAACCAGGAGGATGCCAGCGATCCAGGCCGCCGACTGAATCAGTGCCCACCGGGTATCGGCCGTCGTCAGCGCCGGATTCACGTGGAAGAGGCCGCGGAGTGAGTCGGACAGGACCGAGACCGGGTTGTGCTGCGCAAAGCCGCGCAACCAGCTCGGCATAGTGGCCACCGGCACGAAGGCGCTGGACGCGAAGGTCAGGGGAAAAAGCCAGATGAAGCCGCCGGACTGAGCGGCTTCGACACTGCGGACCAGCAGCCCGATGAACGCCGAGATCCAGGAGAAGGCAAAGCTGACGCCCAGGAGGACCGCAATGCCGAGCAAAAACTCGAATGGCGTCCCGCCCGGCCGAAAGCCGACCAGGAATCCGACGATCAGCATGATGATCACGGTGAAAAGGTTGCGAGCAAGGTCGGCGATGGTGCGCCCGGTTAGGACTGCGGAGGAGGACATCGGCAGCGAGCGGAAGCGGTCGATGATGCCACGTTGCATGTCCTGGGCGAGCCCGATGGCGGTCGTGACTCCGCCGAACGCGACCGTTTGGACGAAGATCCCGGGCATCAGGTAGTTGACGTACTGGCCACCCGGGACCTGGATGGCGCCCCCGAAGACATAGCGGAAGAGAATGACGAACATCACCGGCTGGATGGCGACGAACATGATCAGCTCCGGGATGCGCACGGTTTCCAGGATGCTCCGTCGGGCCAGCACCAGGGCGTCCAGGATGGCCCAGACGAACGGCCAGCGCCCGGAGATCGGCCGATAGCGGGTTCCCGCCGACAGCGGGGCGGCAACCGTTGCCATCAGCTGTTCCTCCGTCCCCACCGGCGCGCGGGCTTAACCTCGTTCTCTTGCTCCGCCTGGTGACCGGTCAGCGTGAGGAAGACGTCGTCCAGGCTGGGCCGGTGCAGCTTCAGGTCCACGATGGCGATGCCGGCGCCGTCGAAGTCGCGCACCAACCCCGCGAGCTGGCTGGTCCCGTCCTTCGAGGGTCCTGAGATCCGCCGCTGCGCCGGATCGATGGTCACGTCGTCGGACAAGTGGCGTCGGGCGACCTCGGCGGCGCGGGGAAGGTCGGCGTCTTTGGCAACCGCGATTTCGATCCGGTTCCCACCAATCTTGTCTTTCAACTCGTCGGACGTGCCCTCCGCAATCACCCGGCCGGCATCGACGACGGCGATGCGGTGGGCCAACTCATCCGCCTCCTCCAGGTACTGGGTGGTCAGCAGGATGCTCGAGCCGTCCTTGACGAGCGAGGTGATCATGTCCCACACCTGCCGCCGGCTCCGTGGATCGAGCCCGGTCGTCGGCTCGTCGAGAAAAAGTACGGGTGGCAAAAGAACAAGTGAGGCCGCCAGATCCAGGCGTCGTCGCATCCCGCCCGAGTAGGTTTTCGCGATCCGGTCGGCGGCTTCGGTCAGGTCGAACTGACCGAGCAATTCCGAAGCCCTGCGTTTTGCGTCGTGCCGGGAGATGTGATACAGCTGCCCGATCATCTCCAAGTTCTCCCGTCCCGTCAGGTACTCGTCGATCGCCACCGACTGACCGGCCAGGCCGATCTGGGATTTGATCCGGTCGGCGTCTTTGACGACGTCGAACCCGGCGACCGTGGCGTGACCGGCGTCGGGTTTCAGCAGGGTGGTAAGGATGCGCACCGCCGTCGTTTTACCCGCCCCGTTCGGTCCGAGCACGGCGAGCAGGGTTCCCTCGTCAACGTAGAGGTCCAGCCCGTCGAGGGCGCGGACGCGCCCGTAATGCTTGACCAACCCCTCGGCGGAGACGGCGTGATCAGCAGCCATTCATAAAATATAGGGACGCAGGTGGCATGGACGAAGAACTGAAGCCGCAGCAGCCTGCTGCGGCGGTAGAACCCGAGGGCGCAGCGGCCGAGGTTGCCGAGCGCGCGCAGCGCGTCCACGCCGGCCGTCGCATGCCGACGCTCTACATCGGACACGGTGCACCGCCACTGGTCGACGATCC
>DATNMH010000009.1:0-22386 GCA_035602395.1 Candidatus Acidiferrum sp.
ATTCGGCGGGCCGCCGCTGCAGGGCTTCGACCGTGAGCAACGTCGTGATCCGCTGGCGTTGGCCGGGGCCCGCCTCGCTGATCCGGACTACATCCTGGCCGGGTCTCAGCGTGCCGCGCGTGATCCGCCCAATGGCCAGCCGGCCGATGTGATTGTCATGGTCCAGGTTGCTCACCATCAGTTGCAGCGGGCCGTCCGCGTCACCCAGCGGTGGTGGGATGTAGGCCAGCAGTGCATCGAGGAGCGGCTCGAGGGTCGTCCCCGGGTGGCGTAGATCGACCGTGGCCGTCCCCGTGCGAGCGTTGGTGTAGATGACCGGGGCACTGAGCTGATCGGCGTTCTTGGCCAGTTCGAGCAGCAGGTCATGCGTTGCCTCGACCGTCTCGGCGGGCCGTGCGTTGACGCGGTCGATCTTGTTGACGACGATGATCGGCGTCAGGCCGAGCTCGAGCGCCTGCCGCAACACCACCCGGGTTTGCGGCATCGGCCCTTCGAGCGCGTCGACCAGCAGCAGGCAGCCCTCCGCCATGCCCAGGACGCGCTCGACCTCGCCACCGAAGTCGGCATGGCCCGGCGTATCGATGATGTTGATCTTGACGCCGTGGTAACGAATTGAGGTGGTCTTGGCCAGGATGGTGATGCCCTTCTCGCGCTCCAGCACGTTGGAATCCATGATCAGCTCACCCACCTGCTCGTGCGCCGCGAACACGTGCGACTGCTTGAGCAGCGCGTCGACCAGTGTGGTCTTGCCATGATCGACGTGCGCAATGATGGCGACGTTACGCAGGTCGTCACGGCGCAGGGTCTTCACGTGCTTTGCCCGTCCAGCTCTCGGTTGATCACGGCCTGATCGCGTGCGGCGGTCGCATTACCACGATCGAGCCTGACGCGCTGCCGATCGAGACTCGCCGCCGAGCGGTCGAGCGCCAACTTGGACCGCTCGATCTGTTCACGGGCGGTGGCGATGGCGTCGATGGCCGATTGCTTGCTGTCGATGCCTTCGAGCTCGAGAAACCGCCCATGAGCGTGGATCCGTTCCTCTTGCTGCTCGATCGCCCGCTGCCGCTCATCCAGGGCGCGCTCTCTGACGTCGGCCTGATGCTGCCGCTTGTCCGCGAGGCGCTCGCGCTGGTCGGCAAGGCTCTCCCTCTCCTCAGCCAGGCGATCGCGCTCATCGGCCAACAGGTCCCGCTGCTCAACGGAAGGATCTCGTTCGTCGGCCATGTCACGCAACTCCCTCGCCGCGCCGGCTCGTCGGCTCACTGAGAAAGTCGAGCACCAGCCGGTTGAACCGCTCCGGTTCCTCCATCTGCGGCGTGTGACCGCTGTCGCCGAAGATTTCGAGGCGTCCGTTGGGAATCCGCTCCCTGGCGGCCTGGGCGTGCCGCGCGGGAAAGATGTGGTCGTGGCCGCCCCAGATCAGCAACGTTGGCATGTGCAGCTCGGGGAGCCGGTCTTCGACCACGACGCCATCGCGCAGCTGCCGCATCCCAGCGATCGAGCGCAGGGCTGAAAGGTAGGCGGCGCGATATTCAGGAGTGGCGAGCAGGGTGCCGTGGTTGGCGATGCGCTCATCACTCCAGATGGTGTTCACCCGGTTCGGACGCTTCAGGTACCAGCCCCAGAACCGCCGGATGACCGCCGGGTTCATTTGCCGCAAGGCCCGGGCCGTTCCACGGAGTGTCAGCTCACCCAGGCCTCTGGTCAGCAGGATCGAATAGGCGAGCACCCGGCGCGGTGCGCCAATGCCGAGCGCATCGACGAGCACGAGGCGCTCAACCTTCTGCGGAGAATCGAGCGCAAGGCCGAGCGCGACGCGACCCCCCATCGAGACGCCCATCACCGCAGCCCGCTCGATGCCTTCCGACGCCATCAGGTCAGACACCGCGCGAACGAAGAGGTCGATCGTGTAGGTGAGGAGCGGCTTGTCCGAGCGGCCGAACCCGGGCAGGTCGATCGCGAACACCCGGTGATGTGCGGCGAGCGGCTCGAGGTTGTAATGGAACTCGACCGACGCTGAGCTGCCGAGGCCGTGCACCAGCACCAGCGGCGGACCAATGCCACCGCACAAATAGTGCAAATTGACCCCGTCGATAGTGACGGTCTTGCTTTGGAACGAGGGGAACTTGTCGGCCACGACTTGAGTGTATCGGCGTCGCCGTTATGCGGAGCGGGTCGAGACCGGAGCTGCAAAGCCGAAATAGGCGAGGACGCCGCCCGTCACGAGGTGAAGCGCAATGTCGGCGCCGCCGATGTACAGCAGCCCAAGCGGGTTGGCGGCACCGATGCCGATGAGGCCGAGTAAAAGCAGGAACACGCCCGCCACCCGGCAAAACGTTTTCGAGTTGGCCACGCTGGTGACGGCGGCGAGGCCGCCAATGCCGATCGCCACGTGGACCAGGTTGTGTAGCAGGTTGACCTGGAAGACGCCCAGGATTACGTGGTTGAAGAAGCCAAGGATCCCGCCCGCGAGATATATCGCGCCGAAGACGAGCGCAACGATCTGCACCATGGATCGATTACTCATTGGCCTCCAGTCGGAGCTGACGGTACGCCGCCTCGATGCGCGCCGCGGCGTCGCCGTGCAATTCGGGCAGGTTGATGGCGACGTTCCCGAGCGCTCCGCTCAAGCAGGTCTGTAACAGCTCGCTCCCAACCGCCAGGTCCGAAGCGGTCATCTCCCAGGCCCGCCGGCTGACATCGGGCAGGAGCGCGATGGCGCGCGACGCCGCCGCGGCCGCCTCGAGCGGCACCTCGGCGGCCCGCTCGTAGGCTCGAGCCAGGATCTCACCCTGCGCCCCCGATTTCCGAGCCTCGATCACGGCCCGGTAGGCGTCGACGTCATGCTGGCTGAGCTCGAGCAAGCGCGCCGCGAGCTGATCGAGTTCCGGCACGAGGCCGCTGAGAACCTCGCGGTCCTCCTCCGCTTTCGACTTCCTGGCGCTGAGCTTGGCGACCATGCTCACCAGCGCCGCGCCCATGGCCCCGGCCAGGGCGGCGGCGCTTCCCCCACCCGGCACCGCCGCGGTCGATGCCAGGGCCTGCAGGTAGTCCCCCACGGTCTGGTCTCTGACCGTCGTCATTCCGCGGTCCACACCCGTTTCTCGAGGATCTGGTCCATGCGGAAGGCGGGCTCGACGACGGCATCCTTGATGACGCCCACCGCCGCCGCCAGCGGTACCGTGCCGACGATCTCCGAGGCCTCGACCTCGACGCCGCGACGTTTCGCCTCGTCGCGGATGGCGGTGAAGACTTTCCAGATGTTGGTGACGCGGTAATCGGTCAGGTTCATCGAGACCTGGACCAGGCCGCGGTCGGCCAGCGCGAAGCCGAGCGCCTTGACGTTGGGCAGACCGCCCGAGGAGGCGCGGATGGTTTTCGCGATGTCCTTGGCGACCTGCAGGTCGGTGGTCTTCAGGTTGACGTTATAGGCGATCAGGGGAATCCGCGCTCCGACCGCCGTGGCCCCAGCGCTGGGATGGACGGCGGGCGCTCCCTCGTCCGGCGCGCGGTCGGCATCACCGATATGCTCGCGCAGGTCCTCGAAGCCGCCCTGGCGGATCTTTTCCAGTTCGCGGCGCTCGGGCCGGAGGGCGGCCTCGCCGTAGTAATAGACCGGGACGCGGAGCTCTTTTTGGAGCCGCGCGCCGAAGGTATGGGCCAGCTCGACGCAGACGCTCATCGGCAGGTCGGCGAAGGGGACGAAGGGCACCACGTCGGTGGCGCCCATGCGGGGGTGCTCACCGCGATGGTGACGCAGGTCGATCCGTTTGGTGGCGACGGCCGTACCAGCCATCGCGGCGTCGACCACCAGGCTCGGCTCGGCGACGAAGGTGACCACCATTCGGTTATGCGCAGCATCGGCCTGGACGTCGATCACGCGGGCGCCCGCGGCCTTGATCGCGTCCGCGATCTCGGTGATGACCTCCAGCCGGCGCCCCTCGGAGAAGTTGGGGACGCACTCTACGAGGGCTGCCAGACGACGCCTCCCGCCACCGTCGTGATGACCCGATTCACGCCGACATAGTAGGGAATGGCTTCAGGAGTTTCGACGTCGAGGATCGCGCAGTCCGCGAAGCTGCCAACTCGCAGGCAGCCGGCGACACCCTCGAGCTCGAGGGAGTGAGCCGCATGCACGGTCGCGCCGGTCAGCACCTCAACCGGCGTCATTCCCCACTCCACGCACGCCAGGCTCATCGCGTGCGGCAGGCTTTCGGAATTCGAGGTCCCCGGGTTGAGATCGGAGGCGATCGCGATCGGCAGCCTCGCTTGTCGCATCGCCTCGATCGGGGGTCGCGGGCCGTGAGTGGTGAAGTTGGCCGCAGGGCAAAGGACCGCCACCGTTCCCGCCTGGGCGAGCGCCTTGATCTGCGCCGGCGTCGCGAACTCGAGGTGGTCGGCGCTACTCGCCTTCAGCTCCGCGGCAATGTCGGGACCTTCTCCAGGCGCCAGCTGCGCCGCGTGCACACGCAGTCCGTACCCCAGTGTTCGCGCGCGCGTCAGGATGGCGCGGGTTTCCTTGGCCGTGAAGGCCGGCGCCTCGCACCACGCGTCACAGAAGACGGCCCACGGCCGGAAGGCGGGCAGCATCTGGTCGATCAGCGAACGGACATAGGCATCGCGATCGATGCCGGAGGGCGGCACGTGGGCCCCGAGGAAGGTGGGCACCACGCGCAAGCGCGTCCGGCTTGCCAGCTGGCGCAGGACGTCGAGCAACTTCGCCTCGTTGTCGAGGTCGAGACCGTAGCCAGTTTTCGCCTCGATCGTGGTCGTTCCGTTGGCGAGGAAACGGTTGGCTCGGCCCTGCGCGAGGTCGAGCAGCATCGCTCCATCGGTCTCGCGGGTTGCCCGCACCGTTCGAGCGATCCCACGCTCACCCGACTGCTGCGCCTGGTAGGGGACGCCGCTCAGCCGCTCCGCGAACTCGTCGGCGCGTGAGCCGGCGAACACCGGGTGCGTATGCGCGTCGACCAGGCCGGGGATGACGCATGCCCCCTGGGCATCGAGGAGGTCGCCGTCGAGCGTCACCTGCGACTCGAGATCGTGGTCCGGGCCGATCCACACCACCCGTCCCTCCTGTGACGCCAGGGCGCCGTCCCGGATTCGCCCCAGCGGATCGTCCGCCACCGGCACCATGGTCGCCAGCTGACCGGCGTGGCGAAGGGCGAAGTCGGCGCGGATCAAGTGGCCCGGTCGATACCGTGCTGGCGGGCGAACTCCACAGCGATCTCGTAGCCCGCGTCGGCGTGTCGGATCACGCCCATCCCCGGATCCGTCGTGAGCACGCGCTCCAAACGGTCCGCCATCGCCGCCGTGCCGTCGGCGACGACCACCATGCCCGCGTGAATCGAGTTCCCCATGCCGACACCGCCCCCATGGTGCACCGACACCCAGCTCGCACCCGCCGCCGTGTTCACCAGCGCGTTGAGGATCGGCCAGTCCGCGATCGCGTCACTGCCGTCGCGCATGGCCTCGGTCTCGCGGTAGGGCGACGCCACCGAGCCCGCGTCGAGATGGTCGCGCCCGATCACGACCGGCGCGCCCAGCTCACCGGATTTCACCATCTCGTTGAAGCGCAAGCCGACCTTCGCCCGTTCGCCGTACCCGAGCCAGCAGATCCTGGCGGGCAAGCCCTGGAACTGGACGCGCTCGCGCGCCAGCCGCAGCCAGCGGTGAACATGCTCGTTCTCGGGCAGAGTTTCCATGACGGCGCGGTCGGTGCGATAGATGTCGTGCGGATCGCCGCTCAGGGCGACCCAGCGAAATGGGCCCTTTCCCTCGGAGAACAGGGGTCGGATGTAGGCGGGCACGAAGCCCGGGATCTCGAAGGCATCCGTGACACCCGCCTCGAGCGCGAGACCACGCAAGTTGTTGCCGTAGTCGAAGGTCTCGACCCCCTTCCGCTGGAACCCGAGCATCGCGGCGACGTGCTCGCGCACCGAATGCTTCACCATCTCGAGGTATTCCTGGGGATCGCGCGCGCGCAGGTCGTTCGCCTCGTCGACGCTGAGCGGCGCCGGGATGTAGCCGCGCAAGGGATCATGCGCGGAGGTCTGGTCGGTCACGACGTCGGGCTCGAAGCCGCGACGCAGGAGCTCCGCGTAGACCTCGGCCGCGTTGCCCACCACACCGATCGACATCGATGACCCGATCTGACGGGCCTCCTCGGCCCAGGTGACGGCCTCGTCGAGATTTGTCGTTGCCCGGTCGAGGTAGCGCGTCTTCAGGCGGCGCTCGATTCGCGCCGCGTCCACCTCGACGCAGAGGGCAACGCCCTCGTGCATCGTCACCGCGAGCGGTTGCGCGCCGCCCATGCCACCGAGCCCGCTGGTGAGCACGATTCGGCCGCGCAAGCTGCCGTCGAATTTCTTGGCGGCCAGCGCCCCGAACGTTTCGTAGGTTCCCTGGAGGATGCCCTGGCTGCCGATGTAGATCCAGCTGCCGGCCGTCATCTGCCCGTACATGATCAGGCCGAGCCGCTCGAGCTCCCAGAAGTGTTCCCAGGTCGCCCAGCGCGGCACGAGCAGGCTGTTGGCAAGCAGCACGCGCGGGGCGTACTCGTGGGTTCGAAAGATGCCCACCGCTTTCCCGGATTGCACCAGCAACGTCTCGTCGTTCTTGAGACGGCGCAGCGCCGCGACGATCGCATGGAACGATGGCCAGTCCCGTGCCGCTTTGCCGGTGCCGCCGTACACGACGAGGTCTTCTGGCCGCTCGGCAACCTCAGGATCGAGGTTGTTGCAGAGCATTCGCAGCGCCGCCTCCTGCTGCCAGCCAAGGGTGCTGAGCTGGGTGCCGCGAGCGGCGCGAATTGGCGTGGCGACGGTCATGCCGGCGCCATCTTTGTCAGCACGCCGCTGCGAATCAGCTCGACGGCGGTGCGGATCTCGGGCTCCAGCACGCGGTCATGGTCGAGGTATGGCACCCGAGCTCGGATCGCGGCGTGCGCCGCGCCGGTGAGACGACCCGGCTTGAGGGGCGCCAGCAGGTCGATGCCCTGCGCCGCCCCGAGCGCCTCGAGCGCGAGGATGGTTTGCGTATTGATGGCGACCTGGCGCGCGCGCTGGGCGCTGTGCCAGCCCATGCTGTTGTGGTCCTCCTGGTCGGCCGAGGTCGGCAGCGAGTGGACGCTGGCAGGCGTCGATAACAGCTGGTTGTCGGTGACCAGCGCCGCCGCCGTGTACTGCAGGAGCATGTAGCCCGAGTCGAGACCCGAGTGGCGCGTGAGGAAGGGCGGGAGCTCCGAGAGGAAGCCGGTCAGCATGCGGAAGAGGCGCCGCTCGGAGATGCTGCCGAGCTCGCTGAGCGCGATGCCCGCGGTATCGAGCGCGAGGGCAAGCGGTTCCCCGTGGAAGTTGCCGCCCGACAGCACCGCCTCGTCGTCGGCGAACACCAGCGGATTGTCGGTGCCGGCATTGAGCTCGACGTCAAGGACGCGCCGGAGGTAGTCGACGGCATCGGCGCACGCACCGTGGACCTGGGCCGCACAGCGCAGCGAGTACGCATCTTGAACGCGGTCGCAGAGCACGTGCGACTCGGCGATTCCGCTGCCTTCGGTCAGGGCGAAGATGCGGGCCGCTGATGCCACCTGGCCGGGATGCGGTCGGACGGCGTGGATCCGGGGATCGAAGGCCGTCCGCGAGCCGCGCAGCGCCTCGACGCTGAGCGCCGCCACCACGTCCGCGGTCAGCAGCAGGCGCCTCGCATCCTGCAGCAGCAAACTGGCTGCCCCGGTCATGAAATGCGTCCCGTTGAGCACACTGAGCGCATCTTTCGCCTGCAGTTCGACGGGCTGGATTCCGGCAGCGTGGAGCGCGGCGCCGGCAGGTTTTCGCTCGCCCTTGACCAGCACATCGCCCTCGCCGATCAGCACCAGGCCGACGTGAGCGGATGGTGCCAGGTCACCGCTGGCGCCCAGTGACCCGGTCTGTGGCACCCAGGGACAGATGTCGTGGTTCAACAGGTCGACGAGGCGCTCCGCGACCCGGGGGCTGACGCCCGAGGTCCCCTGGCAGAACTGGTTGACGCGAACGAGGATGCCGGCGCGCACCAGCTCCTCGGGGAGCGGCGGCCCGACGCCGACGGCGTGGCTCATCATCAGGTTGCGCTGCAGCTGCCGGGTGTCGGCCGGGGGAATGCGGACATTCTTCAGCGCCCCGACGCCGGTCGTCAGCCCATAGACGACGCGATCCTCGCGCACCAGGCGATCGACGAGCGTGCGCGCGGACGTCAGCCTGGTTTTTGCGGCCGGACCGAGCGTGACCCGATCGCCGTCGCGCGCGACGGCCACCACATCGGCGGGGCGAAGCGACTGGCCGTCGATCGTGACTGACAAAGCTGCGCCCATGTTACCCATGCCGGAAGCCCCGCCCCCGACGTAGAATTGGGTCGCTGATTTTGGCCAAGACCATAACCCCGCGGGGGCGAGAAGCGGGGAGATGACACGCGCGTCCATCGGACGCCTGGCGCTGAGCACCCTACTCGCCCTAACGCTGAGTGGCTGCGCCATCCCGAGTCCCGGGATCGCCAAGGCGACGCCGTCGACCTCGGCGCTGGCCATCGCCAGCCCGACGCCCCCGACCATTACGCCCCCCACCAACCTAGTCCGGCCGGGCACGCTGACCTTCCTCTCCGATACCACCTATCCGCCGCAGGAGTCGATCGATCCCTCGACCCAGCGCGCCGTTGGCTTCGACATCGACATCGCCAAAGCGATCGCCGCCAAGATGGGCCTTGCGGCGACCTTCCAGACGACCAACTCACCGCAACTCGTCGGCGCTTTGCTCGCCAAGAAGGGCGATGCGATCATCTCGGCGCTGCAGATCACGCCCGACCTGCAACGCCAGGTGGCGCTGGTCGCTTACTTCCGCGCGGGGCAGGCGATCCTGGTGCGCAAGGGCGACGGATCATCGATTAGCAGCATCAGCGACCTCTGCGGGAAAAAGGTGGCGGTCCAGGTGCAAAGCCCGGAAGAGAACACGGTGGACGAGGCCAACGGCGGGATCTGCAAGGCCGCGACCATCAAGAAGATGGTCTTTCCAACGGATCTGCAGGCGGTGCTCATCCTGAAGCAGCGGGGCGTTGACGCCGCGCTCGATGACTCGCCGGTCGCTGCCTACTTCGTGAAACAGACGCCGGACCAGCTGGAGCTCGCCGGGCCGCCTTTCAAAACCAATCCTGAGGGAATCGCGGTGGATCCCAAGAACGGCGAACTGCTCAATGCGATTCAGCAGGCGATGATGGCCATTTATCAGGATGGCACCTATCGCCAAATCCTGACCGCCTGGAACCTGCTGGACGGCGAGATCCCAGCCTCGCAGATCATCGTCAACTCCTCGCCGACGAGCTCCTAGGCCCCCACCCTGCCCTCCCCCAGAGGGGGAGGGGTGCACTGATTAGAGGCGGCCGGCGACCTCTGGCGGCTCGACCTTCCAGTCCGCGTCCTCTTCCGGGGCGGCCGGACTTACGACCCGCCGGTGGTAGGTCTCGATCCGGATGATGCCGACCGCCGTCACCGCCAGCGTGAGCCCGATGCCCAGCAGCGCCTGGCCGCGCGCGGCTGCGGCGGAGACCGTGGCGTCGGAGAAGGCAATCCCCTGCAGCAGGTTGAGAACGACGCCGCTCAGCCCGCCGACGCCGATCGAGGCCAGCACGGTGGCGGCCGCCAGGCGGCCCAGCAAGGATTCCATTACGCCGAGCGCCAGCCATCGGTCCCGAGCTATCACCGTGATGGCGCCAAAGGCGAGTAGGAGGAGCAGCAGCAAGATGACGGTCTCGATCAAGCCGGTTCGGTAATACGCGGCGTCCTGCGGCATGCCCTTCTCATCGTAGGCCGGGGGAGGCGGTTAGCTGGCGAAGCGCGCCTGGAGGGCGACGAGCTCCGTCTGCGCGTCGGCCAACGCGCGCGACGGGCTGGCGGTGCCCAGCACCAGGTCGTGAAGGTGGCGCTGCAGGACCGACGACGCCTCCACGTAGTGCACCAGCTTGGGACGCGGCCTTGCATTCGCCAGGTTGGTCAAGAAGACGTTGATTTGCGGATTGGCGTTGCGCATCTCGGGTGAATTCTGCAGCGAGGTCCAGATCGGCAGCTCGGCCGTCTGCGGGGCCTGGACCTCCGGGCTGGTCAGGTAGCGAAGCCATTCGACCGCCAACTCCGCGTGGGCACTGTTGGCCAGCACGCCCAGGCCCAGGAAACCGCTGACGGAGGCCGCCGCCTTGCCGGTCGAGGCCGCCGCCGGGATGGGCGCCACGGCACCCTGACCGAGGATGCGCGAGTAGGTCGCGTCGTTCATCGCCCCCCAGACAAAGTTCCAGTTGGTGTTGAACGCCACGCCGCCGGCGAGGAAGGCGCGCATCGCGTCGGGCTCGGTGCTCGCGGCACTCTCCGATGCGACCAGTTTTTCGTCGATCAGCTGGCGCATGAAGGCCGCGGCGCGCTGGGCCGGCTGCTGCTGGAGCTGAGGCTTCCCGCTCGCGTCGAAAAGATCGCCGCCGAACTGCGCCGTGAGCCGGACGAAGTCCGACGTCAGGCTCTCATCCTGGGCCCAGGAATCGACGAAGGGCGTGAGACGGCGACGGATCGCGGTCATGTGCGCGTACCAGTCTTCGAGTGTCTTGGGAGGGTCCGCGAAGCCCGCCGCCTGCAGCTGGGTCTTGTTGTAGTAGAGGCTCTGTACGTTCAGGACCTGGGGCATCGCCCAGGTCGTGCCCTGATAGGAGAACGCATCCAGCAGGCTCGGCAGCAGGTCGGAGCGGGCATCATCCGGGATCTGGTCCTTGAGGCTGATCAGCTGCTTGCGACTCGCGAACTCTGGCACCCAGACCTGGTCGAGCGCGACGACGTCGTAGGGCGACGGTTTCGAGAGCCCGGCCGCAAGGATACTTTCGTACAGCTCTCGGTAGTGCGCGGTCTCGATCGACACGAAGACCTTGTTGTCGTGCAGGCTTCGGAACTTGTTGGCCAGCGTCTGCAGAACCGTGGGGTCGTAGCCAACCTGATCGAAGAGCAGGGACCGGATGACGGTGGCGCCCGCCGGAGGCGTCGGCGCGACCCCGCTCGATCCAGTCGCACAAGCATCGAGCAACGATGCCAGGGCGACGCCACCGCCAACACTAACCCCGAGGCGCAGGCCGCGGTCGAGGAAGGATCGCCGGCTGTACCGGCGTGACATCAGCGCGCGCGTCTCGGGCACGACGCTGTGAGGCTATCAGCGGTTTGTTAACAGGCCCATCGGGTCGAGTCGGCGTGAGGCGACAATGCCGTTACGGCCGGGTAACAAGCTCAGCCCGCGGTCGGGCCCGCACTCCATAGAATCGCCTTACCCTCATGCTCCCCATCCGCGACTACAATCCGCCACGCCGCCGGGCTCTGCTCACCTGGGGGCTGATCCTGATCAACTTCGGCGTCTACTTCTACCTCGCCCAGAACCCGGTCATGGATGAAAACGCGATCGCGCAATATGCCGTGATCCCGGCCGACATCACCGCCGGACGGCATCTTGGCACCCTGATCACCTCGATGTTCCTGCACGCCAACCTGCTGCACGTCGGGGGCAACATGCTCTTCCTGTGGATCTTTGGCAACAACGTCGAAGACAAGCTGGGGGAACTGAAGTTCCTGGTCGTCTATTTCGCCTCCGGGATCGCGGGGAGCCTGCTGCAGATCTTCATCACCCCCGACTCCACGATCCCGATGCTGGGAGCGAGCGGCGCCATCTCCGGCTTGCTGGCTGCCTACGTCCTCTACTTCCCGCGCGCGCGCATCCTCACCTTCGTGGTCCCCTTTTTCATTTTCACGCTGCCCGCGTACGTCTTTATCGGCTACTGGATCGCCTTGCAGGCGCTCAACGCTTTTCTTAACATCGGGGCGATTGGTGGCGGCGTCGCCTTCTTCGCCCACGTGGGCGGTTTTGGGACCGGGCTGATCCTTGCCTTGCTCCTCCGTCCGCGGGAGCACGTCGATCCGTACCCCGGCTATGGTGGGGATCCCTAGAAGCGGCCGGCGAGCCGTCGGCGCGTCAGCGGGCGTACTGCCGGATGCGGCCGTTCTCGACGCAGTACAGGTGGTCGGATACCGGGAAAGCGGCCTCGCGGTGCCGTTCCTGGACGTCATGCCGCAACCGGCCCATCAACTGGGCACGCTCGCCGGCCGCGATCAGCGAGCCCCGCTCGGGAACGCCGACCACCGGCACGTCCTCCAGCATCTCTTCCAGCCAGGCCCAGACCTCGGGCAGCAGCATCAGCGCCGCGCCGTACGGCCGGGCGTCGACGTAGCTCAGCATCAGCATTTGTGCGCGCCCGTTCTTGTCCGTTTCGAGACCGGTGAACTTCATGCCATTGCGGAACATCAAGGCCAGGTTGGTCAGCGCGATCACCTCGACATGGTCGCGACCGACGTTCCACGCGGTCAGGTCCTGGGGCAGCAAATAGCGCATTCCCTGCGCGTAATGGGCGGCGTAGGTAACGACCATGTCGCCGAGCATCCGGCGGTAGACGACCGGGCCACCGGCCGACTCGAGGAAGCTCGCCGGGCGCAGGACGGGAAGGATCAGCGGCGCCCCGAAGGCGGCCTCGCTGTCACACTCCTGGTCGAGGCGGCGCAACCTTGCGGCAAAGAGTCGGTCGAGCGCCGACGGTTGTTCGCGGTACTGCTGATAGAAGCTGTCCAGGTTGAACCGCAGGTCGCTTTCCTGGACCCGGCGGATGATCAACTGAAACGGCTCCGGCCCTTTCTTGACCGTCCAACCCGGGCGCAGCGCGGTCAAGCGCTTCAACACGTGGTTCTGGAAGTCGTGGGCATTCATCGTCGTCTGCTGGCCCATTGCCGGTGTAACGAGGTCCCAGAGGCAGGCTTGCAGGCCGTCGCTGCGGTGTCGCATGCCGCTTAGCCGGTGGTTGGGAGGCGGCCGGCCGGGGCTTCGAGACCGGGTCGTCAAGGCCTTACAACAGGCTCGCGACGGTGACGCGGACGGTGCGATCGACACGATTGCCGAAAGGTTTTCTGAGGCGCTGGGGGAGCTGCACTCACTGCGGCAGCCGGTGGATTCCGGATGGCTCCGGCTCGCGGCGCGCCTTGCCTACCGCGCCGCCGACATGCCGGCCGCGTCGGACTTCGCGCAGCAGGCGCTCGCGCGAGAAGAGGACGCGGCAACCTGGAATCTCCTCGGCCGGCTGCGGGTCTGGCTGGGCCACAAGGACGCGACGACGGCGTTTGCGCGAGCCGCCAAGCTGGACCCGGACGTCTTCCTGGTCCCTTACCGTGTCAAGCGCGATCGGTTCACTCGGATGGCCGAGGTGGCACTCGCCGCCATCCCCGAAACCTTCCAGGCGCAGCTGACCAACACGCTGATCGTCGTCGACGATCTACCCGACCTGGACGCCGTCCGCGAGGGCGAAGATCCCGACCTGCTCGGGCTCTACGAGGGGGCCACCGTGCTCGAGCATGGCCTGCCCGAGCGCATCGTCCTCTACCAGCGCAACCACGAGAACATCGTGGCGGACGAGCGGGAACTGGCCGAGCAAGTGCGCGAGACCATGCGCCACGAGGTCGGCCACCACTTCGGGATGGAAGAGGACGAACTGCCCTATTAGGTCTTGATTGGGAAGGGATTCCCCGCTGCCGGGAGGGCCAGGGTGCCCCCCTGGTCGATGGTGGTCAGCGCCGCGACGAAATCACTGAAGCCCTGCTTCGGATCGTAGCCGGCCAATGACTGATAGGTCGCGCCCAGCGTCGCGCCGCCAGCTCCACACACGGTCGTCCAGTCGAAGGTCAACTGGGTGTGGAGGTAATAGAGGAAAAGGTCGCCGCAGCCGGCCGCGATCTGGTCGGTGTCACCCGCGGTGTTGTCGTTGACGTAGTCGCGATGTCCCTGGGCCCACCAATCCTGCTCGGTCGGGTTGAATTCCTCGGCGATCTCCGGATGGCGTTCGAAGGCCAGTACCCGGGAGAGCGATTCGCCGTTGGTCACGGCGCAGTCCCAACCGTTGTTGATGGCGGCCTCGAAGACCTCGACGATCTCGGCGGTGAGGAAGCCCGGTGCACGAACCGGATCGGACAAGACGTGCACGTCGGTGCCGGCGCAGGTCAAGTGGTACGCGCCGCCAGCGTTGGGATCGGCGTAGACGTAAAAGGGCAAGCCGGGTGGGGTCAGGCCGCCGAACCACACCTGGGTCGCGGCGTAGTCCGCCTCGGCGCTGTCGAGCATCGCCTTCGCGGCGGCGTCGCCGGACGGCGTTCCATCAGAGAAGACGATGAAATTTTGTGTTTGCCCGGCCTTGGCCTGACCCAGCGTGGCCGGGTGCCGCTGCCGGTGAGCCTGGACGGCGCTCGACGGGAGCGTGATCCCAGGAGGCATGAAGACGCGCGCGGGTACCTTTGAGCCAAAGAGGCTTCGCAGCATGATGGTCGCTTACCCTACGCCTTTTTCTTCGCGGCGGCGCCAGCGCTTCGCTCGATGCGGAAACCAATCCGAACCTGGACCTGGTACTCGGTCAGACGGTTGTTCTGGACGACGGCCTTCGAGTGCACCACCTCGACGGTCTCGATGCCACGAAGCGTCTTCGCCGCCTCGTTGACCGCCTCTCGAGCCGCGTCACTCCAGCTCTCTTTCGAGGTCCCGACCAGCTCCAGGATTTTCAGAACGGCCATTCCTTTCCTCCTATAACCCGTAGAGTCGCTTGGCTGCGGCAACGATGTGGCGAGCGGAGATCTCTGCCTTGTCCATCAGCTCCGTCGGCTTTCCGGAACCGGGGAGTCCTCGGACGGCGAGGTGCACGACACGCGGAGGAGACATGTCGGCGGCCAGCGCTTCCATCACGGCCGCGCCCAGGCCGCCCTCCGGGTAGTGATCCTCCACGACCACCAACCGGCCGCGCGTCAGCGCCGCCGCCTCCTGCAGCGTCACCTTGTCGACGGGCTTGACGCTGTAGAGGTCGATGACGCGTGTCTTGATGCCCTCGGCTTCGAGTTCGTCGGCGGCGGCGAGGCAGTTATGGAGGGTGACCCCCGCCCCGATCAGGACCACCCGATCGTTGGGGTCGCTGCGGACCAGCTTCGAGCCGCCAATGGGGAACTTGGTGCCGTCCTCGTAGAGCACCGGGTAAGCCCCGCGCGTGGTGCGGATATAGCTGATGCCATGCTGGTCGGCCATTTCCTTCACGAGGTACGCCGCCGACGTTGCATCCGATGGGTAGAGCACGGTCGAGCCATGAACGGCGCGCATCATGGCCAGGTCCTCGAGCGCCATCTGCGACGGGCCATCCTCGCCGATCTCGACGCCGGCGTGCGATCCCGAGAGCCGGATATTGGCCTGCGAGATCGCCGCCATGCGAATGAAGTCATAGGCGCGGGTCAAGAAGGCGGCAAAGGTTGACGCGAACGGGATGTAATGCCGCACGCTCATGCCGACGGCGGTTGCGACCATCTGCTGTTCGGCGATGAACATCTCGAAATATCGGTCGGGATAGGCCCTGGCGAACTCTTCGGCAAAGGTGGAGTTGCTCACCTCGCCATCCAACGCCACCACGGTCGGCCGACCGCCCAGCGCCTTGAGGGTATCGCCGTAGGCCTTTCGGGTGGCGACCTTGTCCCCTTTCTTATAGGTGGGGAGCGTGATGACCACCTGGGCATCTTTGATGGCGGGCTCGCCCGGCTCGGGCTTCAGGCCGTCGACGCGCAGGTGCCGGATGCCGCCCAGCTCGGTGATGGCGCGTTCCGCCATGTCCGGCGGGAGGGCCTTGCCGTGCCAGCCATCCTTGTTCTCGATCTCGCTGAATCCCTTCCCCTTGATGGTGCGCGCGATCACGACGGTCGGCTTGGCGGTCGCCTCGCGCGCTTGCTGCAGGGCCTCGTCGATCTGCTCCACGTCGTGGCCATCGATGACGATGGCGCGGCCGCCGAAGGCCTGGACCCGGTCGCGATAGACATCGGTCTGCCATTCGTACTCGGTCGGTCCTCGCTGGCCGAGGCGATTGATGTCGAAGATGGCGGTGAAGTTCGAGAGCCCGTAGTAGCCGGCCTTGTCGAGCCCTTCCCAGATCGACCCCTCCGCCAGCTCGCTATCGCCGGTGAGGGTCCAGACGTGGTAGGGCAGCTGGTCGAGCTTGCGGCCGGCGAGCGCGACCCCGACCGCAATCGGCAGCCCCTGGCCCAGCGACCCGGTCGCGACGTCGACCCAGGGAAGGATCGGCGTCGGATGGCCCTGGAGCCGCGATCCAAATTTCCGAAAGGTCAGCAACTCATCGTCGCTGATCACCCCAACCGCTTTGAAGATCGCGTAGACCAGCGGTGAGGCATGGCCCTTGGAGAAGATGAGGTGGTCGTTGGTGGGCGCGCTCGGATCGTTCCAGTCGTAGACGAGGTGGCGCGTGATCAGGACGGCCATGAGGTCGGCGGCGGACATCGACGAGGTCGGATGACCGGAGCCGGCGGCGGTGCTCGATCGAATGCTGTCGACGCGTAACTGCTGGCCGAGCTCGCGGATGAAGTCGAATCCCTGGGTCGTTCGGATTTCGCTTACCGAGCTTTTCGCCAATCAGCTCACCCCTAGGTAGTGTCGGCCCCCCTGCCTATAGACTACCCGCCCGCTGTGGCCTGCCGCTGGTCGGATCGATACGGCCCGCGAGGGCGACGCCGAGGACGGCCGTGCCAGGTCTGCTGGCCCGCGCGCGCCGGTCTCGGTCCGCGAGCGGCCACGGCCGCCGGCTCCGCGAGGGAGGCGGCGACGTAGCGCCAGTCACCCTCGCTCAGCAGATGCGCGACGTCGAGCTCCTGGAGAGCCGGGGCGCCTTGACGGCGAAGCTGCCGCCAGGCCATCTCATCCTCCGGCGTCAGAAAGGTCAGGGCTCGGCCCTTGACGCCCATCCTGGCGGTGCGCCCAACCCGGTGGGTGAGCCATTGCGGGGAGTCGGGCAGGTCGTAGTTGATCACCAGGTCGACGTGGCTGATGTCCAGACCGCGGGCGGCGACGTTGGTCGCCACCAGGACATTGGTCCGCAGCCCACGAAAGGCGTCCATGGTGCGGTCGCGGACGTTCTGCGAGAGGTTGCCCTGCAGATCGGCACTGTCATGGCCGAGGTTGCGGAGATCCCGGCTGAGCTTCCGCACGCCGTGCTTGGTGCGGCCGAAAACGATCGCCGAGCCCTTGTGGTTGCGCAGCAAACGGCTGAGGGTTCGGAGCTTCTCGGGCCGGCTCACGCGCAGGAGGCCGTGTTCGAGCGTCTCCTCGGCGTCGCTGGCGACGACGACCCGGATCGGATCGTCGAGGTGTCGCGCGATCATCCGGCTGACCCATTCGGGCATGGTGGCCGAGGCCAGGACGATCTGTGGCTGGTAGGTCATCTCGATGATGCGTTCGACGTCCGGTGCGAAGCCGGCATCGAGCATCTCGTCGCCCTCGTCGAGGACGAGCAACTGCACCCGGCTCAAGGCCAGGCGGCGCCGGGAGACCATGTCGAGAATGCGGCCGGGGGTGCCGATGACGACGTCAACCCCCTGGCGCAGTGCCAGCTCCTGGGTGCCGTAGCCGACGCCACCGTAGACCAGCGCCGACTTGAGGTTGGTTTTGAGCGACTGGAAGACACGGTCGACCTGGATGGCCAGTTCGCGGGTCGGGGTGACGACTAGGGCGCGAGGCCCGGGTCCGCCAACGGCGATCAGCCGCTCGACGAGCGGCAGCATGAAGGCGAGAGTCTTGCCAGAACCGGTTGGCGCCTGGATGACGACATCACGGCCGGCCAGCATCGGCGGAATGGATTCCACCTGAACGGGGACAGGGCTATCGATCGAACTGCGAGAAAGTGCGGTCAGTAAGCGGGCATTTACGCCCAGGTCAGCAAACGTCGTGGTCAAGAGGGTACTCCTCGGTCCCCTCTACCTTTTCTTTAATGACCGCGGTCTGCAGGACACCGTACTTTGACGGGGAGGAGAACCGAGAGCGGGTGACCCCAAATATGGGGGGTCGCGAGCAACTATACCACCTTTAGTGCAAACCTAAACTGACCGTGAGCGGCCGGCCATCGCCCGCAGGGCTCCGATCAATCGCGGGCCATCCTCGACCACCCGGAAGTACGCTTCGTCGGCGGACTCAACCGCTGCCAGGGCTTGCTGCGCAACCCTCTCCCCTCGCCTTGTGAGGCCAAGACGAAGTGCACGGGGGTCATGCTCGTCCGGCTGCCGCGTAATCAGGCCCTTGGCCTGCAAGGCACGGACGACCTGAGAGGTCATCATCACGTCGGTCCCGGCGTGATCGGCCAGCTCACGTTGACTCGGTTGACCTCCGTGCGTGACGAGCCACCAGGTGCTGGCGAGGAGCACAAATTGGACGTGCGTCAAGCCCATCGGCCGCAGGGCAGCGGTCATCTGTCGCTGCCAGCGTAGCGAGGCATGCCACAGCAAGAATCCAGGGCTGTCCCAGGCGGAGCCGAAGCGTGAGGACACGATAGGGCGTCCCTTGGCCCGGGGGGCAACTCGGCCCCGCCTGGTAGCCATTAACCCTTCGGAAGGCTGGGCGTGCCTGATTGCAGGGCGATGCGGGCAAGGGACTCCATCGCCTCAGGAACGTCGGCCGCGATCTGGGGACCGAGCTCGGGCCCCACGTCTTCCGCGGCGGGTCCCGTGATGATCACGCTGTGCGTGATTCGAGTCTTGCCGCTGGCCATCAGCTCTAAGGCGTGGTCGAACCTGATCGCCAGACCTGGGATGTAGGTCTCGTCGGAGAAGCCCTCCAACGGTCGAGCGTCGAGGATGGTAAAGGGCAGCGGATCCTGACCAGGAACCTTCAGGCTGCCGGTGCTCCCGGCGGCAAATGCGCCGGTCAGCGTCACCCACTCCAATCCCTGGTCCCACCGCGGCCAGCCTGGGACATCGCTGTAGAGCGGCCAGATAGAATCGGGGCTCGCGTCGGTCTCGATCGAATGTTGGTAGGTCCACATAGTCATTTCCTCCACTCCGCTGTGATATGCGGGCATATTATATGTCCGCATAGTATCTGTCAAGTCGCGACCAGACAGCCGGAGTGTTCGAGCCTGGATTGGTACCCCCAGGCGGAATCGAACCGCCGTTCCGGCCTTGAAAGGGCCGTGTCCTAGCCGCTAGACGATGGGGGCAGGACGCGGAATCATGCTAGCAAGGCCAATCCGCTGCTAGGAGCGGCTACTCGCCCCAACGCATCTTGAGCTGCTCGTACCCAAGCGCCGTTAGTGTTTCGGCCATGTACGCGGCGTTCCTGCCCTGAGACCAGGTGACGACCAGGGCCCGGGTGGCAAGGGAAAGGGCTTCGTAGATGCTGAAGCGACGGCCGTCGTAGCCGGGACGCACCGCGAGGTATGCGTCCAGGAAGAGTCGCCGCGCTTCCCTGGCCTGGGCGGTGTCGGACCAGTCCTTAGGCGACGCGGGCCAGAGGTGGCCGCAATATTTTCCGAGGTCGAAGCTTGGCTCCGCCTGCACGAAGTACTCGACGTCGATCATGCCGTAGCTCCGACCGTCCCAGAGGAACTGGTTGTATTTGTAGTCGCCATGCGAGGGGACTGGAGTCTCGCGAGGCAACCTTTGTTCTCTCGCGCTGATCTGCTTTAGCAGATCGCGCAACAACATGTACACGCGGGGAGCCGAGAGCTTGAATTCTTCGAGGCGCTTATAGATGCGGTCAATCTCCACGTCAGCGCTGTGAGGTTCTCCAACCTGGATACCGGACCCATGAATATGGCCGATCATCCGACCAGCAACCACACACTGGTTGAGGAAGATCTCCGAGTGGCGGTCGCCCTTAACCTCCTCCCCGGGCAGCGCGGATTGCAACAACAGCGCATCGTTCGGGTAGTAGGCCAGCGGCTCGGCAATAACGAGGTCGCCGTTTACTCGAGCCGGCAACGCCCACAGCGCACTCATGACCTCAAATGTGGTAGCACCGCGGCGACTGTGCTGGACTTTACCGTAAATCGTGAGGGGTTCCTCCTCTCCGATGCCAGCTTCGTAGCGAAGGATGCAGGAGATTTCCGGCAGGTATTTCACCCGCGTGCTCGCGATGGATCGGATCACGGCATCGGGTCGCAGCTTTTTGAAATGCTCGATGAGCAGCGGCTCGACCGTAGCCGGCGTCGAGACTTTCCCCAGTCTCGGGAAAACCGGGTCCGTCGGGAAGAAGAACAGGAACAGATTCAGGTCCGGAAAGAAACGCGCGTATCCGTGTGGATCCAAAGGATTCCCGTTCTGAGTTTCGAGAAGCCTCTCAATTCGGGCCTTGTAAGCCTGGCAGTCCTCGTCGGCGAAAAAGGCCTTCGTCCAGAAGAATGCTCGCGCCTCGACGCCGTCAGGCATTTCAAGCTCGGCCTCATAGACATTCCAGAGCACCTTTGGCGCTTCGAAGCGGCGACCTTGTTTGGTCCTGACCTTCTTGACCTGGACCGACGGTAAGACTTGCGCGAATACTTGCTCAGCCAAGAACGCCGCCATAGCCTCCGGTTCCGAGACCGCCTTAATCGTGGAGTAACTAACGCTCATCGGGCCAAGCCCAGCTTAGGACATCCTTCTCGTTCGGATCTGCGAAGAAAAGCCGCCGGGCTACGAACAGGCCCGGCGGCTTTCCTCAGCGTCTTTACCGCATCCAACGACCGAAGAGTTCGCGGCGCTTCAACCAGGCCGCCGCCACCAGCCCGAGCAGCCCGAGTGCAAGGCCGTCCAGTGCGAGCGGCATCTTGCTGGCCTGCTGGTTTAGCGCCTGGCCCGTGTTCGCGAGTGTCGCGGCGGCAGCCGCGCCACCGCCAGACGTCGTAACGCCGCCTGCGCCGGTCGCCGTCTCGACCGCAGTAGCGCCCGCTGCGCCCGCGGTCGTCGTGGTCTCGGTGGCCGTGCCGCCGGCGCCGCCGCCAGCCGACGTCGTTGTTTCGGTGACGGTCGCAGCGCCATTCGTGCTGCCGTTGCCGCTACCGGTTGCCATGGAGGTCGACGTCTCGGTCACCGTCGCCGCACCATTGGTGCTGCCGTTGCCGCTGCCGGTCGCGACGGAGGTCGACGTCTCGGTGACCGTCCCCGCGCCGTTAGTGCTGCCGTTGCCACTGCCCTGGGCCGCACTGGTGTTGCTCGCGCCCGCTTGCGAGCCTGCCGCTGAGCCGTTGCCGCTGCCGCCACCGGCGGACGTTGACGTCTCAGTCGCCGTCCCGGCGGCGTTGGTGCTGCCGTTGCCGCTACCCTGGGCCGCGCTGGTGTTGCTGGCGCCCGCTTGCGAGCCTGCCGGTGAACCATTGCCGCTGCCGCCTCCCGCGGACGTTGACGTCTCGGTCGCCGTCCCGGCGGCGTTGGTGCTACCGTTGCCACTACCCTGGGCCGCGCTGGTGTTGCTGGCGCCCGCTTGCGAGCCTGCCGCTGAACCATTGCCGCTGCCGCCTCCCGCGGACGTTGACGTCTCGGTCGCGGTCCCGGCGGCGTTGGTGCTGCCGTTGCCGCTGCCGGCGCCTGCGGAGGTCGATGTCTCACTGGCCGTCGTCGCCCCGTTGGCACTGCCGTGGCCACTGCCCGCGGCAGAGGTTGCGGTCTCGGCCGCAGTTCCCGCGCCGTTTCCGCTGCCGTTCGCCGACCCTTGGGAGTTGTCTTCGTGGTCGGCGCTGCTGGCCGCTTGGTTCTTGTCGCCGGCTCCGTTGTCGCCCCCGTTACCGCCTTCTCCATCGCCGCTGCTGCCGGGATGGAAAACGATGACCTCGTTGGCGGCGGAAGCCTTATTCATGAGGCCGTCGATATTCCCGAGTTTGGGCACGATGGGTGCTGGCTTCTGCGATCCGGCCAGCTGCACGATCAACGGGGAGGCGGCGGCATGATAAGCGGGCGTCCACGTGACGTTGCCATAGCTTGCCGACCGTCCCATAACGAGTAGACCCGCGAAGACCAACCCGGAAAGCTTCAGTGGCCAGGTGGACTTCGAAATTAGAGCCTCGGATTCATTGGCGATATACCGCGTGTTCCCAGCCGACGCCAGAGATGCAGTCACGATTGTTCCCTCCCACGACCCGTAATTGTCGCCGCCTGATCACAGATTGTGAAACAGTTGTTCGTTTTTGTCGAGCTTCTGCTTGGTGGTAAGAGTAGCGCTTTCTATGCTGAGTGTCAACGATCTACATAGGAAAGCTTATAACGCAAATGATGCGTTTGTTGGCGTAGAGACAAAAAGAAACCGCCGGGCCGGAGCCCGGCGGTCCCACACGAGGTATCTATTACCGAGTAAAGCGCCGCAGCAGTTGGCGAGGCTTCAGCAACAGAGCACCGATCAAAGCCAGGAGCGATCCCAGCACCGTCTCTGCGGCTAGCGGCCCGCCGCCCGTGTTAGCCAGCACTCCAGTCCCGGCGTTGCCGGCGGCTGCAGCCCCACTGGCGGTGGTCTCAACCGCGGTCACCCCGCC
>DATNMH010000010.1:0-2169 GCA_035602395.1 Candidatus Acidiferrum sp.
CACCGAAGGCCGCCTGCGCCTCGTCGACGGCGACGACGTGGAGATCCTTCCCGGCATCCACGCCTATACCGGAGCGCGCCACACCTGGTCTTCGCAGTACATTCGCGTCGACGGCGAACCGCCCTTCGTCCTCGCTTCGGACAACTGCTATCTCTACCGGAATCTCTCCGAGCACAAGGCCAGCGCGACCTTCAGCGAGGCCGATCAGCCCGCCAACATCAAGAACCAGGAGCGCATGATCGAGCTCGCCGGCTCGGCCGACCGCGTCGTTCCCGGCCACGACCTCAAACAATTCGAGAAATTCCCCACGTCAGGCCGGATCGCGAAGATCAGGTAGACACGATCAAGTCAGCGGGGTTCGTGTGAAGGGACGAAAGGGCACTCCGGGCACGGGAAAGGGCCGGCTCGCAGCCGCCGGGAGCCCGCGCTATCGCGTGAGCAGGTCGAAGATTCACGGCCGCGGAGTCTTTGCCACCGTGCGCATTCGGAAGGCGACCCGCGTCGTGGAATACACGGGAGAGTCGTGAACGAGGAGGAGGCCACGCGCCGCATCGTTCGCAGGACTCGCGTGTTTCTCTTCGATCTTCGGGATGGAAGCTTCATCGACGGTGATCCGAACGCGCCGGGGTCCTGCGTCAATCACTGCTGTGAACCCAATTGCTACACGGAACAGGCGGGTCACCGCGTCTTCATCGTCGCCGCGAGGACAATCGAGCCCGGCGAAGAGGTGACCTATGACTACCTGATCATGCCGGGCAAAACACGCCGATGCTTCTGCGGAGCCGCGAAGTGCCGCGGAACCCTGAATGCGGCGCCCGGATCAAAGAGACGCGTCTGACGCCGTTCGCGCGTTCCATTTCGAGAGGTTTACGCCCTTCACCAGAAGCCAGAGGCAGAGCGACGCCTCCCCGACAAAGGCGGGAAGCAGAATGGCCGGGAAGAGTCGCTGTGCGAGTGAGGGCGAAAGAATCAGGGCAAAGCTGTTCGCCAGATAGCAGAGGCCGGCTATCTGCATCAGGACGCCGATGACCCTGGGCAGGTAGCCGGAGCGGAAGATCAGGTACCCGTCGACAAGGCAGACACACCCGAAGAAGATCAAGGCGACGCCAAAACCGTTCGTGTGCGACCGGATGGAAAAATACGCCATCGCGTGGAGTTGCTTCGGGTCAAGATCCTTCAGGTAGTTTGCATTCCCCAGGGGAAACAGGGTCGCCAGGAGGTGCAGGGCGCTGTCGGCCTCGACCGCGATCGATACCAGGTTGAAAGACAGCGCCAGTAACGCGAGATCCCTGCTGACCGGCCTCAGGAGCACATAGAAGATCAGCGTGAGGGCGGCGGCGCAGACAAGAAGAACGAGCTCGCCGGCGATTCCGACGCGCCACAGAAACTCCGCAGATCGGATCTTTTCGGCCGTGGCCGCCGGGTCGCCTGAAACGATGAGCCCGCCTCTGACGACGGCCTCGCCGAGGGCACCGATGACGATGATGATCAGGTAGAGCACGCCACCCGTCCGCGCGTAGATCTGCGGCGAGGCGGAACCGCCACGACCTTCCGTATCGGCGGCTGCGCTCATATTTCGGCTCTCCTCATTCACAACGCAGGGCCACTGTCGGCGCGATGCGGGATGCTTTGCGCGCGGGCACGTAGGCTGCCAGCATGGTTACGAGGACCATTGCCGGCACGACGACGAGATAGACCGTCAGGTCGACCCCGCCGGCGTTGAACAACATGGAATTCATGAGCTGCTCGACGGCGAAACCCATCGCCAGCCCGATCGCCGCTCCGATTCCCACCAGCACGAGACCCTTGCCTATCATCAGGCGGAGCACATCGACGGGTCGCGCGCCGATGGCCATGCGAATGCCGATCTCTCGGGTCCTGCGGGTCACGTTGTACGCCACCAGTCCGTACAGGCCGGCGATGGCCAGCAGGAGGCCCACCGCTCCCAGGGTGCCGACCAGCTCGACCGCCACTCGCGGCCCGTCCACCGCGGCATACCGGTAGAGGTCCTCGTAAGTCCTCGTCTCAAACATAGGCATGTTCGGATCGAGCGTCCGGACGACGTCCTTCACGGGCTTGACCATTTGCAGCGGATCGCCGCTCGATCGCAGCAGCAGGACCATTCGCGCGACAGGATGCTGGCTGAGCGGCATATACACGAAGTCCGTG
>DATNMH010000011.1:0-10932 GCA_035602395.1 Candidatus Acidiferrum sp.
CCGGCGCGTGGCATCAGCGCATATAGCCTCGGTCCGGTCGATGATCTCGCGGCTCTTGATGATGACGCCACCGAGCTGGCCGGTCGGTTGGTCGGCCAGCCACGCCGGCAAGTCTCTGAGGCCCGAGATGATCCGGTCGAGCGGCGACTCGCTGGACCTGCACATGCTTCCATCCTGCGCCATGGTCGCGACAGCTGTATGTCGTAATGGACGCCCTCGCCGAAAAATTCGTACGAATTGGCAAACTCATTTCGCCTGACCTTCCGAGCAGACCACGCCGTCGCCCGGCGATGGATCTGTGCGGCTGTTCCGCCGCTGGCGACCAAAGTCACACGGTGATTTAACCGGGCGGGTGCGTCGTCCAGCGGCCCATCGCGCACTCGGCCGAAATCACGACGGCCTCGTGTGTGCGTACAGGCCGCATGCGACGCCCGCCCGATTTCGCGCGAAAGCGCGGCTCGGCCTGCGGCCTCGCTGAATCCGCTACCCGCGGGTCGCAGTGGCCGCATAATGCACGCGATGCCCCGCGGCTACCCGCGCTACGTGCTCGCCGTTATGGTCGGCATCAACTTCCTCAATTACCTGGACCGCTACATCCTGCCGGCAGTCGCCACGAAGATCCAGGCGGAGTTTCACCTCACCGATAGCCAGGTCGGCTTGCTCGGGAGCGCCTTCCTGCTCGTCTACGCCGTAGCGACCATCCCGTTTGGCATCTGGGCTGACCGCGGCGTGCGCAAGACCGTCATTGGCGTTGGCGTCACCATCTGGAGCCTTGCCACGCTCTTCACCGGTCTGGCTCGCAGTTACGCGCAACTGTTTGCGGCGCGCGCCGTGATGGGAATCGGCGAAGCGAGCTACTACCCCGCGGGCACGGCGCTGCTTGGCGATTATTTCCGGAAAGAGGGTCGGGGTCGAGCCATGTCGATCTGGGCCTCCGGCACCGCGGTCGGCATCGCTGTTGGCTTCGCGGGCGGCGGGATCGTGGCCAGCTTCCTCGGCTGGCGTGCCGCCTTCTACCTGACCGCGGTTCCCGGGCTGGTCTTCGCTGCCCTCGCCTTCGGGCTGCGCGAGCCCCTCCGCGGCGCCGCGGAGGCGCGAGGACCGCAGGTCGGTAAGCCCGCGTCGATCAACTGGCGGACGTTCGTAGAGCTACTGCGGATTCCGACGCTGCGGGCCACTATCGCTGCGGAGACGGCTCTGTTTTTCGTGCTCGGCGGTGCCGCCTTCTGGCTGCCGACCTACCTGCAGCGGCGCTTCGCCCTGGGAACCGGAACGGCCGGAACCCTCGCTGGCGGCGTGCTCGTCGTCGGGCTGTTGGCCGGCTCGCTCCTGGGAGGAACGATTGCCGACCGGCTCGCGATCCGGAGGCGCTCCGCCAGCAACCTCGTGGTCGGCGTTGCGGGCTTCATGCTCGGCGCCGTCTTCGTCGCCCTGGCCCTATTGATGCCCAGCCTGGCGCTCTTCGTCCCAATGTTCCTGCTGGGCGCCGCCTGTTTATATCTCTACAACGGTCCGTATACCGCGGTCAAACAGAACATTGTCCTGCCGACGGTTCGCGCCACAGCGGTCACCGTCGCCCTTCTAATCGAGCACTTGCTCGGGGACTCGTACGCGCCGTTTGCGATCGGCAAGCTATCCGACGCGTTGCATAATCTGCAACTCGCGCTACTGATCCTGTTGCCGCCGCTGCTCGTCCTGGCGGCGGTCTTTGCTGCGCTCGGCCTACGCCATGAGGAGACTGACGGCCGCGCTATGGAAACGCGATGGGCCGCGGGCGCGACTCAGACCCCGTGAAACAGGTCGTCTTCTGTAAGTCGGTCGCCTGCTCCAACCAGCGAGAAGACCTCCGTGTCACCCTGACTCGCCACGAATTTCCGTAGCGGATCCCACTCCTGCGTTTGCGTCCGGTGACGGGCGAAAGCGCGTAGCTTCGCTTCTTCGAAGCCCTTGATACGCACGCGGGTCGTAATCGGCGGCTGCGGCGGAAGCTTGAGCGAGTCAACCGCCATCGTGGTTGCCGTCTGAAAATAGAGCTTGGTCGGTGACCAGGGCGCGATCCCGAGCGCGAGCGCCTCGAGCTCGTATGCCGTTGCATCGCCGGCCAGGGCGCACGCCTGGACCGTCATGCGGCTGACGACTTTGTGGTCAGGATGCCCGTAGGCGCCCTCGGGGCCAAACGTGACGACCACCTGCGGCCGGTGGCTGCGAAGCACGCGCACGATGTCGCCCAGAAAACGTGTCCGAACCGCATCGACCTCCTCGACTTTCTCGAGGGCGCCATCCGGATAGTCAAAGATTTCAAGAAAATCAACCCCAAGTTCAGCTGCGGCGTCGCGAAGCTCGAGAGCGCGAACGTCCGTGAGCTGGCGAAGATCGCCGGCGGCCCGACCATTCCAGAGGCCGGCGCCGCCGCGGGTCATGGTGACCAGGCTGACCGTCGCGCCCTCGGCACCGTAGCGCGCGATCGTCGACGCGCAGCCGAAACACTCGTCGTCCGGATGCGGCATCACCACCATCAGGCGCTGGCCGTCACGCTGCATGTCCGAACGATAATGAACGGGTGCCAGCACGCCGCAAGTCCGGCCGCGCCCGAAGGACGTTCTCGGCCGGCGGCGTGGTCTACCGGCTGACTACGCGAGGACCCGAGGTCGCGCTGATCAAGGCGGACGGCCGGTGGAGCCTACCGAAAGGCGGCATCGAAAAGGGCGAGAAGCCCGAAGCGACGGCGCTGCGCGAGATCGCAGAGGAAACTGGGCTGCCCCTCAACCAGCTGCGCCTGATCCGGCGCCTGCCCGACGTGAGCTACGCCTTTGGATGGCACGGCACGGTCGTCTTCAAGACGGTGACGAACTATCTCGTTGAGCTGAGCGGCGACGCGGCGCTGGCTCCCCAACTCTCCGAAATCGAGGACGTGCGATGGTTCCGCCCGGACGTGGCGCGCCGCACCATTAGCTTCAGGAACTGGGGGACGACGCTGGATGCGGCTCTCGCGAGTCTCAGTGGTTTGGAGCAGGCCTCCTGAGCGTCCTCCTCGTTCTTCACAATGGCTTGTTCCGCACCGGGCTGGTGATCACCGCGATCATCGGCGTCTGGGGTCTCGTGACCTACTTTCGGAAGCAGCCGTCCGGCGGCAGCTTCCGCGCCACGTTGGTCCTGACCGAAGCGCTATTCATCAGTCAGGGCCTCGTGGGAGTGCTGCTGTTCGCAAACGGGCGGCGTCCTCATGACAACCTTCACTGGCTCTATGGCGTCCTGCTGGTGATCGTTCTCCCGATCGCGATGAGTTACGTCTCGGGACGCGAGCCGCGCCGGGAACCGCTCGTCTATGGCATCGCCGGCCTGTTCATGGCCGGCCTGACCATTCGCGCCTTTACGACCGGCCACTGAAAAACGAGAGAGGGGCCCTTTCGGAACCCCCCTCGTTACCGCTGTCTAGCGGCTCTTACGGGTCGCTTTCTTGGCCTTCTTCGTGGCCTTCTTCCTGGTCGCCATGCGTCACCTCCTTATCGCGTGAGCGGCGAACCGCGGCGCATCCGTTGTGCGCCTTAGATCTGATAACGCTCAGTCCAAAACGATCTTGCAGATTCGCAACGTGCGCGGCTCAGAAAAGACGCAACTGGTCGACCTGGTCCAGCGGTTTCGCGCGCAAGCCACGCCGTCGCAGGTGCATGGCGAGCTCTTCGTCGAAGCCGAGCACCGTGTACGTCATCGTTGCATTGACCTGCTCGGCGTAACAACAGAGTTCTTCGAAGTCCGCGTGATCCGAGAGCGGAAACACGGCATCGACCTCCAGGCGAGCCTTCAGGCTCGTGTCCATGGCCCAACCGGTCAGCGCCGCCGTTTTGAATTCACCAACCAGGTCTGTGAGGCCACTGCGACGAGCTGACGGTGGCGTGATCACGACTGTCGGCCGGCCGACCGTCTCTCCGAGTCGATGGTATGGAGGCAGGTCGCAACCGAGCTCTCGATACACTTCCGTCACGCCGAATAACGATGGATGGAGCGCGATGAGCAGGCCTTCCGCTGCCAGCGCCGACAGGATCTCCTGTCCTTTACCCAACGAATAACCGAGGAGCACCGGGGTCGCGCCGCCGTCACGGACGCCTTTGCACCAGGCAATCACCGCGGCGATGACCTCGGCCGTGTCCGGAAAACGATAATGCGGCTTGCCGAAGGTGCTCTCCAGCACGAGAACCTCGGCCGGCACCGGTTCCGCCGGCGCGCTGGTGAAGCCCGCGCGGGTCTTCAGATCGCCGGTGTAGAGAACGCGCCCGAAGTCGGTGTCGACCAGGGTCTGCGCCGATCCGAGGACGTGGCCGGCGGGGTAGAGCGTCACGGCGCAACGGTCCAGGGCGATCGACTGACCGTACGGAAGGGCCTCGACCATACCGGTGGAGCGCCGGCGATGGGTGACCAGCCGGCGCGTCGCCGCCGTGGCATAGGCCAGCGGGTGGGCGGCGACATGGTCGCTATGAGCATGACTGATGACCGCTCGTGGCCGTGGCTTACGTGGATCGAGCCAAAGCCGTTGCTCGGGAAGATAGACGCCGGTGTCCCACAGGATCGGGTAGGCGATCAACGCTTTGTCTTACTCGGTTGCGGCGGCGCGTTCGAAGAGCTCGTCGCGAAGCGCGCAGTAGGTGCAGAAGCGCTGGCCGGGAGGCCCGGCAAAGACGCCGGTCTTCCCGCAGGTGGGGCAGGTCTCCTTCTCCGCCTCCACCGGCGCGTCCACAGAGGTGATCTCGAGGAGTGACGGCTCTTCAACCGCGAGATCGGCCATCTCGACCTCGTCCGCGGCGACCTGACGGTCGGCGGCAGCCTGAATGGCAGTATCGCTGAGGGTGGGCACTGGAGTGGCCAGGGGTGGCGCGTCGGGCGGTGGTTGTGACGCGGTGGGGGCAGGTTCAGCCTCCACCCTGGGCCGGAACAGCCGGGTCAGCCAGCCGAGCACTCGCGGCTACGGTAGAACACTGGAGCGGCCCTGTCAAATACCGGGCTAAACGGCCAGGTCGAGTTGGAGGGGCTCAGGAGGCGGCTCGGCCCGCCATGAGCGCCGGTCGGCGACCCCGTGGCGGCGTTTGAGCTCCGCCACGGCGGCTGTCACCGGGGCCTTCGCCGCGGGCGGGGCATAGACCCCCGGGAACAGCTCCCGGTAGCGCGGAAGCAGGTGCGGGTACTCGCGCCCGAGGAACTCCATAAAGTGTTCCTTCGTCCCAGGTTTCAAATAGACAATATTCGCCCAGACAAAGCACGCTCCGGCTTCCGCGGCAGCCGCCACCGTCGCTTCCAGCTGCTTGGGCGAGTCAGAAAGTCCCGGAAGGACGGGCGCCATCCCGACGCCGGCCTCGATCCCCGCGTCGACCAGTGCCCTGAGGACCCGCAAACGTTTCCGAGGCGGGGGAGTTCCTGGTTCGGTCTTTGCCCAGACGGCCTCGTCGACGGTGGGAACGCTGAAGCACACGGTCGTCTTCGCCCGCCGGGACAGATCAACCAGGACGTCGATATCGCGCAGCACCATCGTTCCCTTCGTGATCAGCCCGATCGGCGTGCGGAAGTCGCGAAACGCTTCCAGGCAGCGGCGCGTGAGCCGATACGTCCCCTCGATCGGCTGGTAAGGATCAGTCGCCGTGCCGAAGGCGACGGTGTCGCGCTTCCAGCTCCGGCTGGACAACTCGTGTCGGAGCACTTCCGGCAGATTGACTTTGACGCCGATTCGCGCAGAGAACCCGACGCGCGGGTCGCGGTCGGCGAGCTTGGCATGGGCGCGCGCAAAACAATAGACGCAGCTGTGAAAGCAACCCTGGTAGGGGTTGAGCGACCAGTTGAAGCCCATGTGTTGGACGCGGTTGAGGGCGGATTTGGCGACGATCTCGAAATACTCGCTGCGAGGCATGGGTTTTCCATGATAGAACATACGTTCGATCGTCGAGACTTTCCCCATAATGGAAGCAGCCATCTATGAATGTCCTCGTCTGCGTGAAGCAGATCCCCGATCCGAACGTTCCCGGAAAGCTCGACCCCCAGACCAAGCGCCTCGTTCGTGAGGGCGTCGACGTGGTGCTGGATCCGGGTGACGAGCATGCGGTCGAAGCCGGCCTGCAGACAGTCGAGAAAGACCAGGGCGAGGTGACGATCATCTCGATGGGCCCGCCGCGGGCGATGGAGGCGATCCGTCGGGCTCTCGCGATGGGCGGCCATCGCGGCATCCTGATCACCGACCCGGGGCTGGAGAACTCGGACGCGCTGAGCACGGCGCGAGCGATCGCCGCGGCGATCAAGGGACAGAGCTACGACCTGATCATCTGCGGCACGGAGAGCACGGACGGATCATCGGGAGCGGTGCCGGCGCAACTCGCCGAGCTTCTCGGGCTGCCGCTGCTCAGCTTCGCCAAGAAGCTAGAGGTCGCGGACGGCAAGGCGCAGATCGACCGGCAGACCGATGATGGCTACGACGTGGTCGAGGCGCCGCTGCCCGCGGTCGTCACCGTGACCGGCGGCATCAACGAGGCTCGCTATCCCGCCCTGCGGGGCATCATGCAGGCGAAGAACAAAGAAGTGAAGCAGGTCGGGCTCCAGGACATGGGGCTCGATGGAAAGGCGGGCAAGGCCGCCCTGACCGAGGAGGTCGTCGAGATCAACCCCGCCGAGGCGCGCAAAGCCGGAGAAGTCATCGAAGACAAGGGCGAAGGGGCGAAACGAGTCGCCGATTTTCTCCAAGCCCTGAAGGTCATCTGATGGCGGGCACCTGGGTCTTTGCCGAAACCGTCGATGGGACGCCCGCGCCCGTCGTCCTCGAGCTCCTGACCAAAGCGCGGTCCCTTGGGGAGACGACCGCGATCGCACTCGGCCCGAGCGCATCACAATCAGTCGAGACGCTCGGCAAGTACGGCGCCAAGAAGGTCTACGTTCACGAGGACGCCGCGTTCCGAGATATCCTCGCGACACCCGCTGTCGACCTGCTGACGAGATTGATTCAGACGGACCAGCCGGATTTGATCCTCTTCGGCATGACCTACGACGGTCGCGATGTCGCCTCGCGGCTCAGCGCCCGCCTCTCGACCGCGCTGATCGCCAACGCCACGGATGTCGTGAAGAAAGACAGCGGGTGGGCGGTCGTCACGCCAGTATTCGGCGGCACCATGCTGGTGACCACGGTTCCGCGGGCAAAGGCGCCGACCCTGGTCCTGATCCGTCCCAAGGCCGTCACGGCCGAGCCGGCTGCGTCGGCAACCGCACCGCAGGTCGAGACGCTCACCGAGCCGATCGACACCAGCAAGCCGGTCGCGCGGGTGCTGCGCCGTGAAAAGGAAAAAGCGAGCGGTCCCAAGCTCGAGGATGCCGCGATCATCGTCAGCGGCGGGCGCGGGCTCGGCGCGCCGGAGAATTTCAAGATGCTCGATGAGCTTGCCGCGGAGCTGGGCGCGGCGGTCGGAGCCAGTCGCGCGGTCGTCGATGCCGGCTGGAAGCCGTACTCGTTCCAGATTGGTCAGACCGGAAAGACCGTCAAACCAACGGTCTATATCGCTCTTGGCATCTCGGGCGCCATGCAGCACACGGTCGGGATGAAAGGCGCCAAGTCCATCATCGCGATCAACAAGGACCCCGAGGCGCCCATCTTCAAGCTGGCAGACCTCGGTGTGATCGGCGACGTCCACAAAATCGTGCCGCAGTTGATCCAGGAAGTCCGATCGCGCAAGGCCAAATGACAGACAGCGCGCTCAGCCTGCTCGCGGTGCAGCCTCACCCTGATGACGAGTCCATCACGATGGGCGGAACGCTGGCGCGGTACAGCGCGGAGGGGGTGCGCACCACCCTGGTCACCGCCACTCGCGGCGAGGTGGGCGAGATTCTCGATAAGGACCTTGATCCCAAGGAGGCCGCGCCACGTCTCGCGACCATCCGCGAGGCGGAGCTGCGCAACGCGGTCAAGATCCTTGGGGTCAACGAACTGGTCTTCCTCGGCTACGAGGACTCGGGCATGGCGGGCTTGCCGCGCAACCACGAGCCCAAGACGTTCTGGCAAGCCGATGAAGCAGAGGCGATCGGCCGGCTCATCCAGGTGGTGCGACGCGTCCGGCCACAGGTGATGGTGACCCAGAACGAGTTCGGCGGCTACGCCCACCCCGACCACATCAAGACCCATCGGGTGGCGATCGGCGCCTTCTTTTACGCCTCGGATGTGGAGCGCTTCCCTGGCGGGGAGCCGTTCCGGCCGAGCAAGCTCTACTACGGCGCGTTTCCTAAGTCGCTAATGAAACAAATGGCTGAGGCGATGCAGCGGGCCGGCGTCGAGAACCGCTTCTCCACCGACGGCGAGCCGCCGCCGTTTGCCGTGTCGGACGACCGCGTCACGACCTGGCTGGACGTGAGTCCCTACATCGACAAGAAGCTCGCCGCCATGCGCGCGCATCGGACGCAGATTCCGGAGGACAGCTGGTTCCTCAAGCTCAACCAGGCGCTTGGCCCCAAGGCCTGGTCGCTGGAGACGTTCGAGCGCGCCCGTAGTTCGGTTGACGCGCCCGTCCCGGAGGACGATCTGTTCGCCGGACTTCGATGACCACGGCGATCGATAACGCGCTGGACCAGGCCGCGGCGCTGCTGCAGCCGGCGCGGTCGGCGATCGCGTTCACCGGCGCGGGCATCTCGGTAGAGAGCGGCATCCCGCACTTTCGGGGCGAAGGCGGGCTCTGGACCAAGTTCGATCCCTACAAGGTCGCGCACATCGATACGTTTCGGAAAGACCCGGCCCAGTACTGGACCTACAGCCTCGCGCACCGGCGCGCGGACGCTGAGCCGAATCCCGGCCATCGGGCGCTGGTGGACCTGGAGCAGGGCGGCCATCTTCGGGCCGTCGTCACGCAGAATACCGACGGCCTGCATCAGAAGGCCGGCAGTGGGCAGGTCATCGAACTGCATGGCTCGTCCCATAGCGTCGTCTGCCTCGATTGCGACGCGCACTTTCCACGCGCCGAAATCGATCTCTTGAACCGCGAGCATTGCCCGCCGAGCTGTCCCTCATGTGGTGGCCCGTTCCTGAAGCCGTCCGTCGTGCTCTTTGGTGAGGCGCTCCCGCAGTCGGCGCTACGCCAGGCGCAGATGCTCGCGATGTCAGCCGACGTGGTGCTGATCGTGGGCAGCTCGCTGCAGGTCTATCCCGCCGCCGGCATTCCGCGGCTCGCGCGGCAGCACGGCGCTCAGCTCTGCATCATCAACGCCGAGCCGACGCCGTATGACGATGTCGCTGCCGCGGTGATCCATGGCAAGGCGGGCGAGGTCCTCCCGGAAGTGGTTCGCCGGATCGCCCGGGACAGTTAGCGCTACGTCGGCTCGGCCACGGGAAACGTCTGGCCGCAGGCAGGGCACACGACCACCAGCTGCTCCTTCGGCGCGCTGAAGAGCTCCTCGCAGCTCGGGCAGGCAAACTCGCGCGCCGGGCTTTCCTCGGCCAGGCGGTCCTCGGTCATCGCCTCCGCCACGGCACCCAGGTCGACCGCCGGGCTGCCGCACTCGGTACAGCGATACAGGGGCGCGTCGATCACTTTGTAATCGAGGTAGCGCCCGGAGCTGTCGACGAGGACGGATGCGTTCCAGAGCTCGAACCGGTTGGTGCTGCACCGGTTCGGACAGGCGAGGTACATCAGGAGACCCGCTGGAGCTTCTTGAGCCGATCCGCCGCGCGTCGCAGCGTTTCCATCTTCTTGGGAAAGGAAAATCTAATCTGCTTTCGGCCGCGCTCCGGCTCGAGATAAAAGCTGCTGCCCGGAACCGTGGCGAGGCCGATCTCTCGAACCATACGGTGGGCGAGGCTCACATCGTCCTCCCTGAACGCACTGATGTCGGTCATCACGTAATAGGCGCCGTCGGGTGGATAAGCCTTGAAACCAGCGCCATCGAGGATCTCGAGCATGAAATCGCGCCGCTCGCGATAGGCATTGAGCAGGTCGACGTAGTAGTGGTCCGGAAACCGTAAGGCCGTCGCGGCCGCCACCTGCAGCGGATGGGGGGCGCCGACGGTGACGAAGTCGTGGACTTTACGGATCGCGTTCGTCATCTCGGCGGGCGCGATCGCGTACGCCAGCCGCCAGCCGGTGACCGAGTACGTCTTGGACAGACCATTGATGGTCACGGTGCGCTCGCGCATGCCGTCCAGCATCGCGATGCTGATGTGCTCGCCCGAGTAAACAAGATGCTCGTAGATTTCGTCCGTGATCGCGAGCGCGTCGAATTCCTGGCAGAGGCCGGCGATGAACGCCAGCTCGTCGGCGCTGTACACCTTGCCGGTCGGATTGTGCGGGGTGTTGATGATGATCGCGCGCGTCCGCGCGTTGAACGCCTTGCGCAGCTGGTCGCGGTCGAAGTGCCAGTCGGGCGCAACCAGCGGCACCACCACCGGTGTGGCGCCCGAGAGGATGCAGTCAGGGCCGTAGTTTTCGTAGAACGGCTCGAAAATAATCACCTCGTCGCCCGGATCGACCAACGCCAGAATGCTCGACAGCATCGCCTCGGTCACGCCGCAGCAGACGGTGATCTCCGTCTCAGGGTCGACCGTCATCCCCCGGAAGTGCTTGGTCTTGGTCGCAATGGCCTCGCGCATCACCCTGGCGCCCCAGGTGGTCGCGTACTGGTTGAAATCGTTGCGGATGGCATCGACGGCGGCTTCTTTCAGTTCGCTGGGGGCGGCGAAGTCGGGGAACCCCTGGGCAAGGTTGAGGCAGCCGTCGCCATGTTCGGCGATGCAGAGCCGAGTCATCTCCCGGATGACCGACTCTGTGAACAGCCTGGACTTGTTCGAGATCATCGAGCGGGGCACGACATTAGAATGCCAGAAGTGTCGCGCCCAACCGACTCGGACAATGGCGTCGCGGCGTTCCGCAAACAGTTCCCCATCTTCGAGCAGAAGATCTATCTGAGCAGCTGCTCGCAGGGGGCGCT
>DATNMH010000012.1:0-29377 GCA_035602395.1 Candidatus Acidiferrum sp.
ACAGACTTCGGCCTCGACGACGCCTACGTGGGCGCCATGAAGGGCGCGATCCTCGCAGCGCATCCAAAGACGACCCTCGTGGATCTGAGCCACGGCGTCCGACCGTTCGCGGTGCTGCAGGGCGCGTTCCTGCTGGATAGCGCCTGGCGAAGCTTCCCGATGGGGACGGTGCACGTGGCGGTCGTCGACCCCGGTGTTGGCACGGATCGAAGGGCCATCGCCTTCAAGGCCGCGGACCACTTCTTCGTCGGACCCGACAATGGCCTCTTCACCTTCCTAACCGAGCCCATCACCGAGACGGTGGCGCTGACGACACCGCCGGAAGCCGCTCCGACCTTTCATGGGCGTGACGTCTTCGGTCCAGTGGCGGCACGGCTCGCCGCAGGCACCGCGTTAGCCGAACTGGGCACGCCTCGCCGGGAGGAACCGCTGCGCCTCGCCGATGCCTGGGCGTCGAAGGTGGGTGAAGCCTGGCGGGCACAGGTGCTGCATTGCGATCACTTCGGCAACGTCATCACCAACCTGCCGATCCGAGCGCTGGCACGGCTCAAGGTGATCAACGGGGCGCCGGTTCGAACCGTCGAGACCTACGAGGAAGCCAATCCCAACGAGCTGGTCGCGCTCGTCGGCAGCAGCGGTCGCATCGAGTTTGCGCTTCGCAAGGGATCGGCGGCCAACCGCTTGCACACCGCTCCAGGCGAAACGCTACTGGTGACGTGACCTGGCCCACCGTCCCCTGGAGCCAGGTGCCGACCGTGTCGTCCGCCGCGCTGCGCCAGGCGGACGAGCAGGCGAGTTCGCGATTCGGCATCGAGCCCATTCAGCTGATGGAAGTCGCGGGCTGGCAGGTCGCGCGATTCATTGATCGCTTCGTGGACGGGGTACGCGGCAAACGCGTCACCATCGTTGCAGGGTCGGGCAACAATGGCGGGGATGCGCTGGTCGCGGCTCGTTTCCTTCACCAACGCGGGGCGATCGTTCGCGCGTCGATTGTGCCCCCTCGTGACCCCAACAGCCTGGCCGCACGTCATGCCCTGACCATCGGGCGCCTGGGCATCCCCATGGTCGAAGCGCCCCACGGCGTCGAGGCATCAGCGGACCTCCTCGTCGATGGCTTGTTCGGCATCGGGATCCGCCTGCCGCTTCGCGACCCTGCCCCCGGCATCGTCGCGGCGATGAATGCGAGCCATGCACCGATCGTCGCCATCGACGTCCCGTCGGGACTGGACGCGGACAGCGACGGCGGTCAGGAGGGCGCCGTCCGAGCAACTGCCACGATAACCCTGGTAGCACCCAAAGCCGCATTGCGAGGCACTCCGAATGCCGGACGCGTCTTTGTCGCCGATATCGGCATGCCGATCGGGGTCTTTTCGTCGGAGCGGGAGGCCCTGGCCGGGCTCTACCAGATCGGAGATATGGTCGAGTTGACGAATTGAGGCTGCCTGACTACACTGCAGGCATCCGCCCAACGTCCAAGTAATGGATCAGGTACACGTCGAAGCGCCAGCCTTCAGCGCTCGGGCCGTATCCGTGGAACGCGAGTTCTACTCGGACTTCCCCGTTGTCCTGAACTATGTCGCCCGACTGATGGATGACATCGACGGCGCCGCCGCCATCACCTGCGCCGCGTTTCGCCAGATTGCCGACGGCTTGCGCCACCGGCCGCCGGGCGAAGGGATGCGCCGCGCAGACGTCCTTCGCGCCGCCACCGAGCTCAGCCGTCAGTCGCTTCGGCCTCGCCGCTGGTTTCGCCGTCGCCACTCCATTCAGGTCAACCTCGAGGGCTTTCCCCAAGCGGAAGCGCGCCGGGCGCTCCGCCGCGACACCGTCCAACGGGCGCTGAGCGCCCTCCCGTTCGAGGCGCGCGCCATGATCCTGCTCCGTGATTTCGTCAAGCTCTCCTATGACGAGCTTGCCGAGGTGGTCGATGTCGCGCCGCGTAAGCTGGTGCATGCGCTCGACCGTAGCCGCGCGGAGTTCGGGGAGATTTATGACTACATCAAGTTTTGATCGCAACCGCTGCACCCGGATCTCCCCCAGCGCGGTGCTCGACGACCGGCTCGACGGCAAGGACCTGGAGTGGGCGCGCGATCACCTGCGGCGGTGTGAAGCCTGCCGCGAGCGGGTCGAGGATTTCCGCGAGATGCTGTTGCGGGTCGGGCGCTTGCCGAGCGCCGCGGTCGGGCCAGCCGCGATGGACGAAGCCTTCGCGCTGTCGATCCCGGATCGGTTGCGGGCGGAAGTGGGATCACGCTCTTATGACATCGCAGCTGTGGCGCCTGCGCCTATAGTTCCGGCACCCACCGAGTTGCCCGCGGCCCTGCGCCCCGAGGTGACCAGCATTCCGGACCTCTTGACGGAGCTGGAGCGCGAGATCTTCCGGGACGAACCGGTCCAGGATCATCCGACGCGACTTTCGCCGATGCCAGAGCCGCTCTATCCGTCGATGCTCGCGCCGGAAGAGATCGAGTCGGTGCGACCGGCGGAGCCCGCTCCGCCTATGCCGTTCTACGAACCAGAACCGACGGAACCGGAGCCGGTCGAGGCGCTTGCGGAGCCCGAAGTGGCGCCGCCGGCACAGGCCGACGCCATCCCCGAATCCCTGCGAGAGGTTCCAGTCGACTCTCATCGCGAGGCGGAGCGGAAAGAATGGGCGGCGCAGCCGGAGCCTGATCCGTGGGCCAGGCAACCAGAGCAGGTCGACGAGGAGCCGGTGCTTCCGTTCAACCAGGACGCGGAGGTGGCTACGCCCATCGCGCCAAGCAAACCCGATACCGCCATGCGGATCGCGGTTGGATTAGGAGCCGCGGCCTGCGTCCTGCTGGCCGCGGTGCTCTACGAGGGAGGTTGGCTGACGAAGGTCGTGACCGGGAGTTCTACCGCCGCAAAGGTTGCCGCAACCGCCAGTGTCCGACCATCTGCCACCGTCCGCGCCTCGCTCTCTTCGAGCCCGACCCTGAGCCCCACCGCCGCCCCTGCTGCCCCGGTGCTCTTCACCCTCGGCAACGGCGTGACCGGTGGGACCGTCTATCGCATCCGGCCCGGGACCGCGGTCGCCGGCTACACGCGGCTGGTCTTCGACATCCGCGGCAGCGGGCTACCAACCATGGTCATCACCAAGCCCGATGACCTCCATATCGCCGTGACGTTCCAGAACACGACGGCCAGCGGCGTCCCCGTCAATGGTATCCGCAGCTACCAGATCGCCGGGGTCGAGCCCGCTGTCCAGCAGGGTGCGGACGGTGTCATCACCGTCGACCTGAATCGGCCAGCAAGGGTGACGGCCTTCACCCTCGCCGCGACCGGCAGTTACTCGTGGCGCCTCGTCGTCGACGTCCACACGAACTAACCGGGCGGGTGCGTCGTCCAGCGGCCCATCGCGCACTCGGCCGAAACGACGACGGCCTCGTGTGCGCGTACAGGCCGCATACGACGCCAGCCCTATTACGCGCGAAAGCGCGGCGGCCCCCACCCTGCCCTCCCCCAGAGGGGATGGGAAAATCAGTTCAGCGAGGTCTTGGCTGTCGCGGCGCCCGCGGCGTGGGTCACCATCTGCTTGAGCAGTGCGATCTCCTTGCGCAGCAGGCGTAGCTCGAGCAACAGGCGCGAGTCGGTGCGTGGCTCCGCCAGCAGCGTTTGTTTCTCCGGTACCTGCAGGTTGAGCGCGGCCGCGATCAAGTAAGAGAGCAGCTCCGGCTCCATCGGTGGTTCCGCCTCGTCCGGCTGCTGACCGACGAGCTCGCGTAGCAGGTTGGAGTACTGGCGGAACGTGATCGCCGTGATCTCGGTGAGGCGCGCCGTGGCGTCGAGGTCATCGCCCGTTTCAGGGATGATTCGAATCTCGCCACGTAGGTATGGGCGATCGTCTGCTGTCCGCACAATGGTGAAGCGCGACGCGCCCATTACCAGCAGATTCATCCGGCCGTCATCGAGCCGGTCGATGCGCACGATCTTCGCCAGAGTTCCCACGTCGTAGGGGGTGGCCGGCCCGGTTTCACTGCCCTCCTGGATGGCGACCACGCCGAAGCTATGACCCTCTTCGAGGCACTCGGCGATCATCTGCCGGTAGCGCGGCTCGAAGATGTGGAGCGGCAGGGGCATGTGCGGGAAGAGCACGACGTTCAACGGAAACAGTGGAAGCCATTGCGTGGGCACGTCAGCAGGCCGCCGCGATAAAGCGGGACGCCCGGTGGGCCATCGCCATGATGGTGATCATGGGGTTGACCCCGGACGCGCTGGGGAACGCGCTCGCGTCGGCGACGAACAACCCTTTCACCGAGTGTGCCTGGTGATCGGGACCGATCACCGAGGTTGCCGGGTCGTTGCCCATGCGAGCTGAGCCCATCTGGTGGAAGCTGAAGTAGCCCATCTGCCCTGGGCCGTAGCCCTGGCGGTCGACCTCGTCCATGAACGATTCCACGCCCCCGCGCTGACCCGGCCGGTACGCGACATAGGCGCTTTGCCCGGTGAAAATCTCACGCGCCCCGCCGGCCTCCATGATCTGGACGGCCGCCTGGATGCCCTGGCGCAGGTCAGCCAGGTCGTTTGCCCCAAGGCGGTAGTCCACCCGGGCGCCGCCATCTCGGGTCGTGACGCGCCCACCGGCGTGGTCGCGAACCAGCGGCGCCAGCACCGACATGTTGGGGAGCAATCGCATCAGGCGCTGGTACTGCGCCGGATCCCGCCACGGAATCGCATGCGCCAGGATGGCGGGATGCATCGGCCCCGACTCGAGCTTCACGCCGTGGTACTGACCGTCCAGGTTGATCCATTGATCCGAGTAGACCGCTTGAAGGCTGCCCTCCCATGGTCTTAGCGTTTCGTCGAAGACGCCCAGCACCGCGACGCCGGGATGCAGCCGGAGCGATTGCCCGACCGCGGGCGATCGCACGCCGGACCGCTGCAGCAGGGCAGGCGTCCCGATCGCGCCCGCCGCGGCCACGACGGCGCGGCTGCGGACGATCAAGGTAAAGGCCGGCATCTCGGCCTGGCGCACCGTGGCGCGCACACCGACCGCCTGGCCGTCCTCGATCAGCACGCGGTCGACGGTGCAGTTGACGACGATACGGGCGCGCCGCCGATAGGCGTCGAGCAGGTAGGTCTTGAGCGTCGACTGCTTGGCGCCGATCTGGCAGCCGTAGCTGCAGAAGCCACAGCTGGCATCCTGGGTGCAGCCCTGGACGTTGCGCGGCATGTGGTCGACGTGCCAGCCAAGCTTGCGCAGGCCGCGTTCCAGCACTCGTTCGCGCGCGCTCACCCGGCTGTGATCGACATTGACGCCGAGGCGCTCGTAGACCGCGTCCAGCGAGGCGGTGAACTCATCGGTCGCAAAGGCGGTGAGCCCATAGCGATCCGCCCACTCCCGGCGGAGCCAGTCGGGACTGCGAAAGCTGGTGGTGTAGTTGACCACCGTGCCCCCGCCGAGACAACTACCGGCGATCAGCGCGATCGACGCGTCGGCGGTGGCGGCGAAGCCACCCTGAAAGTAGAGCTTGCGCATCATGGCGAGCTCGAGCTGGTTGAAGTCGGCCTCGTTGTAGTAGCCGCCCTCCTCCAGCACGATGACGCTCTTCCCCGCCGCCGAAAGCTCACCCGCCACTACCCCGCCGCCGGCACCGGATCCGATCACGACCACGTCGCAGGTCAGCGTCGTGTCACCGTCGAGCGTGGTCGTCCGGATAGCTTTGGGCGTTGGTGGCGGGGCCGACACCGGACCCGGGTAGCTCATCTCCGGCCAGACTGGATTGGTACCGTCAGCCTCGGTGTCGCCGATGAAGGCGAGCAGCGACAGGCGCTTGAAGACCTGAAAGAGCTGACGGCGAAAACTAAGGCGGCTGACCGCCCAGGACGACATCACGGCAACACGCTGGTCGCGGGGCCAGCGGTGAAAGGGGACCGGCCGGCCGGTGAGGAGGAAGGTGCCAGAGCGGCGCCCCAGGATGCCAACGAGCAAGCGCAGCCGGCGACGGTCGCGTTCGGAGGGTAGGCGGGCGAACGTTTCCTCCATCGACGCAGCGACCCGGATCGGTGAACCCGGGTGACCCATCCCACCGATGAACGTGTCCGCGATCGCCACCAATACCGGCGATTGGCTGTCACGGCTGGTCGTCGTTGGCGGCGCCTTTACCGCGGTGGACATGCCTGTCACCCCCCTGCCTGATCGGTCTATCCATCATAAGCAGGCACGGGCAGTTTGCGAAGGCCCACAATAAACCACCATGTGCTACACAAATGCGGCCCGATCTCCGCTCCCGCCGATCATGGGGGGCTCCACCGACGAAGGCGACCTGGTCCTGACCGCGGCCGACGGCAATCGGTTCCGGGCTTACGCGGCTCGGGCAGCGGCACCCACCGGAGCCGGTGTCGTCGTCATCCCCGACCCGCGCGGCGTCCACCCCTTCTACAAGGACCTGGTGACACGGTTCGCCCAGACCGGGGTCGACGCGATCGTGGTCGATTACCTCGACCGAACCGCCGGCAGGGCAGAACGGGCGGAAGGCTTCGACCTACGCGCCGCCATCGGAAAGACGACGCCCGACGGGATCGCGGCGGACGTCGCCGCCGGCGTGGCGTACCTGCGCTCGCCGGCCGGCGGCGCGGTGCAGTCGGTGTTCACCGTGGGTTTCTGTTTTGGCGGCGCCCAGTCATGGCGGCAGTCCGCGGCCCAGCCAGGACTCAGCGGCGCGATCGGCTTCTACGGCATCCCGTCGCGGGTGCGCGATGTCATCCCACAGATGAAGGCCCCTCTCCTGCTTCTGCTGGCCGGCAATGACCAGGCCACAACACAGGAGGATTTCGTCCAGTTCGATCGAGAGCTCACGCAAGCCCGCGTACCCCACCAGAAAGTGGTTTACGACGGTGCGCCGCACTCGTTCTTCGACCGCACCTTCGAAGAGCACAAGGCTGCCTCGGACGATGCCTGGCGCCAGATGCTGGCATTCATCAAGGAGCACACACGGCAGAGCGCGCGGGCGTAAAGCTTGGGCGCGCCGGCGTCTGGCTTGGCTCGATGGCGTATCTGTCGACTCCCGACCTCCGGCGCGCGGTCGCCGAGATCGAGGAGATGGGTTTCGGCACCATCTGGATTGGCGAGTCGCTCGGTCGCGAGCCCTTTGCCGCCTGCGCCATCATCCTCGAGGCGACCCGCCAGATCACCGTAGCGACCGGCATCGCCAACATCTGGGTGCGCGACGCGGTCGCGATGATGAACGGCAGCCGAACGCTGGCCGAGGCCTGGCCCGGACGGTTCGTCCTCGGCATCAGCGTCAGCCACGCGCCGCTGCTGCAAGCTCGCGGCCATCAATACGAACATCCCCTGGCCGCGATGCGTGCCTACCTCGACGCCATGGACAAGGCGCCGTACCGCGCCGCGGCGCCGAATCCGCCGGCGCCAACCGTATTGGGGGCGCTCGGCGTCAAAATGCTCGAACTGGCCCGCGAGCGAACCGCCGGGGCCCATCCGTATTGCGTGCCGGTCGAGCACACGCGGGAGGCGCGCCGCATCCTGGGACAAGATCGGCTGCTCGCTCCCGAGCAGGCGGTCGTCTTCGCCAAAAATCGCGAGGCGGCTCGCGTTCCCGGCGACATCTATATGCGCACCTACCTCTCGCTGCAGAATTATCGCCAGAACCTCGTGCGCCTGGGCTGGCCCGAGGATGAGCTCACGCCGCCAGGCAGCGACCGAGCCTTCGATGCGCTGGTCGCGTGGGGCGACGAGCAGGAGATCGCCCGCAAGGTGAAACGGCATCACGAGGCAGGCGCCGACCACGTGGCGCTCAACGTGCTCACCCCGACACCCGCTCGGGCCTCGACCGACGATCTTCGACGCCTGGCGCCGGTGCTCGTCACATAGCCGTGTTAAACTTCGAGCCTCGAAAATCTGATCGGGAGGTGAGGTCCGCGTGGCTGCCAGTGTTGTGCGTCGCACCTGCGTGACGACCGCCTCCCGAGGGTTGCGCTAGCTAAACCCGCGAATACCTCCCTCGGCGAAGGCGCCGATGCCATTTGCCGTTGACCACATCAGGGAGGTTCTCACCTTGAATTCAAACGACCGCGCCGAGCTGGATGAGCTCGGTTGGAACGACCGATTCGCGTCTGCGTTCGACGAACTCAATGACGAGGCGCTGCAGCCGGGGCGGCTGGCCGCCGACTTCAGCACGCAATTCCTCGTTCAACTGGCCGGCGCTGCGCCGCTGGCCACGCTGAGTAGCGCACTGCGCGGCGCCCGTCTCGTCGCGGTTGGCGATTGGGTCGCGGTTCGCAAGACGGCGCAGGCCACCGAGATCCGCGCCGTACTGCCGCGGCAATCCGCGATCACCAGGGAGGCGCCTGGCGCGGAGACGGCCCAACAGGTGATCGCCGCCAACGTCGACCTGGTCTTCATCGCCACCTCGGCGGACACCGATTTCAACCTCCGCCGCATCGAGCGGTTGCTGACGGTTGCTTACCAGAGCGGGGCCGCCCCGGTGATCGTGCTGACCAAGGTCGATCTCGGAAATCCGGACCCATTCGAGGCCGAGCTGGAAACGATCGCGACTGGTGTGCCTGTGGTCGCGGTCAGCGGCCGGACCGGCGCGGGCATCGAGGCGGTCCGCGCCCATCTTTCGCGGGGAAAGACGGCGGTGCTGGTGGGATCGTCGGGCGTCGGCAAGTCCACCCTGATCAATCGCCTGCTCGGAGAGGAGGTGCTGCGGACGGCGGACGTCCATAAGAGCGGCCAGGGCCGCCACACCACCAGTCATCGCCAACTACTGAAGGTGCCAGGCGGGGGCCTGATCATCGACACCCCGGGATTGCGGGAAATCCAGCTGTGGGCCGGGGCCGAGGCCCTCGCCGAAGTGTTCCTGGACATCGAGGAGCTGGCCCTCGGCTGCAAGTTCACCGATTGCCGGCACGAGACCGAACCCGGCTGTACGGTGATCGCCGCACTCGAGGGCGGCGTACTTGATCCGAGTCGCTTCGCCAGTTACCGCAAGCTGCAGCGCGAGCTGCGGGCGATCGAGGTCAAAGCCGACGTGCGGTTACAGATCGAGGAGCGCCGCAAGTGGAAGGTGATCCACAAGAGCGTGAAGCAGCACATGCAGGTCAAGCGTCGCTTGGACTAGCACGCTTTCGCTTCGGGCGTTCGAGCTGACCGGAACGATCGGGAGCCTGATAACCGGCCCACGGGTCGTAGTCGACCTCGAGCGCTTCCTGCGGTGGACGCTCAGACTCGGGCACGTTGCGCAGATTGAGCCGGATCCGCGTCCATGTTGTATTCCGGCCCCGCATTGAGTCCACCATGATGTCCGAGGGTGCGAGATGGGACCAAACCTCGGCATGGCGAGTCCGCCAGCGCTGGAGCCCGGCGCGCGCCTCAGCCTCGGTCTCCGCACGGGCGATCTCGATCAGAGGTGCGGTGGTTCGCCGCCGGCCAGTGGGACCCACCGTTTTGCCGGGAGCCGGAGATGGCACCTGTCCTTTAGAGGCCGCCGGCCGATCCTCGCGCCGGCGTCGCGAGAGCTGGACCCGAGCCGGCTCGCCCTCTTGCTTGACGAAATGTGGCGGCCATGGTGCGTCGCCGAAGCCGGCCGCCTCGTGCTGCGCGGAAAGCTCAAGCAGTGGTTCGAGCGAACCAGCCGCCTCATCGATGCCCTTCGACGGGTCGCCTATCTGCGCAAACCGTTTTGGAACGGTGTCGATGGTGAAGGCCTCGAGCTCGGCCGAGGGCACCTCCTCCCAGGTCAGGGGGGCCGACACGCGAGCGTCTGGTGTCGGGCGAATCGAATACGCCGACGCGATGGTGCGGTCCTTGGCGTTCTGGTTGTAGTCGAGGAACACGCCGTGGCGTTCCTCCTTCCACCAGCGACTGGTGGCGATCTCGGGCGCGCGGCGCTCGACCTCGCGGGCGACGGCCAGCGCCGCGCGGCGAACCTGTGGAAACGTCCATCGCGGCTCGATTCGAGCATAGACGTGGATGCCCCGCGAGCCCGACGTCTTCGGCCAGCCGACCAACCCGAAGTCCTTGAGCACCTCGCGCGACACCATCGCCACCTCGCGAATTTGCGCCCACGACACGCCGGGCACCGGATCGAGGTCGATCCTTAGCTCGTCGGGATGGTCAAGGTCGCTCGTCCGCACGGGATGGGGGTTGAGATCGATGCATCCGAGGTTGATGATCCAGGCCAACTGGGCGGCATCCCGGATGACGATCTCTTCGGCGGTTCGGCCGGAGGGGAAGCTCAGCTCGACGGTCTCGATCCACTCCGGCCGCGAGGTCGGCGCGCGCTTTTGGAAGAAGGCCTCACCTTCGGCGCCATTGACGAACCGCTTGAGCGCCATCGGTCGACCGTAGACACCGCGAATCGCGCCCTCGGCGACGGACATGTAGTAGCGCACCAGGTCCAGCTTGGTGTGGCCGGTCCGCGGAAAAAAGACCTTGTCCGGGTTGGTGATCGTGACCTGTCGTCCCGCGGCTTCGATGATCTCTTCTCTGGGCGCGGCCATGCGGATACCTTAACGGCGCGGCCACGAGCCGATGCCGTCAGGAGGTCATGGAGGCGGAAGCGGGGATGGGCTGACGGCGACGCTGCGAGACACCGCCGCCGTCCGCGCGACGCCAGAGCCAGATCAGCGGCACCAGCCCGATGAGCGAAACGACGACGTAACCGAGGATGCCATTAATGGAGTCGAAGGCTCCGTGCAGCACCGAAACCGCGAGGTAGGTGCCGATGACGGCGGCCGAAAGCCGCAGGCGGCCGCGCCGAGCGGCCGCGCTGAAGATGGCGGCGCCGAGAATCGCCGACCACATGCCGTGGCCGAACGGGGAGAGCACGCCACGGATGAGCTCGGTGACGACGACCGACGTGAGCGATAGGTAGAGCTGGTTGCCCTGCACGACGAAGAGCGAGGCGAGCGCATACCCGCTGCTCTCGAGGGCTGCGAAGCCGAAACCGACCGTCGCCCCCAGCACCATTCCATCGCGGACATGGAATGGGCGGATGCCCAACGCCACGACGGCGATGAAGGCGCCCTTGACCGCTTCCTCGATCAATCCCACCTCGAGGCTGCCGAGGATGCCAACGCTCACGAGCCAGTATTCGAGCAGCGAGGCGCCCAGTACCCCAAAGACGCCGGCAATGATGAAGGCTGCCAGAATCCGCCTCGGCGACAGGGCCGGACTGGGATCGTGATCGAGGTACCAGACGACGGCCGTGACCGGGACCAGGAAACTGCCGAGGAGAACGATGGTCGGCAGCAAAATAACGTTACGCGTGAGGCGAGCGACGCCAAAGGCCGCCGCCCACATCACGAGCCCGATCAGAAAAACCGCCCACCACGATGGCGCCCAGCGTTCAGCGCTGACGGCTTCCGCTTCCATCTCCTTGCCCACTCTCAAGCTAGCAGGGGCAGGGGTGTCAGGGAAAGCGTCAGCCGGCGTCGAGCTGAGGGATCGGCGGATGGACCGCCAGGTAACTCAGGAGGATCCCGATTCCTCCAGAGACGACGATCGAGCCGAGCCAAAGTGTGATCGGCCAGGCAACTCCGCGAGTCAGCTCGAGAAAAAGAAGGTACAGGGAGGACACGCCGACGGGGCCGAGGACCGATGCAACCCGAAGCGCCACCACCCGATCCGGTCCAGGCCGAAGCCACAAGAGGACAAGGTCAGCCGACAGCCCGCCAATGATCGCGACCAGGATCAGGTCGAAGTTCTGCTGAAGCGAGCCCAGGAGAATCCCGTTGAGGCCGACCAGTAGGGTGATGCTGCCAAATGGCAGTGTGAAGCGGCTCAGCAAGTAGAGCACCACGCCGGTCAGCAGGGCGGTCTGCACCATCAAGCCGAGAATGCCGAGCTGCTGCATGTACCAGACGGCGTCGGGACGCGCCGCCTGCGCCGCGGCCCAGGTGTTGACCAGCGGCTGGTCGAACTGATCGAAAAAGGTGAACACGGACAGGAGAAGGCTTGCCGAGATCACCGCCGTCAGGGGGGCTCGGGTTCCCGGCCGACGCCAGGCGGCCCGCAACGGCCCGGTCACGATCAGCGCCAGCGACGCCATCAAGAGCAGGTGGGGCGGGCTGATCAGGGCCGCGAGGCTGACTTCGATGCCGAACCGGAGGTGCCAGAACATGTCGATCACGCCGCCGATGCCGAACAGAACACAGCCAACCAGCGAGAGGCTGTAACCAGCGGGCAGCACCTGACCAAGAGCGTAGCCGCGCTCGCGGTTGCGCAGCGCCGTGATGGCCAGGAACGCAAGGATGGCGAACATCCCCGAATAGAGCACGGCGTGCCAGGGCGTGAAGAAGGTTTCGAGCCGCGCCAGGTGCCGGTGTGCCCAGGAATCGAGATAGGCGCCCGCCAGCAGCCAGGTACAGAGGCCGACGACGACCCACTCGAATCGGCTGGTCGCCACCATCGTGCCGCGGTCTCGGATCAGCTCGCGCGCGGCAGCCACCTCGGTCGTCCATCGCTTGGCATACACGTTCCCGTAACGCCGCGGCCGTCGAGGAAGTAACGGTCGGAGATGCATCATGTGCCGCGCTGGTCGCGACGGCGGGCTCGGGCGATCAACTCGAGCTGCGAGTTGATGCCCAACTTGCGGTAGATGTGCTGCAGATGCGTCTCGATGGTATTGACGGATAGGAACAACTGCTTCGCAATCATCGAGGGCTTCACGCCTTGTTCAGCGAGGCTGCAAACCCGTTTCTCCGCCGGCGTCAGCGCATCCGGGTCGGTGGTTCGCTCACTGTACCGCCCACGCGCGAGCTTCAGCTCCTCACGCGCCTTCTTCGCCAGCCCTTCAGCAGAGGATGCTTCCGCGAGCTCCACCGCCCTTTTTAGGAGCGGACGCGCGGCGATGTCCTGACCCGACTTGCGCAGTTGCGCCCCGAGCCGGTGCCGCATCCGTGCTTCGAGTAGCGGCATTCCGCTCTGAGCGGCCAGCTGAATCGCACCCTCCAGCAGGCGCGTGCTCTCCTTTGGATCGCCTTGTAGCAGCGCCTCAGCCGCCCGGGCTCCCATCGCCACGACTCGGGGGAAGCGACAGGGCAGACGTTCCGCCATCGACTCGAGCGACGTAAGAACCGCCAGGGCATCGTCGATCCGGCCGCCGTAGAGGTAGGCGGTAATCGCGTCGCCCGACCAGGGGACGATACAGGGCTCGAGGATGTGTAACTGATTGGCCAGCGCTCGCAAGCGGTCGAAGAGCATGCAGGCCTCCGCCGTTCGCCTGGCGTGCATCGCGAGGACGGCTTCCATGTGAAGCAGCCAGACGCGGCCCGCCCAGTTCTCGCTCGGATCGGCGAGCTCGCTCGCCCTACCGAACCACTGCTTACACTCTTCCATCTCTCCCATCTCGTTCAAGGTGTAGCTGTGGATGATCGCCGCCCAGAAGGCGCGCTCGGGTGCGAGGTCAGCAAGCATGGTGGCCCGGTCGGCGAGGAGCAGCGCCTCGCTGAGCCGTCCCATCCGCAGGCACGTATCGCCGTGCATGACCGCAACATGGGCAATGGCGACGGGCAGCCCCATCCCCTCCGCCGCCGCCATGCTCACTTCGTAGGCTCGGGTCGCTTCGCCGAACCGTTCCGTCCACTTCGCCATGTTTCCGTAGGTGCCGAGCGTTCCCCAGTTCCAGGCAAGTTCGGTGGTGTCCGCCTCGGGATTGGCGAAGGCAGCCTGCACCGCCGCGTCGACCACGGGGATGCCGGCCGGGTCGCCTCCGACAAAGGTGCTGAACGCCCAGGCGCTATCGGTTCGCGCGCGTAGCGTCGGCGAGACCTCGACCGCGAGTGCGCGAGCCTGGTCCAGCAGGGGCGTCGCGAGCGCGGGACCACCATCGGGCCACGAGATGAACGCCTGGTCGAGCAGCGCCCGCACGGCCTCCGACCGGTCCGTGGGCATGGCGCTGCTGACCGCCGCTCGGAAGGCCTCACCGGCCTCCTTGACCGAGCCGCGAATGAACAAGGCGCGCCCAAGCATCCGGTGCGCGATGCTGCGCTGATGATCGTCCAGGTCCGCCAGGTCGAGGACGCGTCGGAAGGTCGCGATGGCAGCTCGCCCGTCTCCACTGTCGAGCAAGACCTCGCCGAGGTCCATCAGCAGGTCCGCTGGCGCCCGCGAGCCGGCGACCTCGACAGCAGCCGCCAGGTGTTCCTTCGCGCGCGCCACCGCACCCTCCCGCATAGCCGAGCGCCCCGCGCTCGTGAGCACGGCGACCGCCTCCGGATCACCAATAACGCCAGCGCGGGCCGCGTGTTCGGCCGCTTCCGCAGGGTCAGCTCCGCCACGCACCAGCAGGCGGAATGCGGTCGCATGCCACCGATCCCGCATCGGCGAAGGAATCTCGTCGTACACGACCTGGCGCAGTAAGGGATGGACGAACCGTGCCCACCCTGGCGCGGATGAGCTAAACACGCCGCCCCCCAAGAGGCCCTCGAGCGCCCGATCGCCATCTGCTGCCGAGAGGTCCGCCATCGCGGTTGCGATCGTCGGCCGGAACCGGCTTCCCAGAACGCTCGCCGCCTGCGCGAAGTGCATTTGCTCAGCCGAGACTCCGATGAAGCGATCGAGCAGGAGCCTGGCCTTCGTGCTCGCGGCGTCGCCATCGGATTCGGGGATTGTGCGACCCCGCCGCAAAATTGTCGCCTGCAACTCCAGCAGGAGCGGGTTGCCGACTGCGGCCTTGATGGCGAAGTCGCTCGAAATCCCGCCGGCTCGATCGCTCAGCATCGCCGCCGCACTCGCTTCGCTTAGCGGTTGCAGCTGCTCAATTAGGGCATCACCGTCGTGCGTCAGGGGGCCAACGGTCTCGAGCGCATTGTCCGGCCATGGCCGGAGCGTCCCGATCAGGGCAATCGGCAGGCCGCCGATCCGGTGGCAGAGGTATGACAGCAGCGCGAGCGAATCCTCGTCCGCCCAATGCAGATCGTCGAGCAGGAGCAACGACGGGGAGGGCAGGTCATCGAGAAACTGGAGTGCGGCATACAGCATCGCCGCTCGCGCCTGCGGAGGAGACCGCCGAGTCGTCTTGCCGTCGATCGGACCTTTAAAGCCCAATCGCCGCAGGGCCTGGTCGATGACGCCAAACGGGAGACTGGATTCGGCGGCATCCCCGCGCCCGATGCTGATTCGGAACTGATCGCGGCCCGCTGCCGACGCCCGCTCGAGCATCGTGGTCTTGCCAAGCCCCGCCTCCCCAACGATGAACAGACTGCGCCCGTGACCCTCGCGGGCCTCCGACAACAGGTGCTCGATCGCCCCCAATGTCGCGTCGCGCTCCCAGATTTGTGCCTGGGGCATTCCCCTCTTCCCCAGGCAATCGTAGCCCTTAGTCCGGAGGCGGGGGTGATTCCTCCAGCCAGCGGGTCTCGCCGATGTTGATGACAACATGGGCGAACGGGCCGACTCGCCCGGCACCATGCCAGTGTTCTTCGTTCGGTTCAGTAAGTACCACGTCTCCGACATGGACCCGCTGAGGCTCGGCACGCCGGGGTTGCACCCAGCCTTCGCCCTCGACGACGATCATCAGCTGGCCGCCAGCGTGGGCATGCCATTGATTACGTACGCCGGCCTCGAATCGAACGACCGCCGCGGACGTCGGCGGCAACGGTCCTGTTGCCGGCAGGAGTGCATGCGCGCCTGCCTTTCCCGTGAAGTGGGTCGCATCGAGGGGCGTGAGGTCGCCTAGCGCCTGGGCGCGTCGGGTGATCTTCATCCACCAACGCTACGCTGCGGCGCGAAGCCCATGCAACGCGCCTCGAAGGACGTCCGCCTGCTCCTGGATCGGATGGCGGAAGTCGGCCCACCCATCGAGGGCTGGATCCAGGCGGGCGTCAACCGTGAGATACGCGGAGTCCCGCTGATGGGCCGTCCGTCTCGCCAGCTCGCGCGATGGCACCAGCCAGCACTCCGGAAAGGAGCCTGCGCGCCGCTGGTCCCAGAAATGCAACGCCAGCCAGAAGTCGTCGGCTGGGACGAAGGTGTTGCGGCGCACGTGGAATCGGATCAAGTCGTCGCCCCTGCGTATCGCCGTGCCCTTGATCTGTATGAAGATGGCATACGGCGTGTTGACCAGCTGAACGAGGAGATCTCGGCCTTTGATGTCGAAGGCGGGTCGAAAGAGCAGCAGGTCCTTGTGGTTTCCGCGCATGAGTTCGGTGAACATGGCGAACTCGTACATCCCACCCTGATCGATGCGCAGGACCGGGAGCTGCCGGATCGCAGCCGCACGGACTCCAGCGTCGGGAGCAAAACCTCTCCATAACGCGTCGCGCGTGCTGCGGTAGGGAGCCAGCCGGTCGTCGTGGGTGGGAGATGCATCCAGGCGGTAGACCTCGGTGCGGAGCGCTCCATCGTATTCGCGGCGGGCGAGGCGCCGCACCATGGCGGCGGGCAGCCGCCAGAACACGTCCTCAACCTGGTTCGACTTTGGATCGATCAGGGCCAGCACCACAGAAAACTGCGCGTAAGGAGCGAAGGAGCCAGCCCGGAGTTCCCATCGGTGGCGGCCCTCCGCGTCGGCAAAGCCGCTGGTCTTCACTTGCGCGAAGCTTTGGGGCTCCGACCCCGTCCCAGCAGTAGGCCCGGTCAACGCCGTGGGCGTCGACGAGGGGGATCCAGGGGATCAGCCGGCCGCCGCTTCCGACCACCAGGGCCTGGTCGACCGCGAGCTCACCGAGCCAGCCGATTTCGGGGCGTTCAAGTTTTGCCAAAGTCGTGCCTCCACCAGCCGGGCAGCCTAACTCTGCTGGGTGCAACGGCAAGTCGCGCCAGATCCGTCACGGCTGCCGTAGGGGAGACTATTGAGCAATGCCGGAGCCGGGGAAGACCAAGCGGGCCCTTCGTCGGCGGCAGCGGATCGGTCCGTTCCTCTGCTGGGCTGTCGTCTTCGCCGACATCGGCACCTCCGTGTACTACACCCCCGGCATTCTCTACGGACGATTCGGAACGCGGGCGGCGATCTTCGTCGCGATGACGCTGCTGGTCTTCGTGCTGCTGGCCATCAAGTACGCCGAGGTGGCGGTGCGCTATCCCGAAGGCGGCGGCGTGGTCACCGTAAGTACGAGGGCGTTTCATCCCTTCGTCGGGCTCGTCGGCGGGATGTTCATCCTCGTCGACTACTTTCTGACCGCTGCGCTCAGCGCCCTCTCGGGCGTGATCTATCTCAGCGTCGTCTTCAAATCGCTGGGGGCCATCGTTGTCCTGGGGACGATTGGGGCGCTGGTCATCCTCGCACTGCTCAACCTCATCGGGGTGAAGGCGAGCGCGGAAGCCAGCGCCATCTTCGCCGTGATTGCCGGGGTGCTGCAGCTGGCCGTCGTCGTTGCGGTCATCGCACGTCTCGGACCGGCCCACGTGTTCGACGCGGTGCACCAGGTCCTCAGCGGACCGCGGCTGACGCCGATTTTTGTTCTGACCGGATACGCAGGCGCCTTCCTCGCCTTCTCCGGTCTGGAGAGTATTGCGCAACTCTCGCCCGTCATGGCCGAGCCCCGCCGTCGCGTCGCCAACCTGGGGATGGGCCTGGTCGTGATCACGATCGCGTTGACGAGTCCGCTCCTCACCCTATGGTCGACGACCCTCCTGGGAAGCCACGCCAACCCCGACCAGTTCATCTCCCTGCTGGGTGACTATGCTGCCGGACCGGTGCTGGCCTGGATGGTCGCGATCAGCGGCGCCCTGCTGCTGATCTTCGCCAGCAACACCGCCCTCATCGGCAGCTACCACGTCTTCCTCGCGCTCACCCATATGCGGTTCCTGCCCCGGCCGCTGGCCCAGCGGAATCGCTGGCGAAATACACCCCACTGGGCGATCGCCGTCGCCACCGTCATCCCGGTCGGGGTTGTGATCTTTGCCGGCGGCAGTACCGGCACGCTCGGCGGAATCTACGCCTTCGGCCTCCTGGGCGCCTTCATGCTTACCTCACTGTCGCTCGACGTGATCCGCTGGCACGAGCGAGTCTCGGCCATCGTGATGGTGGTCGGGGTCATTACGACGGCGGCCGTGACCGTTGCTTGGGTGACCAACCTCTTCGCCAAGCCCCTTGCGACCATCTTCGGTGGTGGTCTGTCAGTCGTAGGCGTCGCGGTCGGCGTGACCACCTATCGGCTGGCCCACCGGGGTGGCGCGCCGGCGGTCTTTCCGCACATATTGCGCGATGATCGCCCGCCGACCCTCATCTCGCGCGCTCGTCGGATCGGCGCGTGCAACGTCCTTGCCGTCGTCCCGAGCGAGCCGGGACCCGCGGTCGCGCTTGCAAGAGCCGCGGTGGAAGTGGCCAACAACCAGCCGATTGTTTTCCTCTATCGAGGCCAGGGCCTCCCGCAAACGGGGTTGCCACACTTGATGGAGATCGTCGATCCGTACTTTGCAGACCCCGCCGCCCAGGACGTTCTCGGGCGGGTCGAGGGAGAAGCCAGGACCCACGGCGGGCATCGAAAGTACATCTATGTGGGTAAGGGAACCGCCGCTGAAGCCGCTACCCGCTTAGGTGTAGCCCTTCGCCCTATCCACACGCTCGTGGTCGACGGCCCGAGCGAAAGGTCGGCGCCGACTGCGGCTGGGCGGCCGTCCCGGATGACCGAGGATTCGGTCACGATTCTCGACTACGGACCGTCCTAAGGACCGTCCTAACCCCGGGCGCGCCTGGCAACCCCGCGCAGCTGCGCGATACGAGCTCCGCCGAACGCCAGAACGATGACCGCCCCGAGGATCACGGCAAACAAGAGGGCGACGGCCAGCGGCAGGTGACCGTGGAAGACAAGGAAGGATATCTCCACGCTCTGCAAGTTCTGAAGGATGAAGATCAGAATCAGAATCAGGGCAAGGATCCCAATGACGAGCGCCGTCCAGGCGCCACTGAGGCGTGTGTGTTCCTCGCCCGGATAGGGCTCCGGTTCAGGCTGCTTCTCGGGTGGCGAGGGGCTGTCCGCGCTCAACTCTTGCTGCGCAGGGCGCTCCACCCAAGGACGCCCGTAACCCCCTCCAGGCGGTCCTTGATCGTCAGGCCATGCTTGTCGATCACATACTCGAATACGCCCTTGTCGTGGTCGCTGGTTCGCATCTTGATGATGTTGAGCGCCCGACGAAGTTCGGAGCCGATTTCGAGGTACCGCAGCATGATCACGTTGTGGAACAGGAACGACAATCCGCCGATCGGCTCCGTCATGGGTCCAAGGGTGGTCGTTTCGCTGGTGATCAGGACGGAGGCGCCAGCCGCCCGAATCCATCCCACCAGACTGCGCGAATAGGCGGGAAACCGTTCCGCCTCGCGGGCCGCGAATACCAGCTCCGCCAGGCTGTCGACGACCACACGACGAACCGAACCCTTGCCCAGTTCCCGGCGCACGGCGGCCGCGATGGTGTCGAGGTCCAGCTCTCCAACCGGGACGTAGTGGATGGCCAGCTGACCAGATTCGCGGGCCTTCGCCATGTCCCAGCCGAAGCTGGCGGCTTTGTTGACGAGCTGGTCGCTCGTCTCCTGGAAGGAGACGTAGAGGCAGCGCTCGCCCGCTTCGAGGCCCTCGGCGGCGAAGCGGAGTCCGAGGATGGTCTTCCCCGCGCCAGACGGTCCGAGAACGACGGTCGCCTGCCCGGCACGGATCCCGCCTCCCATCAACTCGTCGAGCCGGGGCACGCCGCTGGCGACCGGCGCATCGGCAGCGAAGGTGCCATTCGGCGCCAGCGTCTCCAGTCGGGGGAAGACCTCGAAGCCCGCCTGGCCAATGCGAAAGGAGTGCTTGCCGACCAGGTGATCCCCTCCGCGTAACTTCACAACACGCAGCCAGCGGCGGTCTACCGGCTCATGGGGCTCGTAAGCAAGCTGGACAATGCCGTCCGCCAGGGAGAACTCGACCCCGCCCTCGATTTCGTGGGGGGTGTACTCACCGACCAACAGGAGGAGGGCGTCGGTGTGAGCCACCCGGCTCGCCAGGTCATAAAGAGCGGTGCGGAGTTCGTGTTCGCCGGCGAAGTCGCGAAGCGCCTTGGCGCTGTCAATCACCACCACGGCCGGCCTGGTCTCAAAGCACTTCTGGACGACCTCGGTCACGACTGGCTCGAGGCCGGCCTCGCCCGCCTCCGCCACCAGCTCGCCCAGGTGGATGAAGTCCACGGTCTTGCCGAGCGCCTCCGGCTTAAAGAAATGGAAGGGCTCCAGGTGCCGTACGAGTTTTGTGTGCGGCTCGGACAGCGTGGTGTAGTAGAGCGCTTTGTGCTCGGGCGTGGCGTTGGCGAAGCAGATCTGCTGGGCAAGGATGGTCTTCCCCGTGCCCGGGGCTCCGGCCAGGATCACGAGCGAGCCGGGCTCGAGCCCGCCGCCCAGAATGAGATCGAGGTCCGTGACCCCGGTTCGCAGCCGTCCCATGTCAGCCGCCATCTTCTCTTATAAGGAGGGCGGCGGCGTGAAGGAGCTCGCGCCGAGTGAAAGGTTTGGGTAAGCGGGCGTTCGCGCCGGTGCCCAGTTCGGAATTGCCACTGACGACCAGGATCGGGATGGCGGCGGTCTTTGGATCGGACCGCAGGCGCTCGATCAGCTCGAGTCCATCCATCGTCGGCATCATGACATCCGTGGTCACGAGGTCTGGATGGCTGGCCCTAACAGACTTCAGGCCTGCGGCACCGTGGCGCGCTTCGGTCACACTGTAGCCCGCGCCTTCGAGAATCAAGCGCATCATGAACCGGATATCCGGTTCGTCATCGACGACTAGAATCCTGGCCAGCGATCCTCCCCTGCCTCTTCCTTGGTCCGTTCCGAGCCGATTTTGAACGCCTATTGCCACCACCTAGAAGATTAGCAATAGCGCGCTGCAAATCTCTCACAGGCCCGGAGAGATGTCTGCAAAATCATGCCCCGGCCAAACGCAACAATTGTTGCTATGGCCGAGTCCCACCAACCCGAGCCGCAACAATTGTTGCGGTGGTGCAATCGTTCACACTATGGCTTGAACAAGCCCGGTGAGGGAGTGGGGAATGGGCAAAGACGAAGACGGCAAGTCTCAACAGGCAGGGCTCCCACGGATCCTGGTTATCGAAAGCAATCCCGCCTACCGATCCGTCATCAGCCACGTGGTGGAGATTGCGGGAGGACGTTGGGACAGCGTCTCAGAGATCGAACAAGGCAGGAAGCTACTCGACGGAACCAAATTTGACCTGGTGATCATGGGAGCCGATACCGAATCCCCGATCGATCCAGAGGTACTGAAGGAGATTCGCGCCCTCGCCCGGGCACCCTTGATCATCCTCGATGAAACCTACAAGGGAGCGCTGGAAACCTACGAGGCCGGAGCCGAGCAAATCCTCCCCAAGCCGTTCGTGCCCGACGCATTGATCGGCGCCATCAAGGTGGAACTCCGAGGGCCGAGTCCCAGTTCCCTGGTCCCACTCGCGACCCGGATCGAGCTTGGTGGGCTAGTGTTCGATGCTGAGCGGCGTGTCGTCCTGCGGGGTGAGACAGAGGTCCGGTTCACCAAACGTGAGTGGGAAATTCTGTCATTCTTCTTGTCCAGTCCCAATCAATATTTCCGTGCTGAAGAGATCCTCGCCCAAACCTGGGGGACGGAGGCGTCGGCGGAGCAACTCCGAACCTACATGACCCGAATGCGACAGAAGCTGTCTCCTTTTCAGGCTTGGTGCAACCTGGTCACCGAAAAAGGCCGAGGTTACTGCCTCGTTCTCGAGGGAGCCGCGGACAAACCCTAATCAGCGTAGCGACCCAAAGGGTCCAGTGCGACCGACCCGGTCCCCTGGTCGCGAGCTCGGCAATCAGGGTGGTCAGCATTCCGGTGACGAAGGTGGTCGTGACTGCCACGACACCCAGGCGGCGCGCCACGGCGGACTGCATCCCCATGGCCCCGGCGGAGAGGGCGATCAGGATATCGAGGGTGACCGCGCTAGGCCGATCTCCGGTAATTTCCCATCCCGCGAGCAAGCCCAGCAGCAGGCCGAGCTCAGCGAGCACGGCCAGGGTGGTGGAGCGCGGCCAGACCGCCGGTGGTTGCGTCCTCGCCGTAACTCGCACGCCGAGGAGAAAGCCGACAACGAAACCCGCGAAGGCCACGACTGCGCGGATAGATCCCGTCAGCTGTTGCTGACCGATCGCGATGCCGAGAAGGACCAGGTTTCCGGTGATGTTGGCGGTGAACACGCGCCCGAGACCCAGATAGCTCACGGCGTCGACGCTGCCCGCGGCAGCGGTGAGCGTCAGGAGGAGCGCGTCACGAACTCGCGGTCGCAACCCGCAGCCGGTGTCCGGCGGCCTGCAGCCGCTCGGCGCTGCGTTGGAGCTGCGCCCGCTCGTCGGCCGACATCGGAGGCGTAAGGACCCGGATGATGCCGCCGCGACCGACCACGCTGGGAAACGCCAGGGTGACGCCATAGGCCGATTGATAGCTAGCAACGGGGAAGATCTTTCGCTCGTCGCGCAGAATCGCCTCCGTCAGCCTGGCGCAGACGATGCCGATGCCGTACTGACTGGCGTTGTTGCCCTCGATGATGGTGATATTGGCGTAACGAACGTCACGCTCGACCGCGTCGCGTACCTTCTCGAACGGCTCGCCGCATTGCTGGCATGCCTCCTGGATCGGCAGGCCGGCTACCGTTGCGGACGACCAGAGGAGCACTTCGGAGGTACCGTGTTCACCGATCGCCATCGCCTCGACGGAGGCCGGATTCACTCCCAACCGCTGGCCGATGTGGACCTGGAAGCGCAGGCTGTCGATCACCGTGCCGGTGCTGATAACCCGGTCGTGCTTCGCCAGATAGCGAGTGAGATCCGCCAGCGGGTCAGGGGGATCCGTCACGACCATGAGAAGCGCCTCGGGCGCGGCGGCCACGACCTGCGGAACCACGTCCTGGTAGATCTCGACATTCGCATCGAGGAGCTTGAGGCGGCCCTCCGCATCGCTCCGATCCGTGGCACCCCCGCTCTTCTCGTTGACGCCGGACGTGATCATGACCAGCTCGGCGTCTTTCAGGTCGTCGTACCACCCGTCGCGGACGTCGACCGCGGGCGACACCGGCGCGCCGTAGGACATGTCCAGTGCCACCGCCCTGGCCCGCGTGCGGGTCCTGTCGAGCAGCACGAGTTCCCGCGCCGAGCCCCGTTGCATAACGGCCATGGCACAGGCAGACCCCACGGCGCCGACACCGATGATCCCGACTTTCACACCCACGCCTCCGGAAACGTGTTCCACCTCAAGACTAGCTAGAAACGAGGGACTCCAGCAAGTCCAGGGACGGGACGAAGAAGAGGTTGCCGGTCAGGGCGCGGCTGAAGTCCAACAACCGATCGTAGTTCCCGGGCGGGCGCCCTACGAACATGTTCTCCAGCATCTGCTCGATCGGCCGCGGCGACCGGGCGTAGCCGATGAAGTAGGTGCCGAACTCGCCGCGAGCGACGTCGCCGAACGGCATGTTGTCGCGGAGAATCTTCACTTCTTTCCCATTCTCGACGAGCACGGTGAGCGCGTTGTGTGCCGAGGTTGGCTTGACGCTCTCGTCCAGCTCGATATCCGACAGCTTGGTCCGGCCGATGATCCGTTCCTGCGCCTCGGTCGACAGCGCGTTCCAGGCGGGCACGTCGTGGACGTACTTCTGGACGATGACGTAGCTCCCACCGGAGAACCCTGGGTCCTCGTCGCCAATCAGCGTCGCGTCCGCCGCGGCTTGATCGGTTGGGTTCTCGGTGCCGTCGACGAAGCCGATCAGGTCGCGGTCGTCGAAGTACTGGAACCCATGAACCTCATCGACGGGCGACACTGCGCCCCCGAGTCGGGCCATGAACTGTGTCGCCAGCTCGAAGCAGAGGTCCATCCGCGCGGCGCGGATATGGAAAAGGATGTCCCCGGGCGTGGCAACGGCATGCCGCGATCCCGCGTGGAACTCGCGAAACACATGGAGGCCCGCCGGCCGGGCCGATTTGAAGAGCTGGTCCCATGCCGTGGAGCCGAACCCCATGACGCACGAGAGGTAGCCCTCGAGATCACGGAACGCAACCGCGCGCACAAGCGCGGGGAAGTCTTCGCAGAAGGACCCCACGGTCGCGCGATGGTCATCACCCGGGTTGACGGTCACGACCAGAAAAATCGCGGCTCGCGTGAGCGGCGCGATCACCGGCTGAGGCTGCCGGTTACTCATGGCGCTAGGGGCGGTCCACTGCCGCCTCGTCACGGGCGATCAACACCGGGTCTGGGCGGAGTGCCACGCGGACCCGCGTTCCCGCCGGGTAGGCGGCAGCTTCCGAAGTCGGCAGCTGCGCCAGGATCGTCAGGTCCCCCAAATCGACGGTGACCCGGCTGGTTGCGCCGAGAAACGCAGTCGCGATCACCGTCCCAACTAGAGGCCCGGTCGCCGCCTCGCCGTCGCTCGCAATCGTGACCGCTTCGGGTCGCACCAGCGCCACCGCCGGTCCGTCGGCGGCCTCGGGCTGCACGAGCGGAATGCTCGCCCCCCTCACCTCGACGCTGCCGCGCCGCACAACCCCAGGTAGGCGATTGGTGAGCCCGACGAACTCGGCGACGAAAGGCGTCGCCGGTCGTGAGTAGATCGCCGTCGGCGGTCCGAGCTGCTCGATCCGACCCGAGTGCATGACCCCCACCCGGTCGGCGATGGCGAGAGCCTCCTCCTGGTCATGTGTCACGAAGAGGGTCGTGATCCCGACCTCGAGCTGCACCCGACGGATCTCGTCGCGTAGCCGAGCCCGCACCTTGGCATCGAGGGCGGATAAGGGCTCGTCGAGCAGCAGGACCTTCGGCTGGATCGCGAGCGCCCGAGCGAGTGCCACTCGCTGCTGCTGGCCGCCGGACAACTGGTGGGCGAACCGATTGGCGAAGCCGGACAGCCCGACGAGCTCGAGCATTTCGCCCGCCCGTTGGCGCCGCTGGCTGGCGCCCACCTTACGCATCTGCAGCCCGAAGGCCACGTTCTGCCAGGCCGTCATGTGCGGAAACAGCGAATAGGCTTGGAACACCATGCCGACATCGCGCTTGTTGGTCGGCTGGCCGGTGACGTCCTTACCGCCGACGAGCACCCGTCCGCCGTCGGCTTGTTCCAGACCCGCGACCAGCCGCAGCGCCGTCGTTTTGCCGCAGCCGGATGGCCCGAGAAGGGCGACCAGCTCGCCCGGGGCCATGGTCAGACTCAAGCCGTCGAGTGCGGTCACCCCCGCGTAGCGACGCTGGAGGTTCTCGAGTCGAACCTCGACACCGGCGCGCGTGGCGGTCCCCACCCCGGCGGCCGCGACCGCAGTCGTCACCTCTGGCCTCCTCCAGCCGCACCCGGGAACGGTAGACCGGCGCGCTCAGGAGCTACGCGCGGCCGCGCCCGGCCGAAGAACGACAGAATCACGAGCAGGATAAACGCGAACAGCAGCGACGCCACGGAGACTGCGATCGAGGTCCCCGCGTTGGCCAGACCGAGTTGGAAGATTTCGACCTGGAGGTTGAGGTAGCTGAGCAGGTTCGCGAATGTGAACTCACCCAGGACCAGGGCGACCGAGAGCAGACACGCATTGAGGAGCGCGCCAGACATGTTCGGTGCAATGACGCGAAACATCACAGTGCCCCAACCGGCCCCCAGGCTGCGGGCCGCTTCCGAGAGGGTCTTGACGTCGATTGCAGAAAGGCCGGCGTCGAGCGCGCGGTACGCGAACGGCAGCACCAGGATGACGTACGCAAAAGAAAGCAGGAAGATCGTGTCGACGAGGTTGATCGCCATCCACCGGTAGACCGGCGATAGCCCGACCACGAGGACGATCGCGGGGATGGTGAGCGGCAGAAGGCAGAGGAATTCGATGGTGCGCTTCAGCCGTGGCAGTCGGAGGCGGACCCAGATCATGGTCGGCAACAGCAGGACCAGCATTGCGAACGACGTGATGGCGGCGAGACCCAAAGAGTCGCGAATGGCCCCAAGTAGGTCGGGGTAGGTCACGATCGTCGTCCACGCCTCGAGCGTGCGTGGGGCGCTGACCCCGTTGCCTCGCGTTGAAAACTCGAGCATCGCGCCGATCGGGACGAGGAAGAAGGCGCCACCCAGAATAAGCACGATCACGCGAAACACGCGCAGCCGGAGGCGGCGAGCGCGCGTCACCGGCTGGCCTCTTGTGAGGGGTTCATCGAAGCCACCGAGACGTCCTGCGTTGAAGCAGGGCATACAGCGTCATCACGACCGCCACGATCACGACCATCCCCAGCGCCAGCGCTTGCGCAAGTCCCGGGTTGTTGCGACCGGTCTCACTGGTGAGAAAGTTGCTGATCGCGATCGGCACGATTGGATTGCCCTGGCTGATGAGTGCGGCCGCGGTGGCGTAGGCGGAGAACGCGTTGGCGAAGAGAAGCAGTGTGGCGCCGAGGAAGGCCGGGGCCAGAAGCGGACCGGCCACATAGCGCCAGTAGTGCCAGGTGCCGCCCCCGAGGCTCTCGGTCGCCTCCCGCCATTGCGGGCGGATGCCGTCCAGTGCCGGGAGAAAGACCAGCACCATGAGCGGGATCTGAAAGTAGGTGTAGACCAGTACCAGGCCGGGCAGCTCGGTGAGCCAAACGCCATTCGCATAGATGTCGATGCCCCGGTCCTGAATCCACAACCGAATGAAACCCACGCTCCCGATGGTGGCGATGAAGGCGAAAGCCAGCGTCACACCGCCGAACTGCGCGAGCACGCCACACGCGGACGAGACCACCCGACGGAGCACGCCCCGTGGATTTCCGGTGGCGACGGCGTAGGCGAGCAGCGCACCGGCCACAGCGCCTACGACGGCACTTGCCGTGGAGATCAGCAGGCTGCTAACGAAAGCGTTGAGGACGAACCCCTGGTTCAGATCGGTGATATTGGACAAGCTCGGGCCATCCTTGCCCACGAACGCGCCCACGACCACGATCACGGTGGGGAGCAGCAGGAAGAGGCCCACGTAAAGCAGGAATGGAAACGCGCCGATCCAATGAAGCGGGAAACGGCGGCCGCCCTCTCGAGGGCGGCGCGCCGTCTTGACGTCCGGATTACCGGCAGCGATCAACCCATCGCCTTGGACCAGTTGTCTTTGAGGTATGAGTTGGCCGAGGCCGCCTGGTCATCGCTCATGAAAACCGGCGTTCCCTTCACCGGCGGCAGTGCCGCCGCTGCAGCCGCGTCGACGCTCCCCGCCGCCGTCATGGCGGCCATGCGGACGGGGTGTGCCCCGCCCCTGAGGAACTCGTTCTGGCCGGCGTTCGAGTAAAGGTACTCCTCCCACAAACGGGCGGCCGCCGGGTGTGGTGCACCTTTGTTGATGGCCTGTGCGTAGGCAGCAACCACGGGGTTTGCCGGCAAGAAGAGCTTCCATGTCGGCACGTCCTTGACGTGCGTTTGGGAGTTGTAATCCCACTCGAAGAGGACCGGCGTGGTGCCTTCCTTGACCGTGGCCGTCGTCCCAATTACATTGACCCAGTTGCCGTTCGCCTTCAGCTGCTTGAAGAAGTCGACGCCCTTGCTGATGTCATCGAGCGAGCCACCGTTGTTGAGGCTGACCTCCATGATCGAGTTGACCGCCTGGTTCGAGCCCAGCGCGTTGCCAGGAAGAGCGACCTTGCTCTTGAACGCCGAACCAAGCAGATCCTGAATAGACGTGATCGCCGGCACCTTGCTGGAGTCATAGCCGATCGCCATGGCGCCGCTGTAGTCCTGGACCCATAAGCCGGTGGGCTCCTTCGAGCTCGCTGCAATGTCGCCCCACGTTGCGACCTGATAAGGAGCGAAGCGGTCGACGTTCTTCAGAGCGACCGCCATACCAACGTCAACCACGTCGGGCGCGCGACTCGTGCCGGCGAGCGTACCGATCGCGTCGACCTCCTGCTGGCTGCTGTCGTTCGGAGCGGCTGAATTGACGTGGATGCCGTACTTGGTCTGGAAAGCCGTGATGGTCACGCCGTAGTTGGCCCAGTCAGGAGGGAGCGCGATGACGTTCAGCGTCCCCTCCTTCTTGGCCGCGGCGATCAAGGCATCCATGCCGCCCATATCGGCGACGGACTTGGCGTTGGCGGCACTTGTGGACGAGGTTGAGGTGCTCTGCCCGCATGCCGTGAGCAGGACGAGGGCTCCGGCAAGGATGCTGAGTCGGCGTAGCGCCCCGCTTACCCTTTCCCTCTCGAGCTGGCCCCCACCGGCCAGAACGTTGCGTCGCCGAAGCCAAGCGTATTCCATCTTCCCCTCCTCAGAGTCCGAGCTGATGCGTCTCCCCGTTTAAACCATCTCCCGGACGGGTTGTCAAGGAGCCGCCGATTAAGTCCTGGTTGCGGCATGATTGGCTTGGGTGGCATGAACGAGAACCTGAGCCTTGGCCGCATCGCCGGCATCCACGTGGGGCTGAACTGGAGCCTTCTCGTGGTTGCCGCCCTGATCGCCTGGAGCATTGCCACCGGCATCCTGCCGTCGGCCGCGCCCGGCCAGACCTCGGCTGCGTACTGGACCGCGGGCGTGGTGTCGGCGTTCGTGTACCTGGCCTCGCTGCTTGCCCACGAACTCGCGCACTCGATCGTTGCCACGGGTAGCGGGGTCAAAGTCGAGGGAATTACGCTCTGGCTGTTTGGCGGGGTGTCGCGCTTCAACAGCGAGAGCAGTTCGCCCGGTTCCCAGGCTCTTATTACCTTCGTCGGCCCTCTCACGAGCCTGCTGCTGGGCGCTGTGTTTATTCTTGCGTCAGTCGCTGTCGGTGGTGGCGCCAACTCTGCCCTCGTGTCCGCCAGCCTGGCGTGGCTGGGCTACATCAACATCCTGCTCGGGGTATTCAATCTGCTACCCGCCTTCCCGCTGGACGGAGGCCGGATCCTGCAATCGCTGATTTGGAGAGGCACCGGTGATCGCCTCCGGGCCACCCGGATTGCCGCCCGGATCGGCATGGTCTTCGCCTACGTCTTCATCGCCTACGGTCTGATCACCTTCTTCGCCGCCGGCAGCCTCATCGGCGGGGTCTGGGCGGTGTTCCTCGGCTGGTTCCTCTTGAGCGCTGCGCGGGCCGAAGAAGCCGGCGGCCTGATCCGCCAAGCGCTCTCCGGGATCAGCGTCGCCGAGGTGATGACTCCCAATCCCGTGCAGGCTCCCGACGACATCAGCGTCGATGAGGCGCTGCACGGCTACGTTCTGACGTCTCGGCATTCGACCTTTCCGACGCACGACGCGGGTGGCCGGCTGAGCGGGCTCTTGACCATGGCCGCTCTCAAGAACGTCGCCCCGGACGCTCGTCCTACCACCCGGATCAAAGAGATCATCTGTCCGCTCGAGCGGGTGTCCACCGCCTCTCCAGCTGACCCGGCCACCAACTTGCTCAACGTCTCGGACGGTTGCAGCGAAGGTCGCACCTTGGTCATCGATAACGGCCGGCTCGTTGGAATCATCTCGCCGAGCGACGTCAGCCGGCTTATGCAGCGATCGCTG
>DATNMH010000013.1:0-32166 GCA_035602395.1 Candidatus Acidiferrum sp.
GGCCACGCCTCCGGCGCGCGGGCCTTTCCCACCGTTCCGCGTGGATGGTGCAGCTGGTATCACCTCGGCCTGGCGGTGACTGAGGCCGACATCGCCCGCAATGCAGCGTTCCTGGCGAAGCGCATGCCGGAGATCGCGAAGAGCGCAACGGACGGCCACCGGCCGGTGATCCAGCTCGACGACGGCTGGATGCTCCGCTGGCAGCGGTGGGGCGACTGGATCGCCAATGAGTTCTTCGCCGATGGGCTGCACGCGCTGGCGACCCGGGTCCATCGCCACCGGCTCGAGATGGGGATCTGGCTGGCGCCGTTTCACGTGGCCGGCGACTCGAAACTGGCCGGGGCCCACCCGGAGTGGCTCTTGAAGGCGAGCGATGGCACGCCGCTGGTCGATCCACGGCTCGGACGCGCCTACCACGTCCTCGACCCGACCCATCCGGACGTCGCGCGATTCCTTGGCGACCTGTTCCAGGGACTGCGCAAAGATGGCTTCACCTACTTCAAGCTCGACTTTCTTTATGGCGCCGCCTACGAGGCCGCGCGCCACGATCCGGAGGTGACGGGAACCCAGGCGCTGCGGCTGGGGCTCAAGCAGATCGTCGACGCCGTCAATCCGCCGGGCAAGCCGGAGAAGGCGTTCATCCTCGCCTGCGGCGCGCCGCTGATGCCGATCGTCGGCCTGGTCCACGGCGCCAGGACGGGCGGCGACGTCGGCGTGCCCCAGATGCAAGACGGCAAGGCGGGACCCCCGCACCTCGGCTTCCCCCTGATTCTGTCGATGGCGCGCAACCAGGCGGCCCGCCTCTTTTTCGACCGGTCGCTGTTCGCCGTCGATGCCGACGTCGTGATGGCCCCGGCCCCGCAGCTCACGCCGGACGAGGCGCGCGTGATGATCACCATCGGGGCGCTCTCGGGCGGGGTCTTCATGCTGAGCGACGACCTGGAGACGTTGCCGGCAGATCGGCTGGCCCTGTTGCGCAATCCGAACGTGCTGTCCCTCGTTGGCGGTCCGGCGGCCGAGCCGGTGCATCTCTTCAGCGCGCCGGACCGCGAGGCCCAGGACCACTGGTTTGCCTTTCCGCAAGAGCTGCCGCCGCTCTGGGTGCGCCGCGACCCGGACGGCAGCGCGGTGGTGGCGGTGTACAACTGGAGCGACTCGGCCCGGCCGTACCGGCTTCACTTCAGCGAAGCGATCGGGGCTGACGGGACCTTCTCGGTGGCCGATCTTTGGTCGCCGCGGCGGGGCGGCCGGGCGCTCGGAATCAAGCGCGATAGCCTCCGGCTCACGCTGCCGCCGCACAGCGTCCGACTACTTAGAATGAAAGCCGCTGCCGCTGCCGCCGCCGCGCGGTCTTAACGAGCGGCTCTCATACCATCATGCGCCGAGTGCTTTTCTACCGCTTTTACGACGTCGTCCCCACTCGACTGGCCGAGTTGGACGACGAGGCACGCGCGTTTACGCGGAGCCGCGGCTGGCGGGGCGACGCCTTCTGGCTCGCGACCGAGAACGCCACCGACCTGTTCGCGATGGAGTACTTCCGCCATCTCCGCAACGAGGAAGGCCCGACGCTGTCCGCCGCCGGCTTCTTGCGCCTGCTCGGCGACGAGACCGACGCCATCGCCACGCTCTATTTCCTGAACGACATCTCCCAACGATTCCACGCCAGGGCCGCGCTACAGGACGAGGAGAACCCGATCGCCAAGCTCCGCCGTCTCGAAATCCGCCAGGGCCGGCTGCCGTCGGGCATGCCGATCGAGGACGTGCTCGCCGCCCGACCGGTGATCAAGAAGATGGAGGGCGAGCCGATCACGTTTTACCCACCGACCTACCGCCCCAACTCGTACTTCCGCCGCGACAAGCCCGGCATGTGGGGCTTCAGCCTCAAGGGCATCCGCGATTTCGCCCCCTCCTTCCTCGAGGCGGAGGCAGAAGCGATGCGCATTTATCGAGGCTTCCGCCAGCTCAACCCGTGAAGGAGTCGACCGCCACTCTCAAGACGGCGGATGGGCTCGACCTTTACCTGCGGCGCTGGGAAACGGAGGGGGTGGCGCACCAGTGGACGTTCGTGCTCGTGCACGGCCTGGGCGAGCATAGTGGTCGCTACCAGCACCTCGCGGAATGGTTCACGCCGCGCGGCGCCACCGTCTACGCCATGGACCAGCGCGGGCATGGGCGCAGCGGCGGCCAGCGCGGCCACGCGCCCAGCCTGAAGTCGCTGCTCGACGATCTCGACATGGTCGTCGTGCGCGCTCGCACGGAGAGTGGCGGGCCGCTGGTGCTGATCGGCCACTCCTTTGGCGGCTTGCTGGCGATCGCCTATGCGCTCGACCGGCCGGATCGCCTCGACAAAGCCGTCTTCTCCGCACCCGCGCTCGTCCCGAAGGTGAAGGTCCCGGCCTGGAAGCGGGCACTGGCGGGGGTACTGCCAACGGTCGCGCCGAAGGCGAGCTTCGCGAACGAGATCGACCCCAACGTGCTCAGCCACGATCCGACCATCGCCCCCGCGTACACCGGCGACCCGTTGGTCCACAACCAGATCACCGCCGGGCTCTTTGCCAATACCATCGCCCGCGGCGAAGTGTTCATCGAGCGGGCACCGGAATTGCGCGTGCCGTTCCTGCTAATGCACGGCCGCGACGACCAGGTCGTCGATCCGGTTGGGAGCCAGCGATTCTTCGCCCGCGCCACAGCGCCCGACCGTGCTTTCTGCCTGTACCCGGGCCTCTATCACGAGATTTTCAACGAGGTCGACCGCCAGCGGGTCTTCCAGGACATCGAGAGCTGGCTGACGCAGCGCACCGATGCCCAGCTCACCGGCTGGAATCCGCCCCCCTGAGCTGAGTCATGCGGGCGGTGATCCAGCGCGTCAGCGAGGCATCGGTTCGATGGGACGGCGACGAGTCGTCGATCGGTGCGGGCTATTGCATCCTGCTGGGAGTCGCTGACACCGACGCCGAGCGCGACGCCGATTACCTGGCGGACAAGATTCTGAAGCTGCGGGTCTTCAGCGACGAGGCGGGGAAGTTTAACCTGAGCGCCATCCAGGTCAAGGCGGCATTCCTGGTTGTCTCCCAGTTCACCCTCTTCGCGGATGCCCGCGGACAGAATCGGCCAAGCTTCCTACACGCGGCACGGCCCGAGCAGGGCGTTGCGCTGTTGGAGCGGTTCACCGCCCGCTTACGCGAGAGCGGGCTGCCGGTGGAGACCGGATCCTTCGGCGCCCAGATGGCGGTGCGCCTAGTCAACGATGGCCCCGTCACCATCGTCATCAGCACCGACCCGTGGGACCCTCGGATCGGCTGACCCTGTCCGCAAGGAAACGTAGGAAAAACTACGAAGGGCGACGTAGGGGCTGCGAAGGGCCTGTGCGCACGAATGGATGGCTCGCCACGAACGACGAGCGCGCGGTGACGTAACGTTCGCAGAAATGTTGCGACGACGACGGGGCAATAGGCTATGGACGAGGCAATTCAGATGGGTATCAGCATGACGAGCCGGCTGCTGGGCGTGGTCATCGGCTTCGCGCTGACCAGTGGGATCGTCGCCCACGCCGCCGAGGCGCCGCAACGCCCACTGGCTCCTATCAGCCTGGCCTCGGCGAGCGCCCTGCCGGTTGCGCTGCAAACGGCGGCCAGCCATGTCACCGAGACCGCCACCGGCGCCTTCGATCCCGGAGCCGCCATTCGCGCCGCCTACCAGCGCGACCACGTCGCCCTCGAACACCTCCGCCAGCAGGCGTCGCAACTCAAGGGCAGCGCGCACCCGGCTTTCAATCAGTACATCTCCGACCAGGAAGGCGCCCTGACCGAGGTGGAGCGGACGGCGCTGGCGACCAGCCGGCCGGCCGTGGCGAGCACGATCGCGGCCATGGACAATCTCGTTACCGCTGCTCAGGCGAAGCTCGAGCTCGAGCTCTCCCAGGCGGGTGCGGCAAAGTCGCAAGACGCCAGCAAGTCGGCGAAGTCGAACAACGGCAACCACTAATATCGAACGGCGGACCATCGTGTACCGATGAATTTCGCATCACTCCCGAGTCTGCTTTTTCGATATGGAAGAGAAGAATCTCGACATCTATGGTGACGCGCCAATTCCCTGGTCGCGCGCTCTCGACGCACTCGAGGCACCCCTGGACACGCAAGCCCCGCGGACGACATGGCTGAGCACCGTCGGTCCCGATGGGCGCCCGCACCTGGCCGGCGTCGGCGCACTTTGGGTTGACGGCAAGTTCTATTTCACGAGCGGCCCCGGGACCCGCAAGAGCCGCAACCTGGCCGCGAATCCGAACTGTGCGCTCTCCATGGCACTCCCTGGCCTGGACCTCGTCGTCGAGGGCCGCGCGGCGAAGGTGACCGACCATGTAACGCTCGAGCGACTCGCTCAACGGTATGCGGCCCAGGGATGGCCCGCTCGAGCCACCGACGGCGCCCTTACCGCCGAATACAGCGCGCCGAGCGCCGGGCCTCCGCCCTGGCACCTCTATGTGGTGACAGCACTTGTAGCCTTCGGAGTGGCGTCGGCGAAGCCTTACGGCGCTACCCGCTGGCGCTTCTAACCGGGCAGATCCGTGCGCATCAGGCCGATGGACCGGCGACCCCGATGACGTTGCCTTCTGGATCGGTGAAGCGTCCGACCGTAAAGGTGCCAGAGCTCGGCTCAGGGCCCATCAGGCGTTTCCCGCCCAGCTCTGTCGCCCTGTCGAGCGCAGCCTCGACGTCAGGTACGCCGACATAGAAGAGAACCTGGGGCTCATGCGCTGGGCCACCACCGACGCCGCCATTGATGCCGTCCCCGTCGCCGGTGGTGCTGCCGTCCAGGAAGCCATACGTCCCGGGGTCTGAGACCTTCTCGGTGGTCGCGTCGCCGAGGCGCAACTGCCAGTCGAAGAGCTCGCCGTAGAAGGCGCGGAGCGTGGCGGGATTCTTTCCGATGATTTCGAAATGGACGACAGGTTGTCCCATGATGTGTTCTTCCCTGGCACGTACGGACGCGGCCGATGGTGTATTCTACCCGCGCTTGAAGCGTCGTACCCTGGTCCCGCTCCTGATGCTGCCCCTGATGGCGGCATGCTCGGCGCCAACCAGCGGTCCGACCGGTGCCTCACCCATCGGAGCAGTCGCTGCTACTCCGAAGCCAACACCGAGCCCAACCCCCACGCCGACGCCGCCCGCGCTGGCGCTCACCAGCATCTTCGGCACGAACAAGCCCGACCTGAGCCAGTACGACCAGTCGCAGATTCGGGTGATCACTGCCACGGGTGACGTCATTCCCGCCCGCGAGGTGAACTACCAGACCATCCTGCACAAGGATTGGCTCTATCCCTGGCGGCAAACCGCCGACTACCTCAAGTCGAGCGACTTATTGTTCATCAACCTCGAGACGCCCTTGATCAAGAACTGCCCCGTCATTCGCGGCGGGTTCAAGTTCTGCGGCGACGAGCGGGCGATCGCCGGCCTGGACTATGCCGGCGTCAACGTGGCCAACCTCGCCAACAACCACCTGACCAATTTCGGCCCGGCCGGCACCAACGCGACCCAGATCCTGCTGGCCAACCACGGCATCGGAATGTCGGGCCTCGGGCTCTACGAGATCCGCGACATCCGCGGCATCAAGTTCGCCTTCCTCGGCTTCAACGGCGTCGGCACTCATATCGATCGCGCCGAGATGAAGCGCGAGATCGACCTGGTGCGGCCGAAGGCGGATGTCGTGGTGGTCGCCTTCCACTGGGGTAAGGAGTACGAGCCGCTGCCGGTGGCCGGCCCCGGGATTGCCCCCGACAACCCGCGCGAGATCGGCCACCTGGCGATCGACGATGGGGCCGATCTCGTCATCGGCAACCATCCCCACTGGGTCCAGCCGGTGGAGATCTACAAGGATCACCTGATCACCTACGCGCACGGGAATTTCATCTTCGATCAGATGTGGTCGCAGGAAACCCGCGAAGGCGTGGTCGGCCGCTATACCTTCTATGGCAGCCGGCTGGTCCGGGTCGACTACCGCCCGGTCCTGATCGAGAACTACGCCCAGCCGCGCTGGCTGGACGACACCACCGGCGAGGGGAAGGCGATCATCGATCGGATGGCGTCCGCATCAGCGCAACTGGCTGCGCAGTGAGGGCCGCGGGCTCCCCTCCGTTGGCCGACGCGAACCGCTCGACCTCGACCGACCCGCGCCGGTAGACCTCGAGATAGCGCTCGGCCATTCGACGTGGGCTGAACCGCTCGCGTGCCACCGCCGCGCAGCGGACCCGGTCGATCTCGTCGAGGCGGCTCGCGGCCTCCACGAGGTCGTCGGCGTCCTCGCCCAGAAAGCCCGTGACTCCCTCTTCGATCAGCTCGGGCGTGGAGCCCGAACGCAGCGCGAGGACCGGGGTGCCCGCGACCATGCACTCGACCATCGCCAGCCCGAAGGGCTCGGCCCACTGCAAGGGAAACAGGCCGGCGGCGGCCCGCGAAATCAGCTTCGCCTTTTGCGCGCCGGCAACGTTCGGGTAGTACTCGACCGTCGGGCTCAAGAAGGGCTCGACCTGCTCCTCGAAATAGCGCAGTCCCTCCTCGGAGCGCTCCACCTTGCCGGCGAGGATCAGCTTGCGGCCGGCGCGCTGCGCCACCTCGATGGCAATGTGCTGGCCCTTGTCGGGCGTGATCCGCGCGACCTCGATCATGTAGCGCTCGTGGGTCGCACTGGGGGGTGCCGTGGGGAGCTCGACGGCATTATGGACGACACCGGCCAGCTTCAGGCTCGGTGCGCTGGCCGCCTGGCTGAGGCTGATGGCGCAGAGCCGCACGCGCGTATGCACCTCCTTGTAGAAGGTGGACATCGCTTCAACCAGTTCGCCGTGGATCGTGTGCACGATTACCGGGGCCGCCTCGCTATAGAGGGCGAGCAGCAGCCCCTCGAAACCGGTGTGGTCGTGGAGCACGTCGAAGCGCTGACCGGCGATGGCGTCATAGCAGCGAGCCAGGTAGGTGGCCTGGCGAGCCATTTCCGCCTGCCCGCCGAGATCGTGGCTCCAGGCCGCGTCGGCCAGCATCGTCACGCCCGCCGCCGACCCTTCCGCACCGAAGACGGTGACGTCATGTCCCATTCGGCGCAGCTCCGTGTGGAGCAGGTGGACGACGAGCTCCGTGCCGCCGTACCCTTTCGGCGGCAAGGGGTACCAGGCAGGGGCGACCATCGCGATCCGAAGGGCGTCGTCCACCCGGCTCACCTCCTACCCAGTGGGACAACCCGATGATAGCGGTCGAACCGACCCCGGCTAACTTGCCTGGCGGACCGCGCGAAGGGTCTCGCGCATCTGGTTGAGATGGAAGCGATCGTGCCCGGCCAGCATGCGAAACATCAAGCTGTAACTCTCAGGCCCGCGCTCGCTGTGCATCGCAACGCGATCACGATCCTCAGCGGTCGACTTCCGCCAGAGGCGCAGGTTCGCCGCACGCAGGGCGGAGAAAACCGCCAGCAGTTCCTCGGGCCGCGCCTCGTTGTGCCGCAGGCGCGCGACCCACAGGTCCTGGTCGTATCCAAGCAACGGGGGTTTGTCCTGGCTGATGGTCCAGCGGTAGCGCCCGGACATGACCATCTCCGCATCCGCGAGGTGACCCACCAGCTCGAGCACTGACCACTCGCCCGCCGCCGGCCGCCGCTGGAGGTCGGAACCGGCGTCCCTTAGCAGCGACTGGACCGCTGACAGCGTGGCCTCTGCCACCTCGGCCGGGTCGTCCTGACCCAGCAATGCAAGGAGCTGTTGCTGATAGACGCGGCCGGCGGCGAGGGCATCTGGTGAGGTGGTTGCCATCGCGGTGGACCTAGCCGCCCGGTTGCGTCGCCTGCGTGGGCGTGGACTCGAGCTCGCCCAGTGTGCGCCTCACCCGCGCGGCAACGCCCTGCGCGTCGAGGCCGAATTGTTTGAGCAGCTCGGACTGCCCGCCCTGCTCGATAAAGGTGTCGGGGACCGCCATCACCGTGACCGGGATGCCGAGTGGTGCCAACACTTCCGACACCGCCGATCCGAAGCCACCGGTCGCGACGTTGTCTTCCAGGGTCAGCACCGCCGGATGGCGGCGGGCCCAGCTCGTAAGGCGCGGGTCGAGCGGTTTGATGTAGCGGCTGTTGATGACCGTCAGCGGCAGGCCCTCCGCCTCGAGCAGGGCGGCGGCCTCCATCGCCACCGAGACGAGCTTGCCGGTCGCGAGCAGCAGCGCGGCGCTTCCCTGGCGGAGCACGTCCCACTCGCCGACCGGGAGGATCCGCGCTGGTTGCGGCTCGGCCTCTCCAGCTGCGCCTTTGGGGTAGCGGATCGCGAACGGGCCCGGGCCTTCCCACGCGATGGCGGTATGGAGGAGGTCACGCAGCTCCTGCGGGTCGCTCGCTGCGGCCAGCGTGAGGCTGGGCATCGCCCGAAGGAAGGTCAGGTCGAAGAGACCCTGTGCGGAGGGCCCGTCATCGCCGGTGATCCCGGCCCGGTCAAGGATGAAGGTCACCGGCAACTTGTGCAGGCAGACATCCATCATCACCTGGTCGAGCGCGCGCTGGAGGAACGTCGAATAGATCGCAACCACCGGCCGGAGCCCGGCCATGGCGAGGCCGGCCGCGAAGGTGACGGCGTGCTGCTCGGCGATCCCGACGTCGTAGAAGCGATCCGGGAACCGTTCCGCAAAAGCACCGAGCCCCGCACTGCTCCCCATGGCAGCGGTGATCGCGACCAGCCGCGGCTCGCGCTCGGCCTCCTCGAGCAAGGCTTCGCCAAAGATGTCCGTGTAACTGATCCGGCGGCTCAAGGGCTTGGCGGTCAACACGTCGAATGCACTGACGCCGTGCAGGTGGTCGATCTCGTCTTCCTCCGCCGGGCCGTAGCCGCGACCCTTGGTCGTGATCACATGCACGACGGCCGGCTCGCCCAGGCGGCTGACCTGTCGGAGCGTGCGCTCGATGTCCTCGATGTTGTGACCGTCGATGGGCCCGGAGTACTTGATGCCGAGATATTCGAAGAAGGTACGCGGCGAGACCAGCTCTTTCAGCCCTTCCTTGATGCGGCGGCCCGCCTCGATCGCCTTGTCGCCGGCAGGGACGCTGCGCAGGATCCGGTCCACACGACTCTTGGTCCGGTGATAGCTGGGATTGAGAACGGTGAGCTGTTGCGCCAGGTGTTGGGCCAGGCCGCCGACGGTCGGGGCGTAGGACCGGCCGTTGTCGTTGACCACGATGATCACCGGGGTCTTTCGATGGCCGATGTTGTTCAGGGCCTCGTACGCCATGCCGCCGGTCAATGCACCGTCGCCCACGACCACGATCACCCGGCCCGCGTCGGGTTGCCGGCGAGCAGCCTCGGCCATCCCGGCGGCGTAGCTCAGCCCGGTGGAGGCATGGCTGTTCTCGATGAAATCGTGCTCGCTTTCAGTCCGGTTCGGGTAGCCGCTCATGCCGCCCAACTTGCGCAGCCGAGCAAACCCGTCGCGCGGGCGTGTCAGGAGCTTGTGCACATAGGCCTGGTGCCCGGTGTCCCAGAGGATCCGGTCCTTTGGGCTATCGAAGACGCGGTGCAACGCCAGGGTGAGCTCGACCACGCCAAGGTTGGGGCCCAGGTGACCACCTGTCTTGGAGACCGTCGTGACCAGGAACTGGCGAATCTCTTCGGCGAGCGCGCGCAGTTCGGCGTCGCTCAGGGAGCGAAGGTCGGCCGGCGTGCCGATCCGATCGAGGATGGGTGTCTTCAAATCCTGGTCCATGTCCGCTGTCCGAGTCTAGCGAAGAGTTGGCGGGCCACTGGAGGATCAAACGCGGTTCGCCCCGGTTTAGTTTCTACCGACTTGACGGACCCCGTCTTGCCATAGGGATCCAACCGGACTAAACTCGGCGCAATCTCGGCATCGGGAGGAGGAAGGGCTCGATGGAGACGCCGCTCACGCCACTGGAGTTCATGCGCCGGACTCGACGCCTGCACCCGCAGCGCGAGGCGGTCGTCGACAGCGACCTCCGGCTCACGTACGAGCAGTTCTTCGACCGCTGTGACCGTTGGTCCGCTGCACTCCAGCGGATGGGGGGCCGCCAGGGTGACCGTGTCGCCTATATCGCGCCCAACGTCCACCAGCAGCTCGAGTCGTTTTACGCCGTGCCGCAGATTGGCGCCGTGCTGGTGCCGGTCAATTACCGGCTGACGGCCGACGACTTCGCGTACATCATCGAGCACTCCGGAGCAACGGTCGTCTGCGCCACCGAGGACTACCTCGACAGCGTGGACCGCATTCGCGATCGCGTGGGAGGCGTCAAGCATTTCGTCGCTCTGACCGGGCCACGCAAAGGGTGGCTGGACTACGAGACGATGCTCGCGGCCCAACCGCCCGAGGTCATCCGGCCCGACATCGAGGAGGGCGACCTCCTGACCATCAACTACACGAGTGGCACGACGGCGCGACCCAAGGGCGTCATGATCACCCATCGCAACGCGTATCTCAATACCATCGGAACGCTGCTGCATCTGCGGCTCGGAATCGGCGACCGGTACCTGTGGACGTTGCCGATGTTCCACGCCAATGGATGGACGTTCGTCTGGACCGTGACGGCCGCCGCCGCCACCCACATCTGTCTCCCGAAGCCGGATCCGGCCGAGGTCTTCCGGCTGATCCGGTCGGAGCGCGTGACCTGGCTGTGCGCGGCGCCAACCGTGCTGATCGCCCTCGCCAACGCCCCACCCGATCTGCGCGGCGATGTTCCGCGCGGCGTGCGCGTCGCGACCGCGGGCGCGCCACCGGCGGCCGCCACTATCGAGCGGCTGGAAGGCGAACTGGGCTGGGAGGTTACCCAGGTCTACGGCCTGACCGAGACCTCGCCATTCATCTCGGTCTGCGATCCGTTGCCGGAGCATGCGACGCTGCCGGCGGCCGAGCGTGCCACCATCAAGGCGCGGCAGGGCGTGGAGCTGATTACGTCCGGCGACCTGCGTGTCGTCGACACGGAGACCGGTGAGGAAGTGCCCCACGACGGCAGCACCATCGGCGAGATCGTGGTCCGCGGCAACGTCGTGCTCAAGGGTTACTACCGAGACCCCGAAGCGACGGACAAGGCGATCCGCAACGGCTGGTTCCACAGCGGCGACGCCGCGGTCGTTCACCCCGACGGCTATGCCGAGATCCGCGACCGGCTCAAGGACGTCATCATTAGCGGTGGCGAGAATATTTCATCGGTCGAGGTCGAAGGCTGCCTCCTGCGACATCCAGCGGTCCAGGAGGTCGCGGTCGTCGGCCTGCCGCACGATCGCTGGGGAGAGGCGCCCTGCGCTTTCGTGGTCTTGAAGACCGGTCAAACGGCGACCGAGGCGGAGTTGCGAGAGTTCGCGCGAGCCCGACTGGCCCATTTTAAAGTCCCGCAGTGGTTCACCTTCGTCGAGGAACTGCCGAAGACCGCGACCGGGAAGATCCAGAAGTTCGTCTTGCGAGGGCGAGCACCGGCGATCGTCCGACAATAAAGCAAGGAGGACCCCATGTTCACGCTGACCATGCGTTTTACACTTCCCGAAGACACCGACTGGTCGAAGATCCCCGCGCTCATGGAGGACCGCGCTCGGACGATTTACACCGACATGCCGGGCTTGATTTCCAAAGCCTTCATCTATGACGCCGAGACGCGCGAGTACGGGGGCAATTACCTCTGGGAGCGTCGCGAGCAGATCGATGCCTTCCTCAAATCCGACATCGTCGCCGGAGCGCGGAAAAAGTTCGGCGAGCCCACCTACAGGGTGCACCAGGTTGCCGCGTACCTCGATCGCGGTAAGGTCTACGTGCCCGCTGCGGTCACGACTTCCCGACCGGCTGGCTAACCGTCAGGACGACGTTTCCTGTTTTCTGCTCCGTCTCGACGTACCTCGTCGCCTCGACCACGTCCTCCAGCGGGTACCGCCGATCGATGACTGGGCGGTATTTCCCGGCCTCGATGAGCTCTTTAAGGAAGAGGACGTCCTGCTTTGTCTGCTGAGGCGGTATCTGAAACAGCACCTTCTTACCTCCGAGCCGTGGGGTCACGAGCGCCCACATGAGGTTCGCCAGCCCGTCCGTTGGCAGGAAAATACCGTGCGGCTCCAGCGAGCCGCGGCACCGCCCGAATGACTGCTTGCCGACCGCGTCAAGGATGACGTCGTAGGTCTGGCCGTTCCTGGTGAAGTCTGCCTGCGTGTAGTCGATCACCCGGTCCGCTCCGAGCGATCGCACCAGCTCGAGGTTCTTCGTGTTGCACACGGCGGTGACGTCGGCGCCAAAGGATTTGGCCAGCTGCACTCCCGCGGTGCCGATCGCCCCCGACGCGCCATTAATGAGGATGTTGCGCCCCTTCCGGAGATCGGCCTGTTTGAGACAGGTCAAGGCATTCAGCGCGCCGTCGCAGATCGGCGCGGCCTCCTCGAAACTCATCCCGGCTGGCATCGCCGCGATTCGGCCGCTCACCGGCATCACCACGTACTCCGCGTGTGCGCCGAACCTGAGTCCACTGGTGCCGAAGACCCGGTCACGGACCGCGAATTCGGTGACGGCGGCGCCGACCGCCTCGACCTCTCCGGCAAATTCGGTGCCGAGGATCCGGTGCCTCGGCCGGCGGACGCCGGAGACGAGGCGGCTGATCAACGAGATGGCCAGACCGCTCTTACGGTTCGCTTCTCGTGTCGCGGTGTCGAACCGATTGACCGTGGTGGCACGGACCTTGACGAGGACTTCACCCTCGGCTGGGACCGGCCGCTCGACCTGTTCGAGTCGAAGAACCTCCGGCGGCCCGTACCGGTCGTAGACAACCGCTGTCATGTGACGGATCACACGTTGATGATCGCTTTCATGCCGCCCACGCTGACCACCGCTGGGAGTTCACACCCATGACGAGGAGCCATAACATGAGCGACGCCTCGGCGGCGAAGCCGAGGACTTCGAGCGGAGTGAGCAGCTGGTTTGCCAGCGGCGGCGAGAGAAACGTCAGCCAGCCCAAACCGGCCAGGGCAACCAAGGCGCCGATGATTCGCGGCAGGAACGCCGACTGGAAAATCAAGTAGCCCAAGACAATCTGAAACACCCCGAAGAAGACGAGGGCGATGTAGCCGAGCTGAAGGTTCAAGTTGAGAAACAGCAATGCCAGCGCCTGTAACTGCTTCGCGCCGAACACGCTCAAGTATGGACTGCCTCCGAGGACCACGAGAGGGGCGAGCTGAAACAGACTGCCGAAAGCCGAGATCGCACATCCGATGAGGCCGAAGAACGCGGCCAATAACGCGAGGGTTCTGCTCACCCGCTTGAACAACTGGTAGAAGAGCGCCATCAGCGCGACATACAACGCGGTCGATGTCAGGTCGAGGGCCCAACCGAGCCGAAATGACGGCTGGTGGGCCATGATGTTGTTGGCTGTTGCGACGGCGTCGCCGGTCGCACCCGGACCGCTGATCCCCGGCGCGACGACCGCGCCGAGGATTGCCGTTACAAAGAAGAGCAGGTAGACGACCCCGGTAAGCCTCGCCCGCGTGCTGGGCGAGGCTTTGCCCAGACCTTCAGTCATCTCAGCTGAGCTGGAACGGTGGGTACTTATCGGTGACCAGTAGAAACGCATAGGCCGAGACCCGGTTGCTCCAGCGGATCACACCAACGACGAAGCGGAAGAGATTCTCCGGATAGCGCCCCGTGGAGATGATCGCGAACCAGGCCACGATCACCGCCACCACCGCGCCGATGGCGAGGAAGAAGAGAACGATGTAGTGGGGGATGGCGAGGAACCACTTGACCAGGGGCAGCCAGCGGTTCAGCTGGCGAGCGTCGGGATAGTCGAGGTTGAGGTGCACACCCTGTTCCTCATCGGTTGACGGGTAGTGATCATCGAGGAGGGCGAGGTACGCCGTGACGCGGTTCGAGAAGCGAAGCAGATTCAGGTTCCAATCAAACCACCAGCGTGGATACTTCTGGCGGAACAGAAGCATCAGGACGATGGGCAGGAAGAGAAGACCGACGCCACTGGCAATGGTCATCGTCGTTTGATGGTCGCCGCCCTGCATGGCGTCTTGCGACAGCAGGCCGAGCAGAACGAGAATCGGGATCGCGGCGAAGATCCGTAAGGCCGTCGTCAATCGATTGAGCGAGCGAGTCGGGAAGTCGACGTCGAACTGTAGCGGATAGCTGGTTACCATGGGTTTCCTCCTTGGGGATCCGTGGATATCGACCTAAAGCTGATGACTTCGTGACCGCGCAATGCTTCGAGAAATGGCTGAAAGCTGCCGCAGACCACACAGCGCAACGTGGCCCCATCGGTTTCGACCTCGCTGACACCCGACGCCCGCTTGACCTGTTGGGCGGGCGGCGCGCCAACAAAACTCACCTCCACTCGCTGCACCGAGAGCTCCCGCGTCATGCTCTTCAGCCTAGGCAGACGGTGGCGCGCTGAAATCCGTGGAATTACTGATCCGGTGCCGAGCCGGGCTGGGCTGTAACTCGGGCCCGTAGTAACGTCCTTGTCAGCATGGCCAGGCCCACCCGCCGGTCAGGCAACCTGCCGGCTGAGGCGACGAGCTTCATCGGACGGCACCGCGAGCTTACCGAAGTCCGAAAGAAGCTCAGCACAGCCCGCCTGATTACCCTGGTCGGGCCGGGAGGCGTTGGCAAGACCCGCCTTGCGATCCGCATCGCGGCCCAACTCGCCCGTGGCTTCCGCGACGGCGCGTGGTTGGTCGAGCTGGCCGACGTTCGAGACCCTGCCCTGGTGAGCAACGCCGCGCTGGCCGCGCTCGACCTTCGCGATCAGGCCTTCACCGAGCCGCTCGTCCTTCTCCTCTCCTATCTGAAGGACAAGGAACTCTTGCTGCTGATGGACAACTGTGAACATCTCCTGGGTTCCGCGGCTCAGGTCGCAGCTGAGGTGATCAAAGGCGCCCCGGACGTACGCGTGCTTTTGACCAGCCGCGAACCGCTGGCGATCGCCGGCGAGCACGTGGTCCCGGTGCCGCCGCTCGAACTCCCCTCGGCGCATGCGGCAGAGTCACCTGCCCAGCTGTGGCAGAACGAGGCCGTCATGCTCTTCACGGAGCGGGCCGCGGCTGCTTCGGGCAGCTTCGAATTGTCGGGCGCGAACCAGATCGCCGTGGCGGACTTGTGCCGGCGGCTCGACGGACTGCCCCTCGCGATCGAACTGGCGGCGGTGAGAACTCGAGTCCTGACCGTGGAGCAGATCCGGGATCGCCTGAACGACCGCTTCGGTCTGCTCACCGGAGGAGGCCGCGCGGCTCTGCCGCGACATCAGACGCTGCGCACCACGATCGACTGGAGCTACGAGCTGCTGGCCGTTGCAGAGCGCACCCTGCTGCGGCGGTTATGCGTGTTCGCCGGACGTTTCACCCTGGACGACATTGAGGCCGTGTGCACGTCGGATGACGTTCCGGTCGGGGAGGCTCTGGACCTGCTCTCCTCGCTGGTCGACAAGTCACTCGTGGTGAAAGAGGACGTCAAGGGTATCGCGTGCTATCGCCTGCACGAGACGATGCGCGAATATTCCGCGCTCAAGCTCCAGGAGGCCGGCGAGGAGATCATCGTTGGGGAACGATGCACGGACTACTACTGGTCGAGATGCCAGCAGGCCTTCCGAGAGGCTCGCTACCGGCTTACGGACTGGCTCCAATGGATGGACCTGGAGATCGACAACATCCGAGCTGTCCTTCGGCACTGCCTCACACTGGGGGACACCCGCCGCGGCATAGACCTCGCCACCTCCATCGGGTGGTATTGGATCACGCGCGCGACAACCGAAGGCGTGCGCTGGCTCGACGAGCTGCTGGCCGCCGGTCCCGGAAACCCGGAGGGCCAATTCTGGGCGTACTTCCTCCGTGGATTCCTTGCCGTGCTGAAAGCCGACGCGACCGCGGCCCGGCCGCCGATCCAACAAGCGGTGGCCACGGCCAGACAGCTTGGCCAGCCCTCCTTGCTTGCGCAGGCGCTATCGATGGCATCGATCGCCGAGAACATGGCCGGTGATGCCGGATCCGCCCGGCCCCTGCTCGATGAGTGCGCGGTCGTCACGGCAGGCCTCGATGAGTTTCCAGCCAGGATCTCGCTGCTCCAGGCTCGAGCGCTCAACGGGTTCTTCCAGGGTGATATCGAGGAGGTGAAAGCCGCTGCATCAGAGGGGGTCCGTCTCAGTCGTGAGGTCGGTGATCTCTACAGCCTGGAAATGATGCTGTTGAACGCAGGGGGCACGGCGCTGATTACCGGGGATCTCGTGCAGGCGAAGACCGACTACGTGGAAGCGCTGAAGATCGCGCAGCGTATCGACGACAGGGTCGCGCAGTACGCGTTGCTCGACGGGCTGGGTTGCGTGGCAGCCGGGTCCGGCCAAGCACGCCACGCCGCGCAGCTACTTGGTGCCGCGGAAACGGTCCGAACGCACGCCGGGGCAAGCCTGATCCCCTTCCTTGCTCCATTGATTGCGATGGCAGCCGAGTCAGCGACCGCGGGACTCGGCGCATCGAAGTTCCAGACAGAGATGACGGCTGGCAAGCGATTAAGCCGCGACGAGGCAATCCGGCTGGCGCTCGGGGAGCCGGCTCAGGTTGCGGCGAGTGCGACCGCGAACGGCGAAGGCCGTGGTCTGCTCGGCAAACGCGAGGCCGACGTCGCACAGCTGGTCGCCGAGGGGCTGAGCAATAAGCAGATCGGAGCCAGGCTATTCATATCGGAGCGCACCGTCGATAGCCATGTCCGCAGCATCCTGAACAAGCTCGGGTTCAATTCACGTGCGCAGATCGCCGGCTGGATGGCGCTGTCGAAGCAATAACGGGCACCTCGGCCGGTCAGCCCGCGAGCGCTTCAGGGGGCAGGGGCGAGGTCCGTGTAGTCGTTGATGATCGGCTGGTGGCTACCGCTCGAGAACGTATCAAGACCCCAGCTCTTCGAGTACGGCGTGGTTGACTGGGACAGCACAGTGCCGGAGGCGTCTCTCGTGATGAAGGTGCTCGTTCCCTGCAGGCTGACTCCGACCAGCCGCGATGCCTGGCTGCTGAACTTCGGAAGGTAGAGGTTCAGCGTGACCTTGTCGAAACTGTACGTCTTCTGGATGATCTTTCCGCCGCTAATGTCCCCCTTGATGACATCGACGAACTCATTGAGCGCGTCGCCTGTGGCGCCGCTTTCTGCCAGCTGCAAATCGTGGGCACGGCGCGCCTCGGACTCGATGATGAGGTCGAGGACGACGTCATGCGCCCACTTGTCAGCGTTTCTCGGCGCGGACTGATCAAAGGCGATGACGTTGGGCGCGAGGGTCACCGTGGGAATCGTCGGCAGGATATACAGCTGCGCCGATGCCGAGGCCGGTCCCGAATTTCGTGGCGGCGGCAGAGCGGCGCCGGCGGCGGTCGATACCCAGCTGGCCATGTCGGGACCGGCACCAACTGTGCGCGGGAGGGTTGGCGTCGATCCATCGGCGAGCCCGGCAGCCGGAACAGGGCTGTGGGTGGAGAGATCGGCGGCGACGGGAATGGTGCCAACGAAGAGCAGGGCGACCGCGAGCACAGCGGGCAGACGCCAGCTCAGGCGACGCCTCCCAGCCCGCTGCCGGTCCCGCGCTTCGAGTGGCGACAGGAACCGCGCCAGCGCAAAGCGCAGGGCACAGGCAATCACGAGGCTTGCCAGGATCGCGGTCTTGGTCCAGAACTCGAGCGTCGTCGGGCCGATCAACAGAACCGCCAGAATGGCCACGACAAGGCCGAACGCCACACGGGCTACGGCGCCGTCGGGAACCGTCCTCGGGTCCGGGATCATGAAGAGACCGAAAACCAGGAGTTCCGGCGAGGTGACCAGGATTTGCCAGAGTTCGCGTCCGCACATCGGGGCCACGTGCCAGCTGGCGACCATGCAATGGTCGGGCACCAGAGCTAGCGCCACGGCCGTGAATGCCGCAAACCCAGCCATGAAGGCCAGCTCGAGGCCGAGCAATCGCAGTTCCCACGCGATCAACACCCCCCCGACCACCAGCACCGCGTAGGTCACAACCAGCCATGGCCCGGGCGGGATCCACCAGAGATCCTGCGGCTCCGTTAACTTGGGGCCTAGCGCGACGAAGGCGATCACCAGGCCAAGGTTCGAGGGGTTGAAGATGTGCCGTCCACGCCAGCGGATCAAGTACTTGGATGCCATCGAGATAGCGACCACGCCGACGAAGATCCCGATGCCATGCGTGCTCCACCATTGACCGTGAAGCGTGCCGGGCGTTCGCAGGATGAAGGCCGTGCTGTTGCCGGTCAGCAACCCGCTCGCCGGCCACATAATGGCGCTGTCCTTGAAGAAGGCCACGACGAACTCGATCAGGGCGCCGGTCGCGAGACAGATGAGAATCTGCGCCACCGAGAGCCGGAAGCCGAGCACGGTCTGGCCCAGCACCTGGAGCGTCACCAGCACGGCAGCGACGTGCATCCGCGGATCACGGATGCTGGGCAGGATGACCGCGTAGTCCCGACCGAAGAGGCGGACCGCGCGGCGCTTGGCGCTCACGGCTGAGTAACGGTTGAACTGGCCAAGGCGTTACAGCTGCAGGGCCGTGTCAGCACTTCGCTCCCTGTTGCGTGCGTCGGATCGAGTACGGGCCGGGTTGGTCGGCGCCGTGGTCGTCGCCACGCTCTCCGCCTGCGATCTGCCGCTCGGCCTCGACCTCCCCACGACGCGCAGCCTGGAGAGCGGCGCCACCGGGACCCTGATCGCGGCCGACAGCTTCGAGATCACTGGGTCGTATAGCGATGGAAGCAACCACTGGTCGATGGACATGGAGCTGCATAGGCCGGGCTCGGAGCATCTAACGGTCACGGCCGCCGATATCAAGCTCGAGGCGATCATCGTTGGCAACAAGGCCTATTTTCGCGGGCAGCAGTTCTTGTCTGCGCACATGGGTAGCGATCTTGTTTCTCGAAGCTTCGTCAAGGCGGCAGGAAATGGTTGGTGGACGGGCTCGGCCGCCCACGTTCCCCAGCTAACCGACCTGACCGATGGAAATGCCTTCAAATCGACATTCCTCGGGCAGGCGGTCACGCAGCGCACCGACCATGTGGCGGTGGATGGCATCGATGCGGTCCTCCTGTCGGGCGCACGCGGAGACGTATTCATCACCACGCAGGCCCCCTATCGGGTGCTACGCGTGCGGCTGAAGCACGGCGTTGTCGTTGACGGCATTCGCGATGCCGACTTTCGCTTCGTCAAGTACAACGGCGACTTCCAGATCTCGGCCCCTGCCGACGTCATTGATTTCTCGAATCTCTCGACACTGCCGCCCATTTACACGGTCGTGTCGGTCGACACCTCGGGATGCGGCTCGCCGTGTATTGTCTCGGCCCTGCTCAAGAATCTCGGCGGGCTCGTCCATGCCCAGGCGCCATCCACCATCACCTTCACCATGACCGACACGGCCTCTCGACAGATGGTCGGAAGTTGCCAGACGAAGGTTGTGCCGGACGTCACGTACAACGCGACGACCACCGTGGAGTGCTCGATCGATAACGTCACCGCCCAGCAGTCAAACGCCGCCACCGTGACGGCGACACCCGACAACCCGGGACGCGGCTAGGACTGTGGCCAAGCTCGAGGTGGCCGCGTGGGGCCTGGTTCTTGCGTTGTTAGGCGCTGAAGTCGGGCTCGCTGTGACCCGGCCCTGGGACCACCACGTCGCTCTGTCGCTATCCGGCTCTCACACGCTGGTCACGCCCTCCGCCGCCGCGGCCGCGTGTCCAGACGTCGCCGTCCGCCGGATCGAACAAGCGAAGACGATCCCGCGGAGCGCCTGGGTCCACGCCTCGGATGGCGTCAACGTCCGGGCCACCCCCTCGTCTTCGGCGACCCGCCTGACAACATTGGCCACCGGAACGCAATTGAACGTTCAGGGCGAACAGGCCAATCCGGATGGCAGCACCTGGTATCGAATCCGGCTGAGCGACGGCCGGGACGGTTGGTTGAGCAGTCGCTATACGACCAATTACCCGATCAGTCCGGCCTCGACCGACTCGCTGAAGATCTGGCTGCCGACCGGCTATCAGTTTCAATCGGTGGCACCGGGCAAGGCGGAGGCGCACTACAAGGATGGGCCGCTCGGGTTGCTGTATGTGGAGAGCGGCGCCAAGGACAAGGCGCCGACGGAGACTATCGTGCCGGCCGGGCTGCCCAGTCGGTCCACCTGGACTTCGCGGCCCACCGAGCAGGTACTTGTCGGCGACCTCCCCGCCACCGACCGCGTGTTCGGCGTCAGGCTGGCCGGCAGCAGCTGTCCGGCGCTCGTCCACGAGGTCAGGATCACGACGACCGCCCGTTACTACGACTTTATCTTCCTGCTGGACGAGCCGAGCTCGTCAGTGGTCGCCCAGTTACTCGACAGCGCCACGGCACAGTAGAGGTCCGCTAAGGCTTGACGAGGCTCCAGCCGGTGTAGTTGCCCTTCGTGTCGCCTGCCTTGCTGTCGCTGTGGAAGAAGTAGAGCGGCAAGCCCTTGTAGGTCACCTGCATTGAGCCGTCGCTCCGGGTGATGGTCCCCAGTTGCCCGGTCACACCAGGACCGCCAGTTGGCGTCGTCCCGCTGGCGATGGACATTGGCGGCCATATCGCCGCGCACCCGCCATTGCATGCGCTCGCGCCCGGACTATCGCTGTCAAAGGTGTAGACGGTGTGCATGTTGGAGGCGGCAACCAGGATCGTTCCCATGGTGCCCACGCTCTGGGCCAGAAGGACCGGTGCGGCTGCGGTTGGGGTTGCGGTCGGGGTTGGCGTTGGGGTTGGGGTCGCGGTTGGGGTGGGTGATGCGGTTGCCGCCGGACCACTGGTCTGACCGCCGCAGGCGGCAAGCAGCGCTGCTGAGCCTGCCACGACCGCCGCCATTCGCAACAAATGCACGTAGGTCATTACGGCGGATTGTTACACGGTGAAGACTTCGACCTGGCCCTTGTCGACCTTGACCTGCAGTGAAGGCAACGGCGAGAGTGGGCTCGCATAATTGGTCGGCTGGCCATCTCTTTCAAAGGTCGCGCCGTGGCAGGGGCACTCGAACCGATCGCGGAACTTGCTGTAGTTGAGGATGCAGCCCATGTGGGTGCAGACCGCCGACAGTGCCGTGACCTGGTTGCCGTTGCGGGTCAGAAACCCTTCGATCGCTCCCGAACGGAAGGCGACCGGGGTATTCTCGGGCAGCTCGGCAAGGGCTTTGACCGGATTCCAGCTACCGTTTTTCTCGACAAGCGGCCCCTGCGCGGTTGGTTTTGGCGCCGTCCTGCCAAGCTGCTGGATTCCAAGCACGGCCGCGATGCCCGCGGCGATGCCGCCGGCACCCGTCAACAGCAACGAGCGGCGGCTGGGGCGTGCTGCGGGTTGCGGCTGGGCGCCCCGCTCATTGACCAATTCGCGGATCGAGCCCTGCATGCGCTCCAAGAACTCCTTCGACGGGAGGCCGGCTCCAGGCTTGGCCGCGCGCAGCATGGCGGCCGTCTGCCGCGCCCGCAGGGCGTCCTCGTCGGGTAGGGGCGCGCGCTCGGGACGACGGTCCTGCAACAGGTCCTCGACGTGCTGATCGAGCTGTTCGGGATCGTCGTTCACGACGGCCTCCCTCGCTCACGACCGGCCCGGTTCAGCGCACGAAACTGCAGCACTTTGACGTTGGTCTCGCTGAGGTTGAGCTCCTGGGCGGTCTCACGCACCGAATAGCCGCGCAGGAACCGCAGCTCCAGGACCCGCCGGTAACTCTCGGGGAGGGTGGCGAGCAGGGAGTCCACCCGCTGCACGGCTTCGGGATTCTCCCGAGGTGCGGGCTGCTGGGTCACGTCGTCCTCGAGCTCACCGGCGCCCTCGGCGTAGTACTCGCGCCAGTGGTCGGCCAGCGTCGTCTGGGCGACCCGGTAGAGCCAGCTGCGCAGCTCGGGAACAGAGACATCGCTGCGCATGCCGTTGATCGCCTTCACGAACACCTGGGCGGTGAGGTCCTCGGCGTCCGGACGGTTACCGACCCGGCCGTAGATGTACTGGTAAATGGCTGTGACATGCGTTTGGTAGGCCCAGGTCAGGTGATCCTGGCCATGGGGAGCGTCGGAGCGGGCGAGCGGGACGATCTTCCCGGAGGAAGCGACGGCGGCGCCGGTTGTTTCGTCCTCACGCATCCGCTTCCGCAGTTATATACCGCCGGGGGTTACGGGGTGGCAACCGCCCGTAATGTGGCTCTGTTCGGGCGAGGCCCAATCTGGGAATACTGAAGGCAGGAAAGGGCTTAGATAACATGGGAGATTCGCAAGCGATGGAAAAGAACCGGCAGTACGACGTCGTCATCATCGGCGGTGGACCCGCCGGCTTGACCGCCGCCCTCTACGCCGGTCGGGCGCGGGTCAAAACCGTGCTGCTGGAGCGTGGCGCGCCGGGTGGCCAGCTGCTCAACACCGAAGCGATCGAGGACTATCCGGGCTTCGATCACATCACCGGCCCGGAGCTGGCCCAGCGCATGGCCGACCAGGCCGTCAAGTTCGGCGTCGACCTGGAGACGGCGCGCGTGACCGGCATCCAGCGGCGCGGCGACAAGCAGGTGGTGCAGACCGAGGACGGCGAGTACACCGCTGACTTCGTCATCCTCACCGCGGGTGGCGAACCACTGAAGCTCGGCATCCCGGGCGAGACTGAGTTCCAGGGCCGCGGCGTCTCGCAGTGCGCCGTCTGCGATGGCGCCTTCTTCAAGGAAGAGGAGGTGGCTGTGGTCGGAGGCGGTGATGCCGCGCTCGAGGAGGGTGTGTTTCTGACCCGCTTCGCGAAGAAGGTCTACATCATCCACCGGCGCGAGCAGTTCCGGGCCCAGGCCATTCTGGTCGAGGCGGCACGCAAGCATCCGAAGGTTGAGCTCATCACCAACACGATCGTCACCGAGGTCAAGGGTGAGGATGGCCAGGTCAAAGAGATCACGTTGAAGGACGTCGTCACCGGCCAGAGTCGGCCGCTGAAGGTCACCGGCCTGTTCGTCTTCATCGGCTTTCAGCCGAACGTCCAGTTCTTCGATCATCGGGAGCACGTGGAGCACGACCCGCTCGGGTTCCTGGTGACGGACTCGACGATGCAGACCAGCCTGCCCGGCGTCTACGCGGCCGGCGACGTGCGGTCACAGCTCACGCGGCAGATCACGACCGCGGTCGGCGACGCGACAACCGCCGCCATCGACGCGGTGAAGAAGCTCGAGGCCAAGAAGCACGAGGCCACGCCCGTGCCGGTCGACCTCTACGGCCCCACCCGGCCGGACCTCGTCGGCCGCTAACCCGGACCGCCCGCACCGCGCTGCCGCGGCCGCGGTGGCCGGATTGTTCATCGTCGCCGCCGGGCTGCGGCTCTGGGGCATCAACTTCGGGCTGCCGGCGCTCTACCGTCCGGACGAAGACGTCACGGTGGGACGCGCCATGGGCATCTTCCACGGGATTCTGGATCCCCACTTCGCCGACTGGCCCCACCTCTACTTCTATGTCGCGGCAGCGTGGCTGGCGCCGTTCCGCCTGATCGGGCTCGTCCAGGACCCGGCTTCGGGATACCTGGGGGTTCGCGTACTCGACGCACTGCTTGGCAGCCTGACGGTGCTGCTCGTCTTCGAGTTCGGCCGCCGCGCCTACGGATGGCTGGCGGGCTTCTTCGGAGCCTCGGCGCTTGCCGTCGCCTTCCTCCATGTCCGCGACAGCCACTTCGCAACGCTCGACGTCCCGCTGACCCTTGCGTGTGTCGCCGCGCTGTACATCGCCTATCGCACCATCCAGGCCCGCGGCGTGCGGCCCTTGCTGCTCAACGGGATCGGCCTCGGCGTGGCCGCCAGCCTGAAGTACAACGGGGCGCTCGTGTTCGCGGGCATCGCCGCGGCCCAAACGCTGCGGGCCCGCGCCGAGGGCACTCGGTGGCCGCGAATCCTTCCACGGCTGGCACTGATTGCCGCTGTGGGTATCGTCGCCCTCGCGATCACGTCGCCCTTTTTGGTGCTCGACCCCGGGATGACGCAGCACGGCATCGGCTACATCTTTCAGCACCTCGGCAAGGCGACCGCGCCGGCGATTGGTTGGGTGCAGCTGAGCCTCGCTTTCTGGTTTGGCATCGACCCGGTGCTGGTCGTGCTGGCGATCGTGGGCGTCGCCTACGCGGCCTGGCGGCGGCAACCGGCCGACATCGTCATCCTCACCTTCCTCGCGGTCTACATCCTGCTGATCGGCGCCGGTCGGTCCGTGTTCTTCCGCTACGCGGACCCGATGATCCCGTTCTTGCTTCTGCTTGGCGGCCGCGTCCTGGCGTGGCTCGTCGAGAGGACGGCGCACGGTCGGGCCCGGCGTCTCGCACCGGCGGTGGCGCTCGCGCTGATCGTCGTGGCGCCTCTGGCCCACGACATTCGCTACGACCTGTTGATCCAGCAGACGGATACGCGGACGCTCGCCTTCGACTGGCTTGCGGTGCACGTGCCCGCCGGCAGCAGGGCCGCCGTCCCATACATGGCAGGTCCGGCGCACGACCAGGCGATGATCGACAGCGGCGAGCACAGCCACGACGCGACCGATCTGTACGTCGCGTCCTTCCTCGACAGCCGGCTCGAGACGCAGTACAGCATCCATGAGTTGACCCGCGACGACCTCCAGCTGACATCGCTCGACAGTTTTCGAAGCCAGGGAATTACCTATGTCGTCGTCGGCTACGAAACGCCGGGCACCGGTTGCCGGGTGGACAGCCCGCTGGAGCGGGCGCTCGAGGCGCAGGGAAAGCCGCTGGCGAGTTTTTCGCCGACCGCCGGCTGTCCCGATAGCGTTTTCGACCCGATCGATACCTACTATGTGCCGCTCGCCGGCTACGGCAGCTGGGTCCGGCCCGGCCCCTACATCCGGATCTACCGGCTCGGCGGCTGATCCTGAATCGGCGGCTTCGCCCCCGCGCAACTGCCGTCTATAGTGAAAACCAATGAACCTGATCGCCTTGATCAAGGAGCGGGCCAAATACTACAAGTGCCTCGCCTGCTCCCAGGCGCTCGCCGACTGCCAGGTGAACCTGCTCAACGAGGCCGACGGGCATTGCACGGTTGAAGTCACCTGCGCCAACTGCGGCGTCAGCTTTGTCGCGGTGCTCCTGCTCAAGAAAGCCAAGCATCCGGACGGTTTGCCCAAAGCCGCGAGCGAAGGGCCGATCAGCAGTGACGAGATGCTCGACGTGCACGAATACATGAAGGCCTTCAACGGCCCGATCAAGGAGCTTGTCCGCTGGCGCCCGTACCGCCAGCAGTCCCCTTCGTCCTGAAGCCCCAATAGAATTGATGCCGATGGTGTACCTCGATCACTCGGCAACCACGCAGCTCGACCCCGAGGTCCTGCAGGCGATGATGCCGTACCTGACCGAGGAGTTCGGCAACGCCTCGAGCGTCTATGGCCTCGGACAGCGCGCGCGCCAGGCGATCGATCAGGCCCGGGATGACGTGGCTGCCTTTTACGGTGTCGTCGCGAAGGAAGTGATCTTTACGTCGGGTGGCACCGAAGGCGACAACTTCGCCTTCCGTGGGATCGCCGAACGAAATGCTGACCGCGGCCGGCACATCATTACCTCGACCATCGAGCACGATGCCGTGCTTCGCTCCGCAGAGGCCCTCGAGCGCGACGGTTTCGAGGTCACCCGGCTGCGCGTCGACCGGTTTGGCCTGGTCGACCCGCAGGCGCTCGGCGAGGCGCTGCGGCCAGACACGATCCTGGTGAGCATCATGCACGCCAACAATGAGGTCGGGACGATCGAACCGATCCAGGAACTGGTCGCGGTGACGCGGGAGCACAGCGACGCCTACTTCCACACTGATGCGGTGCAGTCGACCGGCAAGATCCCGGTGCGCGTCGATGAGCTGGGCGTCGACATCCTGTCCATGTCGGCGCACAAGCTCCATGGTCCGAAGGGTGTCGGCTGCCTGGTGGTGCGCTCCGGCGTGCGGCTGGAGCCGCAGCTGCGGGGAGGCGGGCACGAGCGCAACCGCCGGGCCGGGACCGAAAACGTCGCGGGCATCGTCGGACTCGCCAAAGCCCTGGGGATCGCCCAGCGCGACCTGGCCAGAAACACAGCGCACCTCATCGCCCTCCGCGATCGCCTGATCGGGGGCATTCTCGATCGGATCCCAGGTGGAGAACTGACCGGGCATCCGGTACGGCGCCTACCGCACCACGCCAGCTTCCTGTTCGCCGGCGTGGAAGGCGAGTCGTTGCTGCTGCAGCTGGACATGGAAGGCATCGCCGCGTCATCGGGGTCAGCCTGCACCTCGGGCTCGCTCGAAGCGAGCCACGTCATCCTGGCGCTCGGCTATCCGCGCGAGCGGGCGCTGGGTAGCCTCCGCCTATCGGTGGGGAAGGGCAACTCCGACGCCGAAATCGACCTGGTCCTGGACCGTCTGCCGGCAATGGTGGCCCGGCTGCGCGCAATGGCCCCCATTTCCGCCGCCTGAGGCGCGGGCGTGCCCGAAAAGTTCTACTCGGTGGATGAGGCCAACGCGCTGATCCCAAAGCTCAAATCCGTGCTCGAGCGCATTCGGCAGACACAGGAGGAGCTGGCAAAGGACAAGACCGTCGCCGCGGTGCGCGAGAAGGCGGCCCAGAATGGCGGCGGCTTGCCGGGGCGCCATCTGTCAGGGCTCACGAAGACGCTCGAGAGTGACCTGCGCCAGCTGGCTGAGTGGGGCATTGTGCTTCGCGATCCAAGCATCGGACTGATCGACTTCCTCCACAAGCGTGAGGGCGAGACCGTCTTCCTCTGCTGGAAACTCGGTGAGTCCCGCGTGGAATGGTGGCATCCACTCGAGACGGGGATCGCCGGCCGACAGCGACTCTAATCGGGCTAGCCGTTCCGGAAGACGATCCCGATGATGAACAGCACCAGGACGACCGACGAGACCGACAGCCCGATGATGCCAAGCAGCCGGCCGGTCTTCGCCCGATCATCTCCCTGGTAGCGGTTCGGCGCCGAGCGAATTTCGCGAACCGCACCATTGGCGAACACGATGGCCAGGATCCCGGTTGGGATCGCGATCAACGGCATCCAGAAGAAAATCAGGGTGGTCACGCCCCAGGTCATGGCGCTCGACGCCCCATGATGCATCGGCCGATACGGCGAGATTCCCTCGCGTTCGGCGAGCTGATCGAGCGCCGCGAGCGGGCCGGCGGTTGCCACGACGTCCGGCAGGGCGCGCCGCAAGGCGGGTTCCGCACTCTGAGCGAGCGCCTCGCGCCTCGCCGCCGGAAGCGCCTCCCGGCGAGCGGCGTAGGCGACCACCAGTCGTCGCAGTCCGGTATCCAACACCGGTTGCCCAACCGATGGGGTGACCGAAGTTGGGGAGGTCGTCGGCGTCGGTGAAGGCGTCGCCCAGATCGAGGCTGCAGGCGGCGCAGCCGCGACCTCGCCGGCAGGCGCACTCGACAGGTCATAGAGGCTGACGCGCTCGCGATCACGCACCACCAGCGTCCCGGCCGCGAAGTCTCCCAGCCGCTTGCCACGGCCATTGATGAACAGGGTCAACATGCCGATGGCATAGAAGACCGGGAGGAAGTCGACGATTCGCACCAGGTTGCGAATCGCGGCCTGCCCGAGGGTGACCGGCTCGCCGTGATCGCCGACCACCCGCAGGCGGGCGGCGCGCTTGCCGAGGGTTTGTCCGTTCCAGGCCGCCTCACTGACCAGGAAGTAGCCCGCCAACAGGATGAAGCCGAGGATGACCTCGATCAGGATCGCCAACTCGCCGGAGCCGAAGATGCCGCCCAACGAGGCGGCGAGGATGGTGATCGCGATCAGGATCACCGTGATGACGAGCGAATCCAGGATTTGTGCAAGGAAGCGGCTGCCGATGCCGGCGATCTCGTACTGGAACGCCACTCGCTCCGGCGTCGAGATGACGAGGTCGTCGGACGCGTCCGGCGGGTGCACGCTCTCACTCTACCCGCCGATTTGCGAGAGTGCGTCGCAGTTCTGCGACAAGAACCCGCCGCGGCGTCCGTCATCATGGATAGGTGCGCGCCGATGAATTCGTCAGCCGCAGGCGAGGGGAGTGGGACCGCCTCGAAAAACTCCTGACCCGCGCCGGCACGAGCCGGGTCGGCGGGCTGCGCGCCACTGAAGTGCTCTCGCTGGCCGCGCTCTATCGCCGGGCAACAGCCGACTTCGCGCGGGCGCAGCGCGACTGGCCAACGGAACCGCTGGCCACTTATCTCAACGGCCTGGTCGCCCGTGGACACGCAGCCGTCTACCGCCAGGGCGGCAACCTCGGCGAGCGCATCGCCACCTTCTACAAGCGCACGCTGCCTCAGACGTACCGGGAGGCCGCCCCTTACCTGATTGCCGCGGCGCTGCTCCTCTTCGGACCGGCGCTGGTGGCGTTCGTCGCTATCACGCTCGATCCGAAGCTCGCCTATGCGCTGGTGCCCGCCGAGGTGGTGCAACTGGTGCGCAGCCATCAGCTCTGGACCCAGATACCGGTGGCTGAACGGCCGTTGATGTCCGGGGTGATCATGACGAACAACATCAACGTTTCGATCCTCGCCTTCGCCTTCGGCGCCCTGCTGGGCCTGCCCACTATCTACCTGCTGATGACCAACGGAATCCAGCTGGGCGGGTTGCTCGGCCTCACCAACGCCTACGGGATCGCGCCCGGCCTGCTCGATTTCGTCGTCGGCCACGGCGTCCTCGAGCTGTCGGTGGTGGTCGCGGCCGGCGCCTGCGGCCTGATGATGGGGTGGGCCGTCTTGCTCCCGGGCGATTACCGACGTCGCGACGCGCTCGTCCTGGCGGCGCGCAAAGCGTTGATCATCCTTGCCGGCCTGGCGCCGCTCCTGATCATCGCCGGTCTCATCGAGGGCAACTTGAGCCCGTCGGATGCGCCCACCGCCATCAAGGTCGCGGTCGGCGTGACGACAGGAGTCCTCCTCTACGCTTACCTGCTCTTCACCGGGCGCCGGACTCAGAAGCCCGAATAGAACGCCGGGTAGAAGACCTCGTTGACGACCTGGGTCGCGTGTCCGTCGGCCGCAACTACCCAGAGCTGGTCGACGTCACCGCCTTGCGCCTGGCTGGCCACAGCAACTGCGACGCTAGGGCCGCTCGGCTGCGCCATCGCAAAAACGGCGGCGCCCGTGGCGGAACCGTTTGGCACGCGCCACAGGGTCTTGCCGGTCTGCCAATCGACAAGATCTACGTCGGTTGCGCCCTGCCCCAGCAGAAACGGAACCGTAACCACTCGCATGCTGTCCCAGGAGAAGCGAAGGACCCGTTTGGTGCCAATCCGAGCCATGATTTGTCCATCAACCGTCCGCCTGATCAACGACACCCCGGGAACTGGCTGGCTCTGAGTGTCATACGTCGAGGCCTGCTCCGCAAGGTATTTCCCGTCATGCGAGCTGATCACGCTTGTCGACGATCCTGAGTAGGCGCGGTGATAAAGGAGGCGGCCGCTGGACAAGGCCACGACGCGAACGTCGGTAATTCCGGTCATGCCGATTTCGCCGACAACCACACGGTCGCTCAGGACACTGCACGCCATAATCGCAAAGCTCGAGCGAGCACCCGTGAGCCCGGCTTGCGCGACCCGCCGCGCGGGGCCGTCGACGCGACCGATAAAGACCCACTCTTCTCCGGGGCTGGCCCCAGACGGGCGTATCTCGCAGAGGCTGCGATTGTCGTCAGCCAGGAGCGAACTGAAGTAGGTGGACGGCGAAGCAGACCTGACAGCGGCCCCGCTGCGATCGAAGTAGGCACCGTCGCGAGTCGCAATGATCGATCCGTCCGGCGATTGCTGGATCGCCGGCGTCTGATACATGGTGCCGACCAACGTCCCCGTCCAGTCGATCGCCACGAGGCGCTGTGGGTCGGATGGCCCCTGCCAGGGAGGAGACAGCGAGTACCAGATGACCGGGGTCGCGTCGGGGGGCGCTCCGGGCTCGGTGGTGAAGGACCATTGTTGACGGATATTGGCCGCCCTGACGCCATAGTCGACGATCGTCGTGACCTGGTAAGTCGTGGCCGGCTTCAGGCCGGTGTAGCCGACGATCCAGGTGGTTCCCGTCCAGTGGCCTATCTCGAGCGAACCGTCAGGCGGGACGATCTGGACCTGAGGATCGACGGTCGGACGGTGATTGAAGTCGATCGAGAGTGCCCCGATGCGCGCGACGATGGCCTGCCCATCGGTGGGCCCGACCTTGCCCAGGATGGGATACCCCTCGGCGCTGAAACTCCAGCGTTTCACGAGATGTCCGATGTCCTTGAAGCGGCTTCGGTAGTCAGCCCCCAGGACGAGCTGGTATTGGGTCGCGAGACGCAGCCCGGAATAACTCACGATCAAGGTGCTCCCATCCCAGCGCGGCGACTCGAGCACGCCGTCGGACGGCTCCAGTCGAAGGGTCGGTGTTCCAACCGGATGGCTGCCGAACGTGACTTTGAAGTCTCCCCTCACCGGAACCTCTTTCGCTCCAGCCTGCGGGTTCAGGTCGGTCACTGTTGGCTGCGCGCTGGCAAGTGCATCGACACGGACCCAAATGAACGCCGCGAGCGCCGCCACGAGGACAACGCCGCCAAGACCAAGGAAGATCGCGCGGCGCCGTCCAACCGGCTCGACCCCCTGCTCCTCCTCGAGCAGGTCAACGATCCGGACATGGAGGCTGTTACTAACGGCGACGGCTTGATCGGCACGGTCGTCCATCGGCGCCTGCGAGCGGCGACCGCGGGCAGCGCGTTGGCGGATGCGGGCATGTAGCCGGTCCTTCAGCTCCACGATTTGCGGTGTCGCCGCGAGCGATGGCGCCAGGCTGCCAAACGCGGCTAGAAGGATCCGTTCGGCGGAGGCGGCATCGGAAGAAACTGCGAGAGCGAGCCGGTACGCGTCGGGTTCGAGCTCGCGGACCAATTGATCGATTCGATTCCGTTCGAGGGTCTTCACGTCAGTTTCGCCAACAAAAGAACGGAGCGGGATGCTGCGAGGTTACTTCGACTTTAGAAGCCTGGGAAGATCGGGCCTTTCGCGACCTGCGTCGCCGAGCCGTTGGCGTGGACCAGCCAGAGTTGCTCGACCGGCGAGTTTCCGGTCGAGTCTGCGGCCACCCCGACCACGAGGTCCGTGCCGCCCGGCCTGGAGAGCACAGAGACGTAGGCATAACCCGGCGCGAGACCAGCCGGCTCGGTCATTCGCCAGAGAACCCGTCCCCGTTGCCAGTCGACTAGGCGCACCTCATGGCTGTCCGCCGCGCCAAGGGCGGGCATCGTGATCACCGCCGACCCGTCCCAGGAGAATGCTCGGACGGCTTGGCCGGCCAACCTGGCCACGACGGCGCCGTCTGAGGTCCGCCGAATGAGCGTGTCGGTGTCTATCTGATGGCCCTGCGCATCGGTGGACATCAACTGCTCGGCAAGGTATCGACCGTCATGGGATGCCACCACCGAGGAGGCGACCTGCCCGCTCGGATACTGGTGCTGATAGAGAAGCGCGCCGGTGGACAAAGACACGACCCGAACCTCCGACGTCCACATGATCACGTTCTCGACGACGACGGCCCGATCGTTCTGGTAGCTGCAGGCAAGGATCTCCGGACCCGACTGGCCTCCCACCTGGCCGATCTGGGCGACGCGATGCAGGGGTCCACTGATGGGCCCGCTGAAAAGCCAGCTCGGCACCGGCTCAGGGCCAGTGAAATCTCCGCCGCTGGCGCCCCGCATCGTACACACATGGCGACTGTCGTCCGCGAAGCCCGGGCCACCCTTGGTGTTGAGGGCCGGCCCAATGATCGTGCCGGCCTGGTCGGCGAAACCACCGGCGAGATCCAGCCGCGTTCCATCGGGAGCTTGATAGGCGTGACTCGTGCTGTAGAGGCTGCCAACCAATGTCCCGCTCCAATCGAGGGCGAGCATCCGGTGCTGTGCGTTCGGATCCGGTGGACCACCCGAGTTGGGGCTCGACGTCGCGTACCAGATAAGCGGGATATTCTTCGGCGGCGCACCGGGTTCTGCGGTGAAGCTCCATGCTTGGTGGAAGCTGGCAGCAGGATTGCCGAAGTCCAGGTCGAGGAGAACACGGTAGGACCGAAGCGGCTGGAGTCCGGCGTAGTTGAGGGCCCAGGTGTTGTCGGTCCATTTCCCAGCCTGCAGGGTGCCGTCGGCCGGCTCGAAGTGGATGATCGGGTCGACCACCGGGCGGCGGGCGAACTGAACGCTG
>DATNMH010000014.1:0-58025 GCA_035602395.1 Candidatus Acidiferrum sp.
GGGCGAACTGAACGCTGAGCTGGCCATTACGGGCGGCACCTGTCTCCCCAGCCGCCGGCGTGGTGGCCGTAATCTGCGCCGGTCCCTCCGCCGTGAAACCCCAGCGTTGATCAAGGCGACCTCTGTCGCCCAGGTGACTCCGATAGTCTGCGGACAGGATCAATTCGTAGTGCGCGCTGGGATGCAGCCCGGCGTATTTCACGATCATGGTCGTTCCCGACCACTCGAGCGGTTGCAGCGTGGCATCGGCCGGCTCGGCCCGCAACGTCGGGGGACTCGTCGGGCGGCTGGCAAAAGCCACGCGGAATTCACCCTTCAGCGGTACATCACGGGCGCCATCCGCAGGAAAGACGGAGGTCACGTGGGGCGCCGACTTGGCGAGCTCGTCGGCGCGAAGTTTGAGAACGACCCCCATCGCACCGAGGGCGACGAGGACGATGGCAGCCGCCGCGGCCAGCTGGACCGTGAACCGAGGCGAACGCACGGGCCCACGGCGATCGACCTGCTCGATTATTCGCGCGTGCAGGTTCGGGCTGACCCGAGCCTCATCGCGAAGGATCGATCCATACTGACGGAGGCGCGTCTCCAGCTGCGGGTCTTCGGTGATCATGCCTCGACTCCTCGCGTCGTCACCGATGTCGCCATGGTGCGGCGCAACTTGGCCAGCGCTCGATGAACAATCACCCTGGCGTGGTCTTCTCTCACGCCCAGAGTCCCGGCTGTTTCTGCGAACGAACGGTCTTCGAAATAGCGCAGATGCACAGCCGCCCGCTCCCGCGCATCGAGGTGGCGCAGCGCGTCGACAAGAGCCGCGTCGTCGGCGCGGCGCTCCACTTCGTCGAACGGATTGGGCGGCGGCGGCGTCCAGAACCGAAGGAGTGACCAGCGCGTGCGATGCCGGGCCTGGTCGCGAGCGAGGTTCAGGATGGCTTTGTAGAGCCAGCGTTTGAATTCGTCCCTTTCCTGGGGCGTGTTGCTCGCTGCCCAGACCTTGGCGAAGGCTTCTTGCACGATCTCCTGCGCCTGCTCACGGTCATGCACAAGCGTCATGGCGAAACCAAGGGCGTTGTCCTCCAGCTCCACTACGAGGGGTTCGAACCATGGCCGATCGTTCGATTTCAGAGCATTCTCACTTTTCGGAATTCCACGGCACAACGCCCGAGGGCTCCGGACGTTACAAGCAAACCTAGAGCAGTGCTCGCTCCTTTAGTTCCAGGTAGCGTTCGACCAGCGACGGGCTGAGCTGGCCGGCCTCGACGTCGAGCCCCAAAACACCACCCTGGCGTAGCTGCTCGAAGCTCGCCCGCCGGGCAGAGAGGAGCTCCTCTGCCGCCGCCCATTCATAGGCGCGAGAGACCCGTTCGATGGGCCCGTTGCGGGCCGCCAGCACCTCCGGGTCCGACATCGCGACCACCATCACCAGGTGGCGGTGACTCAAGCGGATAGCGTGGCCGACCAGGTCGCGCGAGGCCTCGGGGTCGAGGACGTCGGTCAGCACGATCACTAATGATCGGCGGCTCACGCGCAGCGCGAGGTGCGAGAAGGCTTCGGCAAAGTCGGGTTCGGTGTACTCCGGCTTGATGTCGTAGAGCACCTTGTTGAGCTGCGTGACCTGGGCCGGCCCGCGTTGCGGGGCCACGAAGCGGCGCACGCCATCGCTAAACGTCATCATGCCAACTTTGTCCCCCTGGCTCTGCGCCACCCAGGCCAGCAGCAGCGCTGCGTTGACCGCATGGTCGAGCTTGCTGAGGAGTCCCGCCGGCGCCGTCATCAGCCGGCCGCAATCGATGGCGATGATCGCCTGCTGGCCGCGTTCCGCCTCGACCTCCATCACCACCGGGCTGTCGCGGCGCGCCGTTGCCTTCCAGCTGATCCGGCGCACCTCGTCGCCTGGCAGGTAGTCGCGTAATCCCGCAAACGCGGTGGTGGCGCCAGGCGGCCGGGCCCGACGAAGCCCGGCCATGATGCGCATGCCGCGGCGCAGCATCAGCTCGTAGCGCTTGATGGCGAGGACATCGGGATAGACCGCGGCCGCCTCGTCGGCACGGATCCGCACCTGGCGAATAAGCCAGCCACCCGGCCGCCAGCAGCGGAGGTCGACCGCACCGAAGCGGTACGCGCCTCGACGGGGCGGTTCGACGGTGTACTCCACGTTCAGCAGGCCCTCGCCGTCGAAAACCCCCAACAGCACCCGGCGATCCGGGCGCAGGTCGGCCGGTACGTGGTCCGCGACCTCGGCGGGCAGGCCGGCCGCGCCGGCGTGCGCCACCAGGAGCTGCACACTCTGCACCTCGCCCAGCGAGAAGGGCTGGGGCAGGACGCGGCTCGCCATGAAGCCGGACTTGCTCGGGAGGCGGCCCGCTTCCGCGATGAGCAGGCCTGCCATCGCGGCGTAGTAGAGCAGCGGCGCGATGATCAACAGCGGGCTCAGCAGGAGCAGTAGGAAGAGGACAGAGCCGGCGAGCAGGGTTGCCAGCAGCCGTCGCTGCGGGAGGAGCGTCATGGCGGCCCGTGCCCTATCGCGGCGGAGTTACGCGGGCGATCACCGCGTCGAGCAGGCTGTCGGCGGTCTGGCCGCCGACCTCGGCCTCCGGGCGCAGCAGCAGCCGATGCCGGAAGGTGGGCCGAAGTAAGCCCTTGATATCGTCAGGCGTGACATAGTCGCGGCCCTCGAACGCCGCCGCCGCCTTGGACGCCAGCAGCAGGAGCACCTCGGCCCGCGGGCTCGCCCCCAACACCAGTTCGGCCGCCTGGCGGGTGGCCACCGCGAGCTCGATGATGTAGCGGCGCAGCCGCTCATCGACCGTGACCTTGCGCGCCTCCGCCTGGCATTCCGCGATCGCGGCGGCCTCGACGATGGGCGTAACGCCAGCTTTCGCGGGGTCGCGGAGCTCGATGCCGGCGTCCCAGCGCCGCAGCATCTCGAGTTCCTGCTCGGGCGTCGGATAGTTCATGAACGCCTTGAAGAGGAAGCGGTCCTGCTGCGCCTCCGGCAGTGGGTAGGTGCCTTCGTACTCGATCGGGTTCTGGGTGGCCAGCACCATGAAGGGGTCGGGCAGCGGCTGCTGCACGCCCTCGAGGCTGACACCGTGCTCCTCCATCGCCTCCAAGAGCGCCGCCTGCACCTTGGCCGGCGCGCGGTTGATCTCGTCGGCGAGCAGGATGTTGGTGAAGACGGGTCCCTTCCGGATGCGGAAGGACCGCGACTGCAGGTCGTAGACCGATGTCCCGACGATGTCCGAGGGCATCAGGTCGGGCGTGAACTGTACGCGTCCGTACTCCAACGAGAGCAGGCGCGCGATCGTCTTGGCCAACAGTGTTTTGCCCACGCCAGGAACACCCTCGAGTAAGACGTGCCCCTGCGCGATCAGGGCGATGGCGCAGAGGCGCACCGCGTCGTCCTGGCCGACGACCGCCTTCGACGCCTCCGAGCGAAAACGCGCGTAGAAATCGGCGGCTTTCATGCGGACTCCTTCAGTAACGGATAGGCGAGATCATGCAAGCGGCGGGCCATGTTGAGGACCTCCACTTCGCTGCGACTGGCGATATCGATTTCGCGCTCGGCGCGGGCCAGCTCGGCCGCCGCTGCCGGTGCGCGCTGTTCGATGGTGGCGTTGAGGCGATCACTGGGGACGTCGCCGCCGAGACCAATCCGTTGGGCGACGGCGCGGCGCGTAGCGGACAGCAAGGTCTCCAGCGTAACCCGCCGGGCCCCCGCGCGATGGAGGAGGCTCCCGACCGCCACCGCATATTCTGCCGTCGAACGATCCTCGCGAGCGCGCAACGGGATGCGCGGGCCGAAGGCCTGGCCGCGGAGAGCCAGGCCCACGAAGGCGATGACCACCACCGCCACCAGGGCGATGCCCCACGGGGTCGTCATCCAGGCCGTTTCAGGCGAAGCCGTCGCCGCCGCACCGTGATGAAATTCGTCGAACCAGACCTGGCCGCCCGACGGCGTCATCGCCAGCAGGTCGGCGGCAAAGCGACCATTGTCGGGCGTGCCGAGATATCCGTTGCAGAGGATCAGGGGGTCGGCGAGCGCCACCAGTTGGCCGTGGCCGACGTCCTGCCGCACCGCCAGCACGTCACCCGCATCGTTGCGAAGCAGTGGGACCTGTGCTGCGGTCGGCCGGAAGGCATGGGCGCCGTCAGCGCCGGCGACCGTTCCGACCCCACCCAGGATGGGCGCGGCGGCATGAGCCCTGGCGGACACGTTGGTTCCCGTGCGGAGCAATCCAAACTGGGTGTCCAGCTGCGGGTCGCCCGCTTCTGCGGCATAGACCAGGACGCCTCCTGATTGCATCCAGCTGTTCAGTTGCTGGACCTCGGTCGCGTTGAATCCGTTAGTCGGGGTGAACACAAACAGCAGGCCCGATGACGATGCCAGCTTGAAGACACCTTCGACCGATCCGCTCGAGTGGCCGAGGGCATTGGCGTAGGCGCGGAGCGCCGACGTCCCATCGGGGGCATCGCTGGTCGAGGCATGGTCGGGGGATTGGCCCTGGGTCCCGCTGCCTCGCAGCAGCACGAGAAGGAATACCAGCACCACCATCGCGCCCAGCGCGATCCAGCCACGTCCCTTCACGCGGCCGTGCCTCGGTAGGGCGCCGCCGCTTCGGCGGCGCGGCCGTAGGTGTCGGCGTCGGGAATCCGATGGCCGTAGCTCGCCTCCTCGAACGAGAGCAGCAGCGGCCGCAGCGCCTCGGCGCGGTCGGACTGCTGGAAGAGCTCGCGCACGGTCAGGGGGCTGTGGTCCCAGGCATGTTCGCCGCGGAGGTGGACGGCGACCCCTCCCGCCAGCGCCTTGATCGCCGCGAGGTAATCGTGGCTGGCGGCCAACCGGTCGGCGTCGGCGAAGAAGTCGAGGCGGCGAGGCGTCATTGGGCCGGCCGCCCGTAACCTCGCCTCACGTCCACCTCGGCTGAGTCCGCCGCGGATCGGCCAGGCGATGATGCCGATCACGGCCGCGAGTCCGATGGCCAGCCAGACCCAGAGTGGGATGTTGAGGTGCAGGCCGCCCACCCCCAGCCACGAGAGCAAATCGCCGATGCGACGGACGATGAAGCCGAGGATCCGTTCCGGTAGCGATGGCCCGGCGCTCAGGCCCGAGTAGCGCGACTGCGAGAGGATGCCCTGCAATTGCCGTTCGGCCTCGCCCGGGTTGGGCGTATCGACCCGCGCCTGCAGCGTCACGTACAGCGCTTGCAGCCGCTGATCGGCGTCGGCAAGGTCGGGAGGGTTTCTGCGCAAGTCACGCAGGATCTCCGGCTGACCGTTCCCGGTGTCCTGGGCAAGGACATCGATCGCCTGCTGGACCGACGGCGCATCCCCGCGCTCGGCGAACTGGACCAGCGTGAGGGCGCGATGGACGGCATTGGCGTAATCGTCGGCGGAACTGGCGGATGCCGGCGTGAGGCCCGACGCCAGAAGTGTGCCGAGATAGATCAGCAGGATCGGCGCCGACGCCCCCCGGTGCAACCGCTTAGGCCGGTGCAGCCGGTGGAGCGGCCTGGCGTGCAAGCTGGTCGAGATCGAGACCTTCCTTGCGCACGCGCAGGTCGAGGTAGAGCATGGTGATGGCGATTGGCTGGATCGCGCCGACCAGGGCATCGACGATGGTCGTCACCGTCGTCAGGAGGCCGGCCCGGATGTCGTCGCTGATACCGGGAAGCACCGCCGTGACGCCACCGAAGAGTGCGGCCAGCGCCGTCTGGATGAGCGACACCATGATCCCGACGATGAAAAGGATGCCGAGCGTGCGCCACCAGTTATCACGCACGAGGTTCCAGCTTCGCCCCAACGCGTTCACCGGGCCGACGCCCTCAGCGAATAACGCCGGTATTGCTACCGACCAGCGGATCAGGACCCAAATCACGACCGGGATGGTCACGATGGCGATCGCCCCAATACCGACAAGAACTCCGAGGATCACGATGCCCCACACCGCGAAGTAGCGGCGGAGGGTCCCCAACAGAACCGAACCGACGGTTTCCAGGTTGCCCGCCGCCAGCGACGTCGCGGCCCGGTAGAGGGCACCGACGCTGAATGGAATGAGCAGGGCGGCGATCGGAAAACTGAGGAGGTAGAGCGGCGAGCTGGTGTATTGCGACTGCCGGGCCTGGATCTTCGCGAGCTCGTCCGGGTTGTTGATGTTCTGCAGGACACTCTGCAGGAAATTGAATGGGTTGGCCCGGTAGGAGCCGGAGATCAAGCTGAGGATCAAGTTGGGGAGGACGATCACCAGCGCCACGCCCGCGATCACCGTGAAATGGCGACGATACAACTTGAAGGACTCGTCCAGTAATTCGCCTAAAGGCATGACCCGAAGGCGGACGGGCGTGCCGGCGGTCGCCACGGCGACAATCATGAGGGAAACGGCGAGGCTGTGTCTACAGCGGCGTTATCAGTTCGAGCAGGAGCAACTGCCGCCGCAGGCGCACCCGCCCGAGGTCGATGCGCTCGAAGCCTGGCTGCTGCCGACCACCGCAAAGGTGGAGAACATCGCCCTGGTGTTGGTGCTCTCGCACTCGGGGCAGACCTGGCGCTCGTCGCGACTGGCGAAGCCGCCGAAGACGTCAAAGGTGTGACGGCAGCTCAGGCAGGAGAACTCGTAGATCGGCATGGCCATATTGTAAGGATGTGGGGCCGGAAAGCCAGCGCTACGCCGAGCTGCTCCTCGATTGGAACCGGAGCGTCAACCTCACCGGCGCGCGCACCATCGAAGACGTCCTTGCGCAGATCGCCGCGGGCGATGCCCTGCTGGCGGTTTCCTGGACCGGAATCGGCCGCGTAATCGACATCGGGAGCGGCGGCGGGCTCCCCGCCGTACCTATGGCGATCGCCATGCCCGAGGTCCACTTCACCCTGCTTGAGGCGAATACCCGGAAGTGCGCGTTCCTGGAGCAGGTGGCCGCAACCCTGAAGCTGACGAACGTGGCGGTGGTGGCCGGGCGGGCCGAGGAACTTGGCCACCAGCCCGAGCTTCGGGAGCAATTCGATCGGGCGATCTCGCGGGCTGCCGCGCCACCGGCGGTGCTGCTGGAGCTTGCCCTTCCCTTCGTTAGACCAGGTGGAGACCTCGTTGCCCAAGTCAGCCCCGTCGATCCACAGCTGCTCGAGCCTGCGGCACGCCTCCTTGGCGGCGGGCCGCCACGGCTGGAACGTCCAGGAGACGGTACCGGCACCCTTCTGGTCGTGCCCAAGCTGGGCCCCACGGCTGCTGGTTTTCCGCGTCGAACCGGACTTCCCAACCGCAAGCCGCTCGCGTAACTGCGATCCCGGCTGGGGCGTTCCATGGGCATGAGGTCGGCTCTCCGCCTGATTCCCCTGATGGTCATCGGCGCCGTTGCGGCCTTCCTGCTGGCTGGGCCGCTCACGTCTTTCTATAAGACCCACGCCGTGGCGAGCCGGCCTCTACCATCGCCATCGAGCACGGTGGATCCGCACGCATCACCCACCACGTGCCCCGCGTCGCTGCCAATGCCAAAGGCGCCCGCGGCGATCACGCCCGCGACGCTGGCTCTCCCGTTTCCGATCTGGGTCAACGACCCGCTCGGCGTCAATCTGCGGTCATCGGCGAGCGCCTCGAGCACGCGGCTGGCAACGCTGACGCAAGGCACGCAAGCCACGGCCGATGGCCGGGCACCGGATGCATCGGGCAACATCTGGTATCACGTCACGCTGGGCACGCAGGCGGGATGGGTGCGGTCGGACTTTGTCGTGACGACGGCGCTCCATGCGGCCAGTGGCACTGGTTGGAGCCTGATGCTGCCGCAGGGCTACCAGCTCTCCCCATCATCGAACGCATCGCTGACCACGGTCACAAAGACCGGTGATGACCTGCCCTTCCTCATCCTGCAGACGACCACAGCGGACACGCTCACCGTGCAGCTGCCCGATCTGCTCCGCCCCGACATCGCGCCGGTCGCCGACCACACCGCCGCGATCGCGGTGTGGAGCGTCAACCCGGTCACCGAGCAGGTCTCCCGGGTTGCGCTCGATACCTGCAAAGTCACCTCCGCCTGGGCTCGCCCCGATCAGGGCTGGCCGTACATGTCGGCGGCCTACGTCCACACCAAGGGACGCAACTACGAGTTCTCCTTCTTTACAGCCGACCCCAACTCGGCACTGGTCAAGCAAGTCCTGGACAGCGTCGCCTTAAGCTGATCGAGTGAGCGGCTCGGCGGGACGTTGGGAGAAAGCCGCGGAAGCCTACGCCACCGGCGAGCACAAGGAAGGCCGCGAGCTCGAGCTGGTCGTCGAGTACGCGGCACCGACCGGTAAGGAGCGCCTGCTCGACATCGGCACCGGCGCCGGCCACACGGCCCTCGCGCTCGCACCCCGCGTCGCCGACGTCGTCCTCACCGACCCGGTCGACGCCATGCTCGCACAGGCCCGTCGCCTATTTCAGACGGCGGGCCTATGGAACGCGCAGTTCGTCCGGGCGAGCGCGGAGCAGCTCCCCTTTCCCAGGGCGAGCTTCGACATCGTCACCACACGGCTCGCGGCGCACCATTTCGACGACGTTGCCCTCGCGATGAGTCAGGTGGCCCGCGTGCTCCGACCAGGCGGGATTTTCATCTTCATCGATACCACTGCGCCCGAGGACCCGGAAAGTGCTGCCTACCAGGACGAGGTCGAGCAGCTACGCGACCCGACCCATCGCCGGATCTATACCGAGCGGGAGTGGATCGCGTTCTGCGAACAGGCTGGCTTGCACGTCGAGAAGCAAGAGGTGGTCCGTAAGGCCCACGACTTCGAGCCCTGGCTCGAGCGCGGTGGCGAGGACGCGGCGACACAGCAACGGGTCCGCGGCCGCTTTCTTGATGCTCCGGCGTCCGCGGTACGCGACCTCGAGATCGTGACTGCCAACGGAGAGGTGAAGTCGTTTACCGACTGCAAATTGGTGCTCGCCGCGCGGCGCTGAATTGGTTCGACCCTCCCCTTGACAATGAGCAGGAGCCGCATAGGATGCGAATCAGGCTTCGGATCGCTCGTTTAGAGGGAGGAGACTGCGATGGCTAAGCCGACCCAAGAGGACGCGAAGATCATTCTCGAGCTCGCCAAGATGGCAATGAAGCCGGAACTGGCGGACGCCTTTACCTGGCTCTTCGCCGAACCGCCACCGGCCGATTATGACCGCTTCAAGGAGAAGTATCCGCCAGGAACCCAGGAGCAGCGCTGGGCGGACCAGATTTGCGGTTTTTTCGAAACCGTTGGCGCGCTGTGGAAGCACGGGCTTATCAGCGAAGAGCTCCTCTTCGACTGGATCTGGGTTGGCGGACCCTGGGAGCGGATCAGGGGATACGCGCTGGGATTGCGCGAGAAATTCGACAACCCGAGGCTCTATGAGCTCTTCGAGGCGCTCGCCGCAGCAGAGGCTCGTGCCGAGGCAAAGGTGCCGGCGGGCGCGAGTCAGCGCTAGATTCGGCCCTCTCTCAGCGAGCCGACCGCTTTCGCGACGGGTCGCTCACGGGTTTCCGGTGCCTTTGCGGCATCGATCGAGATCACGATCCGCTGCTTGTTGCTAGGCGACGACCGCGGCCGGCACCTGAATGCCGGTAGCGGTCTTGCATGCGAACTCGATTTTGGCGCGAAACTTCAACGGTTGGCCTTGGCAGCGCTCGCCGCTGTTGTGGGGACCTGGAGTGGCTGCGAGAAACGGATGTGGTTGCCAAACGGGTCCCGCAAGCCGCAGTCGATGCCGTAGGGTCGCTCGGTCGGCTCCTCAGTGAACTCGACGCCTTTCGCCCGAAGCTCGTTGTAGGTCTTGAGGCAATCGGCGGTCGTAAAGAACAGGTGCCCGCCCGTGGCGCCTTTCGACACCATCTCGCGAACCTGCTCAGCGGTCTTCGCATCGAGCGCCGGGGCGCCGGGCTTCTCCAGCAGGATCTGGCGGGAATCGCCGGGCACGCTCACCGTCAGCCACCGCATGAAGCCCAGGTCCTGGTCGGTGTTGACCTCGAGTCCGAGTTTGCCGACGTAGAAGTCGAGGGCTTTGTCCTGATCGAGCACGTAGATCGATGAGATCAGTAGAGCGTTGAACATTTTGTATACCTCCGTAATCGTGGAATTGTGTCGAGTCCCACGCTAGACGATGTTTCTCGCCCGGTCTTCTCCAAAACTGCTCGGTCGTGTCCAGGCCATCGCGAAGCAGGTCGGGACGGGCTTGATGGGCCCGCGCGCACGGTACGACGTCGGTCCCTCGCCGACGATCTCCTGAAAGCTCCGGCTGAAGGTGCCCAGACTGTTGAAGCCAACGTCGAGGCAGATGTCCGTCACGCTCCGCCCGGTCGCCCGCAACAGGAACATGGCTCGCTCGACGCGACGACGCTGGAGGTAGCGGTGCGGGGTCTCGCCGAACGTCGCGCGAAACGTCCGGATGAAATGGGCCTGCGAGACATTCGCAATCTGCGCGAGCGCGGGTACATCGAGCGGCTCGGCGTAGGCCCGGTCCATCGCATCCCGCGCCCGGAGCATCCGGCGGTTGGTCTCCTCCGCGGCGCGACTCACGCCGGTAGCCCCCGGATGGCGGCCTCCGCGGCGGCGCGTTCGTCCCACGGCTCCTTGTCCCGACCGATGAGGATGCTGCGCTCGTGCCCTTTGCCTGCCAGCAGAATGGTGTCGCCCGGCCCAGCTTTCCGAACGGCGTGCGCAATCCCCTGGCGCCGGTCCTCGATCCGGGCATATTGCTCGCCCTCGGTCCACCCGACCTCCTCGGCGCCCGCAGCGATCTCGCTGAGGATGGTCATCGCATCCTCTTCTCGCGGGTCCTCGTTGGTGAAGACCGCGTAGTCGCTCAGCCGGGCGGCGATCTCGCCCATCCAGGGACGCTTCTCGCGATCGCGATCACCGGCACTGCCGAAGACCGCGATCAGCTTGCCTCTCGTGACCGGCCGCAGCTCACGAAGCACCTTCTCCAGGCTCTGCGGTGTGTGGGCGTAGTCGATGATCACGGCAAACGGCTGGCCGAGATCCACCCGCTCCATCCGACCGCTGACGCCGCTGTAGCTTTCCAGCCCCTGGCGGATCTCATCGAGCGTCAGGCCGACGGCGACTCCGACGCTCGCGGCGGCCAGCGCGTTGGCGGCGTTCCATCGGCCACTCAACTTCAACCGCAACGACAACGGTCCGAGGGGCGTCGAGGCATCCACGCGCAAACCGTCGGGTGTCGCCTCGACGCGGTCGGCCTTGAGATCGGCGTCGAGCTGAATGCCATAGGTGATGCGCCGCGCAATCGGCCGGTTGACCAGGTAGGCGTAGCTGGGGTCGTCGCGGTTGAGCACCGCCGTCTTCTCCATGCCCTTGCCGGCGCTGGCGGCGGTCAAATCGATCAGCTGCGCTTTGGCCTCGCGGTACGCCTCGATCGTCTTGTGGAAATCGAGGTGCTCATGCGCGATGTTGGTGAAAACGGCGACCTCGTAGTCCACGCCCACCACCCGCTGCAGAGCGAGGCCGTGCGAGCTGGTCTCGATGACCACATACTTCAGCCCGCCATCGCGCATACGCGCCAGCTGCTCCTGGACCTCGAGCGCCTCGAGCGTCGTCTGGCGCGAGTCGTTCGGATCGACGGCGTCGCCGAAGCGGATGTCTACCGTGCTCATCGAGCCGGCGCGCCGTCCGGCGCTCAGCAGCAGCTGGTGGACCATCGTCGTGGTGGTCGTCTTGCCATCGGTGCCGGTGACGCCGATCACGACCATGTCCCGGCTCGGATGGCCAAAGAAGGTGCTCGACATCAGGGCCAGGGCCCGGCGCGTGTCCGGCACGACGACCTGCGGCCAGGCGGTGCCCACCGGGCGCTGAACCACCGCGGCAACGGCGCCGTCTCGCAACGCCGTCTCGACGTAGCGATGCCCATCGGTGTGGGTGCCCGGAATGGCAACGAAGCAGTCTCCCGCTTTGAGGCGGCGCGAGTCATAGCAAAGGCCGGTCACCTCGGGGTCGGTTGGCGGCGCTTCGAGCACGTCGACGCCCTCGAGGAGGCGGCTCAGTTTGATGGCAGTCACCGAAACGACATGATGCTACGCTCAGGCCGATGGCGGCCACGATGCGGGTCACACGCATCGGCGACCACGAATTCCAGTGGGGTTCCCGCACCTACGTGATGGGGATCGTCAACGTCACGCCAGATTCGTTCTCCGGTGACGGCGTGACCGACCTCGAAACGGCGGTCGCCCAGGCCCAGCAGATGGAGCGGGACGGCGCCGACCTGATCGACATCGGCGGCGAGTCCACCCGGCCGGAGACCTGGGCGGGACCGGGGCTCAGCCTCGAGGACGAGCTGGCGCGCGTGATTCCGGTGGTCACGCGGGTGGCGGCCATGGTCGCCATTCCCATTTCGATCGACACCTACAAAGCCGGGGTCGCCAAGCGCGCGATCGCGGCCGGTGCCGCGCTGGTCAACGACGTGTGGGGACTCCGGCGGGATCCGCAGATGGCCACGACCGTAGCCGCGGCCGGCATGCCCATCGTCTTGATGCACAACAAACCGGGAGGTGGGTATCACGACCTGATCAGGGAAATTTCAGAAAGCCTGCGCCAGAGCGTCGAGTTGGCACGGGCCGGGGGCATCGCGGACGATCGCATCATCGTCGACCCCGGCCTTGGGTTTGGGAAGACGCGCGAGGAGAACCTCGAGATCATCCGGCGCCTGCCCGAGTTGCGCCGGCTCGGGTTTCCGATACTGATCGGCCCTTCCCGAAAGTCGTTCATCGGCAAGACCCTCGACCTCCCGGCCGGTGAGCGGCTCGAGGGTACAGCCGCTGCCGTCGCGCTCAGCATCGCGGGCGGCGCCGACATCGTCCGGGTCCATGACGTCAAGGCAATGGTTCGGGTGGCAAAAATGGCCGACGCTATCCGGCAGGCGTGACCAGGGTGTGGCTCGCCTTAGGCAGCAACCTCGGTGACCGCGCCGGATATCTCCAGGCCGCACGTGCGGCATTGCCGGAGGCGGGCATCACGGTGGTCCGCGCCTCACGCGTGGACGAGACAGAGCCTGTCGGTATTCGTGAGCAGCCCCAGTTCTTAAACCAGGTGCTCGAGGTCGAGACCTCGCTCGAGCCGAGACCGCTGCTGGACGCCCTGAAACGGATCGAGGGCCAGCTCGGCCGCACCGTCCGCCAGCGTTGGGGCCCTCGGGAGATCGACATCGACATCCTTCGCTACAACGGACGCCTCGTCGACGAGCCCGGCCTTCACATTCCCCACGCTGAGCTTCAGAACCGGCCCTTCTTGCTCGACCTTCTCGAGGACATCGACGCCCGATGAACGAGCCACTGCGAATTGCGTGGCTAGGTCACCAGAGCGGCCGCGCCGGCGACGGGCTGCTGACCTACTCGCGGGAGATCGTCGGCGGGCTACGAGCCCGCGGCGTCAAAGTCTTCTTCGTCCATCACGGCACGCTGCCCGCCCTCACCGACGACTCGCTGACGCTTCGATCGCTCACGGGCAGCCACCGCTACATCATCTCGTCGCCTCGGACGAAGCGCACCATCACCGACCTGCTCCGCCGCGAGCGCGTCGATCTGGTGCACGTATCGCTCAGCTTCTCGACACTGATCGACTTCGGGCTCCCGGAGCTCTGCCACGAGCTGGGCCTGCCGGTGGTCGCCACCTTTCATGTCCCTTACGACTCTCGCTTCGGCTTGTGGCAGGGCATCAGCACCGCGGTCTACCGGCTCTACGCGCAGTCGCTGGCGAGTTTCGACCGGGTCATCATCTTTTCCGAGCAGCAAAAGAGCCTGCTCGAGCACTACGGCGTGCCAGCCGACAATGTCGCCGTGATACCCAACGGCGTCGATATCGACAAGTACTCGCCAGGACCAACCGATTTCAAGCAGAGCCTCGAGGCGAGCGCGCTCGTGGGTTACCTCGGCCGCGTCGATCCCGAGAAGAACGTCGATATCCTGGTGCGCGCCTTCCAGGATGTCGATGCCCCGGAGGACGTCAAGCTGGTGGTTGTTGGGAGTGGCAGCGAGAAGCGCCGCCTCGATCGACGCTACGGGAACGCCCGCGTCGTCTTTACCGGCCAGGTGATGGACGAAGGAAAGCGGATCGCGATGCTGCGCGCCATGGACATCTTCGTGCTGCCCTCCATGGTCGAAGGCCTATCGCTGTCGCTACTCGAGGCGATGGCGTGCGGTGTCGCCCCGGTAGCCACCGACGTGGGATCGGACGGCGAAGCCCTCCGCGGAGCAGGCATCCTGGTGGACACCAAGGATCTCGATGGGCAACTCCGGCTGGCGCTCCGAACGCTGATCGAATTTCCCGACTTCCGCTCGGAGCTCGGCCGGCGGGCGCGGACGCGCGCCGTCGAGCGCTACAGCCTGTCGGACAACCTCGATCGCCTGCTTGCGGTCTACCACGAACTGCGACCTGCCGCGGGCGCCGCGGCATCCTGACCGCCCCAAAGATACCCGGGCCCTCTCAGGCGTGGCCTCAGGGCGGATTTAGGGCAACACATGGCACTGCGCTTTCAGACCGTTGGCTTGACGCATGCCTTGGGGATGAAGGGCGCGAGGCTGTGGCTCGCTAAGGGTGCGGGTCCGCTTTGAGTCGCTCAATCTCCGCGCGCAAATGCTTAACCTCGGCCATTGCTCGTTTGTGGTTGTCGCGCCAATGCGCCGCTTCCTTGCGCGCCTTGTCGAGCTTCTCACGGCATTCTCTGTAAGCCTGTTTCTCGTCCACGGGCCAATTGCCCGGCCCTCGTTCAACATCGGCGTCCACGATGCCAACTAGCCTAATTCCTAGAACCGGGCTGCCAGGATTCGTTCGCTGACCGTCATGGCGCAAATTGAGGGTATGGGCCCGCACCATCCAAAGGCGGCCCATGGCAGCCTTGCGCTGGCGTGCAGGAGAGTTGTGTGAGGAGCTACCCGAGTTTGCCGGCGCTGGTGAAGCGGTAGCCGATACCGGGCACCGCCAGGATGAAGAACGGGTGTGATGGATCCTGCTCGATCTTCCGCCGCAGGTTGCGGATGTGGACGTCGATCACGCGCGTCTCGATCGGGTACTCGTAGCCCCAGACGTGGTTCAGGATCTTTTCGCGCGATAGCACCTTGCCGGCATTCGACGCGAGGAAGGCGAGCAGATCGAACTCGGTGTGGGTCAGCATCACCTCGCTTGAATCGCGGAAAACGCGGCGCTCGTTGAGGTCGATGACGAGGTCCTTGAACTCCAGCCGCCCCTGGTTGACTGCCTCCTCCTCCTGCCGCGCTTTGCGCAGATGGGCGGCGATGCGGGCGAGAAGCTCGCGGGTGCGGAACGGCTTGGTGATGTAGTCGTCGGCGCCGATTTCCAGCCCGACCACGACATCGATCTCCTCGGTCTTGGCACTGAGGATGATGATCGGCACGCGCAGGCCGGCCTTGCGGATATCGCGGCAGACGTCGAAGCCCGAGACGTCGGGCAGCATGATGTCGAGCAGGATCAGGTCGGGCTTGCTCAGCTCGATCCGTCGGAGGGCCTCCGCGCCGGTCTCCGCCTCGACGACCTCATAGCCCTCTTTCTCGAGGGCGAGGTGGATCGCCTTGCGGATCATGGCCTCGTCGTCGACGATCAGGATCTTCTTCGCAGGCGGCATCAGTGCGCCACCGCCGCCACCCGAGCTCGGGGCCGGGCGGTGGTTTCCGCGCGCGGCAGTGTGACGATGAAGACGGAGCCCTTGCCGTGCCGGCTCCGCACATGGACCTGGCCGCCCAGCATAGCGACCAGACTACGCACGATATAGAGGCCGAGCCCGGTGCCGGAGGTGCGCCGGACAGCCGGGTCGTCGGCGCGATAGAACTTTTCAAAGAGGCGGGGCATATGTTCCTTGCGGATTCCAACCCCCTGGTCTGAGACCTCGAATCTCACAGCCGACTGCTCGCTGTGGGCGCTGAGGGTGATCTGGGTAGCGGGCTCGGAATATTTGATGGCATTGGTCAGCAAGTTCACGAGGATCTGGTGGAGCTTGCGCGCCTCTCCCATTATCGTCGGTAAGTTTTCCGGAACGCGACACTTGAGCGTCCGTCCCTTGAGCATCGGGCGCACCTCTTCGCAGACATGCTCGATGACGTCAGCCACGTCGACTCGCGAGAAATCGACGGAGATTCGACCGGAGTCGATGCGGCTGACGGCGAGGATGTCGCCGATCAGTTTCTCCATCCGGTCGGCCTGGCCGTGGAGGTCCTGCAGCAGCTCGCGGCGCTGGGCCTCCGTCAGGTCGAAGTCGAGGAGCAGCTCGCTCAGGCCCTTGAGCGTGGTCAATGGCGTCTTCAGCTCGTGCGACGCGGCCAGCATCAGTGCATCGCGGGCCTCGATCGTCTCCAGCTCAGGCGTCACGTCGTGGATGGCGATCACGGCACCGTCCAACGTCTTGCTCTTCAGGCGCAGCGGGGACACGGAATAGGAGACGCGCACGGGGTCGTCGCTGGTCCGCAATCGGAACAGGTAAGCGAAGTGGGTGTTGATGCGTGTGCCCAGGCGCAGGGCGCGCCGCAGCGCCCCGTTCGGCGCGCACAGGTTGACCCCGGTCTCGGTCCGCACCTCGAGGATGTCGGCCGCCGGCCGGCCCGCCGCGTCGCGCTGCACCCAGCCGGTCAGGCGCTCGGCGACCTCGTTCAGGGAAATCACGGTCGCTTCGCGATCGACGATGATCAATGCCTGGGGGAACTGCTCGAAGGCCTGCTCGGAGAGCGTTCGCTCCCTCGCCATTTCACCGCAGTATAGGTCGGCGGACTTTCGCCTTCAATTGTTGTAGGCGCCGCTCCAGCTTCAACGGGCCGGGGCGCAGCACGTGCTCGTAGAGGCCGGCGTAGCGGACCGTCTCGCCACCGAAGCCGGTCTTGAACCGATAGAGCCCAAACCATGGGTGGTCGGGGGCCGGCTCTTCCGGGATCCCCCACCAGTCATAGGTATCGCAGCCCATGGCGCGGAAATCGAGCATTGCCTGCCAATGCAGCAGGTAGTTGGGCATCAACTCGCGCTTTTGATCGCTGGATCCGCCGAAGAGGTAGTACGCGGTCTTTCCGAAGCGGAAGACCATGATCCCGCCGAGAACGTCGCCCTCGTGGTCGGCGAGATAGAGCCGAACCTCGTCCGACGGCCCGAAGATCTCGAGCGCAGCCTGATAATAGGCGACTCCCGGGAGGTGAACCCCTTGCCGCTTGCCGGTCTCGGTCGCCAACTTCGCGAAGGTGGCGACATCGCGCGAGCCGCGCACCCGGACGCCCTTCTTTTCGGCGAGGTTCAGGTTGTAGCGGGTCTTCGGCTTGAAGCCGGCTTTCAGCGCGTCCGGGTCGAGATCGATGCGGAGCAGCTGGGTCGCCTCAGGCTGAACCGGCTTGCCCTTGACGAATCCGCGGCCCTCGAAAAACGCGGGCCACTCGTCGCCGACACGGTCGTTTGGCTCGACGCGGAGCACCAGCCCGCCGCCGGCGGCCGCCCGCCGCTCGAGTGTGTCGAGCACGATGAGCCGTTCGCGTTCGGCGACCGCCGGACCACGTGGCACGTAGTAGGTCGCCCCGCCGGGGAAAAGCGCGGCGGTGCGCTGCAGCGAGCAGACGCCGGAGCGGCCCTCATGGAACGCCAGGCGCTCGACGCGCCAGCCGAAGCGCGATTGCAACTCGCCCCACTTCCAGCTCTGCAGCAGGTTGCCTTCGGGCTGCGCCAGCAGAAGCGCGTCCCAGGCCTGCGCGCCGAGCTGTTCGCCCGGCGTTACCGCGAGGCCGGTCTCAGACAAATTCGGGCTGGCCGGCCCGCGCGAATCGCTCCGCCAGGCGGATGGTCAAGGTCGCCGCACGATTGACCGGCAGGTCGTAGAGGCCGATGAACTTCACCATCCGCCCATTGAAGCGCGACTTGAAGACGTAATAGCCGTAGCCGCGCTGGCCGGGTTGCGGATCCAGCGGCACGCCCCACATGTCATAAGTGGTGCAGCCGCGTCGCTGCGCGTCTTCGATCGCTCGCCAGTGCAACAGATAGCCGGGCTTGAGGTCCTTGGCGTCCGTGCGAGTGCCACCGTACAGGTACACCAGCTTGGAGCCGAAGAACAGCATGACGGCGCCTGCCAGCAATCGATCGTCGTGGCGGGCGAGGTAGACGGCGACCTGTCCGCGTTCGCGGAAGAGGCTCAACAGGTCCTGGTAATAGGCGCGGCTGCGCACCGTGAACTGCTCCCGCGCGGCCGTCTCCTGGAGAAGCTCGTAGAAGCTGTCGAGGGCGGCCGACGCGTCCGAGGCCTCGACCGTGATCCCCTGCTTGATGCCGGTCCGGATGTTCCGCCGGGTCGACTCCTTGAGCCGCGCCATCGCCTCATCGCCGCCGCTGATGTCGACCAGCCACGTCGCCTGGTGCTGGATGGGGTGCCGGCTGGGCAGAGCGCCGGTCTGCGTGAGCACCGACCGTTGCGCGTCGGTCGTCCATTCCGGATCGACTTTGAGCACGGTGCCGCCTTCCTGGCCGAGGCGTTCGCGCAGGGCCTGCCAGAAGGCTGGCCACTGGTCGAGGTGGCCATCGAGGATCGGGCCACGCGGCGCGTAGTTCAGGGCCAGTCCACCGGGGAGGCTCCGCCGAAGCACGGCGGCCGCCGCCCGGGGCGTACCTTGATCGACCCAGAAGTAGCGCTGAACTCGCCAGCCGTAACGCGATTTGAGACTGCCCCACGCCCAGGCCTGCAACACGGAGGCGTCCTGTGCCCGCGAGACGAACCCGTCCCAGGCGGACGCGTCCTCGCAGATCCTCAATTCGGGCATGCCCCCACAGCTTACCGGCCGGCTTCCCGAGAGGGGCCCGCCACCCCGCGTTGCTGACAGTTGAGGTATCGTATTTGGCCTGTGCTAGCATTGGAGCCAAATCTCGGAGCGGTGGGAGGCTTTTCGTGAGTTCCATCGAACAGGCGCCGAGACTTGTGGACTACAAGGGATCGTTAGATTCGACCCCCCTGCTATCTCTCCTGCAGTCCATGCAAGCCCAGCGCGCCACAGGCACACTTCAGGTTCGGAACGGCGGCGAGGCGTTCTCGCTGTTTTTTCTCTTCGGCCACCTCTTTCACGCCTACGGCAACGGAAGCCAGGGCGAGGAGGCCGTCTTTGAACCGCTGGCCTGGCGGCAGGGGGACTACACCTTTGATCCCAAATCCAAGCTGCCGACCGAGGAGACCATTACCGCGCCGACGGCCGACATCCTCGCCGAGGCCAAGCGCCGGGGTGTGCCGGGGGCCTCAGACAACGGGAGTGTGGCCACGGCCAAGCCCGCAGCACCGCCGCCAGCAGCACCCGCATCGCAGGTCAGCGAGCGACCGGTCGTGAGCCAGCAGCAGCCGGCGCCGGCCGCGCAACCGCAGCCCGCGCCCGACGAGGGACCACCGGCCACCGAGCTCTACCCGCTGCCGGTCGGCAAGCTCGTGTACGAGTCGCTCAAAACGGCGTTCGTCGATTTCCCCAAACTGCTGCGCTCGCTGAGCGCCGATCACCTCACGGGCTACCTTCGGCTGACAGGGGCTGCCTCTCGGGGCATGATCCTCTTCTACCAGGGCAGCCTGATCGAGAGCTTCTACGATGGGGGCGCGGTGGTTTCCACCGGCCGCACCGCGTTCTCGCTCTTCAAGAACGACGTCGACCGCGGCGAGGGCAGCATGGACGTGATCGAGCTGTCGGCCGAGGTCGTCACCGCCATCTATCAGCTGCTGACGGCACCGACCATCCTCCAGGGTCTGCTGGCGCGCTTCGTCGACGTGCGGGCGCTGCTCGGATACCTGCAGGAGGAGAAAATCCATGGGAGCTTGCTGGTGCGGGCACCGGACGAGATGGGCATCGTGCTGCTCCGCGACGGTGCGCTGCTGGGAGCCTTCACGCGCGGGCAGCCGCAACTGATGCAGGACCCGGAGATCGTGACCCGACTGTGTGCGGATCCCAAGACCCGGATCGAGGTCAAGGCCGTGGCTGACCTCGAGGAGCCGGAATCGGTGAGCCTCGAAGAGATGCTGGCCATGACGCCCTCCGTGGCGGCGACCACCTACCGGCCGGCTCCGGCGCAACCCGCCGCCGCTCCCGCGCCGGCGCCCAGCGCCACGCGTGCCCAGAACTACCAGCCGGCGCCGGCGCCGGCCCCAGCGGAGAGCAACGAGCCCGATATCGACTGGCCCGCATTGATGAGCCAGCTGAACCAGATGGCGGACGCCGCCCTACAGAACCGCTCGAAGAAGGTCAAGGAGATGCTGGCCTCCACCGAGCACAACGTCGACGGGCTGGACCGGACCATCGACCGGATCTCGCAGACCTCGATCATGTTCGTGGATCCGGCCCGGCTGACCAACCTGGCCAACGAGATGCGCCAGTTGCTCGAAGAACAGCGCTAGCCGCGTCCAACTACGTTCGGCGACTCCTCCTGCTGGCCGTGATGGCACCGGCACTCGCCGCGTGTGCGCTGAACCCGCCACGCATCGTCAGCATTTCGCCCAGCCGCGAGGTCACGGACGTGCCGTCGAACCAGACGATCAGCATCGGCTTCGACCGGCCCATGAACCACGGTTCGGTGGAACGGAGGTTCGATCTCGCGCCGGCGCTGCCCGCCTGCAGCGGATCTAAGAATTGTCGCTTTGCGTGGACCGGCAACACCCTGATGTTCATCCACACCCACGTCAACTTCGCCCTGTCCACCCAGTACACGGTGTCGATGCATGCCGGGTACGCGGACGCGAGCGGCCAGCAGAACACTCTCGACCATTCGTGGCGGTTCAAAACCGAAGGACCGCCGGTGCTGACCTCGGTCGACCCCTCCGACAACACCTCCGGCATTACCCCTGATCGCAACATCATCCTCACCTTCAGCCGCCCGATGCGGGCCGACTCCCTGCAGGGCGCCATCCAGCTAAGCCCTGATGTGCCCTTCCTGCTGCGATCAAAGCCCGGCGGCGACGGCTCGCAGTTTGAAATCGTTCCGACCGCCATTTTCCAACCGAACCAGAGCTACACGGTGACAGTCGACCGGCCGGTCGATGTCCACGAGAACGCCATCGACGGACGGATCCAGACTCGCTTTCGAACCGGCCCGCTGTCGCTCTCGCGCCGGATCGGATACCTGGTCGGCCAGCGAGGTCAGCCTGCCTTCGCGGTCGGCATCGTCGACCCGCACGCCGACACCTTCCTCGGGCGCTCGACACCCAAGATCGTCTATCAGCTGAGCGCCCAGAGCCAGCTACAGGATGGCCTCCTCTCCTTCGATTGGTCACCCGACGCACAGCGCCTGGTGGTGGTCGAGGCGCCGCGCAACGCCGACCGCGGCCCCATCCAGCTCGTCGACCTCAGTTCCGGAACGGTCATCCGACCCGGCATCAGCGGCTCGGCGGCCTACTGGTCCGGCGACGGGACGATCATCTATCTCACCAATGGGAGCCTGCGCCGCTTCAATCCAGCGACCCTCGAGGACGTGGCGCTCACGGATGCCGTTGACGGCCGGGTCATCGGCCCGGTCGCGCTCAGCCCCGATACCAAATCGATCGCCTACAGCACGATGGACGCGCAGGGGACCCCCCACCTGTGGATCCTGAACCTGGACCTGCGGACCCGCTATCGGCCACCTGGCCTCGATGACCCGGCCGACCAGCCGTCGTGGTCGCCGAACGGGACGAAGCTGGCCTTTCGACGGCTGACGGCGGCGGGCCCAGAGCTCTCGATCTATGACCTCTCCGCCAGCGGGAGCAACGCTTACCGGCGCGGCGGCGCGCTCGACATTACGGGATCTGCCTGGCTAAACGACAACAGCACCCTGTTCGTCGCGACCGGCGGCGGCGGCTCGGCGGTGCTGTACCGGGTCAATATCTTTTCTGCCAGCGAGGCCGGTGGCGTGGTGAAGGTCACGGGCGGCAAGGATGCGCCAAACGGATCGGCGCCGAACGCGCCGGCCTACGACCGCCGCGTTGGTTTCGTCGGCCTGGTTGACGGCCTGCCCCAGATCTTCGTGATGAACGGCGATGGATCTCGGCCACAGCAACTGACCGGGTGGGAGGCGGACTACCCCTACACCGGCCAGGCGCCCAACTGGACGCCGACCGGCTAAGCCGCCCGGGGAAGCGCGTCGTCGGGCACGATCTCGACCTGCGTGGGCTTCAGGTAGTTCGCCCGGAAGTATGCGCGCACCCAGACCGTGGCCAGCATGGCAATCGCCATCAGCAGCGCCGATGACCAGAAGGGCATGCTCATGCGCAGGCCGTACATCCAGCCGGCGATCGGGTAGGCGACGATGACCACGGCGCCGGTGACGAGGGCGAAGAGCCCGTACCCCTTGGCCATGGCATAGTCCGGCAACACTTCGCCGATCACGGCGGTCATGACCTGGCGGAAGGACCAAAACGCACCCCGCAGGAAGAAGGCGAATCCCAGGATCGGCAGGGCCATCGAGGAAAGGAGCAGGATCGCGGAGGCCACGTAGGCCGCCTCGAAGGCGAGGACGATGGCGACGCTGCCGAGCGTGCGGCGCAGCCGCCCCAGGCTCAGGCCCATGATCACCGACCCCAGATAGAGGACGCTCATCAAGACCCCGATCCAGAAGTTGTCGACGTGGGCCGCCTCGTGGGCGTAGAGCGCGGTAAAGGTCCAGGGGATGAAGATGATGCCCGTCACCACCGTGAACAGGCTGAGCATGACTCGGTAGGCGGGAAATTTCATCAGGTCCCGGTAGCGGATTGACGGCACGCTGAACTTGGGCGGCTGCTTGGCCGGGAGAAAGGCGATGCAGACGGCCGCCAGCAAGAAGAAAGCGAAGGACACCCAGAAGAGCGCGCTCAGCGGGACCACCTGGGCCAGCCAGCCGGCCAGCACGCTGGAGGCGATCAGCCCCAGCGAGTAGGCGGAGAACACCGTGGTCATGACCGCCGCGATCCGGTCGCGGGGGATGCCAAGCGACAGGTAGACACTGATCGCCGGGGTGTTGAAGACGGACAGCTGGAGGAAGAGGATCCCCAGCGCGGTCCAGCCCCAGTGGGGCGCCAGCGCGTAACAGAGGGGCGCCGGCACCGCCACCGCCCATCCCGCGATCACCGTCTTGCGCAGGTCGCGGCGCTCGGCCAGCCGGGTGCCGGGGAGCATCACGAGCGTCGCCACCAGCATGCCGAGGGCGGCCAGGATGCCGATCTCAAAGGCGGTCGCGCCCAGCGAGCGCTGATAGATGACACCGAAGGCGATGAAGGGCCCGGCGCCGAGGCCGGAGAGACCGTGGGCGCAGAAGAGCAGCCACCCTCCCCGGTCGATCCGGACCCGAATCTCGGGTTGGTGGCCGCCCGACGCCGATAACCGGTAGCGAGGGGCGCGGGCGGGCAGCACATCGGTATATCGCGCTGCCCGGGTCGTCCCATCGCGGTCGGCGGCGACGAACCCGTGAAGCCGGCGCCGGCCGCGAGGCTACGCCGCTTGCTGTTCGCCCAGGCTGATGCGCCGGTGCAGGCGCTGGAGGCCCCGCGGCGCCCACCAGTTGGCCGGTCCGAGCAGCCGCATCACCGCCGGCACGATCAGCGCCCGCACCAGCGTGGCGTCGATGGCGACCGCGAGCGCCAGCCCCAGACCAATCGACTTGATCAGGACCACGTCCGCCAGGCCGAAGGCGAGGAAGACCGCCACCATGATGGCGGCCGCACCGGTGATCAGGCGACCACTCTTCTCCAGCCCCTGGGCAACCGCCTGCGTGGTGTCGCCCGTCTTTCGGTATTCCTCCTGGATGCGGCTGATCAGGAGCACTTCGTAATCCATGGAGAGGCCGAAGACCAGGCAGAAGAGCAGGACGGGGACGGAAGGGTCGAGCGGCGCTGCGGTGAAGTTCAAGAGCGAGCTGAGATGACCCTGCTGGAAGACCCAGACGAGGGCGCCGAAGGAGGCGCCGATCGAGAGGATGTTCATGATCACCGCCTTGAGTGGGAGCACCACGGATCCGGTCAGGAGGAAGAGGACGAGATAGGTGACGATCATGACGTAGGCGACCGCCAGCGGGATTCGCTGCAGGATGAAGTCGGTGAAGTCGAGGGAGAAAGCATCCACCAGCACGCTGCTCCCAGGCGGGACGCTCATGGTTCGGAGGGAATGCACGATGGCACGCGAGGCATCACTCTCCTGTCCGTACTTGGTGACGACGGAGAGCACCGCGATCTGCGACCCGGTGGTCCCATGGACGATGGTCTGCACGCGGGCCGGCTGCGCCGATGCCGGCTGCGTGAGCAGCGCCTGATAGTCCGAGCGACTGAGCGAGGGGTCGAAGCTCACCATGCTCTCGACCGACTCGACGCCCGGGATCTGCTTGATTTGTGCCGCCAGGTCGTAGAGCGCGCCAACGTGGTCACTCGTGAGTGGGCCGCCACTCGGGTACTGCACCACCACGTTGAAGAAGGTCTGGCCCTGTCCGGGAAACTTTTGCAATTGGTCGTAGCCTCGCCGAGTCTCTGCGTTGGGCGGCAGCATCCCCACGTCGCCGTTGGCGATCCGGATCTGAACGATGGGCGAGGCCATCAACACAAGCAACGCGGCGATCGGCACCAGCACCAGCAGCGGCCGCCGCATGACGCGAATCGCGACCGCGTGCCAGATGCCGCGTCCGGCAGGCCGCCGCGGAAATGGCAGGCGGAGCCGGTTCACGCGAGGACCGAGGATCGCGAGCAGCGAGGCAAGAAAGGTCAGCGCGTAGAGCACCGCGATCGCGACCACGATGGCGCCGGCGAATCCCATCGACGCCAGGAAGGTCCCCTGAAAGAAGAGCATGGCGCTCAGCCCGATCGCCACGGTGATTCCCGAGAAGGTCACCGCGCGACCGGAGGTCCGCATGCCCGCGATCAGGGCTTGCTCCGTGGTCGCCCCGGCGGCCAGCTCCTCCCGGAAGCGGTTGACGATGAAGAGCGAATAGTCGATCGCCACCCCGAGGCCGATCAGGGTGACGATGTTGGTGGCGTAGGTTGAGACGTCGGTGACGCGCGCCAGCAATCCGACCCCGGCGAGGCCGCCGAGGACTGCGAACCCGCCCACGCCGAGCGGCAGGACAGCGCTCACGACCGTCGCGAAGACGATCAGGAGCAAGGGCAGGATCACGATCAGGGAGACCAGTTCGGCACGTTGCAGGTCGGATTGCAGGTACTTGTCGAAGTCGGCGCCGATGGCGACGGCGCCCGTACCCAGTACCTGCAGCTGGTCGGAGTGCACCTCAGTTCGCATCTGCTTGTAGAACTGCCGAGCCGTCGGGTAGTCGTCCTTCAGGCTCACCTGCGCGAAGATATGGTGACCGTCGGTTGAGGTCATCGCCTTGGCCTGCTCGGCCGGTACGTCAAACGGCGTGTCGATGCTCTTGACCCTCGAGTCGTCCTTGAGGGGCCGCAACGCAGCCAGCACCGCCTGCTTGAACGCAGGGTCCTGGACCCGCATCGCCTGACTGCCGAAGACCAGGACGAACGTGGACCCGGCGCCAGGGCCGCTCTGGGGCAGCTGCTGTTGCATCAGGGCGATGGCGCGTCCGGACTCGGTGTTCTGGCCGCCGTTGTTCTTCAGGGTGCCCCCGTTGAGCAACGCCAGGATGGACGCGGCCAGCAGGGTAAGCGAAACGCCGAGCATCGGCCAGCGGAATCGGTAGACGAAATGACCCCACCAGGCAAACATCGCTAGCCCTCCTCCCGGATTGTGTTTCGCGATCGCGTCGCAAAGGCCATCGTCATCTCGCTGAGCGCATCGATGGCCGCCTCGGCATCGAAGTCGGGATTCATCACCTTTTGCAAATAGATGCCATGAAGGCTGCCCCAGATGGCCGCCGCGATCGCCTCGGCCGAGGCAACCGGCGGCTCGGCCATGCCGGCGATGACGGCGCGGCTGATGCGGGCGACGAAGGCGCGTCGCTCCTCGATGAAGGTTCGCACCGCCGAGGCGATCTTCGGGTTATGCAGGCCGACGCCGAACATGTCGAACGTCAAAAGGAACAGGCCCCCGTAGCTCTTGAGCTCCTCCTTCGCCAGTTCGAATCCCATTCGCGCGAACATCATCGGGTCGGCGTCCTCGGGCATCGGCCCGCTGAGGCTGACCCCCGCCTCTTCCCACACCCGCATCAAGGGCTCGCATCCGTGCTCGATCGCCGCCACCAGCAGGTCTTCCTTGGTCTCGAAGTAGTAGTGCGCCAGCCCCGGCGCCACGCCGGCCTCGGCCGCAATGTCCTTCATGGCGGTCTCGTGGTAGCCACGCCTGACGAGCGTGCGGTAGGCGGCGTCGACGATCCGTTCCTTCGTCTGATCGGGCATTCAGTTAAGTCTCCGCGGCCGACTTTGATTGGCCATTCAAAATTGTTTGGTCATTCAATCAAAGATCGGGGCGGATGTCAACCGGCGACTGCAGCTACGGTTAGCCAGCGACGGCGGGGCGGAGCTCCTGAAGTCGATGGGCGCCGTATTCGGCCACCAACCGGTCGACCGTTTCTTTCCAGGTGAACTGGGTGGCGACCAGACGGCTCCGGCGGCTGAAGCAGGCCCTCAGCTCCTCGTCGGCGAGCAGGCGGCCGATGCGCTCCGCGTACTGAGCCGGGTCGTGGGAAACCAGGGTGAAGCCGGTCAGGCCGTCTTTGACGATGGTGGGGAGGCCCCCGACGCGGGCGGCGACCACCGGCGTTCCGCTGGCAGCCGCTTCGAGGGCGACCAGGCCAAAGGATTCGCTATACGAGGGCACGACACAGACCGCTGCCAGGCTCAGGTAGCCGGCCAGCGCCGGCTGGTCGACCGGCCCCATGAAGCGGACCCGGTCGGTTATGCCCAGTGACGCGGCCAACGCTTCCAGGCGGGCGCGCTCGCCGCCGCTCAACCGGCTCTCGCTCGCGCCGTTCTGGCTGTCATCGCCAATGATCAGCAGCACGGGAGGTTCGGGCTGCGCGCCGTCCCGAGCCAGGAGCGCCATCGCGCGGATGACGGTTTCGGCGCCCTTGAGCCGCTCGAGGCGTCCCGCAAAGACGACGACCTTCGCCTCGCCCAGCCCGAGGCGTTTCCGCAGCGCCGCCGTGGGCCGTTCGTTGAAGACCTCGAGGTCGACGCCTGGCGCTACCACGCTCAGCCGGGTGCGCGCGGCCCCGTAGAGCCGGACGAGGTCATCGGCCTCCTGCGCGCTCGAGGCAATCAGCCGGTCGCAATTCCGGACGATCGCTTGCTCGACGGCGATCCGATGCTCCGGCTCCACCATGGCGCCCTCGGCCGCTCGCTCGTTCTTGACACGGGCCAGGGTGTGGAAAGTATGGAACCAGGGCAGGTTCCACTCGTCGCGCAGCCGGCTGGCCACCCACCCGGACAGCCAGTAATGGCTGTGGATCAGGCTGTAGGCGTAGCGGCGGCGGCGCTGCTCGCTCAGGACGGCTTCGCTGAAGTCGGGAAGCAGATCGAAGAGGCGCGCTTTGTCGATGTCGTCGGGCGGTCCGACGGCGAGGCGCGTGACCCAGCTCTTCTCGGCGAGCTGGACCCGATCCAGACCGTCGGGGCTCGAGCGGCGGGTGAAGACTTCGGTCGGGATCCCCCGGCGGCTGAGCTCTTCGCAGACCGCACGGATGTAGACGTTCATCCCGCCGTTTTCCCCCGCCCCGAGGGACGCGACCGGCGACGCGTGCAAACTGACGATGGCGAGCGGTTTCAGCGCCGTGCCTCCTTGACTCGATCGATTGAGACCTCATCGTCGCCGTTTGGTCACCGCCCGGTCAACTTCAAATCAGTACGAGACCGGCAGCAAAGCTGCGTCGAGCGGCTAACGGTTATCGGTGAGGGCGCCCTGTCCGACGGTTACCAAGATTCTTAGCCAGCCTGGCTTGAACCCAAACTATCGTAGGACGCCGCGGCCGGTAGGCTTTCGGTGGTGTCCGTCCCCAAGCGCTTCGTCTTTCTTTTCTCCGACACCGGCGCCGGCCATCGGGCCGCCGCCGAGGCGGTGGCGGAAGCCATCCGACGGCGGTACCCGAACGAGTTCACCGTGGACTGCCAAGATCCGATGGCGGACCGGCGCGTCATCGCCGGCCGGCTGACCGCACTCTACGGACCGGTCACCAAACGGGTTCCGTTTCTCTGGGGGGCCGCCTACCGGGTGACCAACATGCGGCCTACCGTCCGCCTGTTCCAGCATGTCATCGGGCGAGGGGTCCGGCGCCGGGTCGCGCGCGCGCTCGACCCGCGTCCGGCGCTGGTGGCAAGTTTTCACCCGCTGCTCAACCACGTCGCGGCCGAGACCGTCCCCTACGGCGTGCCGCGCGTCACCGTGATCACCGACTGGGTTGACTTTCACCAGGCGTGGACGGACCTTCAGGCCGACTGCATTATCTGTCCATCGGACGCGGCGTATCAGCTGTGCCTCCGCCGCGGCGTCCCGGCTGATCGACTAGTCACGGCCGGTCTCCCGATCCACCCGCGCTTTCAGGACGCCATCCGTGGCTTCACCGACAAGCGGTCGATGCGGCTCAAGCTTCGGCTGCGGCCGCATGCACCCACCGTGTTGCTGGCCGGCGGCGGTGATGGGACCGAGCCCCTGCGCAAGTACGCGGCGGCCCTCGCGCGCTCGCCGCTCGACATCCAGGTACTCGCGGTCTGTGGCCGCAACGCCGCGCTGGCGGAGCGTATCCGCGAAGACAACCATGCCGGCGTTCGCGTCTTCGGCTTCGTGGACAACATGCCCGAGTTGTTGCTCGCCTCCGACCTTTTGGTGACGCGTGCCGGACCTGGGATGATCGCCGAAGGCCTGGCCTGTGGTTGCCCGTTGCTGCTGACGGGCTTCTTACCGGGCCAGGAAGAAGGCAATGTGAAAGAGGTGGTAGGCCGCGACCTCGGCCGATTCGTGCCGCGGCCCGACGACCTGGTGAAGGCGGTCACCGCCTGGTTTGCGAAACCGGAGTCGGAGCGCCTTGATGACGCCAACCGTGCCCGCGCGGCGGCCGACCCGGCCGCGGCCTTTCAGATTGCCGACGTGATGGTCAAGCTCAGCGCCTGACTACACGGCGGCGCTGGGACAGAGCAGCCGAAAGTCGCAGCCGGAGCATTTCATGCGATCCGGCCTGGCGGGGAAGAGCTCGGCACGGATGCCCTCCGCCACCTTGATGATCGTCTGGCGATCATCCTCGAGGCGTTCCTGCGGTTTCTCGACCGTCACACGCTCGCTCGTTTCGAGATAGTAGTAGGAGAGGCTCAGCGGGTCGAAGCGGAAGACCTCGCGGGCCGCCAGGGCGTAGACGCCAAGCTGGAGATCGCGCTGGAGATCGGCGGCCCGCTTCGCCGAGCCGGTCTTGTAGTCGATGACCTCGTAACTGCCGTCGGAGTGGCGGTCCACACGGTCGATCCGCCCGGTGAGTCGCAGCCCGTCGACGCGCAAGCTGAACGGCTGCTCCAGCAAGAGCGGCTTGCTGAGATCCCCGGCGTCGAACGCCCGGCGGAGGTAGGTCCGCCCGAGGTCCTGTAACGAGGGCGCCTGCTCGGGCGCGCAAAACCGCTCCCTCGCCCATGCCGCCACATAGGCGGAGTCCAGCATCGCCCAGGTGAGGGGTTTCTCGCGCTCGATGCTGCCGAGCGCATCCTTGAGCGCTTCGTGGAGAATGCGCCCGAACTGCATCTGAGGCTTCGGGCGGGTGGGTAAGCGAAAGACGAACCGGTACTGGTACATCTGCGGGCATCGAAGGTAGGTGTCGACCTGGGTGTAGGAGAGCGCCGCGATCGGCGGCGCGTCGTTGAGCGGCAACTCGAACTGGCGGGCCACCTCGACCAGCCCGCCGGCCGGCGGGACGAGGAGCGATATCGCTGCCAGCTCGCGCGCCTCTGCACCGCGGATCGGCGTGAGGAATCGGGAGGGCCGCCAGTCTTTGACACCTTCATAACGGCCGGCGAGCGTGCAGACGAGTTCCTCGCGAGCCCGCGTGACGGCGACATACGCGAGCCGCCGCTCTTCGGCGAGGTGCAGTTCGGCAGCCGGCAGCTCCTCCTTCAAGAGTTCGTCAGGCAACGTCAGCCCCTCGCTACGGCGGCTCGCGGGAAACCGGCCCTCGACCAGATGGGGGACGATGACGAGGCCGAACTCCAACCCTTTCGCCTGGTGCACCGTCATCAGGTGGACGGCATTGACCGCCTCGTCCAGCGGAGCAATCTCTTCGTCAGCCTGCGCCGCCTCAGTGGCATCGAGGTGCTTGAGATAGGAGGATAGGTGATGGTCCGGATGCTCATCGCAGTAGGCGGCGATCAGCTCGGCAAGTTTTTGCACGTTGGCGCTGACCTGCAGCCGTTCGATCGGCCCCTGGAATCGCTCGAGGTCGAGATAGCGCGTGTGTTCCATCACCTCGTAAAAGAGGTCATCGACGCCGAGACGCAGCGCTTGCTCGGCGAAGTGGCGCAGATCCGCGCAGAGTCGACGGGCCCCGTTATCCTCCGCCTCCTGCAGGATGTCGAAGAAACGCCGGCCATCGTCTCTCGCCCGGCGCGCCCAGCGGCCCGCCTGCACCGCGTCGACCGCGTAGCGTGGCAGGCTCAGCAGCCGCATCAGGCAGACGGTGTCATCCGGTGAGTCGATGGCTCGTAAATACGCGAGGCAATCCTTGATCTCAGGCTGCTGGTAAAACCCACGACCGCCGCTGACCTGGTAGGCGACGCCGCTGCGCTGCAGGGCACGTGCGAAATTGTGCAGGTGCGCGTTGGCCCGCAGCAGGATGGCGATGGCGTTGGGACGATGGCGGCCCTCGTCGATCGCCCGGTTGACGAAGGCGGCGACCGCATCGGCCTCATCGGTCACGCTGGTCGCGGTCAGCACGTTGACCGGTGTGCCCTCGCCTCGCGTCGCCGTGAGCCGCTTCTCCAGCCGGTCCGGGTCTTCGCTGATGAGGCGGTCGGCCGCGCGCAGAATTGGTCCGCGGCTCCGGTAGTTCTCCTCCAACCGGATCACCCGTGCCTGCGGGTAGACGGCACGGAAGCGGGCCAGGTTGGCGACCGACGCGCCCCGGAACTTATAGATGCTCTGGTCGTCGTCGCCCACGACGCAGAGGTTGCGGTCGGTACCGGCGAGCAATTCGAGGAGCCGGCTCTGCGCGAAGTTCGTGTCCTGGAACTCGTCGACCATCACGTGGGCAAAGCGCTGCGCCTGACGTGTCGCGACCGATGGCTCCGCGGCGAGAAGTTGCACGCTGAAATAAATGGTGTCGTCGAAGTCCAGGCGATCCTCGGCGAGCATCCGCTGCTGGTAATCGGCGTAGACGAGGGCCGCCTCGCGCTGCGCAGCGACCACCGGGTCGTCGACCGCGGCGTTGGACTTCGCCCAGACGCCGAACTCCGCCGGTGAGATCAACTCCTGCTTGGCGCGTTCCACCAGCTTGAGTAGCTCGCCGATCCGTTCGAGCGGCCGCTGCGCATGGAAGAGGTGTGCCGGGCGCTGCGTCAGCAGGACGTCTCGCATCAACTCCCACTTGCGCACCTCGGATACGATGCGAAACGCCCGGGGAATGCCGCAGAGCCAGCCGTCTTCCTGCAGGAACCGCTGGGCGAAGGCGTGGTAGGTGAGAATGAATCGCTCGCCGGCCGGAAGATAGTCTTCCTGCTCGACGCGATCGAGCACCTCGCGCGCGGCTTTTTCGGTAAAGGTCAGGAGCAGGATGCGTTCGGCCGGCACGCCCTCCTGGCGCAACCTTCGGTAGCGCTCGACCAGGACGCGCGTTTTGCCGGTGCCCGCACCGGCGACGATCAGTAATGGTCCCTTGGTGTGATCGACGGCGGCCCGCTGGGCTTCGGTCAGGGCCGCGCCGGCGGCGATCATCGCTGTCGGAATCGGATCTCGCGCACCGCCGGCGCGCCGATCCCATCGTTCAGCCGTTCGATCAACATCGTTCGCTCGAGATGCAGTTGATGCGCCAGAGCCGGACTGCTCGCCGTCACCAGCAGGGTGCCACCAGTCAGTTTGAGTGCCTGGCTTTCGCGAGCGAGGTGCGGTCCGATCACCTGCGGCCACAACCAGAGCGCCTGCGCCTCGCGCGTGCGGCGGGAAATCCCGAGTGACTTGAGGGCGCGCGGCAGGGCCTCACCGACGCTCCGCATGGATGGCTCCTTGCTCGACCCGGAAGACCGCGGCGCGTTCCAGGATGCTTTTCGGAAGGTCATTGAGGTCGGCGGCCGTGATCAGTGCCTGCGGTCCGGGCTGTAACGCCGCCAGCAGTCGCTCGCGCCGGGCCGGGTCGAGCTCCGACATCACGTCATCGAGCAAGAGCACAGGCTGTTCTCCGGTCACTTCCGCCAGGTAGTGGAGCTCGGCCAGCTTCAGGCTTAGCACGGCACTCCGCTGCTGCCCCTGGCTGGCGAAGAGCCGGGCCTCGTGGTCATCGAGCCACACCTCGAGATCGTCGCGCTGTGGTCCGACAGCTGTCTGTCCGCGCCCAATCTCCTCATCGCGCGCGTCGCGCATGGCGACCTTGAGCTGCTCGCTGACGAGCTCCTGCGGCGCCTCCCCGATCCGAACGCCGGCGGGTCGGTACCGGAGATCGAGCCGCTCACGGTCATCGCTCAGCTCGCGGTGGAAGGCGGCGGCAATTGGTTGCAACTCGAGCAGGCGACGCTGGCGCTCGACCATGATGGCTGCGCCGGAATCAGCCAGGTTGTCGGTCCAGTAATCGAGCCCGGCGGCCGGCTGGCGGCCTTCGCGGATGGCGCGCAGCAGGGCATTGCGCTGTTCCAACAGGTGGCCGTAGCGGGTGAGCTCCCGGGCATGGTTGGGATCGATCTGCGAGAGCAGGGTGTTAAGAAAACGCCGTCGTCCCTCGCCCGGTCCTTTGACCAGTTGGAGGTCGTCCGGCCAGAAGAGTACGACGCGCAGGGAGCCCATCATGTCCGTCGAGCGCTTGGGAATGCCGTTGACTGTGAACCGGCGGGAGGCTCGTGAAGGAACGGCCGGACTGACGCTGATCCGCACCTCCAGCTCTTTGAGGCCGCCGTCGCTCTGGACGCCGCAGGTCACGCGCGCGGCCGGTTGACCGAAGCGCACCAACTCCGCCGCCTGCTGGGTGCGCGGGGAACGGGTCAGCGCCGAGAGCGCGACCGCCTCTAGGAGGTTGGTCTTGCCCTGCGCGTTGCCACCAAAAAAGACGGTTGCCGAACGTTCCAGCGCCAGCTCGAGCTCCGCATAGTTTCGAAAGTCGAAGAGTGAGACGTTAGCCAGGAACACGCCGTTTTTGACGACCGATTACATCGCCACTCTGACCGGCATGATGATGTAGAGGTAGTTGTCCTTTCCCACCGGCTTGATCAGGCCGGGATTGAGCGGACCGGTGAAGCCGAGCTGCACCTCCTCGCTGCCGATGATGGCGAGGACGTCGAGGAGATATTTGGAGTTGAAGGCGACCTGGAGATCCTGGCCCTCGATCTTAGCCTCGACCTCCGCGATGTTCTGTCCAACCTCGCTGGTGTTGGCGGTCAGCGTTAACTTCCCGCCGTCCGCCTTGAACTTGATGACGTTAGCGGCGTCTTTGGAGAAGAGCGAGACCATCTTAGTGGTAAAGAGCAGATCCGCTGTCTTGGCGGTGATGGTGGTCGTGCTCTGCGCCGGAATCACCTGCTGGTAGTTGGGGTAGGTGCCTTCGATCAGCCGGCTCATCAGCTCGACGTCCCGTGTTTTGAAGAAGACCTGGTTCTTCTGCGCGCCAACGGTCACTTCGATGCCGTCGTCGCCGCCCTTCAAGATACGGCTGAGCTCGCTGAGCGCGCGCGCCGGGATCACGATCGTGTCACCCTCGCCGGGATCGGCCTGGACCGCCAGGGTTTTGACCGCCAGCCGATGGCCGTCGGTGGCGGCGAAGGTCGCCTTGCCGCCGTTCAGGTGAACATATACGCCAGTGAGGACCGGCCGTCCTTCGTCGCTGGAGGCCGCGATCACGGTCTGCTCGATCGCATCCTTGAGCTCGGCCGGATCGACTTTGACCTTGCGGCCCTCGAGGCCTGAGGGAACGGGCGGGAAGTCCGCCGGGTCGATACCCCGGATGCTGGCGTCGAATCGGTTGCTCTTCAGCGCCAGGGACTGGGTTTTTTTGTCCAGCGTCATGGAGAGCGGCTCGTCGGGGTGGGCGGTCACAAAGTCAGTCAGGAGCCGCGCCGGGACGGTGATCCCACCCTCTTCGGCAACCTCGGCGGGGATGACCTGGCGAATCCCGATCTCGAGGTTGGTCGCCGTCAGCTGCAGTCCGGTGTCGGTGGTTTGTAGCAGGACGTTGTTGAGAATCGGCAATGTAGTTCGGGAGGAGACTGCTCGAGAAACGACCTGCAAGCCCTGACCGAGGGTTCCGGCGGTGACAGTGACCTTCATGATGCTCCTTGTCTACACGACCCCGTTAATGAGAAGGCCTAATTGAAAGAAGAGACGCAGTCGTAGGGCGGTGCACAACAGGGAAAACCCTCATATGGACGTTCGAATCGGGCCAATTATAGGCTTCACAAACTGTGTGTTTCGCAGCCGGTTTCCCCAGCTCTCGACCATTCCAACAGGATCCACGTCCCATGCGGCAGTCATCCACAGGCCTAATGGGAATAAAGGAGCTCGCGGATTTTCCGGAGGTCCGACTGGAGGCGCTGGTCTTCACGGGACTCGGTGTTGATCTTCTCGTAGGAATGAAGGACTGTCGTATGATCTCTCCCCCCGAAGGCCTGGCCGATCGCCGGTAGCGATGAGGCCGTCTCTTCACGGATCAAAAACATCGCCACCTGTCGCGGGAAGACGATGTGCTTGTCGCGGCGCTTGCCCTTCATCTCCTCGAGGCTGATGTGATAGAAGTTCGCGACCGCGCGTGAGATGGTATCGATGGAGAGGGTGCGCGTGTCGGCCGATGGAATGACATCCTGGAGCAGCCTGGCGGCCATGTCGACATTGACCGCGCTACGGTTCAAGGATGCATGTGCGATTACCCTGATCAACGCTCCCTCCAATTCGCGGATGTTCTTCTGAATCTTGTGCGCGATGAAGGACAGCACATCCTCCGGGACTAACTTGGCGTAGGGCCCAACCTTTGACTTGAGGATGGCGACCCGGGTCTCGAAGTCGGCCGCCTGGATATCGGCGATCAGTCCCCACGAGAACCGCGAGCGCAACCGATCTTCGAGCGTCGGAATCTCCTTCGGTGGCCGGTCGGACGAAATCACGATCTGCCGGTTGAGCTCGTGGAGCGAATTGAAGGTATGGAAGAACTCCTCCTGAGTGCGGTCTTTGCCGGCGAGGAACTGGATGTCGTCGACGAGAAGAACGTCGACGGTCCGGTACCGGGTGCGGAAATCATTCATTCGGCCTTCCTGGATCGAGGTGATCATTTCGTTCATAAACTTCTCACTGGTGACGTAGGCGACTCGCTTGCGGTGGTGCTTTTCCAGCACCGCGTGCCCGATGGCATGCATCAGGTGCGTCTTGCCCAGTCCGACCCCGCCGTAGAGGAAGAGCGGGTTGTAGGCCTTGGCGGGCGTTTCCGCCACCGCCCGGCAGGCGGCATGGGCAAAGCGTGAGTTGTTGCCGACCACGAAATGCTGGAATTGGAATTTCGGATTGAGCTGCGAGGCCTCGTGGAGAACGGGCTCCTCCTCCTCAACCTCGGGCGGCGGCGGCTCGGCGACCGCCACCGCGGACCGGCTCCCATTGCCCTCCGTCTGCCCGGGCACGACCTCAAAGGCGACGCTGACGTCACCGGAAACGATCGCCGACAGCGTCTCCTTGATCATCGCCGAGTAGCGATCCTCGAGCCAATCCTTGGCAAGCTTGGTGGGCACACCAATCTTGAAGGCATTCTTCTCACGTCCCACCAGCGACGCATTTTTCAGCCAGGTCTCGTAGCTTGGCTTACTAAGCTGGAACCGAAGTTCCTCCTGCGCCGCCTGCCAGATCTGTTCTCCGTTCATACGGTCCTCCAACCAACGCGCGACTGTTTCGTTGGAGAGCAGAGCCGGTGCTGCGCGTCAGGCCGCGAAGACGGAAACGAGGCCCATGGACGGCGTTAGCGGGGACGGAACTTTTGCACAAGCTTCCCACAAAGGTGGACAACTCTATCGAGGTCTCCCCAGCCTCGTGTGCATAAGTTGTTGATGGTTAGTTGCCGTAGCTCTCCAGGGCAGCGGAATGATAGCAAACGGAATCTGCCGGCGCAATCCGAAACTACGTACGAACGCCGCGGGGCCACATGGTATGGTTAGGCGCCGAAAATGAAGCGTACCCATCAGCCCAAGAAGCGCCAGCGAGTCAAGGTCCACGGTTTCCGTGCTCGTATGGCGTCGCCGGGCGGTGTCAAGGTGATCAAGGCGCGCCGCCTCAAGGGCCGTCGCCGCTTGACACCAACCTCCAGCCGGCGGGCGCGGTAACCCTCGCCTCCGACGCCGCGTGAAGCGACGCGCTCGGCTGCTTCGCTCAGCCGACTTCGACCGGACGCTCCGTTCCGGGCGGAGAGCCGCCTCCGACTACCTGGCCTTATTCGTAAGCGATAATGATGTTGGCCGGCCTCGCGTCGGCCTAGCGGTCAGCCGGAAGCTAGGCAACGCCGTGGTCCGGAATAGAATCAAGCGGCGCCTGCGGGAGCTGGTCAAACCGTTGCTGACACAAACTGAGGGCGGCCGCGACGTTGTAATCGTGGCACGGGCGCGGGCTGTCGACGCGGAATTTACCCGGCTGCGCCAGGAGATTGAAATGTTGTGGGCGAAGGGTTGGGGGCGATGACGGCGATCTCGCTCGCCTTCATCCGGGTCTACCGGGTGTCGCTCGGCCCCATTCTCGGGGCGGTATCCGGCTGCCGCTACACGCCGACCTGCTCCCAGTATGGCTATGAGGCCATCGAACGCTACGGCTGGTGGCGCGGCTGGGGCATGGCGCTCGCGCGGATTGCCCGCTGCCACCCGTTCCACGCCGGTGGCTGGGACCCGGTGCCATGAGTACCATCGGTCAGCTCTGGCACCCGATCTGGCTGCTGTGGTGGACGATCATCGGCGTCCCGATCCACGCCATCCTCAGCTGGCTGCTGTCAAGCCTGAACGGTAACCCCGTCGCCGACGCGGTTGGACCGTTCGGCGTGGCCATCGTCATCCTCACCATCGTCATCAAGCTGATCCTGTCCCCGGTCTTCCAATACCAGCTGACCACCTCTCGCCGGGTGCAGGCGGAGCAGCGCCGGATCGCCCCGCAGCTGGCCGCTGTGCGCAAGAAGTACAAGAAGGACCCCCAGCGGTTGAACCAGGAGACGATGGCGCTCTACAAGGAGCACAACATCAACCCGCTCGCCCAGATGAGCGGCTGCCTGCCGGCGCTGCTGCAGTCGCCCATCCTGATCGCGCTCTTCTACGTCATCCGGGACGCGCACAAGACGCTGCCCATTCACGACTTCAAGTTCCTGGGAATCTCGCTGGATCACACCGCCCTTCAGCCAGGACAATTCGTGGCGCTCGCCATCCTGCTGCCGCTGTTGGCCGGTCTCACGACCTTCGTACAGACCAAGATGATGACGCCACCCGGTGGGGCGGCGTCCCAGGATGCGACCCAGGCCGCCATGACGCAGAACATGACCCTGATCATGCCGGTGTTCATCGGCTTCATCTCACTCCAATTCGCGGCCGCGCTCGCGCTCTACTGGGTGGTGAGCAACTTGTTCAGCATCGGCCAGCAATACTTCATTACCGGTTGGGGGTCGCTCTCCATACCGCCGGCCCTACGTAGGGGGAAAGCCGCATGAGCAGCAGCAACAGCGTCGAAATTACCGGAAAAACCGTCGACGAAGCCGTCGACCAGGCACTCGAAGACCTCGACGAGGCGCGCGAGAACGTCGAGGTCGAGGTGCTCGCGGAGTCTCCGCAGGAGGCTCGGGTTCGGGTCACCCTGCGCGAGACCTATGCGGTCAAGGCTCGAGAAGTCGTGGCCGAGCTGCTCTACAAGATGGGCATCACCGCGCAGGTCACCATCAAGAAGGCCGATGAGCCCGTCATGATCGATGTCGCCGGCGAGAACCTGGGCCTGTTGATCGGCTGGCGCGGCGAGACGCTTCGCGCCTTTCAAACGGTTGTGAACCTGATTCTCAACGAAGGCCGCGCCGACCGCCGTCGCCTCGTGGTCGACGTCGAACACTATCGCAACCGGCGCGAGGAAACCGTCAAGGAGATGGCGCTCCGCCTGGCGGACCGCGTCCGGCGCAGTGGCGAGCGCGTGATGATGGATCCGATGCAGTCGTACGAGCGCCGCATCGTGCACATCACGCTCGAGAAAGAGCCCGGGATTCGCACCGAGAGCCAGGGCGAGGAGCCCAACCGGCGAGTCGCGATCCTGCCCGACGGGGTCAGTGCCGCAAGGCGACCGGCCGAACGCCCGGTGCCGGCGCCCTCACCGCCCCTGACGCGGCAAGGCAGCGGCTACGGTGATCGTCCTCGCTACGGCGACCGCCCGCGGTTCGGCGAACGGCCGCGCTTTGGTGAGCCTCGAACGGACGCACCGGAAGGCGAGGGCGGCGGGGCGGGCTGAAGCCCTCGAACGCATTCGGCCCGAACTCGGTACAGCGCGGCCGCTACGGTTTCCGCCGAGAGGCCATCGTCGAGCGCGTCCTGGGCGTAGCGGATCCCTTCGCGTAGCACCCCGGCGGGCGCCCTCGAGGCCAGCCGCTTGAGGTCCCTGGCGAGCTCCACCGGCAGTCCAGCCCCCGCGTCCGAGTCAGCGTAGCTCCAGGCCTCGACGCGGCCGATGAGCACATTCAGGCGGTCGACGAATTCAGTTTGCCCCTTCACTCGCCCATCTTTGATGCTATCAAGCCACTCACAAGGTGCTCCGGTCTAGCCCCCAAATCCGGGGGTCCGCGAGCAACCCTACGATATACTCTGATCGTGCCCCTGTCTCGGTCCCCCTATCGCCTGTCGACCTTGCCGACGGGGGCCCGAGTGGTCTCGACGGAGTTGGCGGACCGCCCCTCCACGACCATGGCGATTATGTTCAAGGTCGGGTCCCGTTACGAATCGGACCAGGAGGCCGGGATCTCGCATTTCCTCGAACATATGTTCTTCAAAGGATCGGCGCACTATGGCGGCGCCAAGGAAATCGCCGAGGCGATCGAGGGAGTGGGCGGCGTGCTGAACGCCGGGACCGACAAAGAGCTGACGATGTACTGGGCCCGCGTGCCAAAGAACAAAGCGAAGCTGGCGATCGACGTCCTTGGCGACATGCTGTTCCAGCCCTTGCTCGATCCCACCGAGCTGGAAAAGGAGCGCCTCGTCGTCCTCGAGGAGCTCAAGATGTACCAGGACTCCCCTCAGGAGTATGTCCACAGTCTGTTCGAGCAGATCAGCTGGCCCGACCACCCATTGGGGCGCGACGTGGGCGGCACCGAGGCGTCGGTTCGGGCCCTGACTCGCGACGACATGCTGCGCTACCTCGAGGAGCATTACCTGCTCCGCAACCTCGTGGTGACGATTGCGGGCCCGGTGACGCATGAGGAGGCGATCGGATTGATCGAGCCCTATCTGAAGGTCAGGGGCAACGGCTCGGCTCCGCCGTCGTTCCTGCCCTCGGTGGGCAACGGGCTCAAGCCCACTGTCCTGCTCAAGTCGAAGAAGACCGAGCAGGCCCATCTGTGCCTTGGGGTCCACGCACCCTCCTACATGGACCGCGACCGCCACGTCATCGACATCCTCAACTGCGTGCTCGGCGAGGGAATGAGCTCGCGGCTGTTCCTCGAGGTGCGCGAGAAACTCGGGCTCGCCTACGACGTCCACTCGTACGTGAACAAGATGTTCGACACGGGGGTGCTCGGGGTGTATGCCGGCACTGAGCCGCGGCAGGCCGCGCGCGCGGTTGGGGCCATCGTCGGGCAGCTCCGTCGCCTGTGCGAGGAGCGGGTCAAGCCGCCGGAGCTCACCAAGGCCAAGGAGTTCTATAAGGGCCGCCTGCTGCTGCAGATGGAAAGCACCAACTCCGTGGCCACCTGGTACGGCGGACAGGAGGCGCTGACGGGAAAGATCGAGGATGTCGACGAGACGGTCGCGGAGATCGACGCCGTCACCGCCGACGACGTGATGCGGGTCGCTAGGGAGCTCTTTGGCCAGGCGCTGCAGCTGGCCGTGATCGGCCCATTCCGCAGTGAGGCGCCCTTCCTCAAACAGATCGCCTGAGCCCGATCCGGGCGCATGCGCAGATTGGGACGCTAGAATGAATCGCCCTCGGATGAAGTTGAACAGCTAAAGGATGGCGCAGCCGCACATGGCGCAACCGCCGGCGCCGGCGCAACCACCGCGCCAGAAGTCTTTTCTCAGGGACACGCTCGAGATCGTGTTCCTCGCGCTCGTGCTGTATGTCGTCATCCAGTACGCGGTGCAGACGGTCCACGTGTTGGGCTCGAGCATGTATGCCACGCTGCATGACAACGACCTGCTGGTGGCCTCGAAGATTTCCTATAAGTTGCACCAGCCGCAACGCGGCGACATCATCGTCTTCAAGCCCCCGGATGAGGCAAGCCGCGACTTCATCAAGCGCATCATCGGGCTCCCGGGCGAGCGGATCCACATCACGAACAGCGTCGTTTTTATCAATGGCCAGGTTCTCCATGAGCCCTATCTGCCTGAGCGATGGACCTACAACAACAATTGGCCGGCGTCAGGGCAGGACCAGCTGATTCCTCCGAACGAGTACTTCGTCATGGGTGATAACCGCAACCACTCCAGTGACTCGCGGACGTTCAACTTCATCGAGCTCACCTCGATCCTCGGAAAAGCCGAGATCCGCATCTGGCCGCTCGGCCAGGTTGGGTTCCTCGGCGCCAAGCCGACCCTCGCCGCGAGTCCATAGCGGTGACCGCGCAGCGCACGCTGGTCCTGGTCAAGCCTGACGGCGTCCAGCGTGGACTCGTCGGCGAGATTCTGCGGCGGCTCGAGGGCCGGGGCCTCAAGCTGGTCGGCCTCAAGATGATGCGGATTTCGAAAGAGGTCGCGGCCCGGCATTACGCCGAGCACCAGGGGAAACCGTTCTACGACGGCTTGCTGGCCTTCATCACCTCAGGACCGGTGGTCGCCATGATCTGGGAGGGACGCGAGGCAGTCAGCGTAGTGCGCAGCCTGATGGGCACCACCGATCCGCTCAAGGCGGCGCCCGGCACCATTCGCGGCGACCTCGCCCTCGACCTCGGCATGAACCTGATCCATGGATCCGATTCGTCCGCGCGCGCCGAGACAGAGATCGCTCTCTTCTTCAGCCAGGGCGAGCTACACGATTACGATCGGACGGTCGACCGCTGGATCCGCGAGTAGCGTTGCACGTGTAAGGCTTAGCTGATCAGTCGGCGCCGGAGCGTCTCAAACTCTTCGTTGCTGTAGAACTCGATCGTCAACCGACCGCCATGCTTCAGCCGGGTGAGCACGACCTTGGTGCCCAGCGCCCGGCGAAACTCTTCTTCGATCGCCCGGGTCTCTGGATCGCCCGTCGCCACCCGCCGCGGCCTCCTCGCGCCGGCCTCCGTCGCACGGGCCCGCGACCAGTCTTCCGTCTGACGCACGCTCCAGTGCTCGCGGATCACGCGCTCCAGACCGACCAGTTGTTGGGCAGGGGTCGGCAACCCGAGGAGAGCAATGCCGTGGCCGGCCGTGACGGCGCCAGACTCGATCGCCTTGACCACCGGTTCGGGCAAGCCCAGCAGTCGCACGCTCTGGGCGATCGTCACCCGATTCTTGCCGATCCGCTCTCCGAGTGCCTCCTGGGTCAGACCGAAGTCGCGCAGCAAACGCTGGATGGCGCGCGCCTCCTCGATCGCGTTGAGGTCGGTGCGCTGCAGGTTTTCGACCAACGCCAGCTCGAGTCGTTCCTCGAGCCGTCCGCCGCTCCCGGGGTGGACGATGACCGGCACCTCGTTGAGTCCGGCGATCTCGGCGGCGCGGAGTCGGCGCTCGCCGGCGATCAGCTCATAGCCGGCCAGGCCTTCGCGGACCAGTAGCGGCTGCAGGATGCCATGCATCCGGATCGAGTCGGCCAGCTCTCGCAGCGCCGTTGGATCGAACGCCCGGCGCGGCTGCTCGGGGTTCGGCTTGATATCGGCGATCGGGATCTGCAGCGCGTATCGCCGCCGTGCACCGCTTTCGGTGCCCAACTCCTCGACGTACTCACCGGATGGGATCAGGGCTTCCAGACCCCGCCCCAGTCCTCGCCGTTTGTTCATCTGGCGATCAACTCCTTCGTGAGTTCCTGGTAGGCGACGCCGCCGCGCGACGTCGGGTCGTACTGGGTGATCGGCATGCCATGACTGGGCGCCTCACTAAGGCGCACGTTGCGTGGGATCACGGTACGGAACGTCTTTTCCGGAAACTGGGCGCGGACCTGCTCGGCGACTTGAAGCGCGAGGGTGGTGCGCGGGTCGAACAGCGTGAGCACGATACCGCCGATCTTCAGTCGCGGATTGAGCTCGCGCTGGATCAACTGGGTCGTGTGAGTCAGCGCGCCCAACCCCTCCAACGCGTAGTACTCACATTGGATTGGGATCAGCATGTACTCCGCGGCAACCAGGCAGTTGACGGTGAGCAGGCCGAGCGACGGCGGGCAGTCGATGATGATGTAGTCGTAGCTGATGCGCAGCGACTCGAGTGCATACAGGAGGCGCCGCTCGCGGCGCGGGAGGTTGATGAGCTCGATTTCGGCCCCGGCGAGCGATCGATGGGAGGGGAGGATGTCGAGGCCGGGGACCGCGGTGGGACGGACCACTTCATTGATGTCGTAGGCGTCGACGATGACGTCATAGATGCTATGGCTGAGCTCGCTTCGCACGATGCCGAGGCCGCTGGTGGTGTTGCCCTGGGGATCCATATCGACGATCAGGCCGCTCAAGCCGAGCTCCGGAAGGTTGGCCGCCACGTTGATGGCGGTCGTGGTCTTTCCAACGCCGCCCTTTTGGTTGACGACTGCGTAGACTCTTGGCAATTTTGCTGGCTGGGACGTGAACGGATCCTGCCCGGATTATACGGGCATAACTCGCGAACGCACGTTTGTCAGGGGTGGAAGACGTGTGGATAAATCGTGCTGGCGCGAAGGCGACTACTTCGCAATGAACGAGAGGAAGCCGACCGCGATGTCGTAGCCGGCATGGGTGACCATGCCGGTGAGGGTGCTACCGGAACGAACCCGAAGCCATCCCAATCCCAGGCCAAGGACGAAGACCTCGAGCGTGGCGAAGCTGACCGCGTATTGGATGTGCAGGGCCGCGAAGAGGATCGCGGTCACCACGATGCCGAAGCGGGGGAGCAGCGCTCCTCGAAAGAGCGTTTCTTCGACCACGCCGGCCAGGACGCCGAGAAAGATGATGGCGGCGGGGTTATTGAAATGGCTGAAGAGCACATTCGTCACGTCGGTGACCTGCTTCTGCTGGCTCGGCGCCACCACGTTGGCGACCGCTTCGATGCCGAAGGCGACCGCCATGAAGACGCCGATCCCTAGGATCGACACCAGCCACCATCGCTTCTGCTGCGGCGGGACCAGTCCAAGCCGCTCGATCGCCTGGCGGGGCGATCGCCGGATGAAGACGCCGACCCCAACAAACGCCAGGATGAGAAACGGAATGTCCTGCGCAAGAAGCTCGCCGTACGTCAGCGGAGGCTGCGACTGGACCTGGGTGCTGAGCTGTTCGGCGATCAGTAAGAGCCCGAGGACGACCGTGAGGTAGACGACCGGCGACCCCGGTTGGATCGGCAGCACCCGCGCCACCAGCCGCTGAACTGCCGGCCAGAGAAAGAGCAATCCAAAAAGGCCGGCCGCCGCGAATGGAAGCAGGGTCTGCTCCTCGCCCAAAAATTTGCCGGCGGACTCCCCACCGGAGGCGAAGGTGACGAGGTGGAGCAGCGATCCCAGCAACCCGACCAGTAGCGAGAGTCCCGACAGGATGCCGCCGGCGATCAGGGTGAGGATGCGCGGCGTCGCATGCCGCTCGCCGAAATTGGCGAGCACGTAGAGCGCGATGATGACGCCGACGAAGGCGATGATGTAGAGGTTGGTCTGGAGGTCGGCCGGCACGGTCAGCAGCGTCAGGATTTTGCGGGCGGCGTCGGCCCCTGGGGTTTGCCTTGCCGGATGTCGATCAGCTGCTGCACCAGGTCGATCGGCACCGGGAAGACAATCACGGTATTCCGTTCGACTCCGATCTCGGTCAGGGTCTGCAGGTAGCGGAGCTGCAGGGCGCTCGGTTGGGTGGCAATCACGCCAGCCGCGTCAGTGAGCTTCTGCGCCGCCTCGAACTCGCCCTCAGCGTGGATGATCTTGGCTCGCTTCTCGCGCTCGGCTTCGGCCTGCTTGGCCATGGCGCGCTGCATGGTGGCCGGCAGCTCGACGTCCTTGATCTCAACCGTCGATACCTTGATCCCCCAGGGTTCGGTCTGCTCGTCGATGATTTGCTGCAGCCGGTTGTTGATCTTCTCGCGGTTGGCCAGCAGCTCGTCGAGCGACGACTGGCCGAGCACGCTGCGTAGTGTGGTCTGCGCTATTTGTGATGTTGCGTTGATGAAGTTGGCGACTTTGGTGACGGCATGGTTGGGGTCGACCACCAGGAAGTAGATGACGGCATTGACCTTGATGGTCACGTTGTCGTGGGTGATGACTTCCTGCGGCGGCACTTCGAGGGTGACCGTCCGCAAGTCGATCTTGACCAGGCGGTCGATGCCGAACGGAATGATCAGGCGCAGCCCGGGTCCCTTGAGCTCCATCAACCGCCCCAGGCGGAACAGCACGCCCCGCTCGTACTCGTTGATGATCCGGACCGCCGAGCTCAACCCAATCAGGACGACGAGGACGATGATGCCGAGAACGATCAGCGCAAAGATACCCACTGGTTTTTCTCCTCTTCCTCTAAGTACGGTCCATGTTACGGCGGCGGTTACGAGGACGCGGCTTGCCGGCCCTCCACCGTCGGCGACTGGTCGGACTTGGTTTGAAGCGCCTCGACCTTGAGGTGCAGGCCGTCGACCGCGACCACGGCGACGCGCGTGCCGACTGGGAGGGGCCCACTGGTTGAGGTTGCCTGCCAGAGCGCGCCGTTGACGAAGACCATTCCGCTGGGATCAACGCGTTCGCGGACGCTCCCGACATTGCCGATCATGGATTCCTCGCCCGCCGCATACGGGCGCTTACGAGCCGTGATCACTTTTTGCAGGATGAAGACGAAGATCCCAGCGATCACGAGGACGGTCACCAGCAGGAGGGCGATGTTGATCCCTTCGGAAAGGAAGCCGGTGTCGATCAGCAGCAAGCCGCCCAACGTCATCGCGACTATCCCTCCTGTCGTCAACACCCCGTGCGTCACCGCCTTGAGATCGATGATGAAGAGCAGGAATGCGAGCAGGATCAGGATCACGCCGGCGATGTTGATCGGTAGGTCGAAAAGGGATAATGCCGCCAGCAACCCGGCGATCACGCCCACCACGCCGGGGAGGATCAAGCCGGGATGGGTGACCCAGAAGCCGATGCCGATGATGGCGAGCAGGAAGAGGAGGTAGACGAGGTTCGGGTCGGCGACGGCTTGCAGGAACTGGTCGAAGCCGCTCATGTCGTAGCGCTCGATCCCCGCACGTGCGGTTTGCAGCGTATAGGTGTGACCGCCCTTGGCGACCTCCCGACCGTTGAGATCCTGCAACAGCGTGTCGAGGTCGCGGCTTTCGAAGTCGACGACGCCGAGTGTCACGGCGTCGTCGGCCGGCGCGTTGATGCTCTGACGGACGGCCTTCTCCGCCCAGTCCGCGTTGTGGTGGTGCAGCGTCGCCAGCGCCCTGATATAGGCCGCGGCGTCGTTCTCGATCTTCTGGGACTCGATGTCCGGAGCCGTCGACGTCGCGCCGCTCGCGCTCGGACTCGCCGCCGGGCTCGCGGCAGGATTGCTGCCGCTGAGGCTCACCGGATGGGCCGACCCGATGTTGGTGCCGGGGGCCATCACCGCAATGTCGGCGGCCTCCGTGATGTACAGACCCGCGGAGGCGGCACGCGCCCCCGAGGGGGAGACGAACACCACGACGGGGAGCGGTGCGCCGAGCATCTTCTTGATGATGTCCCGCATCGACGTGTCCAGCCCGCCCGGCGTGTCCATCTGGATGATCAGCGCGCTGGCGCGGCCGGCGACGGCGCGATCGACCGCTTTGGAAATGTAGCTATCGGTGATCGGGTTGATGACCCCGTTCAGGGTCGCCACCAGGACGTGCGGCTCTGCGGCGCGTGCGGGAACGGCTGGCGCGAGAGCGGCCAGCATAACGGCCGCGAGAAAGAGCCGTGCGGCCCTCTTCACCACTTGATCATAGGCCGAGTTCCAGGACCGCTCGTTCGTAGAATGAGAGCGTGGCCCAGCGCATCGAGCAGCGACCCCCTCGGGATGAGCAGGAGGAGATCCAGGCACAGCTCGCGGGCTATCCACGCCTATCCAACGAGGAAGAGCGCCGCCTCCTGTCAACCCACGGAGCCGATCGCGATGCGGCCAACCGCGTCCTGATCGAGCACAACCTCCACCTCGTCCTGGAGGCCGCGCAGGCCCGCAAGCGACGGGGCGTCGCCTTTGGCGACCTCTTCCAGGAAGGGACGGTGGGGCTGATCTCCGCGGTCGAGCACTACAAGCCCGCCGATGGGCCGTTCCATGACCGCCTGGTTCACGTGATTGCGGTGACCATGGATGACGTCCTCGCCCAGACCGACGAGGCGCAGCGCAACGACGAGGCCTTCGTCATCGCCTGTCGCCTGCTGGAGTCGGCGCAACGCCTGCTTTCGGAACGGCTGGACCGCCCGGCCACCCCGGCCGAGCTGGCCAAGCTGTTGCAGTGGGAGGAAGCGCGGGTCAACGTCATGCTCGCCATGCTGGGCGAGGCGCGCACCACGCACGACCAGGAGCTGCTCGACTACCTCGACGACCTTGACGACCGGGACGACCAAGAGGAATAGCAACGCAGCCGAGGCGTAACGTTTGGTCGTGACGGCCGAGCGGACACCGCTCTACGACGAACACGTCCACCTCGGCGCCCAGATGACCAACTTCGGTGGTTGGGTCATGCCGCTCCAGTACAGCAGCATCCGCGAAGAGCATCGTGCGGTGCGTGAGGCGGTCGGGCTGTTCGACCTGTCACACATGGGTGAGGTGCGTGTCAAAGACGAGAGCCTGGCCCAGCGCGTGGTGACGCGTGACCTCACACGCCTCCGGCCTGGCCGGATCCAGTACGCCATGCTCTGCAACGACGCGGGTGGCATCATCGACGATGTCCTGGTCTACGCCGTGGCGGACGGCGGCTACCTGATGGTGGTCAATGCCGGCAACCAGGACGCCGACTTCGACTGGATCGGAGCGCACGCCTCCAAGGGTGCCCACCCTGTCCTCAACGTCGGGCGTGACTGGGCGCTGATCGGCGTGCAGGGGCCGCGCGCGGTCGGCCTGGTGCAACGGCTGACACCATCGCAGCTCGGCGGCGTCAAGTACTACGCCTTCATCGAGGGCAAGGTCGCGGACGTTGCCTGCGTGATCTCGCGGACCGGCTACACCGGCGAAGACGGCTTTGAATTGTTTTGCGGCACTGACGATGCCGTGCGGCTCTGGCGGGCGCTGCTCGAGGAAGGGCAGGCGGATGGGATCCGGCCGGCCGGCCTCGGGGCCCGGGACACGCTGCGGCTGGAAGCGGGGATGCGCCTGCACGGCAACGACATCGACGCCAGCACGAATCCGCTCGAGGCAGGCCTCGATTGGACCCTCAGCCTTGACAAGGACTTCATCGGCCGCGACGCCATCGTGCAAGCCCGAGATCGTGGGCTCAGCAGGGTCCTGGTCGGTTTCAAGATGCTCGATCGTAGTATTCCCCGTCATGGCTACGTCGTGGTCGACAATGGCCAGCGGGTCGGCACGGTATCGTCGGGCAACGTCTCTTTTACCCTTGGCTACAACATCGGGATGGCGTACGTCCCGCCGACGTTGGCCGCGCCCGGGACCCGTTTTGGCGTGGACGTTCGTGGCACCGTCGCCGCGGCCGAGGTGGTGGCGCTGCCCTTCTACAAGCGGCCTCATCCGAAATGAAGGAAAGGGAGTAACGATGGCAGACCTCAGCGGGATGCGATTTGCGGAAACCCACGAGTGGGTGAAGAAAGAGGGCGATACCGCGACCGTCGGCATCAGCGAATATGCCCAGTCGCAACTCGGCGATGTCATCTACCTGGAGCTGCCGGCGGTCGGCCAGCAGCTCGATGCCGGAGCACGTCTGGGCGTGATCGAATCCGTGAAGGCAGCCTCGGATCTCTACAGTCCGATCACTGGTGAGGTCTCCGAGGTCAACCAGGACCTCAAGGATCACCCCGAGTACGTCAATCAGGATCCGTACGGCAAAGGCTGGGTCATCAAGCTTCGCAGCGTGAAGGACAACGCCAAGCTGCTCGACCAGAAGGCCTATGACGCGTTCGTGCAAGGCCAATCCGGCTGAAGGTGCAGCGTCCCAGAAATAGCTTGACGTTTCATCGGCCTAGCCGGCCGAATGCCAGCGTCAACTCCTGCGCGCCTCGCTCGCGTACACTGAGTACGCTCGCTCCGGTGCTCGTCGTCTCCTTGGCCTCGGCCGTCAAGGCCGCGAACCGTCGGCGCTATTCTGAGACGCTGCACCTGTGACCTACCTCCCCAACGCCGACGCCGAACGCACCGAGATGCTCAAGGCGCTGGAGCTCGACAGCACCGACGGCTTGTTCAAGCACCTGCCGGCCGCGTTGCGGCTCGACCGGATCGAGCTTCCCGAGCCGCTCTCCGAGGTGGAGCTCGTCCAGTATTTCCGTGAGCTGGGGCGCCTCAACCTGCGGATCCCACCTTCGCACAGCTTCCTCGGGGCCGGCGCATCGCGCCGGTTCAGTCCGGCGATCGTCAACCAGGTGATTTCCCGGCCCGATTTCTACACGACCTACACGCCGTACCAGGCCGAGGCCAGCCAGGGAACCTTGCAGGCGACCTACGAGTTCCAGACCATGATCACGCTCTTGACCGGGCTCGACGTCGCCAACGCCTCGCTATACGACGGCGCAACGGCGCTGGCGGAAGCGACTGCGATGGCGGTGGCGCACACGGGGCGGCAGAACGTGGTGGTCGCCGGCGCCCTGCACCCGGAATACGCACAGGTGCTGCAGACCTACTCGGACGCGCAACAGTACGAAATCATCCGGGTCGCGTCCGGCGCCGATGGACGCGTCGACAGCGCAAAACTGGAGCAGGCCGTCAGCGCCTCGACGGCGGCCGTCATCGTGCAGCAACCGAATTTCTTCGGCGTGCTCGAAGAGCCCCAGGCGATCAGCGATGTCGCCCATCGCGCTGGCGCGTTGCTGATCGCGTGTGTGGATCCGATCTCGCTCGGCGTGCTGGCGGCGCCCGGAGAGTATGGCGCCGACCTCGCCGTTGGTGATGGGCAACCCCTTGGGATTCCGGTGTCGTTTGGCGGTCCTTACGTCGGCTTCATCGCGTGCAAGGAAGCGCTGATGCGACGGATGCCGGGGCGCCTCGTCGGTGCCACCGTCGACGCGCAGGGCCGGCGCGGTTACGTGCTCACGCTCCAGGCCCGCGAACAGCACATAAGGCGCGAGCACGCGACCTCCAACATCACGACTAACCATGCGTTGATGGCGATCGCCGCCACCGTCTACCTCGCCCACATGGGCGGCGAAGGGTTGAAGCAGCTCGCCGAGCTGAGCGCGCAGCGCGCCCATCACCTGGCCGCGCTCCTGGTCGAGCGCAAGGGCTACCGCCTGGCGTTCGACGGCCCGTTTCTGTGGGAATTCGTCGTGCACACGCCCTACCCTGCCGAGCAGACGCAAGCCTTCATGCTGGAACGCGGCGTCCTTCCCGGGCTGCCACTCGGCCGATTCTTCCCCGAGCTCCCGGATGCGCTGCTCGTCTCCACCACCGAGCTCAACCAACCGCGCGCGATCGAGCGCTACCTCGAGGTCCTGGCGTGAGCGAGCCATTGCTGTTCGAGCTGGGCAGTCAGCAGCGGCCGAGCCCGCGGCTCCCCCCGGTGGGCGTCAAGACACGACCGCTGGACGAGATCGTGCCGCCGGCCCTCAGGCGGAAATCACCGCTTCCGATCGCGTCGCTCAGTGAGCCGGAGGTCGCGCGACACTACGGCCGGCTCGGCCGTCTGAACTTCAACCTCCACCAGGGGCTCTACCCGCTGGGCTCCTGCACCATGAAGTACAACCCGGCCGTCAACGAGGCGCTGGCTCGGCTCGATGACTTCGCCGACCTCCATCCCTACCACCCGCCGGCGCGGGCGCAAGGCGCGCTGCGGCTGATGTGGGAGCTGGAGCGAGCGCTGCTGGCCCTCACCGCCATGGACCGGATGAGCCTGCAACCGGCGGCGGGCGCCCACGGCGAATGGACCGGGCTTCGCATGATCCAGGCCTATCACCGCAGTCGCGGGGAAACGCGCGACGAGGTGCTGGTGCCGGACAGCGCCCATGGGACCAACCCCGCGAGCGCCACCCTGTCGCACCTGAAGACGGTGACGGTCAAGTCAGGTCCCGATGGCTTGGTTGACCTGGAGGATTTCAAAGGCAAGATCTCGACGCGCGCGGCCGCCGTGATGCTCACCAATCCGAACACGGCCGGTCTCTTCGAAAAGGACATCGTTGAGATCGCACGACTCGCCCACGAACAGGGTGTGCAGATGTACTACGACGGCGCGAACCTCAACGCGATGGTGGGCGTGGCACGACCCGGCGACATGGGCTTCGACGTCGTCCACCTCAACCTTCACAAGACCTTCTCCACCCCGCACGGTGGAGGCGGTCCGGGCGCCGGTCCTGTCGGCGTCAAATCCCACCTGGTTCCCTTCCTGCCGGTCCCCACCGTGGAGCGAACCGATGAAGGCTTTCGCTTCGAATACGAACGGCCACAGTCGATTGGGAAAGTCCGCTCCTTCTACGGCAACTTCGGCATGCTGCTGCGCGCTTACGCCTACATTCGCACCTACGGCAACACCATCAATGACGTGGCGCACAACGCCGTGCTGAACGCCAGCTACTTGCGGCATCACTTGCGCCCGCTGTTCGACGACGCCTTCAGCGGGCCGTCGATGCACGAGTTCGTCCTCACGGCGAAAAAGGCGAAGGCCCAGGGCGTGTCGGCGAAGGATATCGCCAAGCGCCTGATCGACCTCGGGGTTCACCCACCCACGATCTACTTTCCGCTGATCGTGCCGGAGGCGCTCATGATCGAGCCGACCGAGACGGAATCGAAGGCCTCGCTCGATGGCTTCATCGCTGCCATGCAACAAATCGTCGAGGAGATCGCGAAGGATCCGGAGGTGGTGAAGACTGCCCCGCACGACGGCCCGGTCGGGCGCCTCGACGAGGTCCGGGCCGCCCGTCAGCTGGATCTGCGCTGGCGGCCGCCGGTCTCCAAAGAGGCGCCCGTCCCGGCGTCCTGACTGGGTCCGGCGCCGGCTGCCTGGACCGGCCCTTTAGGCGCGAACATAGGTCAGTTTTGGCAGTCCGATTCGGTATAATTTGAATACGCGATTTGCTAAATCCTAAGGAAAAAACGACGGCTGCCTATGACGCCAAAGCCATCCAGGTTCTGGAGGGTTTGGAGCCGGTCAGACGCCGTCCCGGAATGTACATCGGGTCCACCGATAACCGTGGGCTCCACCACCTTATTTACGAGATCGTCGACAACTCCGTCGATGAGGCGCTGGCGGGCTTCTGCACCCGGATCGAGGTAACGCTCCACGACGATGGCTCCGCCTCGGTCGCCGATAACGGCCGCGGCATTCCGGTCGACATCATGAAAGATCAGGGCAAGCCGGCCCTCGAGGTCGTCATGACCAAACTGCACGCCGGCGGAAAGTTCGGCGGCGGGGGCTACAAGGTGTCGGGCGGGCTGCACGGGGTCGGCCTGTCAGTGGTCAACGCGCTCTCCGAACGGCTGCAGGTCACGGTGATGCGCCACGGCAAGCAGCATTACCAGGAGTATCGGCGGGGCGGGCCGGTGGCGCCGCTGAAGGTCACCGGCAAGGCCGACACCACCGGCACCTACATTCGCTTCTGGCCCGATCCCGATGTGTTCGAGGAGCTCGGCTTCCACTGGGACATCGTGTCGCACCGGCTGCGTGAGCTGGCCTTCCTCAACAAAGGGCTTACCATCCTGCTCCGCGACGAGCGCATCGACCTCGACTACACCTTCTACTTCGAGGGCGGCATCAGCGCCTTCGTCAAGTACCTCAACCGGGACAAGGGCTGGGTCAACCTGCATCCGCTCCACGTCGAGCGCGAGATCGACGGCAACACGGTCGAGGTCGCGCTCCAGTACAACCAGGGTTTCACCGAAAACGTCCTGGCCTTCGCCAACGACATCAACACCGTCGAGGGTGGGAGTCATGTCACCGGCTTTCGTTCGGCGCTGACCTCGGTGCTGAACAAGTACGCGCGCAAGATCAACCTGATGCGCGAACAGGACCCCAACCTGACCGGCGAGGACGTTCGCGAGGGGCTCACCGCCGTGATCAGTGTCAAGGTCCGCGAACCGCAGTTCGAAGGTCAGACCAAGACCAAGCTGGGCAACTCGGAGGTCCGCGGCCAGGTGGAGACGGTCTTCTCCGATTCCTTCACCCAGTACCTCGAAGAAAATCCTCCGGACGCTCGCCGGATCATCGAGAAGTGCCTGGTCGCGGCCCGCGCCCGCGATGCCGCTAAGCGCGCCCGCGAGCTGGTGCAGCGCAAGTCGCTGCTCGAATCATCGACGCTGCCGGGCAAGCTGGCCGATTGCTCGGAACGCGATCCCGCGCTCTGCGAGATCTACCTCGTCGAGGGCGATTCGGCCGGTGGTTCAGCGAAAGGCGCGCGCGATCGTCGCTTCCAGGCGATCCTGCCGCTGCGTGGAAAGATTCTCAACGTCGAGAAGGCCCGTGAGGACAAGATCCTCACCTCCGAGCAAATCCGAAACCTCATCACCGCGCTCGGCACCGGGATCGGCGAGAAATTCGACATCAATAAATTGCGCTACCACCACGTGATCATCATGACCGATGCCGACGTCGATGGTTCTCACATTCGAACGCTGCTGCTCACGTTCTTCTTCCGCTACATGCCGCAGGTGATCGTTGGCAAGTACCTCTATATCGCGCAGCCGCCGCTGTACAAGATCTCGCGTGGGAAGGAGATCAGCTACGCGTACACCGACGAGCAGAAGAACCGCAAGCTGGCGCAGATGACCGGGAAACCCGAGGTCGCGCGCTACAAGGGTCTCGGCGAGATGAATCCCGAGCAGCTCTGGGAGACGACCATGAATCCGCAGAATCGCATGCTGCTGCGGGTCGAGATCGAAGACGCGGTCGAGGCCGACAAGATATTCGACGTCCTGATGGGCACCGAAGTGGATCCACGCAAACGCTTCATCCAGACGCACGCCAAGACCGTGCGTAACCTGGACATCTAGTCGCCCCTCACTCGGGCGGGTCTCATGAAAATCGCGCTTGACGCCATGGGCGGTGATTTCGCCCCTGAACAGGTGGTCGCGGGGGGCGTCCAGGCCCATCGTGAGCTGGGCGTCGAGGTGATCTTCGTGGGCATCAAGGAGAAGGTGGACGCCGCGCTCGCCGCGTCGGGAGCGGGGAAGTGGGCGGAGATCGAAGATGCGCCCGAGGTGATCGCCATGGACGAGCACCCGGCGCAAGCGGTCCGAACGAAGAAGAACTCGTCGATTGTCCGGGCCTGCACGATGGTCGAGGATGGGCGGGCCAATGGCTTCGTCAGCGCTGGCAACAGCGGGGCGGTGATGGCGGCGGCCCTCTTCGGGCTGCATCGGATCCCCGGCGTCGACCGGCCGGCGATCGGCTCCATCATCCCGACAGCGAGCGGAAAGAACTGCTTCCTCCTCGACGTCGGCGCTAACACGGATGCCAAGCCTGAGCACCTCGTCCAATACGCGCTGATGGGGAGCATCTATGCCGAAAAGCTGATGGCCATCCAGACGCCAAGGGTGGCGCTGCTCAGCAATGGCGAGGAGGCCGGCAAGGGCAACCAGCTCGTCCAGGCAAGCGAGCCGCTGCTTCGCGCGCTGCCAGGCATCAATTTCATCGGCAACATCGAAGGCAAGGACATCTTCAAAGGCAAGGCCGACGTCGTGGTCACCGACGGCTTCAGCGGCAACATCTTGATCAAGACCGCCGAAGGAGCTGCCGAGTTCGTCTTTCAGAGCATGCGCGACGCCGTGCAGGGCGACCCGCTGGCGACGCTCGGTGGGCTCTTGATCCGTCCCAAGCTCCGGACCGTCCGCCGCCGCGCCGATTGGCGCGAGTTCGGCGGGGCGGTTCTGCTGGGCGTCAATGGGGTCGCGGTGATCGCCCATGGCCGCTCCGATGCCCGGGCGATCTATAACGCAGTCCGGGTGGCCCGTGACGCCGTCGACAAGGAGGTCGTCCCAACCATTGCGGCAGCCGTCCCGTCAATCGCCGTAAAGCCGCCGGAAGCTGCGCCTAAATCAGCGCCTCTCGTAACATGACCTCATGGTCGGGAACGGGGTCCGGCGGGAGCACCGCGTGGTGGTGACCGGAATGGGCGTCCTGGCGCCAAACGGGAACAACCTCGCCGAATTCTGGGACAGTTTGATCGAGGGGCGCTCCGGACTTGGGATCGCTACCACGTTCGACGTCTCGGACCTGCCCGTAAAGACCGTCGCCGAGCTGAAGAATTTTGATCCCCGCAACTACATGGATTTCAAGGAATCCAAGCGCATGGCCCGCTTCAGCCAGGTGGGGGTGGCGGCGGCCAAGATGGCGATCGACCAGTCGGGTCTCGAGTTGGCGAAAGAGGACCGCACTCGGATCGGTTGCGAGCTGGGCACCGGGATCGGCGGCTTCAAGGAGATCTCGGAAGAAATCGAAGCCTTCGCGCTGCGCGGTGAGCGCGGACCGGACCGCATCTCACCCTTTTTCGTGCCGCGCGTGATCCCCAACATGGCGTCCTGCCAGATCGCCATCCAGTTTGGTCTCGAGGGTCCCAACAACACCGACACCACCGCCTGCGCGGCGTCGACCCAGGCGCTGGGGAACGCCTACCGCGTCCTGCAACGCGGCGATGCCGACGTCATGCTCGCCGGCGGCGCCGAAGCCAATCTCTGCCGCTTCGGGCTAGCCTCGTTCGCGGCCATGAAAGTCCTCTCCACCTACTCGGAAGACCCGACCAAGGCCAGCCGGCCCTTCGATGCGCAGCGTGACGGCTTCGTTCCCGGCGAGGGCGCGGGCATGCTGGTGCTGGAGACGCTCGAGCATGCCAACGGTCGCGGGGCGGAGATCTACGGCGAGATCATCGGGTTTGCCGTCACCGACGATGCGTTTCACATCGTCATGCCTGAAGAAGATGGGGACGGTCCCGCCCGCGCCATGGCGAAGGCGCTCGAGGATGCCCACATCGGTCCCCAGGACGTCGACTACATCAACGCCCACGGGACGTCGACGCAGCTGAACGACAAGTCCGAGACGGCCGCGATCAAGCGGGTGATGGGAGACCGGGCCAAGCAGATCCCAATCTCGAGCACGAAGTCGATGATCGGCCACCTGTTGGGCGCTGCCGGCGCGGTGGAGGCGATCGCCTGCATCCTCAGCATCAACCACGGGATGGTGCATCCGACCATCAACCTGGAGCACCCGGATCCCGACTGTGACCTCGACTATGTGCCTAATGAGCCCCGCCGCCACGAAATCCGGGTCGCGATGTCGAATTCATTCGGCTTCGGCGGCCAGAATGCCTGCATCGTGCTCAAGCGCTTTGACAACAACTAGAACCAATTCCGGCCGCGTAGAGGTCTAAATGGAACCGCTGAACATCGGTACTGTCTTGCCGCTGCAGCTCGAGAACGAGATGCGCTCGAGCTACATGGACTATGCGATGAGCGTCATCGTCAGCCGGGCGCTGCCCGACGTTCGCGATGGCCTCAAGCCCGTCCATCGCCGCATCCTCTACGCGATGCAGGACCAGGGGATGACCCCGGGCGCCCGCTACCAGAAGTGTGCGGCGATCATCGGCGAGGTACTCAAGCATTACCACCCCCACGGCGATATGTCCGTATACGACAGCCTGGTGCGAATGGCGCAGGACTTCTCGCTGCGCTATCCGCTGGTAGACGGCCAGGGCAACTTCGGCTCGATCGACGGTGACTCGGCCGCCGCCTACCGGTACACGGAAGCGCGGCTCGCCCCGATCGCCGCCGAGTTGCTCGTCGACCTCGAGAAGAACACCGTCGATTTTGGCGACAACTATTCGGCAACCAAACAGGAGCCGCTCGTGTTGCCCGCCCGGCTGCCCAACCTGATGCTCAACGGCTCATCGGGAATCGCCGTCGGCATGACGACCAACATTCCGCCGCACAATCTGGGCGAGGTCTGCGACGCCGAAACCTATTTGATCGAGCACCCGGACGCGACGACCGAAGACCTGATGAAGTTGGTCAGAGGGCCGGACTTCCCGACCGGCGGCATCATCATCGGTCGCGAGGGGATCGCGGCCGCCTACGGCACCGGCCATGGCCGGCTGATCGTTCGCGCGCGCCACACCTTCGAGGAGGCCAAGAACGGCCGCGAGCGGATCATCATCACCGAGATTCCCTACATGGTCAACAAGGCGACGCTGGTTACCCGGATCGCGGACCTTGTCGGCGAGCGGAAGCTGGAAGGCATCGCCGATCTTAACGACGAGTCAGATCGGCAGGGTATGCGGATCGTCATCGAGCTGAAGAAAGACGCGCGGGCGCTGACTGTGCTCAACAACCTCTACAAGCACACCGCCCTGCAGACGACCTTCGGGGTGATTTCTCTGGCCCTGGTGGATGGGCGGCCGGTGGTCCTCAACCTCAAGGCGCTGCTCCAGCATCACATCGATCATCGCCGCGACGTGCTGACCCGCCGTACCCGCTACGAGCTCGAGCGCGCGCGCGACCGAGCTCACCTCCTCGAAGGCCTCAAGATCGCCCTCGACAACCTGGACGCCGTCATCAAGACCATCCGTGAGTCGCAGGACGAGAAGACCGCCCAGGACCGCCTCCAGGAGCGCTTCAAGCTGTCAGAGCGGCAGTCGAAGGCGATTGTCGACATGCGCCTCGGCCGCCTCACGCGCCTCGAGCGCAACAAGGTCATGGAGGAGTACGAGGAGGTCATCAAGCGAATCGCCTACCTCGAAGACCTCCTGCAGCACGAGGCCAAAATCATGCTGCTGATCAAGGACGACCTGACCGAGCTCAAGAAGAAATACGGCGATCCCCGCCGGACCACCCTCGACTTCCAGGGTTCGGTCGAGCTCAACGAAGAGGACCTGGTCCCCAAGGAAGACGTCGTGGTCACGCTGACGCATCGCGGCTATGTCAAGCGGGTGCCGGCCACCACTTATCGGCCGCAACGTCGCGGCGGAAAGGGCATTCTCGGCGCGGCCCGCGTCGAGTCGGACTTCGTGGAGCACCTGGCGATCGCGTCCACCCACTCCGACATGCTGTTCTTCACCAACCACGGCTCGGTCTTCCGGCTGCGGGTGCATGAGATCCCCGACGTCAACCGGCAGGCCAAGGGGTTGCCCGCGGCAAACCTGATCGACATCGACCCGAAGGACAAGATCACGGCCGTCATCGGCATCACCGACTGGGCGGAGGACCGCTACCTCGTGATGGTGACCAAGCAGGGCACCATCAAGAAGACGCCGGCGCGCCTGTACAGTCAGGTTCGGCGCAACGGCCTGATCGCCATCAACCTGACCGAGGGTGATGAGCTGAACTGGGTCAAGTTGAGCTCCGGGTCGGACGAGCTGATCATCGCCACCACCGACGGCAAGGCGGTGCGCTTCAGCGAGAAGCAGGTGCGTCCGATGGGTCGGGACACGACCGGAGTACGCGGGATCACATTGCGGAAGGACGCGCTGGTGGCGGGCTTCGACATCGTCCGCAAGGACGCCCACCTGCTGGTGGTCTCCGAACGTGGCTACGGCAAGCTCACGCCGCTGGAAGAATATCCGGCGCACTCACGCGGCGGTCAGGGCGTCTACACGATGGCGGTCACGGAGCGCACCGGTCCGCTGGTCGGAATGCGGGTGGTCGTCAATCCCGAGGAGGAGCAGCTGATCGTCATCTCG
>DATNMH010000015.1:0-3455 GCA_035602395.1 Candidatus Acidiferrum sp.
AAGGAAAAGGCCTCGCGGGTAGTCAGCTCCACGAGGCCCTTAAGGAAGGGAGTGTCTACGCGTGAATCATTCCGCGATGGGTGAGAGCGCGGAAAACGACCAGCAGGATGACTGCGCCAACGAACGCCGACAGCAGTCCTCCGATGGTGAAGGTGCCCATGTCTACGCCGAGGCCAAGGAGACCCGCAAGCCAGGCGCCCAGAAACGCTCCCAGGATGCCGACCACGATGTCCCACAGCAGGCCCATGCCTTTGCCGCTGATCACCTTGCTAGCCACGAAACCGGCGATCGCGCCGACGATGATGAAGATCAGTATTCCCATATGTTCTTAAACCTCAGATGTCGCCTTGCGGCGATGATTTGAACGGTGTGTCGTGACGACCGGTGCCGCCTCGTCCTCGTCGAAAGTCTCTGAATTGGCGAGTTGGTCTCTCATCCGGTGGGCGTAGTCCGAGAGCCGCTTCATGTGCGACCGCTGCGATACGGCGTAGCCGCCGAGCGCCGCGCCTGCCACAAGGCCGAGCGCGAGCATGCCCAGCAGCGGCCACGTGCGGGACGGCGGGCTGCGCGGCAGCGCCTCGGCGATTCGGTCCATGGCGGCGTCGTTCCAGTGCCTGCCCCAGGACCTAAGGTCTCTCAAGTCCATCACGAAGAGGCCGGTTTGGTGCCCTTGGGGGCGGTGACGATCCGGATCAGGACCACGATGCCCCATCCGATCACGGCATAGACCACGATCGCGACCAGTGAGGCTGTCTCAAAGGTGTTGGTGTTGGTGCCGGTGTCGCCGAAGATCCCGGTGAAAGGCGCCACAAGGACACCGCTCACCTGGTAGATCGCGTGAACGAAGGCCGATTGCGAGGATGCCCCCAGCAGCTTGCCGAGGAATCGAGCCGCGATGAGGATGTCTACGATGCCAACGATTAAGCCGACGATTGCCGTCGCGCGGAAGTTGTAGCTGCCCTCCGGGGCGGCCGAATATTGGATTGGCTCGGAAGCGGGAGCGGAGACTGGTGCGGAAGCCGGTTGCTGACTTGCCATTTATTTATCCACCTCTTTGCGATCAGGATCGCTCCGAGGTCATAACAAAGTCAGCAACTTCGGCCGGGCCGCCGGCGGCGCTTGAGGCCTCAGGCGAGGCCGGCGTAACTCAGTTCGACCACCAGGCGCCGTGAGTAGGAGAAGGTGTTCGCGTCGAAGCTGCCCGTGCAGGTGACGAGCGTGAGCCGGGGTGGGCCGTAAGGCTCGCCCATGCCGGCCGGGCCTGAACCTACGGGAAAAGTAGCCTTCGAAACAACGGCAAAGAGCCGCTTGCTCCCGTCACCGAGCACGACCAAAACCTGGTCGCCTGTCCGCAGAGTCGACAGTTTGCCGAAGATCATCGGTTGATCGGGGTATCCGGCGTGGCCCTCAATCACGGCGTCGCCCGGTGCGCCGGGAATGGGGCCGCCCTTGAACCAGCCGGCGTTCCAGCCGTTCACGGGCAGGTTCATGACCCCAAAGCGATTGACACCAACCCCCTCCACGGGGCGGTGGATGTTCAGGGACGGGATCAGCAGCTGGGCTGGTGGCGCGGTCGGTATGAGCGCGTTCGAGCTGACCGCAGCGCCGCTTGCCGCGGCCACGCCCGCGAGGCTGCTCAAGCCTGGAAGCGCCAGCCCGAAAGAAGGCTGCTCCCCGAGGGATGCGTGAAAGTGCACATTGGGCCCAATCAGAGAGTCGGGGCTGGCCGAAACAGCATCACGCGAGGTGAAGCCGAGGGTGGCGACGAGCATAAAGGCCAGTACAACCTCGCCCAACACGTGCGCCGACGGGCGCACGTGCGGCAACCATGACCACGTCTTGACCATCGGCCCAGCCTACGCGCTGCGGCGGCGGCGCCTTCGGTTGCTCACGACCATCACGGTTGCGCCGAGGCCGGCACCAACGCCGAGCAGGAGCAGCCAGGGAATCTGTGACAGCAGCTCAGACGGAACGCCGAGCGTGGCCGGCAGGATGTTGCCTGCTGGTGGGGGGACGAAAGCGGGCGCCGCAAAGGCTGTGGTGAAGCCGCCCACGCATCCGCCGGGCTGGATGATGCGGTTGGTGTCCAGCGTCACAGAACCCTGGCTCGGCGCAGATGACCCGAGCGAGGCTAGGGCCCTGCCGTTCAGCGTCGCCGCCGTCACCATGGTGATCGAGGCGTTAGCCAGGATGGTGCCCACAAACGCGGTCGACGCGCCGATGGTCGCCGAACTCCCGACCTGCCAGAAGATGTCGCAGGGTTGCGCGCCGTTGGTCAGGAGCACCCTTGAAGAGGCGCCCGTGATGAGCGTGCTTGCGATCTGGAAGATGTAGATGCCCCCGCCGTTGAGGGTCAGCGTCAGTCCCGCTGAAATCGCCATCGTGCCGTTGCAGTAGAGGCCGGGGCCCAGGGTGCGGCTGCCGAGCTCCACGCCCGTAGAGGTGCAGCCCGGTTCCCCTGCCGCCGTGGTGTAGGCGGCGATCGCATCGTTCCTGGCCTGAAGCGCCGCGCCATCGTTGATGTCCTGATGCCCCGAGGTCCCGGGAGGGAAGCCGGTGATCGAAGTGCCCGGGCTGAGCGCCATCTGTCCGGTGATCCAGCTGGGGCCGGTGGACGTGATGGTCGCCGAGGCCAGGACCGCGTAGTTGCCAGAGGTCGCCAGCAAGGGGTCGGATGCAGCGGCCAGCGCCGTCGCCGGCCAGATCAGGACGATGAGAGCTGCAAGGCCGAACGAAACAAGGGAGCGGCGCATATTAATCACCTCTTAATCGTGGGAGATAAGGCATAACAAAGTCGGCAAGAGTCTCTCATACTGCCCGCCCGGAGTCCAGATCAGGGTTTGTGGTTCGAGTTGCCGTTCAGCTGCGCGATACGCGTGTCCCAGTAGCCCAGACGCTGGCGGAAGCGCTCGGCCTGAGCTACAACCACAGGCACGTTGGTCAGCTCGACCTCGCGCCGGGCCTCGTCGGATTGCGTGTTCATCAGCTGGCGGATGCGGTCCAGCACCTTCTCTTCCATGGTCAGGATCTCTGTGTAGATCTGCTGCCAGTAGAGCGCGTGCTCGAGCGTCGAGTTACCGGGAATCCCCTCGCCATCCATCGCCTGGCTCCAGTCCCCGCCGCGCATGGCGGCATCGACGTCGGGGCGCCCTCTGACCGGCTTGACCTTATCCATGAACCTACAAATACAGAGTCGGGCATAAAAAGATCAGCAACATTGGCCGCTGCACAAAACCCGGTGCTGCCGAGTTACGGACTGCGAAATACCAGCGAGTAGCCCCGACCTGGCTTGTTGACGAGGTCGGCGGGAATTCCTAGATCGACGAGGATCTTCCGCAGCCGGCGCACGTAGTTGCGCACCTCCTCCGGGAAGAGGGCGGGGTCTGCCCAGGCCTGGCCCAGGATCTGGGAGGTCGTGAAGAACCGGTGAGGGTGGTCGAGCAGGAACTGCAGCA
>DATNMH010000016.1:0-2241 GCA_035602395.1 Candidatus Acidiferrum sp.
CTTCACCGCAAGCTCGTCAAAAGCATCGGCCAGTGCGTTTATTCGGGCATTGGTTAGCTCGTCTATCATCAGTGGTTCGCTCCCAGTGTGACTCGACATCCCTAGCCGATCTTGGCCGATTGGGGCAGGTTGCACAGTCTAAGTGATTGACATCTTTCAAGCGGACCCTCGAAGGTCTTCACTACACGGGGGATGGCGGGGCGGTCTGAGCGGCGCTGATTTTGGGCTCCGGTTGGGCGGGCAGGACGAATTTGAGCTTATCGAGCAGGAGCGCGAGTTCGGGTTCTGGTTCGGTGTAGCGGGTCAGCAGCAGCTCTCGGCCGTCGGTCGTCGGGATATGCAGATCAATCATCTGCACGGCGGCGAACTTTTCGATGGCGCTGCGCGGCGTGAGGCCAGGCGCCAGGGCATGGAGGCGCCGGCCGAGTGTGACATGGAGGCAATAGGCGAGGAAGGCGATGAAGATATGCGCCTCGATGCGCGCTGCATCCTGGTGAAAGATCGGCCGGATGGCGAGGTCGCCTTTGAGGTTCCTGAACGCCTCCTCGACGCTGACAAGCTGGAGGTACAAGCCCCACAGCCGCGCCGGATCGTCGTCGGTGAGATTGGTGCGCAAGAGATACCGGCCCTCGCGCCGCCGGGCGCGGCGCAGCTTCGCGCGATCGAGGCGATAGCTGAGTGCGGCGCTGTCCGCAGCGACCTCGATTGCGATTAGACGCCAAGCCGTCCGGGCTTGCTTGCGCGCGGCACCGAGCCGCATCAGCAACTCTTCGCGACTGAGCTTCATGCCGGCCAACTGCTTGAGCCGTCCCCACAACCATTTCAGCTGGCGACGGCGTATCGCCCGTTCCTTGGCAACCCGGTCGGTGCTTTGGGCGAAGACATAGAGCTCGCCGTCCTGTGGCAGCAGCTTGACTTGTACGCCCGGCCGGGCGTCGTGCCAGGGCTTGTCGACAAGCCCCTTCTCCAGCCGGGTCAGACGCCCCTTCGGCGTGCCGACCAGATACTGCACCGGCGGATCGGCAGCGCGCATCTCGGCCAGCACCGCTTCGGTCGGCACGCCTCGGTCCATCAGCCAGATCCGGCGCGCCTTGCCGTATTGCGCCACGATGCGGGCGAGAAAGTCCTTGAGGGTGGTGTTGTCCGCGGTATTGCCCGGCAGCACCTCGTAGGCGAGCGGCAGCCCTTCCGGCGTCACGACCAGTGCAATGATCACTTGCACGCAGTCGCCGCGGTGGTCACGCGAATACCCGTGCCGACGCTTGTCGCCTTCCGGAAACGGCGGATCGCTCTCGAAATAGGTACTGGTCAAGTCGTAGAGCAGGACGTCGAACGAAACGTTGAACAGGTCGCGCCAACGCCCGACCAGATGGTCGAACAGCGCTTGTTTGTGTTCGAGCAGCCGATCGTGACAGCGGTAGAGCTTGTGGATCTCCGCCAGTCCGACATCCTCGCCCAGCAGGTCGGCCATGGCGCTGCCCTCGAACCATTGGCGATGCAAGCGCCACTCGCTACCCGGCGCCAGCAGCCGGTAGGTCGCCAAGAGCAACAGCACCTGGTGCCAACGCGTCCCCTTGCGGCTCGGGCCGAGCCGCTCGGCCCAGAACCGGTCGAGCGCCAGTTCGCGCCACAGGTTCACCGCCAGCCAGCACCCGCCCCACTGCCGCGGCCGGCACAACCGCAGCTCGGCAAGCTTCAGCCGGACGACCGCGGCGTCGGGCAGCACCCCCTCGCAGCGGTCTTCCGGGAACAGCGACAGGGGGCGCGGCGCCGCCGCTCCTTCCTCGAGGACGGCGATCGACTTGCGCCAAGCCAGTTCCTGCGAATCGTTGATCTCGCCCAGGTACAGCAGCGGCCGCTGCACCACACGGCCTCCGCCTACCCGGCGATTCTCCACGATGCTCCAGTAACGGTGCTCTTTGCCGTCCTTCTTGCGCTTGGTGTGACGGAGAAACATGACGCCGCGCATGATACCCGCGGTCGCCACCCGGAAAATGGCCTAGGTCTTCACTACAGCCGTTTCTCGCCAATTTCTGCTGATCGGCTCCTTTTCCCTCAATTACTTGCTGGATCCAAAATCGGAAACCCCGCCGCCAATCGGCCAAGTCAGGCTAGGGCGCAGCGTCGGGTTTCACGGCCCGGCTTCAAACGGCTGGTTGCATGGCTGTGTGCCGGAGAGGTTGGCGCTGTGCTGTGCTTCGACGCCTCCCGGCTCGCTCGTAACGACCAATCCTCAAACCG
>DATNMH010000017.1:0-11247 GCA_035602395.1 Candidatus Acidiferrum sp.
CTCGCGTCGACCGAGCCGGTACTCGTGCCGGTGGTCGTGGCGGCGAAGTTCGCCGAGTACACGGGACCGAAACGGACAGACTTGCCTTCCATGTTGCCGCCAGGTTGCGTGGATGTTCGAGCCTGGTTGGCACCAACCGCGGTGAGCGCCGGGTTGCCGACCTGCTCCGCGCCGATCGCGATCCCGGTCGCGACCAAGAAGATCGCCACCATGGCGCCGCCGATGGCGAGGCCCTGCTTGATGTTGCCGACCATCTTGCCGAACGTGACGACCAGGGCGAATGGGATGAGCAGCTCGAGGAAGATCTCGAACTGGTTGGTGAAGCCATTGGGGTTCTCGAAGGGATGTGCGGAGTTGGCGTTGAACGGCCCGCCACCGTTGTTGCCCAGGTCCTTGATCGCCTCCTGCGAGCCGAAGGGGCCGACGGCGATCGTCTGGGTCGAGCCCTGCACCGTGTGCGCGGTCGTGTAGGGGTCCAGGCTCTGGATCACGCCCTGCGAGATCAGGACGAAGGCCGCTATCACCGAGATGGGGATCAGGATGTAAAGAATCGCCCGGGTGGCGTCGACGTAGAAGTTGCCGAGCGTTTTCATTTTTCGCGCCGACATGCCGCGGATGAGCGCCACCGCCAACGCGATGCCCGTCGCCGCCGAGAGGAAGTTGTGGATGACAAGCCCCAGCATCTGTGAGAGGTACGACATCGTCTGCTCGCCGGTGTAGTTCTGCCAGTTGGTGTTGGTGACGAAGCTCACCGTGGTGTTCCAGGCAAGGTCGGGGGCGACACCGCTGAAGCCCATCGGGTTGAGCGGCAGGTGATCCTGGAGCCGAAGGATGACGTAGGTGAGGATGAAGCTGACCACCTGCACGGCGAGCATCGCGACCGTGTACAGGATCCAACCCTGTTCCTGGTCCTCCTTGATACCGGACAGCCGGTAGAAGCCAACTTCCACCGGGCGCAGGACCGGATGCAGGAACGTGCGTCCCCCGGTGAAGACCTTGACCATGAAGCCGCCCAGAAACCAGGCACCGACGGCGACGGCGGCGAAGGTGATGGCGATCCCGATCAGTTCAAGCACCATGGATCAGAACCGCTCCGGGAATAGAAGCGCGACAAACAGATAGACCGTCACCAGTAGCGCAACGACGCCGGACACGATATAGCCGGTCATGGCAGCTTCTTCAGCCCGAACACATAGGCAAAACTACCGATCGTCAGCGCGAGTAACAAACCGATCAACCAAACATCCAGTGGCATGACGTGAGCGTAGGACGGGGCGCGTCAACGGCGCATCAACAAATTCACGTTGGAGCGCCGATCGTTTATGGGCTGTTGACGCACCCAGGGATACGCTGGGCGCATGTGGTCTTCCGCGGTTGATCCGGCGACGGGACCGATCCTGCTGGCGATCGAGGCCGTGCCTCAGTCGCAAGCCCTGGTCGCGGCGGCGGCCAAGCTTGCCCGACAGTCGCATGCCGAGGTGTTGGTGCTATCGGTGCGCGAGCGCGATTATGTCCGCGGCTACGGGTGGGACGTCCGCCAGCCGGGCGAGATCGCGGAAACCGTGAGTCGCGCGATTTACGAATTGGAGCGGGCCGGCGTGCGCGCCCGCGGGCTTATCCGCACGGCCCGCAGCGGGCGCGTGGCCGATGAGATCGTCTATGCGGCCCACAAGCATCACGCCGACGAGATCGTCATCGGCACCTCGAGGCGGTCATGGTTGGGCGGGCTGCTGATGGGAAGCGTGGCTCCCCGTGTGTTACGCCACTCGGATCTACCGGTGGTCGCGGTCCCGACCAACGGCTTGCCTCGGCGCAAGCGCAGCGCGCTGCCGATCAGCGCTTGATCGCAGAACCGAAGCGGTAGCCACGGCCCGGCACCGTCTGGATTACCTCCGGATGCGCCGGATCGTGTTCTAGCTTGAGCCGCAGCCGCTGGATGAAAACGCGCAAGTAGTGCCGTTCATCACCGTAGGCCGGGCCCCAGACGCGGTGGAGGAGCGTGCGATAGTCCATCACTTCGTGTTCGTGGCGCGCGAGCTCGGCTAACAGGAGATACTCCGTCGCCGAGAGCCGGACTTCCTGCTCCCCGCGTAAGACCGAATGGTTCTGTAGGTCGACGGTGATGTCGCCGGTTCGCACGATGAGAGGCAACTGCGCCGGAGGCTGGGCGCGGCGAAGCACCGCGCGGATTCGTGCCAGCAACTCGTCCGAGCCAAACGGCTTCGCCAGGTAGTCGTCGGCGCCCATGTCGAGGGCGCGGACCTTGTCCGCCTGGTCGCCGCGAGCGCTGATCACGATGACCGAAGGAATGCGGCGGCCTTCGAGAGTGGAGAGCACGTGCCAGCCATCGACGAACGGCAGTCCGATGTCGAGCAGGACGATGTCAAAGGACCTGGCCTTCAGTGCCTGGACGCCGACCGACCCGTCCGCCGCCTGCTCGACCTCGAAACCACCGGATTGCAGCGCTCCGACAAGGACGGTCCGCAACGCGCGATCGTCCTCGACCACGAGGATGCGCCCGGCCACCCCGCCCCTTTACCTGGAGGCCACGATGTAGAAGCTCGGGCTGTCGAGGAGCTCAGCATCGGGCCGCCCGAACATCCGCTGGAGCCTCAGGCCGGCCGCCGATAGCCAGTTCTCCATCTCCTCGGGCCAGACGATGGCCACCTCGGCGTGCTGCGTGACCGTCCGTCCGTCGGGAAGTCGGTAATCGACCTCGAGACGCGCCCCATTTCCATCGAAGGCTTGCACCCTGACCCCATCGCCGCCTCCCGCCCGCAGCCAGTGCGGGTTGGCCAGCTCGAAGGCGAGGGCGCCGGCGTCGGCGACGTGATCGGCGGCTCGGCGCAACCGCTCGACCAGGTAGAGGATGTTGGAGGGCGCGATGACGAGGTCGAATCGCCGGGCGAGCGCGAGGTCCTCGATTCGCGATTGGATCAACTCGGTCCGCGGGAGCCGTCCCCGCAGCCGCTCGAGCATGCCGGGATGGCTATCGACCCCGACCAGCTCGATGCCTGCCGCGGACAGCGGCACGGCGATCCGCCCAGTACCGATCCCGAGATAGAGAACCGGCGGTGTGGCGCCTTGAGCCAGCTCGAGCCATGGCGACAGGTCGGTCACATCGGGAAGCTGCGCGTAGAGTTCGGCGAATCCAGCGTCGGGGTTCGACGGGTCGTCCTGCACGCTGGCCATGCGCCGGCCGGAGCCTAGGCGACGGCCTCATCGGCGATGTCGAGCGCCTTGTCGATGATGGCGAAGCCTTCGGCCAGCTCGTTCTCGTTGATGCACAGCGGCGGGTTCGTCATGATCGTGTTCCAGCGCACGAACGTGTAAAGCCCCTGCTCGCGAAGGGCTCTCCCAACCGCCTTCATCGGCTCTGAGGTGCCGTTGAAGGGCGCGAGCGGCTCCATTGTCTTGCGGTCCTTGATCAGCTCGAGGATGCCGAAGAGACCGATCGCGCGCGTCAGGCCCACCGACGGGTGCTTCCGCTTGAGCTCCTGGTGATGCCGTTTCATCACCTCCCCCATCCGGCGGGCGTTGCCGATCATGTCGTCTTCCTCGTATGCCTGGATGGTGCCGAGTGCCGTGGCACACGCCAGCGGATGACTGTTGTAGGTAAGACCGCCGTAGAAGACGTTCTTGTCGAAATACTCAGCGATTCTCGGCCGCATGCCGACCGCGCCCAGCGGGACGTAGCTGCTCGTCAGTCCCTTGGCCATCGTCATGATGTCCGGGACAACGTTCCAGTGGTTGACGGCGAACCATTCGCCGGTCCGGCCGAAGCCCGACATGATCTCATCGCAGACCATCAGGATGCCGTATCGATCGCAGAGCGCACGTACGCCCTGGAGATAGCCATCCGGTGGAATCAGGATGCCGTTGGTACCGGTGACGGTTTCCAGGAAGAAGGCGGCGATGGTGTTCGGCCCCTCGAGCTGGATCGTCTCCTCGAGGTACTCGAGGGATTTTTCTGCGCTGTCCGGCTCGCGCTGCGGGCCGTGATAGGGATCGAGCACGTGCACCACGCCCGACGTGCCCAGGTCGTTGGCCCACCGCCGAGGGTCGCCGGTCAACGCCATGGCGCCGGCGGTCGCCCCATGGTAGGAGCGGTATCGTGCGATGATTTTGTGGCGACCGGTCACGGTCCTGGCCAGCTTGATCGCGTTCTCGTTCGCCTCCGCACCGCCGAGCGTGAAGAAGACCTTGTCGAGGTCGCCGGGCATCAGCTCGGCGAGCTTCTTGCCGAGCAACGCACGCGGCTCATGCGCCATGAAGGGATTGGCATACGGAAGTTTTTCCGCCTGGCGCTTGATCGCCTCGATGATTCGCGGGTGACCATGCCCGGCGTTGACGCTCATCAGCTGGCTGTTGAAGTCGATGTAGCGTTTCCCCTCGGGGGTATAGAAGTAGACGCCCTTGGCATGGTCAACGGCGATCGGATCGACCGCCGATTGCGCCGTCCATTCGTAGAGCGTGTACTGGCGGCAGAGGGCGACGATCTCCTCGCCGCTCAGAACGTGAGGGCGGGCGCTCGTCTCTAAAGCCACCGGGTCGTCACGACTTTGTGTCGCGTGTAGAAGCGAATGCTGTCCTGGCCCGTGGCGTGCAGGTCGCCGAAGAACGAGTTTTTCCAGCCGGTGAACGGGAGGAACGCCATCGGCGCCGCCACTCCGATATTGACGCCCAGCATGCCGGCTTGCGCCCTGCGCTTGAACTCTCGCGCGTACTTGCCCGAGTTGGTGAAGATCGAGGCCATGTTCCCGTACGTGCTGGCATTGAGCACCTTGAGGGCCTCGTCGATATCCGAGGCCCGAACCACCGAGAGCACGGGTCCGAAGAGCTCCTCCTTCCAGATCTTCATGTTCGGCGTGACACGATCGAAGATGGTGGGTCCGAGGAAGAAGCCTTCCTTCTGGTCGACCTGCCGACCGTCGGAGACCAGCTGCGCGCCCTCCGCCTGCGCACCGTCGATGTACTCGATCAACTTCTTCTTGCGCTCCCCACGGATCACCGGCCCCAGGGTTGTTTTCGGATCCGTGCCCGGGCCGACTTTCAGTTTCGCTGCATCGCTGGCCAGCTCGCGCACCAGGGCGTCGCCGATCTTGCCCACTCCGACCGCAACACTCCCCGCCAGGCAACGCTGGCCGGCATTGCCGAATGCGGACGAGATGACGTGCGGTGCAGACAGCTCGAGGTCGGCATCGTCCATGACCAGGATGTGGTTCTTGGCACCGCCCAGCGCCTGGACCCGCTTGCCGTTGGCCGCGGCGGTCGCGTAGATGTAGGCGGCGACCGTCGCCGAGCCGACGAACGAGATCGCGGAGATATCGGGATGAGTCAACAGCTGGTTGACGGCATCGTTGGCGCCGTGCACGACGTTGAAGACGCCCTCGGGCAGACCGGCCTCCTCGAGCAGTTCCGCAATACGCATCGCGGAAAGTGGCGTCAGCTGCGAGGGCTTGAGGACAAACGTATTGCCGGTGACGATCGCGACCGGGATCATCCACATCGGCACCATGTTGGGGAAATTGAAGGGCGTGATGCCGGCGACCACACCAACCGGGAATCGGGTCAGCTCCTCGTCGATGCCTTTGGCGATCTGGTCGAGGTTGTGACCCAGCATCAGGGTTGGGGCACCACAGGCGAAGTCGATGACTTCGATTGCCCGCTTCACCTCGCCACGCGACTCGTCCAGCGTCTTGCCGTTCTCCTGGGTGACGATCGCGGAGAGCTCGTCGATGTTTTTATCGAAGAGCGCCTTGAAGCGGAACATCACCTGAGCGCGTTCCGGGACGGGGGTTTCGCTCCAGGCGGGGAATGCCTTCTTCGCGGCAGCTACGGCTTCGTTGATCTCCTCGCGGGTCGAGTGCGGAAGGCTGGCAATCGTCTCGCCGGTCGCGGGGTTCGGGATCGGGTCGACCTTCTGAGCGCTGGAGTCGCGGAACTTGCCGCCGATGAAGCTCTGGACGTTCTTGGTGGCAATCATGACCTGGCTCCTACCGGACTTGGTTGACCGGCGGGCACCGAATGAAACGGCGAGCGCCGCAGAAACTGGCCGGCGCCCGTGATGCCCTGGAACTTTCCGTCCTTGACCAGCACGTTGCCACGCTGCATCACGACCTCCGGCAAGCCCTTGACCGCCATGCCCTCGTAACAACTGTAGTCCACGTTCATATGATGGGTCTTCGCCGAAATCGTGCGTTCCACCCTCGGATTGAAGATCACGATGTCGGCGTCGCTTCCCGGGGCGATCGTGCCCTTGCGCGGAAAGAGCCCGAACATCTTGGCGGGCGCGGTCGCCACCAGTTCGACGAAGCGGTTGAGCGTGATGCGGCCTGAATTGACGCCGCCATGGAAAATCAGCGTAAAGCGGTCCTCCACTCCCGGCAGGCCGTTGGGGATCTTGGAGAAGTCGCCGCGCCCCAGGTCCTTTTGGCCTTTGAAATGGAAGGGACAGTGGTCGGTCGCGACCAGCTGCAGGTCGTCCTGGAGCAGGCCCTTCCAGAGCTCGTCGTGATGCGAGGACGGTCGCAGCGGCGGCGAGCAGACGTACTTCGCTCCCTCGAAGCCGGGCCGGCCGAGGTCGTCCAAGCTGAGATATAGATATTGCGGGCAGGTCTCCGCAAAGGTCGAGGCGCCGTCGTCGCGCGCCTCCCGAACCGCATCGAGCGCCTCCTTCGAACTCAAGTGCACGATATAGACGGCGACCTCCGCAAGCCGGGCCAGCGCAATGGCACGGCTGGTCGCCTCGCCCTCCATGCTGGCCGGACGGGTGAGTCCGTGATTGATCGGATCGCCCTTTCCCTCGGCGAGATAACGCTGCACGAGCACGTCGATCGCGCCACCGTTCTCGGCGTGCATCATGATCAAGCCGCCGTTCTCAGCGGTGCGGCCCATCGCCTTAAAGATCGACGCGTCATCGAGCATGAAGACGCCTGGGTAGGCCATGAAGAGCTTGAACGAGGGGACGCCCTCGTTGACCAGCGCGTCCATCTCCTTGAGGATGGAATCGTTGATCTCGCGCACGATCATGTGAAAGCCGTAGTCGATGTGCGCCTTGCCTTCGGCTTTCTTGTGCCACTGGTCGAGACCCTGGCGCAGGGTCTGGCCGTAGGTCTGGACGGCGAAGTCGACGATCGTCGTCGTTCCGCCCCAGGCAGCGGCAGCGGTCCCGGTGGCAAAGTCGTCGGAGGCGAAGGTGCCACCGAAGGGCAACTCCATGTGGGTATGGACATCGATCGCCCCGGGCATCACGTAGCGGTTTTCGGCGTCGATCACCTGGTCGGCATTGGCCGTGAGTCCGCTCCCGATCGCCACGATCTTTTCGCCCTCGATCAGCACGTCGGTCTTGTTGGTGTCGCTCGCGGTTACCACCGTGCCGTTTTTGATCAGCGTCCTCATGGCAGCTCCCTGACCAGCTCCTCGTAGCTCTCCGGCCGGCGATCGCGCAGGAACTGCCAAGTGTTGCGCACCTGACGATTCATGTCCAGGTCGATGTCGGCGACCAGGACTTCATCTTCCGTCTCGGACGCCTGGGCAACGATCTTGCCGCGCGGATCACAGAAGTAGCTCGCCCCGTAGAACTGCGCCTCGTTGAGCGGCTTCTCAACCCCGACCCGGTTGATGGCGCCGATCCAGTAGCCGTTGGCCACCGCGTGCGCGGGCTGCTCGAGCTCCCACAGGTAGCGCGACAGCGATTTGACCGTGGCCGACGGGTTGAAGACTAGCTCGGCGCCCTTGAGACCAAGCGCCCGGGCGGGCTCAGGAAAGTGGCGGTCGTAGCAGATCAAGATGCCGACCCGGCCGACCGAGGTCTCCCATACCGGGTAGCCGAGGTTGCCCGGCTTGAAATAGAACTTCTCCCAGAAGCAGGGACCGACATGCGGGATATGCGTCTTGCGATATTTGCCGACCATCATGCCATCGTTCTCGATCAGGACGGCGGTGTTGTAGTAGACCCCGGTCTGAGCCTCCTCGTAGAAGGGCACGACCAGGGCCATCTTGTGCTTCTTGGCCAGCGCCTGCATCCGCTTGACCGTCGGCCCGTCATCTCGCTCGGCCGTGTCGTACCACTTGGGATCCTGCTCGGCGCAGAAGTACGGGCCAAAAAAGATTTCCTGCAGGCACGTGATCTGCGCACCTTTCGCCGCAGCCTCGCCGATCAGTTCCTCGTGCCTCTGAATGGCCTCTTCTTTGGGCATGTTCGCGTGCGCCTGGATCAGCGCCGCCCTCACCTTCGCCATGTCTGTGTCGCCTCCTCCTCGCTAACTGAACGCTGGAATGATGGCTTCGCCGTATTGCTTAATGACCGCCTCGGGTTTCTCCACCATAAGGTAGAGGTTGAACTGGTCGACGCCAGCGTCGATCAATTCCTCGATCCGCTTCTTGCTCTGCTCGACCGTGCCGATGACGCAGAACCGGTCGATCACGTCATCGGGGACGAAGTCGGCATGGGCCGCGCCCCGCTGGGCGTGCTCCGAGTAGTCATAGTGGTCGCGCGCCTTGATGTAGTCGGTCAGGGCCTTGGGAAGGTCCTGGACGTCGTAACGCTTGAGCAGGTCGACGACATGGTTCGAGACCAGCGCCGGGAACCAGCGCACCTGCTCCCGCGCCGCCTCGATGTCGTCGGAGATGAAGGCCGGGGCGGCGGCCTGCACCAGGATGTCGTCGAAGGATCGACCCGCCTCTTCCGCGCCCTCGCGCACGAACTGCAAACACCACTTGATGATGGCGGGATCGGCCAGCTGGATGATGACGCCGTCGGCGACCCGCCCCGCCGCGCGCAGCGCCTTCGGCCCGTAGCCGGCGACCCAGATGGGCAGCTCGTGCTCGGCCCATTTCAGCCGGACCTTGACGCCGTCGTACGCGACTTCACGCCCCGCCGCAAGCTCTCGGATGAGGCGGCAGTCGGCCTCCATCTGCTCCACCGTGACCGGCTTCTTGCCAAGCACGCGCCGGGCGCTGTCGCCGCGGCCGATGCCCATCACCATTCGCCCGCCGGATATCTCGTTCAGCGTCGCCAGTGCGCTGGCGGTGACGGTGGGATCGCGCGTTCCCGGGTTGGTCACGCAGGGGCCGATCTTGATGGTCTTGGTGTTGACGGCCATCAGCGTGAAGATCGGATAGACCTCCTGCCAGAGCACGTGCGAATCGAAGAGCCACGCGTACTCGAATCCCTGGGCCTCGGCAAGCTTGGTCAGCTCCACCCACCGGCTGGGGGGAGGATCCGGCGCAAAGCAAACACCGAAGCTGAGTCGTGCCATTCGTTTCAAAAGGCTGGAGCCCCCGCCGCGAGGAAGGGGCTCCAGCGCGATCGATCTACGAGTTTAGGTCGCCGCCGCTGCCTGCGGGCGCCGCCGAGCGGCAGCCGCCGGGAAGAGCGCCGAGAGCGCCAGGTAGCAGACGAACGCCGCCACCAGGCCGACGATCCAGCTGTAGTCGTACACGTGGAATGGGAACCAGCTGTACAGCGGGCCGATGATCCCGGCCTGCGGGAAGGGCCCGTTGCCTGGCGTTGAGTAGGCGCCGCCCACCGCCAGGACACCACCGACCAGCAAGCTGACCAGGCCTCGCCAGTTGAAGCCGCCAGCGTAGCGGTACTCGCCGTCCGCGCGATAGAGATCGCCCAGCCGGAGGTTGGTGTTGCGCATGAACCAGTAGTCGGCGATCAGCACGCCGGCGATCGCACCCAGCGCGCCCCCGTAGAAGCCGAGCCAGGTGAAGATGTAGACGTTCGGGTTCGTCAGCAGGTTCCAGGGCTGGATCAAGATGCCGAGAACGCCGGTGATCAGGCCGCCGGTACGGAAGCTGATCAGCTTCGGGATCACGTTCGAGAAGTCATAGGAAGGGCTCACGATGTTGGCCGCTACGTTGACCGACAGGGTGGCGACGGCCAGCGTGAAGAGGGCGAAGATCACGACCAGCGGGTTGTCGAACTTGGCCGTCAGCGCGACCGGATCCCAGATCGGGGCGCCGTATACCTTTTGCGTGGCCGCGGTGATCAGCACCGCCACCAGCGGAAAGAGCGTCATGGTCGTCGGGAGCCCAAGGATCTGGCCCCACGCCTGCGCCCGCTGGCTCTTGCCGAAACGAGTGAAGTCCGGCATGTTGAGCGAGAGTGTCGACCAGAACGCGATCATCCCCATAAGCGCCGGCGGGAACAGGACGAACCAGAAGCTGCTGCCCCAGCCGATCTTGCCAGGCTCGCTGAGGATTGGGCCGAAGCCGCCGGCCTGGCCGACCATCCAGGCGAGCAGACCGAGCGCGACCACCAGCACGAAGGGCGCGGCCCAGTTTTCGAAGCGGCGGACCGCATCCATGCCGCGCATGATGATCAGGATGTTGAGCGCCCAGAAGACCGCGAAGCTCAGCCAGAGCGTCCAGTGCTGCCCTAAGACGATGGACGAATTCGTCCAGCCGCTACCAAACAGCTTTCCGCTCAGCGCGTAGAGCGCGCCGCCGCCGATCCAGGTCTGGATGCCGAACCAGCCGCAGGCCACCCCGGCCCGAAGCAGCGCCGCGACGTTGGCGCCAAAAACGCCGAACGAGGCCCGCGCGAAAACCGGATACGGGATGCCGTACTTGGTGCCGGCGTGGCTGTTCGCCAGCATCGGGATCAGGACGATGATGTTCGCGAGCGCGATCGTCAGGATCGCCTGATACCAGGCCATGCCCAACGCAACGAGTCCGGAGGCTAGTAGGTAGGTCGGGATGTTGTGCGCCATTCCGATCCACAGCGCCATGTAGTTATAGGTGCTCCAGGTCCGCCGTTTGAGCGGTACCGGAGCCAGGTCCACGTTGTAGAGCGGACTGTTTCGGATCGCCGAATCGTCGGCCAGCTCATGCCGGCCGTCGGGATAGACAAGCTCCTCCCCCACTCGCTGCGCCGGAGGCGTTAAGGTCGCGACTCCCATGTTTCCCCTCCTATTGAGTTGCGGGTCGCCGATTTGGCGAGCTAAATGTACGTTCGGTTACCGCCTAAGTCAATGGCCCTCGGGCCCAACCGTCGACGGGCACGCTGGACGGAAAAGTGCTGGCAATTGGCGGCGCAAAAGGGTCACTCGGCTTAGCCGGCCTACACTACTGGCCGTTGCTCAGCTTGCTACTCAAGGTGGTCGTCACGCCGGCATTGATCCGGCTAGGATTGACAATTCGAGCGGTGCGCCGCGCCGGCGACAGACCCCTTTCCTAAAGGTCTCTCTTTGCGAAGCTCCAGTTGGCCAGTCCAACGACCGCCACCAGCCAGGC